>JAVZOF010000001.1:0-174604 GCA_038882475.1 Bathyarchaeia archaeon
GCGATCGTTGAAACATCAAGGCGCTCCTCAGAAATCAGCTGAAGAATTCGAAAACTTGACTCGGTAAGGGCATCAGCTACCTTTAAAGCCTCCTCGCCTGAAACTATCATCTCTTCCGACGTCAACACACACCTCATTAACTCACTCATTTAATGAAGAGGTCTCTTATAACATTTGCTAAAATCGATTAATATAGGAAAAAAGAAATACTTTATATCATGTAAAAGCTAAAATCAAAAAATGGTTTTCATCAAGTGTTTATCGATGTACAGATATTAGCGCTTTTGATTTTACAAAAAATTTTCTTATGCCTTCATTTTACAGTTTTACTGTTAATAACGTTTAACAGAATTATGATCGGCAGATATTTACCGGTAATTTTGTGCGCCGATCCCGGCCGGAGCATTAAATTTTACTTTTGGTGTTTACGGATTGTTAGATAATAAAGTTTATTAAGTATCACGACAAAAGACAAGTTTATGGTGGGTTAGATGGGAGGCCCTTCTGAGCGGGAGTACAGAGAGAAACTTGAGAGGATAAAGCAGAATTTGACTAAAAAAGTGAAAGACGTAAAGAATCAGTTTGAGAAGATTGAAAAGGCCAGGGTGGATTTGCTGAAGAAAACCAAGGAAATGAAGCACAATGTGGAAAGAGAAATATTGAAGATGGAGGAAGACATAGCGAAATCGAAGGATTTGGCACCGGAATCCAAGAGGAGGCTTCGCTCAGAAATTGATTTTCTCAAAAGCGAAGTTCGAAGACAATATTCTGAGATGGAAACAAGAATCGCCGAAGCTGTTATGCCAGCTTGAATAGGATTAGGAGCCTAAATGAGGAGAGTTCTTCGCAAACAAAAGTCAGTGTATGCGCTTAGCTTAACGCTCTGCCTAGTAGGGATAATTGCACTTTTAGCAACTTTGTGGAAAACGTACCCCCAACTTTCTTCAAGCGCAGACCCTTTTTCAACATTTTTATCGCTCCTTTGGACAGAGAAAATAACTATTAGCCAAGCGTTTGAGTTTAGACTCATATACCTTGTTGTTCTAGGAGACGTTATGCTGGTTTCAGGAGTGATATTATGGCTTCTGAGTCGCCAATGGCTTGTTGTGCCTGGAAAAACTGTTTGGTATCAATGTCCCTTCTGCAAAAAGAAATGGAGGTCTGTGGGAGACAAAGCATTGGTTCATTGTCCCCACTGCAATCAGTTGGTTCATCCATTAATAGCTGAAAAATGAGTACAAATTATTCCTACATTAGCTAGGCGCTATCCGACAAAAACATACATATATTATACGCTTATTATGCGTTGAAACATATTATTTGCCGAAAACTCTACGTGTTTTGACGCTTTTGGAAATTTTATCCGACAAATTTAAATAATTCTGTGAACAGATACTCCCTCAAGTGTTGATAAATGTCGGAAAGAGATGTGAAAAAACCTGAAACAAAAGAGGAATTTCTCAGAATATTGTCGGATGCCGCTAGAAAAGAGGCTGAAGCTCGAAGTCTTTTGTCGGGTAGATCAGCAAAACCAACTATTTCCGGCACAGCTAAGATATTGGGAGTTCATAGAGATACTTTGTATTCTTGGCTTAGGGAGTTTAATGTCGACTTTGAAGAGGCGGTTAGGGCTTTTTCTGTTGCTGAAGTGTCGGGGGCTCGGCAGCCTTCTGGAGGATATGCCTATCTTATTGGTGAAGCGTTTGTCGGAGAGGGTAACGAAGTTGCCCATATAGACCTCCTTATAGGCGACAAGGACGGCCCTGTAGGAGAGGCTTTTGCCAATGGTTTAGCTCATCTTTCTATGGGGCACACGCCGCTTTTGGCTGTTATTAGGCCTAATCTTCCGCCTAAACCTCACACTTTGCTTGTGCCCAAAGTTACTGTTAAGAATTTGGAGGATGCAGGCAAGATTTTTGGTCCGGCACAGGCTGCTGTTGCCAAAGCAATTGCAGATGCCGTTGAAGAAGGCATTATTCCAAAGGATAAGGTTGACGATTGGGTTGTGGTTTGCAGTGTCTTCGTTCATCCAAAGGCGAGTGACTCCCGAAAGATATATCACTATAATTACAGTGCAACAAAGTTAGCCCTTAAGAGGGCGATGGCAAGATATCCTTCGCTGGAGAAGGTTTTCTACGACAAGGATAGGGCTAAACATCCAATGTTAGGTTATAAAGTGCCTCGCCTATGGAGACCGCCATACTTACAGATTTCCCTCGACATACCGGACTTGGAAAGAACTAAGAAGATTATAATGCAAATTCCGAGAAGCGACAGAATAATACTGGAGGCTGGAACACCCCTCATAAAACGTTATGGAACAAAGGCGATAAGTGAGCTCCGCGAAGTAGCTAAAGACATATTTTTCATAGCAGATTTGAAAACCCTTGACGTTGGAAAAGTTGAGGTAGATGTTGCTTATGAAGAAACAGCCGACGGCGTCATAGCCGCTGGGTTAGCGCCACCAGAAACCCTTGACGCTTTCATTTATGAGGCGAAAAGACTTGGAATATACGCTGCAGTAGATATGCTTAACGTTGAAGACCCCGTTAAGAAGCTTAAAACACTTAAGGATTTCCCAGACATTGTCATAATTCACCGAGGGATAGACGAGGAAACTGGAAGAACCATAGGCTTGGAACTAATCCAAGAGCTGAGACAAACCTTTAAAGACAAAAAATTCCTCATAGCAGTGGCTGGCGGCATAATTCCAGAAACAGCAAAGGAAGCCTTGGAAAAAGGAGCGGACATAATTGTTGTTGGACGTTATGTGACACAGTCCAGGGACATTGAACGTTCAGTAAGAGAATTCCTTGAGTTAACGCCGGAAATGCGGGAAGACATAGACGTATACAGAGTCCACGTAGAATAAACCAGAATCATGCAAGCTGTGAGCTTCACATTTTAACACTTACCATTAAAACCATTTAAACCTTCAAGAGAATATTCGAAAAGTTACATAGGCAAGAAAGAAAATTGCTCCCGCCAAAAAGAACACACATACAAAATCATAAGTTTGAGCCAGAAAAGGGCCTAGAAAAGCGCCTCCGGCACTGCCTAAACTGACAAGAACGTCGAACAATCCGGCTTTTCCAGCAGGGATGAGCTCCATGGACAAGGATAAAACGTGAACGTGATATAAGGCGTATGCAAAACCCATGAGCGCCAAAATCAATGAAGCCAAAATTGGTGTGCAAACACCTATTATCGTGAAAGAGGCTAGCAGAAAGGTTAAGGTGCTTCGAAATAAGACTATTTTTAGTAAACTTGTTCGTTTCTCTTGCGGGTATGGTTTGTTGGTCGCTATAAAATATCCAACGACACCCGCGCTTGAATTTAAAATGTATACGGCGAAAACCATACTCGCTGACAAAGAGAGGTTTCTAGAGAAGAAAATGGGCAAAGGCGTGAACAAAGTGCTTGTAGCAAACGAGAAGAGAACTAAACCGCAGCAGAAAACATAAAGGTTTTCCATTTTAAGGTCTTCATAAATGGGAAATCCGTCCAGAGCTTTTGAGGCCAATGTCACACCTCTATAAGTGAATTCTACGCTTTTTTCTATGTTGACTAAACCTCTTTCAAACACAAGAAGAGGATCTGTAAGAAAAATTGCTGAATGAATGAATGCTAAAAAGTTTAAGGCACAGCAGGTTAGCAAAGTTGCTTTTGCATCGAAGCCGGCAAACGACACAAAAGTTCCTATTAGTAGGCCAGTAAGCCATCCTAGCTCCGTCAACCCTTCATAAAGGGCGAATGATTTTTCCCATTCATCCCTCGAGTAAAGTTCGGCTATCAACACGTTTTTAGGAGGTTCATGGGCAACATGGAAAATAGCTATAATTGCATAGAGGATTATCAGCAAGCCTATGTTGAGTGAAAAAGCGATTAAGCAAAGGATTATAGAGGAAGATAGAAATGAAAATAGGATGTAACGCTTGTACCGTCTTGTTTTATCGCAAATATAGCCCCAAAAGAAGGATGCAGGAATAGCCAAAATCAAGGCGGTTGAAGTCATTATGCCTAAGTCAAGCAATGATCCATTGAGGGTCATAATATAAAGAGGGAGAAAAATTGAAAGTAAGCCAAACGCCATTTCATGGAATAGGAAGCCTAATCTCCACATAAGCGGAAAAACCAACAAAATGTAAAATTAAAACTTTACCACCAAAATTCTCCTTTAGCCTTGTTTAACAACAAATGTGTACATTGACGAAACAAGAGCGAAAAAGGCTTTCATAACCCTTAATAATTAGATGTTAAACTTTCATATTCGCCTTGGAGAGTATCGAGTTAAATGGTTAAGTTCAAGGTTATATTATCTGATCCTGAAGATGGAACTTCAAAAACTGTTGAGTTGGAAGACGCGCGGGCAGCTCCTTTGATTGGGAAAAAGATAGGCGACGTTATTGATGGGGCAGTTCTTGGCTTGTCTGGATTTAAAGTGCAGATAACTGGGGGCTCTGATAAGGATGGTTTCCCCATGAGATCGAATGTTCATGGAGGAGTGCGTAGAAGCGTTGTATTAAGTGGTGGAGTGGGGTTTAATCCGCAGAAGAAGGGGGAGAGAAGGCGAAAGAAGGTTCGTGGAAACGTTATAACAGATGAGATAGTCCAAATTAACGCGAAGATTGTTGAGAAGCCGAAGGGAAAAAAGGCTGAAACTTCTGGAAGTTAGTATTGTATTCCTTTTGTTGTAACTGTTTCTTCCGGATGTTTAATGTCAACTATTTCGTTTACGAAATCAGCTCTATCAATGAGCTCTTTAGGTGCAAATCTTCCAGTTAAAACAACATCGGTTTTCCTTGGAATTTTGTCTAAAAATTTTAAGACTTCTTTTACGTCTAACAGTTTGCAGTGCAAAGCTAGGTTGATTTCGTCAAGGACCAGCAAGTGCGGCTTTTTTTCCCTAACCACTTTCTCTGCAAACCTCAGTGCTTTTTCTGCCAGTTTTTTGTCTTCTTCGCCCAAATTGCTGAGTCCATGCCAACCCTTTCTACCGAACTGGTAAATTTCATATTGAGGTGCCAGTAGCCTTCGGATTTTGTATTCGCCGGTGTTTTTCCACCATTTAAGAAACTGTATTATTACGACTTTGCGTTTATGCCCGACAGAACGCAGAGCTAAACCTAAAGCGTTAGTTGTTTTTCCACCACCTGTTCCGGTGTAAAGGTAAATGTAACCCATGTAGGTCGCCTCTCTTCAATTCTTTTTCATAAATGACTTTTAAGGCTTTATAACAGCATCGGATAGTTTATGATGATGCTTGCGCTTAACACTTATTAACTTGCATAGCAACATCCTTCAATAACTAAAATTGTGAAGGAAAACAGAAGAATGAATGGGGAAAAACGTGTGACCTTGCCTCGGCAGCCGGAAATAAACATCGGCACTATAGGGCATGTTGACCATGGTAAAACAACTTTAGTGCAAGCATTGACTGGTGTTTGGGCTTCCAGACACAGCGAAGAGTTGAAGAGAGGCATAACTATAAAGCTTGGTTATGCAGACATGCCAGTTTACAAGTGTCCAAAATGCGAGCCGCCTAAAAACTATTCAAAAGAACCCGTTTGCCCCCACTGCGGCTCGGAAACAACCTTCCTTAGGGCTGTAAGCTTTGTTGACGCTCCAGGACATGAGGCTTTGATGGCGACAATGCTATCTGGAGCCGCCATAATGGATGGCGCTATACTTGTAATCGCAGCTGATGAACCATGCCCACAGCCCCAGACCAGGGAGCATTTAACTGCAGCCGAGATTATCGGAATAAAGAACATCATTATTGCCCAAAACAAAATTGACATAGTTGACGAGGAGAGAGCGCGAAGAAGCTACGAGGAGATTAGGAACTTTGTAAAGGGAACAGTCGCCGAAAACGCTCCAATAATCCCTGTTTCAGCTCAACACTCCGTGAACATAGACGTTTTAATTCAAGCAATGGAAGAATTTATTCCAACGCCGCAGAGGGACGAGGCTAAACCGCCGTTGATGTATGTTGTCCGATCTTTTGATGTGAATAAGCCCGGCACTCCCATTGAAAAGCTTGAGGGAGGCGTCATAGGCGGCACCATTCTTCAAGGAAAATTCTCCGTTAAAGATGAAGTGGAACTCCGCCCTGGCATAAGCACCGAGGAAGAGGGAAAAACTGTTTACAAGCCACTTTTCAGCGAAATCGTCAGCTTGCAGGCTGGCGGTAAAAATGTTAAGGAAGCCCACTGCGGTGGATTAGTGGGCGTTGGCACCCTCTTGGACCCATCGCTTTCCAAGGCTGATGGTCTAACAGGAAACATTGTAGGAAAAAGCGGGATGCTGCCGCCAGTTCTAACAGAACTAAGCCTTGAAACCTACATTCTGGAACGCGCCGTGGGAACAAAAGAGCTTGCAAAGGTTGAAAATATAAGCAAGGATGAAACTCTGCTGCTCCATGTAGGCGCCGCAATAACCGTTGGAAAAGTTGTTTCGGTGAAGAATAATATGGCTACGCTTAAGCTTACGAGACCAGTGTGCGCCTTGACTGGTTCAAGGGTTGCCCTTAGCAGAAAAATTGCTGGGAGATGGAGACTAATAGGATACGGAATGATAAAGTAGTATGCCAACAGAAACTATTTCCAAAAAAGGCAAGTTGAGGGTTATTCTGGATTCAAATGCGTTATTTGTTCCGCTCAAGTTTAAAATCGACATTTTTGAGGAATTAAAAACCCTTTTAAACAGAAATCTTGAATTAGTTTTGCTTCAACCTATCAAGAAGGAGCTTGAAAGGATGACAGAGAAAGGGGCGCTGAAAATGCGGAAAGAGGCAAGCTATGCCTTGAAACTGGCGGAAAAATGCACGCTAATCAAATTAGACGAGACATTTTCAGGTTCCCCAGACGACGCCATTGTGAAAGTTGCTGGTGAATGGAAATGCCCCGTCTTTACCAACGACACAGCGCTTAGGAAGAGGTTAAGAGATATAAGTGTGCCAGTTATTTATGTGAGGCAAAAGTCACGGTTGGAAATTGACGGGAGGGTATAACCTTGTTTAAGCTTATAACAATGGAGGATACAATTCGTATTCCTCCAGAAACCTTCGGTAATCCACTTGATAGTGTGGGGTATCAGCAGGTTAAGGCAAAATATGAAGGAATAGTTGACGAAACATTAGGTTATGTCATAGCCGTAATAAACGTGAAGGTAAGCCCTGTTGGAAAAATAATTCCAGGAGATGGAGCCGCTTACCACAAGGTAACTTTTTCGCTTCTAACCTTTTATCCCACCCTTCAAGAAGTTGTCGAAGGAGAAGTTGTCGAAATAGCTGATTTTGGAGCCTTCGTACGCATAGGTCCCGTAGACGCGTTACTCCATGTTTCGCAGTTAATGGACGATTTCATATCCTACGACGAAAAACAAGGCGTTCTATTAGGCAAGGAAACAAGCAGAAAACTTACAACAGGCGACAGAGTGCGAGTCCGAATAACTGCTGTATCCTTAGGAAGGGCTGGTGGTTCAGCAAAAATTGGGGTGACTGCGAGACAGCCGTTTCTCGGTAAATTAGAATGGATAGAAGAGGATTCAAAGAAGATAAAAGAGACGGCGGAGAAGAAAAGGGTGGAGGTCAATGAGTGAAAAAGCATGCTCTTCATGCCATCTCATAACCACTGGAAATGTCTGCCCAAGATGTAAAACAACAACCCTCAGCGACGACTTCAGTGGACTAGTAATAATATTTGACCCGCAAGGCTCAACCATTGCTAAAACCATGAACATTAAAGAAAAGGGACGTTACGCCTTAAAGGTTAGATAAATGGGCGTTGCATACACTTTACCCTCAAAACTTCGACGGAAACTAAAAAAGCCTTTAGGCGAATTAATCCGCGGTTCTTTCAACGAAACAATGGACAGGCTAAAAGTTTTAGTTGAAACGGAAAATCCGCCTTGCGTTGTTTCTGTGGGAGATGTTGTTTCAAAAAACCTTACGGAAAACCAAGTCCACCCACGTCTTTTAATTTTGGACAACAAGGTTATGCGGTCAAAAATAAAATCCATCCCACTGGAAGCAGACGAAGAAAAGCACATTAAAAACCCTCCAGGAACCATAACATTTGAGGCTTTAAATGCAATCCAAGAAGCCTTCAAAACCAATCACAGAGTGAAATTGGTTGTCGAGGGGGAGGAAGATCTTCTGGCATTGGCAGCCATCCTACATGCTCCCTTAAACTCAATAATTGTTTACGGTCAGCCCCAAGAAGGCATAGTAGTTGTCAAAGCTACACAACAAAAAAAGGCAGAGGTTGCCGAAATCCTAAAAGCGATGCAGTCGGTTGCGAAAGACTAAATAAAGAGAACAATGTATCAAGTCAACACTCAACAGGGAAACTCTATGGAAGTCAAAATACTGGCGGAAAATGAAAACGTGCTGTTAAAGCGAAAAGAGGTCACCTTCCAGGTGGAACATGACCAAACAGGGAGCACCCCACCGAGGCTTGAAGTCAAGAACGCTGTTGCTAAACTGCTAAAAAAGGATTCAGATCTAGTTTTTATAAAAAAATTGGAAACCAAAACTGGAACCCGTATAGCCTTCGGAGTAGCAAACGTTTACAATTCAATGGAAGACGCAAAACTTATTGAGCCAGAATATATTTTAAAGAGAAACGTACCGCCAGAAAAACCGAAAGGAGAAAGTGAAGGATAAAATGTCAGAAAATGTGGAAGAGGCCCCAAAAGAGGAAAAAGCAAAAGGAAAAACTGAGAAACGGAAAAAGAAGGAAAAAGGCGTTTTCACACTGTACAAAGTTGAAAGGGAGACAATTGTTAGGCAACGCCCAACATGTGAACGCTGCGGTCCAGGATATTTTATGGCGGATCATGGCGATAGATACTCGTGTGGTCACTGTGGTTTTACGCGGTATAAACACACTTAAATGGCACAACGCGTTTCTAAAATGTGATGGTCTAAATGATTAGGGTAAACGTCTTAATAACGAATGTTTCTGGGGAGCGTTTCTGGGATATCCGAAAGCCTATTCCGCCAATCCAGATAAACACTAATCTGAACCTTGTTGAAGTTGAAAAGAAAACTGAAGAAATGCTGGAAGTGCCCTTTGTTTTAACCGTTAACTATAACCCTTCAGTAGCCCAGATAAGCTTGAAAGGGAGGGCTTACGTGGCTGGAAGCAAGGATGAGATAGGAAAAATCTATTCTGAGTACAAGGAGAAAAAGCCCCCACTTCCAGTGCTGGTTCAGTCAATTTCAAACGTGGTTTTTGTGGAAAGTGTAATTATCTCAAGAACATTAAACATTCCGCCTCCAATTCCATTGCCGCAAATTCCTCAAGCCAAAGAGACTGAAGGAAAGAAACCTTCTGGAACAGATTACACAGCTTAAAACTGCAATGCTTCATCATTCTTGTGAGATAACATGTCATAGAATAGTTACGGATTACTTTAGAACACGGACTATTTTGGTAGGTGATAAACGCGGTTTACTTTAGGGGCACATACATTGAAGAGCGGGATGCGCCTATGCCTGGTGTTCCATGTTTAACGGGTTTGTTTGTTATTGCGAACTCGCCGAGGTAATGCCCAATCATTTCCGGTTTAATTTCAACTGGAACAAATTCCTTACCGTTATGGACGTGAATGGTGAGGCCTACCATTTCTGGCAAAATCACCATGTCCCGCGCATGAGTCTTTATTGTTACGCTGCTCCCTTTACGCATGGCTTCTTTTGCCTTCCTCACATTTTCTAAGAGGGCTCTCTGTTCTGGAGGTAAGCCTCTGTGGAGGCTTCTCCTTTGGCGTGATGGAAGCAGCGTTATGAATTCATCCATCGACATGCTCTGTAATTGCTCAAGTGTGTATCCGCGGTAAGTGAATTCCCTTGGCATTTTCTACCTCACGTTTACCATTGAAAACGAATGCTATAAACTTTCTGATTACTTGCTTTCCGTCACCCGTTTCTTTTTGCGTCCAGCACCTCTCGCTGCAATAAGACCAACCTTCTTTCCTGGTGGAGCATTCCGCGAAACTGTTGTGACTTTTCTTGCGCTTCTTTTGCTGCTTCCGTAGGGGTGAACTGCTGCAACCATGGCTTTTCCCCTAGTCCTTGGATATTTTCGCCCCCGAGCCCTCATCAAATGGAATTTAGCTCCAGCCGTTAAGAAGGGTTTTTCTGTTCTTCCAGCACCGGAAACAACACCTATTGTGGCTCTGCAGAAATCGCTTATGTATCTTGTCTTTCCTGAAGGTAATTTTATTAAGGTGCCTTGAGAAGTGTGGGCTACAACTGTAGCATATGCTCCAGAAGATTTTGCTATTTTGCCGCCGTCTCCGGGTTTAAGCTCTATGTTGCATATCATGGTACCTTCTGGAATTTTTCCAATTGGCAGGATGTTCCCCACTTCAACATAGGCTCTTCCTCCCATTTCGATTTGCTGTCCAGTGTAAGCTCCCTCTGGAACAACCGTGTAGCACTCCTCTCCATTCTCAAACCGTACCAAAGCCAGTGGAGTGCCGCGTCCAGGGTCGTGGACAATTTCTTCAATAACACCTTTCATTACAGATTCAAAAATGTCTTTTCCCACTGGCGGGTAACATGCTGGAGCAACACGCTTGTGGGTTGCAGCTCTGAATGTTGGTCCGCCGCGCCCTCGTCTTTGCACACGAATTCTTTTTCCCATAGTGTTCTAACTCCATAACTCTTATAGTATTCCAAGTTTGATGGCAACGTCTGATGCCTTATAATCTGGATGAAGCTTGACAAAAGCCTTCTTTTGCCCGTCTGGTGTTATAACAACGTTGACCTTTTCAACTTTAACTTCGTAAAGCTCCTCAACAGCCCTTTTCACATCGTATTTTGTGGCTTTCAAGTTTACAATGAAGACAAGTTTGTTTTCACTTTCAACCATGAGGCTTGCGGATTCCGTCATTAACGGGTATAATATAACTTCGTAAGGGTCCATTAGGCTTCTTCACCTCTGCAGTAAAGCTTGTCTAGAGTTTCGATAGCGCTTGCGGTCCATATTGTCAGCCTACCCGGATGCGTGCCGGGTGCAAGCACCTCAGCATTCAAACTTTTAACTGGCAGAACTTCTACACCGAGTATGTTTCTCGCCGCTTCGCCTACGCCTCTATCCTCAGACACAACAATAAGCGGGCCAACAGCTTGCTTCATTTTTCTCCCACGAAGTTTACCCTTTCCAGCCCTAACATTTATGCTTTCTCTAACCCGATAGATGTCTCCTAAAACGCCGAGTTTTATGAGGGCTTCCTCAACATCTTTAGTCTTTTTTAGGGCTTCAAGTTCATTGGCAACAACCAACGGAATCTGTGGAATGCCCTCCACCGAATGCCCACGGGACACCACCATTTCCTTGGAGGCTGTAGCAGCTATGGCGGAAAAGAGTGCCAAGCGTTTTTCTTTCATTGGAATCTTTTTAACAATTTTCTTTCCCGAAGTCGGAGGATGGGCAAGTCTCCCACCAACTGTTCCGGGGGCGAAGGCACCCGTGCCCCTAGGGCCTTTAATTCTCGGGATTCGGGCTATGCCTAGACCCACCCCTCTTGACTCGGCTGTGGTTTTTTTGCCAGCCATGGGATCCCTGCCTTGAGGTTGAAACCTTGCTGATTGGATGGCCAAGACTGCACGTTTTATAACGTCGGGTCTTATGGGGGTTTCAAAAATTGGGGGAAGCTTTATTTTTCCAACGGGCTTTCCATCAAGGTCGAAGACTTTCACCGTTTTCGCCATAGGTTTTCACCGCTTTACTTTCCCTGTGGAGATTCAAGGGATATGTATGTGATTTGTGGAGGCTCTTCAGGAGTTGTTTTTGGCGGGCGGGTCGGATAACGCAGTTTTATTGGACGTTTTTCTGGTCCTGGTATGCTTCCTTCTATGAGCATGTAGGGTCCTCGGACTGGACCGTATCTTATGAAACCGCCTTTTGGGGTAATTTCTTTCCCGTCTGTGCCTATTTTTAGTATGCGCTTGTTATATTCTGTTCTTTGGTGGAAACCCATCTGTCCGGCGCGTGGAACAGTGTAGAGCACGTGGTGGGGGTTCCACGGTCCAAGGGTTGCCACTCCTCTTTTGGTTTTTCTGCCTTTGTGTTGGAGGATTTTTACTCCCCAGCGTTTCACTGGTCCTTGGAAGCCTTTTCCAGTAGATACGGCTATCGCGTCCACGTGTTGCCCTTCTTTGAAAACTTCGGCGGGGTTTATGGTTTTTCCAAGAAGGCTTTTTGCATATTCGAATTGTTGTTGAACTGTGCCTCCGCCTATTTCTATTTCGGCTACTTCTGGCTTTTTCTTCGGCATGCTTGCCTGTTTTGGCTGGGTTATGGCTATTACGCGGATATTTGAGATTTTTTCAAGGTTTTCTGCTATTCTTTTCAAGTTTTCTTCGGTGTTAAACTTTTCAGGAAGAGTGAAAACCCGTTCCAGCTCGTCTGGCGGGTCTTCCATCCACGTTTCAGTTAAAGTTCGCAGACCATAAGGCGTTTTAATATAAGCTCTTATTCCGCAAATAAGAAGCGGAGGCGTTTCCAAAACCGTGACTGGACGGATAACTTCCTTTCCAAAATTTGGGGAACGCTTTCTGTCTTCTATAACCATAGCGTAGGTCATGCCCGCTTTATAACCAACAAAACCCAAAAGCCTAGGAGTTTCAGCCTCTATTTTGGGCCAGTAGCGTATTCGCGCCAATATGCTTTTAGCGCGTTTCCTAGGCGAATAGGCTAGCGAGCCGCGTTTAGGAGCATGCTTTTTTCTGTGGCCCATTGTTTCTCCGCTTCGTGTCTTCTAGGAATGAAACATTTAGGTTATTAACATTTTGGTTTTAGTGACGTTTCTTGCATTAAATAAGATTACGCGCGGGGATATGCTGGAAAACCATTAAACTTGACTTAAGCGTTATACTTCTATTGTGGTTATGCCTAACAGGTTATTTAGCGCTTTTAGTTGTTCTAGGTGGTCGCCATAAACCATGATATGATGGTTTCCTGATGTTTTATGGATAAATTCTCTTGGATTGGCGATTTTCACTTTCACTGTTACCCTACAATATTTTTCGGCATCCGTGTCCGCACAGTCCACGACCATTCCTTTTGCAATCAACATGCTTTTTAAGTCTCCGCTTAAGCGGCATATAGTGACTTCTTGTCCTTTTTTCATTTCCACAAAGGCTGTTAGGCTTCCAGTGAATTTTTCCTTATGATATCGTCTTAACTTATATAGTGCTGGTTTTGCGTTGTATCCTTCCATTTTTCTGGGGCATACGCAATGGCTTAGGATTAATGTGTTATCTTTATTGTCAAGGAATGTGTTGCCCATAAAACATGGTTTATCTGTTAGATAATGGAGAATTATCATCGATAGAAGAGAGATTATGTCAGCTTCGCATGCTGCTGGCGTGCCTTCGTCTCTTAGGTTGGTGTATGCAAAGCATGGAACTGGAAGGGGGTTGTCCCCATAAGCCATCGTTATTGCTTGAGCGTCTTTCTCTTCCAGCAAGTCCTTCATAACAAGGTAAAGTTTTGCAACGCTAATTAGGTCTTTTTCTTCTGGCTCGACAACCTTTTCCGCTTCTTTCAACCATTTACCCACCAAGGGTTTGACACGTTCTGCATCCATACCTTCCCATCGCTTTATAACTTCTTCACTTTTCACATATTCCAGCGTAATTCCAAGTTTTCCTTTAATGGTTTCGCTTCCCCCAGGAATTCTGCAAAGAAACCTTTCCCAATGGGGATATTCAGCATTTAAAACCAGTATTTTTGTCTGTTCCATCCTTTTCTTTACAAAAAGCGCCGCTAAGTAGTTGTTTATGTCTTGATAGTCGACGGCAACCAATACCTTCTCCGCTGGATAAATATACTCTAAGGCATCAAGAGGATTATTTACCATTCCTTCATCGTTAAAAAGTATTATTGGAAGGTTGTATTCGGAAATTTTGATTACACAATCGCCTAAACCAAGATGGGGCTTATAGAGAATGATAACATCCGCCTTTGCCAAATGCTCCTTTGAAAGGGGAATTTCTCCTTCCTCATTGATAACAACGTGCTCCAATATTTGAGCGGATATTTTCAAGTGTTCCCTTAGCTTTTTTACCTTTTTCTCCATGAAATTTTCTTCAACTTGACCCTTTCTGCAGATTAGAACTGGAAGAATTTTAAAAGGTTCCATAACGCTCTCCTACTTTTAAACCATATCTCATAGTGTGTCCTCGCCTTAATCAATTTATGCTGAATCCCTTTGCTAAATTGGATACCCTCTCTAGATTTTTGGGCACCATTTGCTTTGTATGGTTTCTAGAATTTTGTGGGCTGCTTGTTCTGGCGTGCATTGGGCAGTGTTCACGGTTATTTCTGGGTTTGTTGGGGGCTCGTAAGGTTGCCCTATGCCGGGCACTGTTGGCGCCTTTCCCTCTAAAGCTTTTGCGTATATTTGTTTTGGCGCCTGGCGAGTTTCCACCCGTTTTGATTCGCGTTCCATGCAGATTTCTAAAGGACAAGCCAGATAAGCTTCCATAAACTTTGGGATTTGATGGCGAGCGTTTTCCCTATAACGCCTCAAGTTGCCAGTGGCGTCAATCACGACGTTCACGCCGTTTTGGGTTAACAGTTTTGCAATGTAGACCAGTGTGGCATAAACTATGTCGCGTTCTTCCAGCGAGTATGTGGGTTTAGGGGTTAAAACCTTGCGTAAAGCATCCGAAGATAAAAGCTGTGCGTGGATGTCCTTCTGGAGCAAAATTCTGATTAGGGCTTCGGCTACAACGGATTTGCCGCTTCCCGGCAGCCCCGTAATCCAGACACACCAGCCATCGTGCAATTTTAAGCCGCTTCCTCGAGGGTTTTCGCTGCAATGGTCTTTAAACATTATCTGCACAATGTTTATTAATTGTTGCTCTGCTTTGAGTTTAAAAAGTGGGTGGTCATGCTGATTGTTCAGATTTCAGATGTGCATTGTGGCCCCATGTTTAATTACGGGAGTTTCCGCACAGCCATAGACGAAATTAATGCCTTGTCGCCGGACGCTGTCGTGGTAACCGGCGACATCACGGAGAACGGCATCCTCTCCGAGTTTAAGATGGCGGCTGATGAGTTTAAACGTTTAAAAGCCAAAAACATCATCTACATCAGCGGAAACCATGATTACCGTTCTACTGGTTATTTGCTTTTCAAACAGTTCTTCCCCTTCAACCAAGTAACCGATATAGGCGACGCGGTGATAATTGTGTTGAGCAGCGCTCGCCCAGACAGAGACGATGGCGAAGTGGGGCACAGGCAAAACCTTTGGCTGGAAAACACGCTAGAAAACTATAAGGATAAAGTGAAAATTGTGGCTATACACCATCACATAATTCCAGTGCCAGACACTGGAGCAGATCAGATCACCATAGTGGATGCCGGCGACGTCTTGAGAAGTCTTGTAAAGTCTAAAGTGGATTTGGTTTTGTGTGGGCACCGCCACAGACCGTGGAGATGGAGAATAGAGGACATGCTGGTGGTTCACGCTGGAAGCGTTTCATGTGAAAAACTGCGGGGCTTCTTTCTCAACTCCTACAATGTGATAGAAGTAAATAACGGAAAGGTTGAGGCAAAACTGAAAATTGTCGGCGGAGACTACATGGACTTTGAAGAGATTATCAAAAGACGGGAAATCCTTCAAACTTCAGATGTCTCTCAATATAGCGATTCACTGGCAAGATAAAACAACATGTTTAAAACCAAGCTTTAGGCACGCATCCTCCAGTAAGCGGCGGTTGCTGAACATGAAAAGGTGACTTTTACAGTTACAATCTGAACAGCCAAACCCTACAATTGGAACGCCAAATTTGCCCAAACGCTGCGCAGTTAAACATTCTTCTGGTTTTTCCGCTTCTTTGAAGAAGGCTTTTACAATGTTTACATGATTTTCCGCAAGAAGATAGTCAATGTGCCAAAACTTTCTTTTAGCCGCTTTTCTAAAGTGCCGGTTTAAACGTCTTTCAAGGCTGTTTTGAGCGGAGCCTACATAAGCGTAAAAACCCTTGTTGAAAAAGGCTTTCCCCATTGCGCCGACTTTAACGGCTATTCCTTTGTTTATTAAGATTGTTAGGACGTAAATTCCTTTCAATGACATCATCCGACTGCAAACTGCTGGTTTCATACCATTTCAAAATTTCCTCAACTGTCTTTTCAGAATAACCCATCTCTTTAAGCATTCTCCGCACATCCGCCTTAGAGCTTTTACCCAAACGTGTGCCACCGCAATTGCTAGCACTTTAGTGTAAAACCTATTTAGCTTTTAACATATTCAACTTGGTCGAAGGTAGGAGTTCACTGCGTCTAAGTCAAACTTCTCGCAATGCAACATGTTGTGCACAAAGTTGAACAGCTTTGCTCTAACTTCTCGGTTTAGGTTTGGATACCATATAGGTGAAGCCACCACCAAACCTCGCCAAGCATAGAAGGGTTGAACAACTTCCAAGATTTCCCAATCTTCAGTTTTCTGCAAGTAATTCTCCCAGAAAAGCCTATATAACCGCTCGAAAACTCCAGCCAATTCGCCATACTTCTGAAGCGAATAGAAAATGTAGTTAATGGTCATGGCTGTCACGTCGTCTGCCGGTTCACCCCATTCGCCTCTGCTGCGGTCTAAAACAGTGAAACCCGTACCTTCATGGAACATGATATTCCACGGGTGGAAGTCTCCGTGGACTTGGCTAAGCCTATGCGTTTTGCGTTTTAGACGCCAGCGCCAGACAACACAGTCCCTTTCAATGTCAATTAAATCGGATTCCCGCACGAAATCAAGTTCAGGGGGGTAACTGTCCAATAAGCCCATAATACACTCGCCATGCCCAATGAGGTCCCTTGCCCTTCGCACATAAAGCCACGGCGCCTCCCGCTTTACGCTATGAATTCTAACCAGATAATCTGAAAGCGCCAGACAACGCTTCTCATCTAAACTGCTCATTTCACCCGTTGCCTTGATACGGTCCAAGTCAAAGTGGTAAAGCTTGCCGTCCACATACTCGGTTAAAAGGAAAAACTCGCCGACATCTCCAAGAGATTTCAAACCCTTACCATTCACTGTGAAAGCGCCGACATCTATGGAACGCACATGTTGAGGTAGCTTGTTGAAAGCTGAATGTTGCCAAATCAGAATCTGGGCGCGGTCAGAGGGAAAATCATGTCCAAAACCTTCAGGTCTCATGGTTTCCAAAACAACACGTTTAACCTCGTCTTTGACGCGGAACTCAATAACGTATGGCATGCCATAGCCGAAACCCTTCAAATCCCTAACGCCCTCGGTCTTTTCACATCCAAGCCTCCAAACACTGCAAATTTCCACATCACAGCCATACAAGCTTGAAAGATACTTGCGAAGAGCCTCTTCAGAA
This sequence comes from Bathyarchaeia archaeon, assembly GCA_038882475.1. Taxonomy (GTDB): domain Archaea; phylum Thermoproteota; class Bathyarchaeia; order Bathyarchaeales; family Bathycorpusculaceae; genus JABFQN01. The sequence goes on from JAVZOF010000001.1 coordinate 17,366, forward strand.
AAACCGACGCTTACAGTGCCTATTTTTTCCCTCTCAGACATCCTTAACACCTGCAAATTAAACATGCATAGGAAAAGCGTTACTTAAATATAAATTAAAACATTAACCCACTGTCGTAAGGTTTAGGAAGTGGGTATTTTGGAAAACTGTAGAAAACCATTTTCTTTTGTAAAAACCTACAACAAACTAACGGAAGTGCTTACAGACCGTAAGCTGGCAGCCTTAGGCGACGCCTACATAAATTTCGCCTACTCCCTAGCTTTGTCAGAAAAGAAGGGGCAACCATCTGGAGCGAAAGTTAAAGGCGCCATACTTGCGAAAGCCTTTAAAAAAGCTGGGTTAAGAAGGCAGATGCCTTCAAGGATTACAAGCCACATGCTGGCCGACGCTGCGGAAGCCCTCCTTGCTTATGCTTGGCTACAAAAACATATAACATTGGAAGAGAGTGTGACTGTGCTATGCAAAGCTGAAGAGGTTGTTGGAGGTTTTGCTCAACTGCTTTTAATGGCAAAGAATAAAATCATGCTTTAAGAGCCTTTTTAAGTTCTTTGCTGAATTCTGCGCTTACTTCAAGAATTTTCTCCACAGCCCTGTGCAAGGCTTCTTCTGGCTTCGCATCCCCCTTTGTCCGCACATAGAGGATGGGGTTTGATGCGAGAGGATGGGGAATGTCGTATCCAGCTAAATCCACGCTTTCATCTTCTAAAAGTTTCTTCTGTAAAAGGTTGCAGAGCGTGTGCCCTGCCCCTTCAATTTCTATTTTAAGCTCGTTTCCAGTTTTGTTTAACACATTAACCTTCATTTTGCCACCGCCATCTTCCATTTCAGATTATTCCCTTACCATAGTCTATAGCTGTTTTACGCTTTTCAATTTTCCCACATCTTGGACACTGCAAACCGCCACGCCCCCTTTGCTGTAGCATGCCGCCACAATGGGAACAGAAAGCATAAACCACGCCTAAACTTTTATCCTTAGTGGTTAAATGGTAGGTCCTATTCTTTTCGCTTATAACCTTGGCTCTCAGTATATCGCTGGGCTTACAAACATCAAACATAGATTCAACAAACCTCAAATGCACATCAGAAACGTGAAGCACACCAGTAAAAAATCCTGAAAGAAGCCTTTTGCCTATTTTAAAAATTCGAACACTAGCCATCTGGGATTGAACACTGGAAACTTGCCCTACAACAATGCTTCCAACCTTTGGAGCTCTGCCCCCATGAACCAAGGGGAAAACTGAAACCCGCTTGTTGAGAAAATCTATGAGCGCCCGCCCAACAACCTTTGAGTATATAGTTCCGTCTTTAACATACGTGCCTGCATCTGGAACAAACTCTTCAATAACGCCTAAGGGTTCTCCGGGCAACACTATTTGCCCACTGTTACGTTTTTGAAATTGTAAACTCATTTCGCCAACATCCCAGTTACAAGGGTTATGGAATACCTAAACAAATCAATAAACCTTTCCATACGAGGCCGTTACAGGAAGTTCATTTTAGAAGAATCCCCTTTTGCAAAGCTCTTTCCATGAAAGTTCTCCGATAACCACGAGGGCTTCATTTAACGTAAGCATCGGCTTACTAAACTTTGAAGGAGCATCAAGGGAAATGCGGGGACAAGCCGTGTTCACATAAGCATCAACCGTTGAGAAATTCATGATTTTTTCCGGCGTCACTTCTCTGACAGCCAATAGATAAGCATCTTTCCCACTTTTTTCAAGCTTTTCTCTGATACTTAGGGCTTCTTCAAGTCTTTTTTGCCCAGGCTTAAGCCCCACCAGAACTGCGAAGGTTTTTGCCTTCTGGGCTTCTTGGATGTTGGCCCACCTTTGTTTTTGAATTTTCTCTGTTTCCTCGTCTATTGAATAGGCGCGTTTTTCGTATGGGTCAGCGACAACTGTGGGTTTTGATGTGGAAAGCGCTAAGCCTAATGCGTGGAAGCGTCCGCCGCCTATGAAAAGGAATCCTTCAACGTCGTTTGCTATGGATTTCACATTGCTGTAGTCGCATCCTATAACTTGTCCGGAATAGTTTAAGCGTCCAGAGTCACCAACCATGACGATTTTTCCGGCGCGGATAAGTATTTCCTTTGCTTCGTCAAGGGTTTGCACATGCTGAACTGTTGTGGCTAAACCGATTTTACGCCAACCCTCCATTAAGGGTAATGCTTTCTCCAAAGCTTCAGTTACGCTTAGGGTGGCTCGCGCCTCAATGTAGACGGTTGGCACCTTCTCATACTTCAAAAGTTTCGCATGACCATAATGGATTATAAGGTCTGCAGCTAGGCTTTCAGCCTCAGCGGTTGCCAAGTCACATGCACCATAACATGGGTCTGCAGAAATTATCGGCAAGGCTCCAGCTTTTTCCACAATTTTTGCAAGCCGTGGTCCTTCACTTTTCAATCCTTCGGGCAGCTGGATTAAGACGCGTTTGGCTCCGATTTTAGTCATTTCTTGTTTCATCCTTTCCTCTTCAAAATCGAACATTTTCAAGACGGAACACCAACCATTTAACATGGAAAATGCAAGTTTTACAAAATAGTAGGGAAACTTTTCGCGAAGTTATTTTATGTTCTCATCCCATCGGGGTGCCCATTCCCAGTCGCTTTTTGGCTTTCGAACTAGACGGCCCAATGCCCTTTCATGTTGTTCAGCAAGTTTTTCAAGGATTATTTTCTGCTCTATGCTTGCCACAAGCTGTTTAGTTGCAACTACAGCATCTGGGTTTACTGAAATGCTGTCTATGCCGGCTCTTACAAGGAACTCTGTGAAGTCTGGAAGGTTTGATGGGGCTTCTCCACAAATGGAAACAGTGCATCCGTTTTCATGGGCTATACGTATTAGATGGGCGATTATGCGCTTTACTGCGGGGTCTCTCTCGTCGAAGTATCCCATCTGCCCGAGACGTTCGGAGTCTCGGTCAATCATTAATATGCCTTGAGTCATGTCGTTTGAGCCTATGGAGAAGCCGTCGCAGAGACTTGAGAATTCGTCGGCAAGGATGGCTATGGAAGGGGTTTCAGCCATAAACCAGACTTGGAAGTCCTTTGTTCTTTCTAAGCCTTCCTCCTTCATTATCTGCAAACACTTTTGGGCTTCCCAAACAGCGCGCACCACTGGTAGCATAACCCAAACGTTTTTCAATCCCCATTCCTCGCGGCACTTTTTAACGGCTTGACATTCTAAGCGGAAAGCCTTTTCATACCATGGGCTTATGTAGCGGCTGCAGCCCCGCCAACCAAGCATGGGATTAGCTTCAACAATCTCGTATTTCTCGCCGCCCTTCAATTCTCTGTATTCGTTAGTTTTGAAGTCGCTGAAGCGCACCACAACTGGACGCGGTTGAATAGCCCTAGCAACAGTGGCTATACCTTCAGCAAGCTTATCAACAAACTTCTGGCTTTGCCCAATTTCTATGAGATAAAGCGGATGTTCGCCTATGTAGCTGGCTAGTATGAATTCTATACGCATAAGCCCTATACCCTCAAAGGGTAAAGCCTTATACTCCTCAATCTTTTCCGGAACCCCTAAGTTCATGTAGATTTTTGTAGCTGTAACTGGAACCGACTGGAACATGCCAGATGCGAAAGCCGCTATTTGGGATGCGCCAGCTCCAGATGGCACATGCTCCGTCATGGTTGGAACAATGCCTTCATAGACGATGCCGCTTTTCGCGTCAACAGTGTACTCTTTATTACTTACCATAACTTTGGTAGCGTTTTCAGTTCCAACAACGCAAGGTATGCCAAGCTCACGGCTTACAATGGCCGCGTGACAAGTTATGCCGCCTTTATCTGTCACAATTGCACCTGCCAACCTCATGAAAGGCACGTAATCAGGGTTAGTCATATCTGTTACCAGGATGTCGCCTTTCCGCATAACCTTTGCAGCCTCCTCTGGATTTAGAACAACCCTAGCCACACCGAATCCAATGTCTCTTTTACCCGCTGGTATACCCTTAACAACAACCTTCAATTCTTCAACTGGTTTGGCTAAGCCAACCGCAGTCTTTTTTTCGATTAGTTCGGCGGCTTTCATGCTCCAAACGGTTTCGGGTCTAGATTGCACAATGAATATGTTTTCTGGAAAGCTTAAGTGGCTGTCAACTGCCCATTCAATGTCTTGGGGCTTTCCGTAATGCTGCTCAATTTTTTGGGCTAGTTCTGCGAGTCGAAGAACTTCTTCATCGGTTAGGCATGGCTGATTCTGTTTCTCAATGGGCACTTCAAGATGAACGGTCTTGCCACTTTCTGGGTCGCGAGCATACATTACCTTTTTTGCGGCTATTCGTTTCCCAACAATTTTCATGGACTGCTTATCAACAGTAAACTCGTCTGGAGTAACCGCCCCAGAAACAACAGACTCACCTAAACCAAAATTTCCTTCAATAACTATCTGGTTGGGGTCTCCAGTAACAGGGTTTATTGTAAACATGACACCCGCGGCTTTCGCGTTAACCATTTTTTGAACGCCAACGCTTATGAGAACCTTTTCGTGGGCGAAGTCTTTCTGGACGCGGTAAAATATGGCGCGAGGGGTGAAAAGGCTAGACCAGCACTTAACAGTCTTCTCAATAAGTTCGTCTTCTCCAAATACGTTCAGGTATGTTTCTTGTTGCCCAGCAAAGGATGCGTCTGGCAAGTCTTCGGCGGTGGCACTTGACCTAACAGCAACAGAAACCCCATTTGAGTTCAACTTTTTGCAAAGTTCTCTGTAAGCAGTCCTTATGGCTTTCTCTATGTTCTTTGGCATAGGCGTAGACTCGATTAAAGCTCGAATTCTTTTTGACGCTTCTTCATACTGTTTCGGGTCACTTTGATTTGTTATCGTTTCCCTAATAATCTTGTAAATCTCCTCAGCTATACCAGTATCTTCAATAAATTTTTTGTAGGCATAAGCTGTTATCGCAAAACCCGGAGGAATTGGTATGCCAGCACTTATCATCTCGCCCAAATTAGCATTTTTTCCGCCGACTAATGGTATGTCGGTTTTCCTAAGGTTTTCGAACCATATCACTATGTCTGTCTTCATTTCTGTCAAGGGGTTTTCGCCTCCTCGACGGTTGCTTTTTCAATAACTATTCTACACGGCACCGGAAGTTTTGCAGCTCCCCGCTTCAAAGCCTCTTTAGCTATGTCAACGCCGTTTGCATTTACACGGACAGTAATAACCGTCTGGTTAGGTTCCACACGAGCCGCCGTCCCAATAGGCTTTCCGAAAGCCCTCCGCATACCGTCTTGGAGGCGATCAGCATGAGCCCCAAAAATCATCTTATTTTCTCTAAGGATTACATGGGGATATGGGAGAATCTGCAAAAAATAATCGTTCGAAAGTTTATCCATTAAAAGACGGTTTGTGGCTACCCGAGCGGCTTCTAAGGCATTATGCCTAATGTGAGCCCTTTCTAAGGCTATAAGCCTAGCTTCGTATTCAAATTTGGCGTTAGGGTCGCCCATGGTGAATTTCGTTATTTTCGGCTGAGGGAAACCTTTAACAAACTCTTTTCTAGTGTAAGGTTGCCCTTTAACCTCTCTGTAGTTGCGCGCGCGCATATGCATCCCTTTCAAATACCATATAAACAGCTTATTTAAACACTTTGTTAAATTATTGGTTACTATTGATTAAGATTATGAACCCCAAATCCTTTCTGGAAATATGAACTTAAAAGCTACGGCGGCAGTCGCTTGTTTTTGAACCAGACCTTGGCAAGATCATCATAATTTGGGAAAACTCTCTTCAATATTGGAATGTACATTTGCACTTCCTCGTCGGTGAGGTATTGGAACTGGTATTCCCCCATGTAAGGCGACGGTTCACCATCCCTTGTAATGAACTCTATGTGCATAAAGGGGTCTCCACGCTTAATGGTTATGGGGCAACGGTCATTGCTTAGGTTCACGAGTTCCAAGGCTAGTCTTCCAACGAAACCACTGTGAACTTTAGCCGCGTTTAGAAAGGATAAACCCATTCTGCCATACTTGCTTTTGGCGGTTAAATGGGCAACATAGTTTGGCGGCGTGAAAACTATCTCGTAGGATATTAGGTTTTTGTGTTCAAGATAATGTAGCGTCGTCTCATCCTTGACGGTGAGTACATAGCTGTCTCCATCAAGCAAATTGTAGTCGTAAGGATATATACACTTGTAATCCTCAATAAGCCCCTTCAACTTGTCTTTCCCAATTATACACATGTGCTGTTGCCTCGCAGTGTTTTCTAGCAATAGTAAAACCTTCAAGTTATATACTTTTTTAACTAATTTTTATCAAGCAATTGAAGTGGCTTTGAGGAATGAAAGGCAAATCCTCTACGGAGTTGCTCATTAAAGCAATCCCAAAGGCAGAACTTCATTTGCACATTGAGGGCGCTCTTGAACCCGAAATGCTGTTTGAAATCGCTAAAAGAAACAAGGTTAGAGTTAAGTATAGAACAGTCGAAGAGGTTAAAGCTGCATACAACTTCAGAAATCTCCAAGATTTCTTAAACGTTTACTATGAAGGAACAAGCGTTCTGCGGAACGAACAAGACTTTTATGATTTAACATGGGCTTATCTTGAGAAGGCGCGCTCCCAAAACGTTTTGCACACTGAAATATTCTTTGACCCCCAAGCCCACACAAGAAGGGGAATAAAATTTGACACAGTGATAACTGGAATTAAAAGGGCTCTCCAGGACGGAGAACAAAAGCTTGGAATTTCAACAAGACTTATCATGTGTATTTTGAGAGACTTGGACGTGGAATCCGCGTTCCAAACGCTAGAAGAGGCCTTGTCTTATAAGGGTTGGATTACAGCCATAGGGCTTGATTCCGCCGAAGTTTGGAATCCACCATCAAAGTTTCAGAAAGTTTTTGAAAAAGCTCTTGAAAACGGCTTTTTAACAGTTGCCCACGCTGGCGAAGAAGGCCCTGCAGAATATATTTGGGAGGCAACAAAACTGCTCAAGGTTTCCCGTATAGACCACGGCAACCATGCCATAGAAGACGAGAACCTATTGAGGGAGTTAGCTAGAAAAAAGATTCCTTTAACAATGTGTCCAATTTCGAACCTTAAATTAGGCGTTATAAAAAACATGAAGGAGCACCCGTTAAGGAAAATGATGGAACTGGGAATCGTTGTGACGGTGAACTCTGACGACCCAGCATATTTTGGAGGCTACATCAATGAAAACTACTTGGCGGTGCAAAAAGCACTAGGCTTAGATGCACATCAAATATGCACACTTGCAAGAAACTCTTTTCAAGCCTCTTTCCTAAGCAAATCGGAAAAAAATAATATGTTGGCGAAACTGGAAAACTATGCTAAGGAATACGCAACCTAAGGCTTGTTGAATGAATGCTTTGCCTCGATAAGCACGATTGATTCGAAAAGCGGAAAATCACGCCGGGCAACAATTCTTGTTTTCAACCCTTTCTTGATTAAGATTTTAAGGGTTTTGTCTATGTCGGCGAGGGTGGACTGCATTAAAAGAACGCGCCCATCCTTTTTTAAGTGCTGAGAAAAACCGTACAGGAAGCGGTTTATAACTGCTCTACCGTCTGTCCCGCCAGTCCACGCTTGCTCAATCCACGTTTTGCCTTCAGAAGGCTCGGACGGCAAATATGGAGCATTAAAAAGGATTAAGTCAAACTTTTCCTCAGTTTTTACCGGAGCAAACAGGTCTCCTTGAATAAAAAACATTTTGTCGCCAACGTCATTAAGCTTCGCGTTTTCTTTTGCACAACGCACTGCATAGGGGTTTATGTCAACAGCAACAACCCTTGAAGCCTTCCTCGCGGCAACTATGCCTAGAACACCACATCCAGTACCCATGTCCAAAACATCCTCGCCTTCGCGAACTGTTAGATTTTCTGCGAATAGGAAGGAGTCTTCTGCAGGTTCGTAAACTTCCCGCCAAACGTAAAAAGTGCAATCAGCATAAAACACTTTTTTAACTGGAAAGGACATTCGCTAATTCACCAAAGTCTTCAGGCGCCAATTCTCGCACACGTCTTTCGTGAAACGGGATTGTGGATTTTTCTGCAAAAGCGCATTTTTTGATAAAGGATTGAACAGCGTTTCTTACTTTTCTGTTTCGCTGCGTGAAAAGTGTCTGCACAAGCCGCCTAAAAAACGCCTCGTCTTTTACATGAAATGGAGGGGGAACCCTAGGCTTTAGGCGGACAATTACAGAATCAATTTCGGGTTGGGGATAAAACATCCATTTCGGCACTTCATCGAAAAGTTCAACCTCAAAATGGTGATAAGCGAGAACCGTTAACCAACCGTAATCCTCGCTTCCAACAGAAGCCAAAAGCCGATTTGCAAACTCTTTTTGGAAAACCAAAACTGCACAATCGAAGTCTTTGCTGAAGAGCCACTGAATCAAAGCTGAGGAAATGTTGTATGGTGGTATGGAAACAACTTTGTTGAAAGGTGGAACTCGAACCTTAAAAACGTCACCTTCAACCACCACAACGTTTGGTAAGTCTTTGAAGAGTTCCCGCAGAACCCAAACAAGCTTTAAATCTACTTCAACAGCCAAAACCGTCTCACATTTTTCAGCCAAAAACCTGGTCAAGAAGCCTAAACCCGCACCTATATCCAGCACAACATCGTCGCGCGCAAGTGCCGCACACTCAGCCATATGCTGAAAAATTGAGGAATCAACCATGAAATGTTGTCCTAAACGTTTTTTCGGGAAAATTCGATACTTTCGAAGGAGAAACTTCGTTTTTTCCAAAAGGCTCATAAAGCCTTAACCAGCCGCCGATTTCAGCGTGCTCTAGTGAATAGGCGGTATTTGCTTTCGCCAGACAACTCCTCCAAAATCCTTTTTGTGATAAGTTTGACAGGGTTAGGGATTTCAGTGCGCTTCTGCAAGTCTTCAAAGCTTTCGAAAGGTTTCTTCTCCCGTTCGTTAATGACTTGCCACATGTACTTCTTGCCTATACCTGGAATCAGTTCAAGTGCATGCATTCTGGGGGTTATGGCTTGCGCCGTATTAAAGAAGTTTATGAACCATTTCTCGCGGTTAAGCACTATGCGGCTTATAACCGCTGGAAGCTCCATTTTCGCAGCGGCTGTCAACTCGTCATAGCCTATCCGCCCAATAATGTAGGTGATTTCTTCACGGGCTTCCTTTCCAACATACACCCTGTCATGAGGCTTGAGGACAGCGCCCTCTTTAACTAGGGCTTCCAAAAGTGTGAAAAACTCTTCGCCTACAAGCTGAACAAGGGCTCCAGCTCTGTAACCAGCCCTCCCAGTGACCCGCACACCAGGCCGTCCGTGGGGGAGAAAATCTAGAACATAAGCGTACTCTTCGTACCTCTTCTCCATCATATTCGCCTTTTCAGCCTTTTCATCTGACATCTAAAATTAGTAGGAATTTTAGGAATTATTTCAGTTTATATTCGTTTAAAAGTTTAACCATTGCTTCCAACTTCGAAGACTCAATAATTTTACGTCCACCACCGAGAAAAGCTCTAAGCTCTTCTACACTTCCCGGCATACAATTGACAATTTGAACAGCTTCGGTTTCTTCTAAGCCGAATTCCTCAACAAGCTTTTTCACAAGCTTTTCAGCCGTCTCAGCGTCAACTTTAGAAAACTTAGATGCGTAATCGAGGACACGTCTTTGAAACTGGTCAAGGTTTTCCTCGCCAAGCTCCTCCAGCAACTTTTTAACTTGAGGAGTAGTCAAGCTCTTCTCCTTAACTTTTTCCGTCTCCGCCTTTTCCAACATTTCAGCTATCCTCCATATGGTTCTAAATGTTCAGGTCTAACGATGATTTCCTTAACAGCGTCCCCTTGAGTGACGTTTACAACGTAGCTTTTTCCCCGTTTACCAACAACCGTGCCCACTTTTCCATGATAACGCCTATGAGGCATACCCTTTTGGACGCTGGGGTCTATTTTAATGACTACGCTGTTGCCTGGTTGGTACTCGCAAAGCACCTTGCCGAGTCTTATTTTTCCCTTTTCTCTAGGCTTTTTTTTAAGGAGACGTCGCGTTTTTGACCGATACCCCTTTGACTTTTTCACTTTCCACCATTCCCCTAACTCATATAATTACGTTTAAGACATCGAGTTTTATAGGCTTCGCTTTTTGTCCGAGAATCTCTGAGACGCTGGGAGACGTACGTCCATCATCGCCAGTCACCAGTTCTTTTACATACAGTCCTCCTTCACAGCGAATTCGCATTTCAGCCCTTTTCGGCGACAATCTTCTTACCTTCACCTTATATATGTACTTTTCCCGTGTTAAATCTGCACGCCTATGCAGGACGCGGGCTGGGGTTCTCTGATTGACAACAATGTTGGTTAGTTTCTCTTCTAACAGTTTTAAGTCTGCATCCGCAACATCGTTTTCAAACTCTATGGTGACGCGGTACTCCTTCTGCGCTGACTCTGCCTTCTTTAGTTTCCTAACAAAATCCCTATCCACAAAACGTAAACTTGAAATTTCAACTTTGCCCTTTGCATAAGTGTTTATGGTTTTCTCAAGTTTTTTGAGGTCTATAAAACGCTTTTTAGGTTGGGAAATCTCTATTACGAAGGGTCTGCCCTTGCCGAGCATGCGTGCGTCTATGTCTTCTCTCCCAGAAGCGTGAAAAGAGGTTTTAACGCCATCTGTTGCCTCTAGAAAAGGCTGGCTTATTATTTCTTCTACAGATTCTGGATACATTTTCCCAGTCCAATTACATTTCTCGCATCCCTTCCCCCTACAGTTTGTGCAGAACCATTTTGATTGAGGTATTCCCCTGGCAAACTTCTTGTAACGCCCCGCTATGAAGAGGGGGTTAACCTGAACCCGTATTTCCTCTGTCATAGGGTTAAGAAGCACAACAACCTCCGGCTTTCGAATCTCCACCTTTCTGCCGCCGCTGTATAGGACAATTTTTGCGCTTAAAAGCCTTCCAAACTCAAGTTTAATGCTTTCCCCATATTCCACATTGAACCTAGCCCTAAACTCGTCTTCCCGTTCCTCAACCTTGACGGGTAATTCTACGCCGACTAAAAACGTGTTAAACTGGTATTCTCTAAGCTTTTCGATGGCCTTCTTTGCCAAATCGTCAACTGTTTCAAAACGATTCTCACATAGAAAACATGTTTTAGGAAAGGTTTTCTTAGGGACACGGCTTCCAATTTTGCGGAGGGCTTCTTCAGCCTGTTTTGAGAAGCCATTTGTTGCAAGGATTTTGAGGATACGTACTCCTTCCTCTTTTTTGAAGCGGGCTAGTGCTTGGGCTTCCATCACCAGAACATTTTTCAGTATTCTGCCTCTTTCCTCGTTTTCCATTCCATGTCCCAGAAAGGCAAACTGTCTCCCTAAGCAATGGTTGCATAGGGGATGCCTTTCAAGCATTTTCAAAGCCTTTTCCAGAACGTTCACTGAAACTCCCTTTTCTGCTATTTGCTGTTAGCCAACATCTAAGGGTAAACCTTTTCCAAAGAAAGGCAACCGCTTCTTTCTCCGCAGGGTTTTCAGCATTTTCCGCATGAGGCTATATTGTTTCAAAAGTTCTTTAACGTCTTTTTCGCCTGTTCCGGAACCCCGCGCCACACGTCTTATCCTTGAAGCGTTAAAGATTTTCGGGTTTTCTCTTTCTTCAGGGGTCATGGATTGAATTATGACTCGCCACTTTTCCAGTTTGCCTTCAGCCATTTCAAGCATATCTTCGGGCACATTATAGGACATTCCCGGAAGCATTTTCAAAATCTTCTGGAAAGGCCCCATTTTACGTATAGCTTCAAACTGTTCATACATGTCTGTTAACGTGAATTTGCCGCTTAAAATAGCCTTAGTCTTTTTCTCTGGAACTTTAACTTCGGCTTCGCGTACCCGTTCAATTAAGGTTTCTAAGTCACCCATACCGAGGAGTCGGCCGACGAAACGGGATGGAACAAAGGGCTCAATATCCTCGATTTTTTCGCCGGTGCTTATGAACTTTATTGGTGCGCCGGTTGCCACGACAGCGGATAAGGCGCCTCCTCCCCTTGCAGAGCCGTCTAGCTTTGTTACCAGTATGGAGCCTATAGAAGTTGCTTCATTGAAGGCTTTGGCTTGCATAAGGGCTTGCTGTCCAATGGTGCCGTCTATGACCAGCATAACCTCATCCGGCTTGATTTTCTCCTCCAGCATCCTCATTTCTTTGATTAGTTCGCGCTCTTCTTTGTGGCGTCCAGCCGTGTCCACTATGACTATGTCTTTGTCACTGAACATTTTTAAGCCTTCAAGGGCTACTTTAACTGGGTCTTTGGCTCTAGCATCGCCGTAAATGGGCACATTTATTCTGTTGGCTAATTGTTTAAGCTGGTCAAAGGCTCCGGGGCGATACGTGTCCGCACATATTAAGGCGGGTTTTAAGCCTCTTTTCTGGAAGTATCTCACAAGCTTGGCTGCAGCGGTCGTTTTCCCCGAGCCTTGAATGCCAACAAGCATTAAGACTTTTCTTTTGCCGGGCTCCACCTTTAAAGGAGCAGGCTTTTCGCCTAGAAAGCGCGTCAACTCTTCATAAACAACTTTAATAACGTGTTCGCGTCGTGAAATGCCGGGAGGAACCTTTTCTTTAATGGCTCTCTCTTCTATACGTTTAGAAATGTCAAGAACAAGCTGGACGTTTACGTCTGCCTGTAGCAAAGCCCGCTGCACATCTCTGACAAGCTCTTTAACAGCAGCCTCATCCACAACCGCCGCTCTGAAAAGCTTCCGTAAAGCCTCATGAAGCGATGAGCCAAGTCTTTCCAGTGCCATGGCATTCTCCAGATTTAAGACTGCTTACATCCTTAAATACATTTAAACCTTCAGCACAGTATATTTTGTGATAACTGTGAAGGTTTTAGACCCGAAGTTAATTCCAGTCGTGGAAGCCAAGTATGGCAAATACTGGTTTAGAATATCCCAAAGATGTTTTCTCCGATCTCTTCAAAAACCTTATTATAACGGTTTTAAGCCAAAACACCAGCGAGATTAACTGTATTAGAGCTTATGGGGGTTTAGCCCGCAAGGTTTGAGGTTAAACCAGAAGTTTTAGCTGAGGCGGATTTAAACGAAATTAGAGAGGCAATTAGGCGTGGTGGATTATAGAATGTTAAGTAAAAAGGATTAAGGAAATATCAAAGGCGGTGTTAGAGAAGTTTCACGGCGACTTAAACGCGGTTTTAACCTTGCCAAAAGAGGAGGCAAAAAGAAGCTTACCGCATCGCAAAAAGACCTGGGTTGGTGAAGGAAAACGCGAAATACAGTGAAGTTCAAGAGGCTGTAAACGTTTCCTTCCAAAGGATGAAAAGAACAGGCGGGCTATTTTGGCTTCTAGCAAAATACACTTGCAGGGCGCAAAACCCAAAGTGCAAGGAATGCCCATTAACAGAGCTATGCGATTACGGAAAAAAGCACATTTAGAAAGGGCTATTGCTGCTCCAGCCCCGGGTATTTAGTGTCTAAAACCTCTGTTATGGCTTTTACTGTTTTTTCGCCCAGTCCTTTTACGGATAACAGTTCCCTTTTTGAAGCTTGGAAAACACGTCTAACACTCCCGAACCTTCTAAGGAGAGTTTCAGCCCTTTCAGGACCTACTTGCGGCAAGCTTTGTATGAGTAGGAGTTGCCTCTGCCTAAGGGTGTACATTTTCGGCTTATGCTTAACAGCTATTTTTCGCCTCTCTTCCTCCTGCAGTTTTTTAGCCAACGCGCAAAGAAACATGGCTGTGTGCGCCTCGTCTGGCGTGAACACCACGGAAATGTGGTGGCTTGCCATAACCTTTGCTAGTGCACCCCAAAGGGCTTGGGGAGTGCGAACACCTCTTACGGCGTAGACAACGTCTCCCTCAACAATCAAGCAAGCATTCGCATAGGTTTTTGCCAATCTTTCAGCTTGTTCAAAAAGTCTGCCGTCGAAAACTGAACGGAAAAAGTCGTGGAGCTCCTTCCTTTCGACAGCATAATCTCCGGCAACCACGTAGTCTGCTGGTGCTAAAGCCTTCTCTATAACTTCGCATCCAAACTCTTTTAAGTAGTCTTTAACATCCATGCTTTCGCGGACATCAGCAAAAACTGTTGGTTTAAACCCGTCTGACAAGGTTGTGCCACCCACGTTTAAAATGGTTTGCGCTTAACTTAAACCTAAGTATTTCGTAAAGCCTACTAGGCAAACTTCTTTTATTTCAAAAGTCATTACTGAATTGAGTGAAAATCTAGAAATGGATATGCAGTATGTTTGTCGCCGATGCGGAAAAAAATATGCTCCTAGCGAATATTTGAAGAACCGTTTCTGTGGGAACTGCGGAACCTTGCTTACAAAAAAGACCGTCTACACAACATTAGCAAAAAAGGAAGGAAAAGACGCGGGCGACCATTTTAAGGGTTTGGTTAAAGAGTTCTTTCCATACTCAAGCTTTCGCCCCTTTCAACTTAGCGCCATAAAATTTGCCTATGAGACCATGAAAAACGGAAAAATAGGGCTGCTTTCTTCACCTTGCGGCACTGGAAAATCCATTTCAGTTTTAACAGCCTTTTTTGCAGCTAGAGAGCTGAATCCATCGCTGGGGAGGCTTGTAGCTCTAACTAGAACGAAAAACCAGCTTGAAATTTACGCTAGAGAACTGAAAAACATCAAAGAACACTGCAGCGTAAACTTCACAGCTTCAATTTTTAAGAGTAAAAAGGAAATGTGCCCCAACGCTGCTGAAGACTCAAAACTCAAGGACATAAGCTATAGAGATTTCCTATACTACTGTAAGGGCTTAAAGGAAGGCACTTTTGGCGGTGCATGCAAATACTTTGACAAAACATACAGCGGATGGAAGCCAAGCTGGCACGCTTACAATGTCGTAGGCAAAATAAAAAAGATTGGCCCCCTTTTGCCAGACGAGGTTTATGGAATATGCCGCGATGAGGAACTTTGCCCCTACGAGGTAACAAAAATTCTAACAAGATATGCAGACATTGTGATAGGCAATTACAATTACATTCTCGTTGAAGCCATTCGCGGCTCGATTTTGGGCAGGGCAGGCATCCGCGTCAAAGACATCAACTGCGTCTTCGACGAAGCCCACAGCCTACCCTACTATTCGGCGGGCATATTTTCAGACGAACTTTCTTCAAGGTCTGTGCGAAGAGCACAAAAAGAAGTTAAAACCTTTGAAGTTGACGATTTCGACCTTTTGAAGGCTTTACACGAGGTTTTGATGGATTTTGGGAGGAAGGTTTACAGAAATTACGGGTTAGATGTTGAACACATAATCGAGGGAGAAGCCTTAACCGAGGCTTTAGCCAAGAAGCTTAATTTTAACCACAGTAAACTCCTTGAAATCCTTCAAGAAATCGCTGATAAGGGAGAATTTGTACGCCAAAAACGAAGCGAAATGGGAAAAAGCCCTGTATCTTACCTTGCCCGCTGCGTCGACTTCCTTTTGGACTGGGTGAGCCTAACGGGTTCCAGCTATGTAAAATACATTAAGGTTGAAGTTGACAGGGATGGAAAGAAACTGGTGAGACTTGGGGTTAGATGTCTTGACCCGTCTTTGGCAGCAAGCGTCATAAACGAGCTTCGCTCCGCCATCCTCATGTCTGGAACCCTCTGGAACATGAACTATTACATGGATGTTTTAGGTCTTGAAAGAAGCCGATGTCAAAGCTTAGAGCTTCCAAGCCCCTTCCCCCCGGAGAATAGGCTTATCCTTGTAGATGAGGCGGTGACAACAAAGTTTGAGAAAAGAGGGGAAATCCAGTGGAAACGCATAGCTACACACCTAAACCAAATAATCCAAAAAGTTGGAGGGAGAATCGCCGTATACTTCCCATCCTACGAAGTTATGCGGGAAATTGTCAAAATGGCAAAGCTGAATTCACCGTTGCTTGTGGAAGAAAAACGAACAAAAATTGTTGATGTACTGAAATTTTTACAGACAAACGGGCGCTGCGTTGTCTTCGGCGTTGCAAGAGGAAAAATAAGCGAGGGGGTTGACATGACAATGGAAGGAAAAAGCATGCTCTCAGCCGTCATCCTCGTAGGACTGCCATACCCAAAAAAGACAGAGCTCCAAAAAGCCCTATATCAATATTTTAAAGAAAAGTTTGGAGCAAAAGCCGGCGACTACGCAAACACCATCCCATGCCTAAACGCGTTAGCCCAGTCGGCTGGAAGACTCCTACGAAGTCCAGAAGATAAAGGCATAATCATCATCATGGACAAACGTGCGGCTGGAAGGTTTAAACGCAATTTCCCAGAAGATTGGCGAAAAGAGATGAAAGCCCACATGAGAATAGAGAAAATCCTCGATAGAATAGAAGAGTTTATGGCATAACATTGTGAAGGACAAATAACCTCCCTCTTATTCCGCAAGGTTTTTACAGCTTGTCTTACAGAGCATTTGAAGAGGATAAAGCCTTGAACGAAGAAATCAAAATTATTGAAAAGAAGGAAATTCCGAAAGGAACTGTTATGATTTTCGGCTTCCCAGACGTTGGACTTGTCGGCGTTATAGCTGCTTCACATTTGATTTCGGAGCTTAATTTAGAGGAAACTGCTTACATGGATTCTAGGCTTCTTCCACCCATAATCGTTTTACATGAAGGCTTACCCCACTCGCCTGTAAGGATTTTTGGAAACAACCAGATTCTTTTAGCGGTTTCTGAAACTGCCCTCCGAGAGGACTTGATATATCCGATTATGCATGCGTTAATCGACTGGGGAAGAAGCAAAGATGTTAAAATGATGATTTCAGTGAGCGGCATACCAACCCAGGAAAGACAGGACCTTGACGAGTTAAAGGTTTTCGCTGCTGCTTCAAGCCCAGAAATGTTGAAAACGGCTCAAGACAAGGGATTAGAAATTCTAAGGGAGGGCTACATGGTTGGACCTCAAGCCGTTATGCTTCAGTACTGTGCTACATTAGGAGTGCCGGCTTTAACACTGCTGGCGCAGTGCTTCTTTAACTATCCGGATCCGGAAGCCGCGGCCAAAGCGTTGGAACAGTTAACAAATTTGACTGGAGTGAAAGTGGATGTTTCGAAACTTCTAGAGAAGGGTGAGGAGATACGTCTGAAAGCGAGGGATATGATGAAGAGAACCCAGCAAGAACTGACAAAAATGCGGAAGACACAGGAGTATGATATTCCACTTTACATATCCTAGGAGGTAAGTAAGAGATGACAGAACGCAGCAGAAGAAGACGTTCCATCTTCGACTTAATAGATGAATATTTTGAAAACCTTGAGGCTTGGGCTGAAGGAGTGAGAGAAACCCTAATGGAGAGACCCAGCTGGAATTGCAGAACATGCTCAATGGAACCCCTCCGCGACATAATGATAACAGGCGAAGAAGTCATAGTGACTGTTGACCTGCCATATGCTGAGCAAAACTCTATACAAGTTAAACCAGTCGGCAAGGACACAATTGAAATTTCAGCCAAAATGAAGCGCAAAATAAGTTTTGACGATTTTGGCATAACCCATTACAGAGGCGAGTTTCAGAGATTCCATTGTCAAACACGGATTCCAGTTCCAGTTTACATGGACCGCATGGAAATCCGCTTTAAACGGGGTATATTGGAGATTCGTTTGCCAAGAAAGCATGAATATGAGATCCCAGTGGAGTGAAGCCTCAGCTCTCCTCAGAGATCTTCACAATTCAGACGGCTCTTCTCGCATCATCGGCTTCAAAAAGGGTATATGCAAAACAGCCAAATAAGGTTAATGAAAAACCTTAAAACAAAACTTGCCGAATTCTAGGTTTAGATGGATGGGTGAGGCTTGACTGCGGAACGAGCAATCCAGTGTGCCGCATTTATCCTAATCCTTGTGGGTTTATGCGGGTTAAGCGCGTGGGCAAGCTACACTTACCTAAGCGAGGCAAACATAATCTTAGAAGCAGCTGCAATAGCCCTTAGCTGGGGAGTTATCCTCCTAATCCTATATGTAAGCTTCAAAAAACTCGGCTGGGAATGGTGGAGATAACTTGCTCTTACTCAAGCAGCAAACCCATAACAAGCATGTCATGGTATTTCCCATCCTCGCCAAAATAAGCGTCTTTCATAACGCCTTCAACTTTAAAGCCCATTTTCTGGTATAGACGGATAGCAGGCTCATTATCCGCCACTACATACAAGCCTATTCTATGCAGTCCTTCTTTCTTTGCAAGTTCTATTAACTTGTCGAGCATCACAGTGCCCAAACCCACACCTTGAAAGTCTTGGTGAATATACGTGAGAAGATCCGCTGTTCCCTTCCGTCTTAGGTGGGGGAATTTAAAAATTTGGGCATGCCCAACAATTTTATCCCCGTGAAAAGCCACTATTGCCGTTATGTTTTGGAGGTTTCTAAACCAGCCTTCTTCTAATCTTTCCCTTGTGTAAGGGGGCATGCCCCAGCGCACAGCGTCGTTGGAAAGGGATTCATACATTTCAATAAGTTTATCCTTGTCTTGTGATCGGAATGTTCTAATTTGAACAGTTCTTCCATCTTTTAACTTCACAATAAGAGAATCCAAAGAACTGAGACTTGGTTAAACAAAAAGGAGTAGCTATCCTATTTTGTCCTTACAATTTTCACTTTGCCTAGTATTCGCCAATATTCGATTTCAACGCCGGGCGTCAGTTTAGCCTTCAAATCTTCCTCTTCTGGATAAGGTGCGTCAAGATATTCGTAGGTTTCAAGGTCCATGATTTGGACGCTGGATGGGGTTACAGCGAAGATTTGCCCGCTTCTTTTTTCGATTATGGGCACTTCAGCATTGGCGTCCACAGGTTTTACAATGCTTCTTTTCACGCCGTCAAAGACGCCTATGGCTACGATTCGCGCTTTTGCAGAGCCATGTTTTCCCGGTTTAGACTTTGTTATTTCAACTATTCGGCATGGTTCCCCGTCAACAATAATGTATCCGCCTTCACGGAGACTCCCAACATCAACGGGTTTGCTCACATCACCACCAGCTTAACGTTCCCACCACAGCAATTTTAAACAACACCCATATATAAGTTAAGGTAACAAACTCATGTTGCTTTCGAAGGGAGAAGAAGTGTTTAAAAGCGTCGGCATCGTGGCACGTTTCGACAAAAAGAAAGCTGTAAAACTTGCAGAGGAAACAGCAGAATATCTAAACAAAAAGGGATTGAAGGTTTACGTTGAAGAAACGTTGAAGGGAAAACTAAAGAAAGAATGGGATTTCAGTCCTCTAGAGAAAATGAAAACAGACCTAATAATAACAATTGGCGGCGATGGAACAATCTTAAGAACATGCGTCGCACTTCCAAAACCAGAACCTCCAATACTGGCAATCAACATGGGTGTCAGAGGTTTCCTAACAGAAATTTCACCGAAAAACACGTTCACAGCGGTTGACAAGTGCCTAAGAGGCGAATTCCTAACAGAAAAATGTGAAAAACTCGCCATAACTGCTGGCAACACTGAACTCCCAGAGGCTTTAAACGAAGTCTTAATAACAGTAGATGAGCCAGTGAAGCTACTATACGCAAAAGTCTCAAAAGATAACGAACCAGTCTTAGACTGCCAAGCAGACGGCGTAATGATAGCCACACAAACAGGCTCTACTGGCTATTCGCTTTCAGCCGGAGGACCCGTTCTAGACCCTTCTGTTGAAGCTTTTGTTTTAACCCCCATTTGCTCTTTAAGTGTCCTGCGCTCCATCGTTTTTCCAGCCAACTCTAAAATTACAGTGACGGTTCTGAGGCCTAAAAAAGTCCTTGCCGTTGTGGACGGTGCTTATAAACATGTTGTAGAATCTCATAACTCAAGCATAATAGTTACACGTTCCAAAAATGAAACAACCTTCATACGTTTCCGAGAAAACTTTTACAACCGTCTGAGAAGTCGCCTTCTATTCCGCGGAATTGGGGGAAAAATCTAACGGCTATTTCCAGAAAAAAGGTCGTAGTTTTAGACACTTCAGCCTTTGTGGCTGGATTTGACCCTTTCTCAATAAGTGAAGAACAATACACAGTTCCAATGGTTAAAGAGGAAGTCGCTGGAAGCTCTATGGCTTGGGTTCGGTTTAAAACCTCAGTTGAAAACAGAAAATTGAAGGTGAAAATGCCGGGGAACACCTTTCTTGAAAGGGTTAAGGCTTCAGCAAACGCTGTTGGAGACGCATTTTCTCTTTCAGAAACAGACTTACAAGTTTTAGCATTAGCTCTACAGTTGAAAATGCAAGGGTACATGCCCCTGATAGCCACCGACGATTACTCCATACAAAATGTGGCTAAACATTTAGGCATAGAGTTCGCATCCCTCGCAACCTTTGGCATACGCCTCCCACTAAAATGGATTAGGTATTGCCCGGCTTGCCGCAGAAAATACCCAGCCGACTATAAATCCCGAAGATGTCGCATTTGCGGCACAGAATTGAAAAGAAAACCGTTAAGAAAAACCTCGTAAAAGATAAAGGCGCAAGGTGACGATAAATGAGTTTCGCTGAAAAGAAAGTTACATACTTCAATACAGCTGGGAAACAAAACACGGATATTTTGTTAAAGATTGTCAAGGAATACATTGGAAAAGAAGGAATAAACGATATCGTGGTTGCCTCTACAACAGGTGAGACGGGCGCAAAGGCATCAAAAATCTTCAAAGGATACAACGTTGTTATAGTAACCCACTGCTTCGGTTTCCAGCAGCCTGGGAAAACCGAATTAAAAGAAGAGTTTAGGGAGGAAATTCTACGGAACGGAGCGAAAATTTTCACAGGAACCCATGCTTTGAGCAGTGTGGAACGGGCAATTCGAAAAGACTTAGGCACAATCCAGCCGTTAGAACTGATAGCCCACACCCTTAGGCGCATGGGCGAAGGAACGAAAGTATGCGTAGAAATAACACTTATGGCAACAGACGCTGGTCTAATCCCCGAAAACAAGGAAATTGTAGCTATTGCAGGAACCGGCAGAGGCGCAGATACCGCTCTCCGCATATGTTCAGCCAACACTGCTAGATTCTTTAACCTAAAAATAAAGGAAGTCATAGCCAAACCCACCAATTTCTAAAACATTAGAACCGATGAGGGCCAAGGGTGACATTTAAAGACAAACTTAAAATAGAATTCTCTTTCTTCAGAGGAAACTATCTAATTCTCATCATAAGCTGGATTTTAATGGACTTCGCTGGGGAGCTTCCAGGAACCTACTATCCTGACTACGTTATCCAGCTTGGTGGAAGCCCATCAATTCTTGGGCTAATAACTTTCGCTTCACTATTAGCCTTAGCATCTGTCCAATTTCCGGGAGGCTATTTAGCAGACAAGTACGGGAGACGCTGGCTTATATCAACATTAACTTTCGGTGTTGCCCTTTCCTTTATTTTCTATGCCGCTGCCCCAAACTGGCACTACATTCTAATTGGTGCTGTTTTACAAAATATTTGCCTTCTCTACCAGCCGGCGTTAAATGCTATGATGGCTGACTCCTTGCCGCCTGAAAAGCGGGGGATAGGGTTCTCTCTCCTAAACCTAATAATGAGTGTTTCGACAACTCCAGCGCCTATAGTCGCTCTTCTTTTGGTAGCTAATTTCGGTTCCGAGTGGGGAATGCGAATAGCCTACACAATTGTAGTGATATTTTATCTGTCAGCAGCCATTGTGCGGTTAAAACTGAAAGAAAGCATGAAAACCGTGGAAAGACTAAGCTTTAAAGATGCTCTTCGCTCCTATCCAAGAGCTTTAAAGGACGGAATAAATGTTTGGAAACTTGTACCCCGCTCAATGCTCTTCTTGTTCTTTTCAGAGCTGATGATGCGCTCGTCATTCGCCATGATTCAAACACTGTTTTTAGTTTACGCCTTCTATGTTTTGCAAATCGGAGGATCCCCAACACCGAGCATCCCTCCTCAAGAGGATCCAGCGCTTCAGCTTGCCCGCATTAAATGGGGATATGTTATGACAGCCCTTTTCCTTTGCATGGTGATTTCAGCCATCCCAGCGGGAAAGCTTATTGACAAAGCTGGAAGAAAAATCCCCCTAATAATGTCGCAACTGCTAACGTTTCCTGCAATTCTCCTCTTTATTTATGGAAGCTATCCAACCCTTTTTATAGCAATGCCCCTTACAGGTTTTTCAATGCTTTTAGGGTTTTCCTCCTACCAGTCATTGTTTGCAGACTTGGTTCCTCAAGGGCACCGTGGGAAAGTTACGGGCTCAATGAACTTCTTCACTTATATCTCTATGGCTATAGGAGGTGCGATGGGAGGATTGTTGTATGATTTGTTTTCTCCACAGCTTCCATTTCTCTTGGTGATGGTTTTGGCTATACCCTCAGCAGCTTTGGCGCTTTTCTTTGTGCACGAACCAAAACCGGAACATAGAGAAGCATAATTTGGGTTAGACGTCGTCGCTGTCGCGTTTACTAAAGTAAATTATGTCATGATGCTCAACATAACCGCATTTTCTAAAAAGCTCCTTAGAAGCAGTATTGACATCTTCAATCAGAGCGCAGAAAATTCTGATTCCTCGTCGCCTAAGGGCTTTTTCAGCTTCGGCTATTAGGGCTTTTGCGACGCCGCGGCGTCTAAAATCGGGGTCTACTGCTAGGCGGTTTATCCATCCTTTTCGCACGTCGCAACTGGCGATGACAGCGCCAATAAGCTTTCCATTTTCAAAGGCTCCTATGAAGAAGTCGGGGTTTGCATCCATCTGTTTGGCTATAGATTCATAGCTGTCTCTTCCCTTCAGTTTGAAAGGCAGTCCAGCCTTTGACCAAAGATCGACTAGTTCCCAATAGTCGTTTATGCTAAGCCTTCGGATTTCCATAGGTATACTCTTTAAGCCTATTTTTCCTTCTCAACTTCTTTTACTACATCTTCAATTATGTTCAGCGCTGAGTCCACAAGTTCTCCTGAGATATTGAGGGGGGGCATAATTCTTATTGTGGAAACTCCGCAGGTGATTACTGCAACTCCCCGTTTCCAGGAACGTATCATAATTTCGTTTGCTTTGTCCGCTGCTGGTTTTTTGCTTTCTTTATCCGTTACAAGTTCCATGCCTATCATTAAGCCTTTTCCCCTAACATCGCCAATTATCTCGCTTTCCTCCTTTAACTCTTCAAGTCTTTTTTGAATATATGTTCCTTGTTTCGCGGCGTTTTCCAGAAGCCTCTCCTCTTTAATCACGTTAATAACTGCGATTGCAGCAGCACATGAAAGCGGGTTTCCCCCGAAAGTGCTTGCATGGGAACCACCCGTCCAATCCATTATTTTGGCTTTTGCAATGGTTGCTCCCAAAGGTAGTCCGGAAGCCAGTGCTTTTGCACTGCAAAGTATGTCTGGTTCTATGTTCCAATGTTCGACGGCAAACCATTTTCCGGTTCTACCCATACCAGCTTGCACTTCATCGTCTATTAACAGAATACCGTATTTGTCGGCAAGTTTCTTCAAGAGCTTGAAGTATTCGGGTGGTGGAACCACGTATCCTCCTTCGCCTTGGATGGGTTCAAATATTATTGCTGCAACATCTTCTGGAGGGGCATACTTTTGCAGTACAAACTCGTCTATGAAGTCGATGCACCAGTAATGGCAGTCGGGATAAGTCTGTTTGAAGGGGCAACGGTAACAGTATGGGTATGGAACATGGGTTACGCCTGGCATTAAGGGAAAGAAGTAACGTCTTTGGGCTGGTTTGCTAGCTGTGAAGGATAAAGAGCCAATAGTGCGACCGTGAAACGCGTTTATAAAACTTATGAAAAGCTGTTTTCTTGTATGCCACTTTGCCAGCTTAACCGCTGCTTCAACAGCCTCTGTCCCACTGTTGCAGAAGAAAACTTTCTTTTCGAAACCTCCAGGCGTGATTTCTGTAAGTTTTTCTGCCAGCGCAATAACTTCGTTATAGTAAAAATCTGTGTTAGAATAGTGAAGAAAGCGGTCACATTGCTTTTTTATGGCTTCGATGACTTTTGGATGGTTATGTCCAACATTGAGGCACGCTAATCCAGAGTTGAAGTCTATGTACTCGTTTCCGTCAACATCCCTGATTATGCAGCCTTCACCAGACTCAACGACAAGGGGGTAGAAACGCACATAAGACGGTGAAATAAGCCTTTCATCCTTTTTTACAAGTTCTCTTGCTTTTGGTCCGGGAGGGGTTACAACAATTTTTGGATAAGCCGCCATATGCCTCACCATAGGATTTTACCATTTAGGAAAACTGGTTTTATATAGCTATCTGTTAAGATTTTAGAAAATAAAATTTAGAATCTGCAATAAGTTTGATGAAGGCATATATTTAGTTAAAGGGGATTTGGGGTTTTTCCTATTTTGCCACTGTTATCTCAATGGTTGAAACGTTGGTTTTCTGTCCCTCTCCGCGCGTGACCTCCTCTGTGCCTATTGAAATGTCCTTGAGCTGTAGGTCTTTAACAAAAGCCCGTCTTAACAGTTCAACGGTGTCGACTGCTCTGCTGATTGCCCGCCCCCTAGCTTTTATAACAACTTTTTGCGCGCCAGAATTGAAGAATGTTAGGCAGGCAACCACGTAGTTCATTATTGGTTTCTTGCCGATGAGCACTATGTTCTCGTTTATTTGCGTTGGTTTCGCAGTTTTTTCTTCCTTTGCAGGTTTCTTCTGTTTTTCCTCAGACATATTCTACCTCCTTTACTGTTTTGACTAGTGATGGCGGTGTAACAGACTATACCATAATCTTTGGGATTCTTATATTTTTCCGTGTGATGCCAAATCAGACACACGTTTCGGAGGAGGCTAGTTTACGATAATACTCCCAGTCTTCGTCAACCCACATTTGAATCTTTTCAATGTCAGCCTCTGTAAGGTGGCGAAATCTTTCTTGCATGGACAGATATTCCTTTACTGGTTTACGTTTTGCCTTATCCACCAGCCGGTCACTTGGAAAGTTAAGCCTAAACTTGCCGTTTTCAATTTCGTAAAGCGCCCATATCCCTGTTTGAACTGCGAGCCTTCCAATTTCAACGGTTTTGCTTGAGTCATAGCGCCATCCTGTGGGGCATGGCGCCAACACGTGGATGTATTTTGTGCCTTTAATCTCCTTTGCTTTTCTAAGTTTGTTAACAAAGTCTATGGGGTATGAGGGGCATGCTGTTGCAACATAAGGTATTCTATGGGCGGCCATGATGAAAGGCATGTTTTTCTTTCGTTCTTTTTTACCAGTGGGCGTGGTGGTTGTCCATGCGCCATAAGGAGTCGCGCCGCTCCGCTGCAGTCCAGTATTGCCGTAAGCTTCGTTGTCATAGCATATGTAGATGAAGTTTGTTTCCCTTTCAGCAGCCCCAGACAAGGCTTGAATGCCAATGTCTACTGTTCCACCATCACCAGCCCATCCCACAACTGTTATGTCTTCTAAGCCTCGAATTCGCAAGGCGGCTGCAACCCCTGACGCTGTGGCGCCCGTAGCCTCAAACAACATGTTCTGAAGAGGAACAGCGAAAGACGTGTATGGATATGGGCCCTGAATAACTGTTGTGCAGCATGCAGGGACGACAAGGAACACTTTGTTTCCCAAGGCTTTAAACAGTAAGCGAAGCGCGATGGATGGACCGCATCCTGCACATGCTGCGTGTCCTTTAAGTAGATATTCTTCTTTTGGAAGTTCTTTTATGGACACCATTCTTGTTTCACTCCCTTAAATCAACCCATTCGGTTTCTTTCTCAATTTTGCCCCTTTCTAGCCATTTTAGTGATTTTTTGGCTATTCCCTCTATGGTTTTAAATGTCACGTCTCGTCCTCCCAAACCAGCAATAAAACTGGCAATCAAGGGTTTGTCTTCCATGTGGTAAAGGGAAGCCTTAACTTCTGACGCTAGGAAGCCTTCCATTCCAAAAGAGATATGGCGGTCTATTGTAGCGATAATGCGTGTTTGCTCTGCCATCTTCCTAATTTCTTCCACTGGGAAGGGTCGGTAAACCCGTATTCTTGCTGCTCCCACCTTCAAGCCTTCTTTTCTAAGGTTGTCAACAGCGACTTTGGCTTCACAGCCCATAGTTCCCATAGTACAGATGATTAAATCTGCATCTTCACACTGGTAATTGTCGACAAGCCCTCCATACTGGAACCCAAAACGTCTCCCATATTCCATAGCGATTTCTGGGATAAGCCGTTTAGCCTTTTCCATAGCCTCCTGAATCATGTACCGAAACTCCATGTACCATTCTGGCGAAACCAAGTTCGCATGCGTGACTGGATCATTTACATCTAAAGTCCATCCAGACTTGTATGGTGGCAGAAAATTATCAATTTCATTTTGATCGTGGATTTGCACGGGCATGTAGGTGTGGGAGAGAAGAAAGCCTTCAAGGCAAACCATTGCCGGGAGAAAAACCCGTTCATCCTCGCAAAGCTTATACGCTTGTATAATGGTGTCAAAAACCTCTTGATTGTCGGCACAGTAAAACTGAATCCAACCAGTATCCCTCTGCGAAAGAGAGTCGCTGAAATCAGGCCATATGCTCCAGGGCGCTCCCATTGCCCGGTTAACAACCGCCATAACTATGGGCAAACGAGCACCAGAAGCCCAATGTAAAGCCTCATGCATCAAAGCCAAGCCATGTGCTGATGTTGCAGTGAAAGTTCTAACACCAGCAGCTGCAGCACCTATACACGCTGCCATTGCGCTGTGCTCGGATTCCACGCGGATATATTCAGCATCCATTTCTCCCCTTTCAACAAACTCTGCAATTTTTTCCACGATGGTTGTTTGGGGGGTTATAGGATATGCTGCCACCACTTTAGCTCTTGCCGCTTTTGCCGCGTAGCTTGCTATGTGATTCGCCGTGTCAATTACAATTTGCGTCATCTATTATTCCTCCCGTTCCATGGTTATGGCTTTAACTGGACATTCGTTGGCGCATATTCCGCAGCCTTTACAATACTCGTAGTCAATTTCTGGAGAGTCATCTTCGCGTCTTGTTATCGCCCCGTCTGGACAATAAATCCAGCAAAGCGTGCATTTTGTGCAAGTTGAATAATTGATCACTGGCTTGAAGGTTCTCCAAGAACCAGTTTTCCCCATGCTTCCAACAGTCGGCAGAGATAAAGGCGTTAGAGGCATTTCTCTACGAGTTTTAGGAACCTTCATGTCCGTCTACCATCCTTTTATTAAACGTTTATAAGCAAGCTCGGCTGCATGGGCGTTTTTTTCTCCGGCGCTTCCCCGCCAGTTTTCCTTTATAGCTTTCAGAACGCTTTCTAAACTAACCACGTTGGTTGCTCCAGCGAAGGCTCCTAAAATTGAAGTGTTAACGACGGGTTGTCCTGCAACGCGAAGGTTCAATTCCAGAGCAATTCCCGTAGCATCCACTGTGGCAACATGCCAACCAGCTAATCCAAGCTCGTTAGGTTTTTTGGTAGTGTTTAGAACTATTACGCCGTCTTTTCTAAGGCCTTCAGTCACGTCTATTATTTTGTAGAGTTGAGGGTCTAAAACTAACACGTAGTCTGGGCTGTAGACTTGGCTGCGAAGAAGAATCGGGCTGTCGCTTATTCTTGCGAAGGCCTTTACTGGAGCCCCACGGCGTTCAGCTCCGAAAAATGGGAAGGCTTGCACATGTTTGCCTTCCATGTGTGCGGCGTGAGCCAATAGTTGAGCAGCAGTGACTGCGCCTTGCCCGCCTCTACCATGGAGTCTAACCTCTTTAAGCAAGACTATAACCCTTCTAGAATTTGAAAGAGGGAACTAACATCCTTATTAGTGTTAGCCTAAACCAAAAGCAAAACTAACATTAAAAGTAAAGAGGTGACGGCAAACAGGGGAACAACTATTCTTTTAGCCCTATAAATCACTTTGTCTGGGAGCAAGCACAATTTTTCTAGCGATTTTTGTCCAATAACTCTAACCCTTGGAACCAGCACGTTTCGGCATCCAGACCTTGCCCATTCTAAGTTGGCAACTGCAAAGTGCACCGCCTCTTTTACATAGTCAATAATTTTTTCATGGTTCATAACTTCGCCTATTGGGTGATAACCTCTCTTGTTCAATGTTAAGGCATTCACAGAATGCGTGTCTGTCGTGAAAACTTCACCTTCACTAATACCGATGGATTGTAATGCTAACAGAATTTTTTCCCGCAGTCCAGAAACCATGTTGTTCCCATCAAACACCACATAGGCTGTTCTCTGCTTGCCAACTTGAGCAACTAACACAGTTATACCGCCAGGCCCCATGCCGTCTGCTAGACTAAACTCTTTAGGCTTTATAGTAGCGGCACCTATCTTAAACGGCAACCTATCCATAGAAGAAGCCTTTTCCAGACAATCCATTGCAACAGCCTCTAATGCGTCTAAAGCTTTTTTAGAGCCAACCATGCCGTCTATGCTGTTGTGGGCGTTTACAACCACGCATGCTTTAAGCCCCAGCCTTTCGGCTTCCCGTTGGACTACTGGGGCTAATTCTTGTGGAATATCCTCAGTCGTGTTTGGGGCTAAGGAAAAAGCAATGAAAGCTGTCTCGCCGAAGATTTGGCAACAAGCAGTGGCTAACCCATTTCCAACTTTAATAAACGGGGTTGCTTTGTCTTCGTCAACCTTAAAATCCGCCGAATTAACAACAGAATCAATTATCTTTTGATTCTGACTTTGAGAAGCCAAATCAAGCTCGTGCCCAAGCAGCCCCAGCGGCACACACGCAACACTATTAAACTTTTGTTCTAAGGCATTTTTAAGCATGAACGGCAGAAGACTGCTTCCAATGTTTTTGAAGGGGCCGGGATGAACAGAAGGCACGGTTATGAAAGTCTTGCCATTCACGCTTTCAAATTGCAAGATAGAAACGTCCACATCTTGCTCTTCACTTAGGCTGTCGAGGAAAAATTCAAAAGGAGAGGTCAAATCTGCAATCCAGTTCAGCAGAAAAGCCTTAAAAATAGACATGGATGAAGCGCCTACAATTCGTTTGCCTACATTGTCCAAGAGAAAGATGAAGAAGAAACTTGAGGCAAGTGCAATGCCCAACGCATAAGATAAAAAGAGGGAAAACCGCAAAGGATCGACTAAATTTAACCACAAAAGCGTAAATGGAACCAAACATAGAAACGGAGGGATAATGGAGGATAAGAGAAACCGTTTAAACCTAGAAGACGCTGTCACATAAAGCACAATAAAACGTAGGATCAGAACAGCGGAAAAACCAAGAAGACAAAGTCTAATAGCCCACACAACACCCAAAAAGACAGCGGTAACATATCCCATGAAAATGAAAACAAGCCATAAAATCCAGCAGTAAAGAGAAAGCGCCGCCGTCCGCCTTAAATCATAAACCGGATCCTTTCTTAACGCATAAAATGCTAGAAAGTAGTTCGAAAAAGTAGTTATGAGGAGGAGAGCGCCGCCGCAGAGCAGCCCATTAACCAGCCCCAAATAGGACGGAGAAAGAGTTATGGCGAAAAATAACCCGGCAACTAGGCAGACAGCGGCTGTAAACAGAACAATACTTCTATAGGATGGCAGCATAAAGAGGGAGGAATAATGCCTAACTGCATTGTCCAAGTGTTGGTTAAATGATTCATCAGCGACCAATATACACCCGCTCAAGCGGTTTTTCTATGAAAACACATCAAGCATATTAAAGTGTCGCAAAGTTCTAACATAAAAGTTTAAAAGAGAAAGACAAAGAAAAGTGCTGCCAGTTGCCTTTATGGTTGCCTCAAATGTTAGCGGAAAGAGTAACTGTTTTATCCTTAAAGTGCTAATTTAAGACTTTGCTGGTCCTATGCCAGAACAAACTATTCCGCCGACAATATTTCACATGTTAGAGAAAAATCTAGGCAAAAACATTAGAGTTATCTTAGACCCTTTCTACGGTTTTGAGGGAACATTGGCAGCGGTAACCCGCGAACCAGCTGGGATATGGCTTTCAAACGCTGAGGCAGTAGTTTTACGGGCAACCATTGCACAGCCAATTCCGCAAGTTGCAAGTAGGGAGGAGCGAAGTGAAATATTTATCCATTTAAACTCTGTTCAGAGGATAGAAGTTTTGCATTCGACTTCTCGCCGTTAAAACGCGTCTCAGAAGAAAACATGCGCCAAAATACATAAAACTATTAACGCAATGGCCGCCACGATTAGCATTTCAGGTTTTACTTTGACACCTTCTGTTTCTTCTTCGAAAAACCTTAAAAGTCCAGCACTTGCGGCTGGCATGGGTGCAGACTCGCTTTTTTTCTTCTTCTTGCTCATTAATGGTGCCTTCCTTTGTGCTTTCGCGTTTAAACATGCGGTTTTCTCCATTATATAGGTTGCGCTGGGCTCAAAATAGTTTTATTTCAGAAAACGCGATAGTGTGAACGAGGTGTTCATGTGCCGACTCCCCGTGAAGAATACGATTATGTGTTAGGTCTTCTCCAAAAGCATCATGAATGGTTCCGTGAGGGCATACCCCTTATAGCAAGCGAGAACATTCCAAGCCCGGCAGTGCGTGAAGCATTAACAACAGATTTTGGAAACCGTTACGCTGAAGGCTGGCCTGGAGAGCGGGTTTACGCTGGCTGCCGCTTCATAGACCAAGTGGAGTTCAAATGCATTGAACTCATGAAAAGGCTTTTCGACGCGGAGTTTGTGGATGTTAGACCCATTTCCGGCGTTGTGGCAAACCTTGTTGTTTACACGGCTTTTACAGAGCCCGGCGACACCATGATGGCTTTATCAATACCATGCGGCGGACACATAACAATGGGAAAGAGAGAATTAGGAGGCACCGCTGGAGCGGTTCACGGCTTAATCGTTGAGTACTTGCCCCTAGACTATAAGGATTTAAACATTGACGTGGACAAAGCGAAGCAACGGATAGAAAAGCTTGCAGCAGAAGGGAAGCCGCCTAAGCTTGTCATGTTTGGAGCCAGCGTCTTCCCATTCCCTCATCCAATAAAAGAACTGGCGGACACCATTCGCTCGGTGGGCGGAACCGTTGGCTATGACGCAGCACACGTAGCTGGGCTTATAGCTGGAAAATGCTTCCAAGACCCGCTGCGTGAAGGCGCCGATGTGGTAAGCCTCAGCACTCATAAAACTTTTTTTGGGCCGCAACATGGTGGGGTTTTGTCATGGGAAAAATATGCCGAAAAAATAAAGCGTGCAACTTTTCCCGGAATGGTTAGCAACCACCATTTGCATGCGGTGGCAGGCGTAACGATTGCCGCTGCTGAAATGCTTGAATTTGGAAGAGAATATGCCCGTCAAATAGTTAGAAATGCAAAGGCTCTCGCACAGGCGCTTTATGAAAGGGGCTTTAACGTCTTAGCCGAGCACAAAGGGTTCACAGAATCCCACGTAATTCTAATAGACATAACAAAGCAAGGCGACGGCGGCACAATAGAAGAAACGCTGGAAAAAGCGAACATAATAATAAACCGGAATTTGTTGCCATGGGACATTAAGGAAGGAAGACATTTCCAACATCCAGGCGGCATAAGGCTCGGCGTTTCAGAGGTCACAAGGCTCGGAATGAAAGAGTCGGAAATGGGGGAAATAGCGGAATTCATAAAACGTGTAGTGCTAGACAAGGAACCACCAGAAAAAGTGAAGGCGGACGTGGCAGAGTTCAGAAAAGCATACCAGAAAGTGCACTATTGCTTTGAAAACGCAACAGAAGCCTATGAATACGTAAAGATTCGTTAAGCCAACAATGGAAAACGGAGAAAACAGCACGAAAAAAGCCGTTGTGTGGACTATTGGGCACAGTAACCGCTCCAAAGATGTCTTTCTGGAAATGTTAAAAGAGCATGAAATCCAAGCCTTAGTGGATGTCCGCAGTTTTCCAACATCAAAAGTTGAGCATTTCAAACGGGAAAGCATGGAGAAGTGGCTTTCGGAACACGGAATAGCGTACGCTTGGCTTGGAAAAGAATTAGGAGGCTACAGAAAAGGCGGGTACAAGAGGCATATGCGAACCAAAGTTTTCAGAGAAGGCATAAAGAAGCTGCTAGAAATAGCATCTCAAAAGAGGACATGCATAATGTGCCTTGAACCAAACCCAAAATACTGCCACAGAAGGTTTATCGCCACCCACTTGGAAAGAAAGGGAGTAAAAGTAACTCACATAATTGCTAGGGGGCAGAAAAGCCTTATCCAGTAGTTTAAAGCTTTAAGCAGCGAAACTCGAATACTGTTCAGAGGGAGAGCAGCATGCATATATGTGAGTTTCAGGAGTTAATGCGCCGCCTGTATTTCCACAGAGATTCTCAGAGGGGCGTTGAAAAAACCTTTGAATGGCTTGTTGAGGAGGTCGCCGAACTAGGCGAGGCATTAAAAATAGATGACAGAAAGGCTTTAGAAGACGAGTTTGCAGATGTTATTGCGTGGTTGGCTTCGCTGGCAAACGTAGCAGACATAAACTTGGAGAAAGCAGCCATAAACAAGTATGATAACAAATGTCCAAAATGTGGACTTTCGCCTTGTCAATGCACCTTTTAACAGTCAACCTAACCGCTTTTGCCCAAGCCCGGTCAGCCCCCAGATAGAGGGACGCCCGCTTTTCCTCTGCACTATGCCCCTAGATTCTAGAAGTTTTAGGTGGTGCAAAACAACATTGTAGGGCAAACTCGTTTCCTTAGAAATCAACTTCGCGTCTGCTGATGACCTCTCTAGAAAGTCCAGTATTATGGTTCTGGCTTTTAAGCCTAATTTAACATTTCTAAAGTCGGTTAAATAGGCGTTTGGGTGATATCCTTCTCTGGACATTTCCACCGAACATTTTTATATGGAAAAGAGTAGAAAAGTTTTCACCCTAGGAGAAGTCGGTAAGGCTTATTTGTTTCGGCTTTTTACCCTCAAACAAAGAGGCAATCTCCTCCTTCATCAGCATAACCCTTTGAGCATAATATTTTGGT
Source organism: Bathyarchaeia archaeon (assembly GCA_038882475.1). GTDB lineage: Archaea > Thermoproteota > Bathyarchaeia > Bathyarchaeales > Bathycorpusculaceae > JABFQN01. The sequence goes on from JAVZOF010000001.1 coordinate 50,131, forward strand.
AGCCCATACTTCCGGATTATGTGTTCAGCAGCCTCCAAATACTTCTCTATGCCGCCACGGTAAACTGTTAAGGTCAATTCTCCACCACATTGAGGGCACTTACCGCGCAATGGCAAACGGCGAAAGCGTTTGTTACACGATTTGCATCTGAAGCCCTGCGTCGAAAAGGCTCTAAGGTTTCCTGTAATATCACGAATAAAATGTCTTGTTAAAACTTTCAAGGCAACTTTTCTAGCGTCCACTGCTTCAATTTTTTCTGCAAGGGCAAGTTGTCCATTAAGTTTTTCCACCATTGCCTTAAACCGTTTATACGCACTCTCACCATTTCCAATATTAATATTCGAAACTGGCACAGTAAAACGGAACCCTTCAAACTGCGCCTCAGTTCCAAGTCTATATTCAATGAGGTCTATCAGAGGACTTACATGTTTGGCTTCAACTTTCTCCCACGTTTTTTCATAAAATTCCATTGGATATGCGCCGGCAACATCGAAATCGTGGGCTTGCCTTTGCACCTCACGAGGGTTAACAACAGAGATTAACAGCAAAGGGGCATCCATGATTCCACCAATCTGCGCAGGCAAATATGCTCTTGAAAAGTTGAGCAACGTATCCAGTGCAAGCATCAAAGCATCTTCGTCGCCATCACAGTCCCTTCGCTTTGCAGAGTGCCAAACCGGATGCGCATAGCAAACATTTAAGCTTGTAAACCCTATAATGCGCCCTAAAATGCCAACAGAAGTGTGGGGGGCCAAACCTACGGTTAAGTGTCCTACAAGGTCTTCAATACGCCTAACATTGTAGTAGGGAGGAAGCCCATAAACTTTCACTAGAAGTTCATCGATGAAGTTTGCCACACGAACAAAATATTCCGCACATTTAACAGGAATCACCACGTCTTGTATTTTAAGTTCACAGATTTGATCCGAATTTGTTAAAGGATTACCATAAGCATCGTAAGAATAACCAAGCTGCACAAGTTTTTCCACTGAAACCCCAATTTCAGCTGGCTTAAAATGCGTTAAAGGAGCGTTAGTCGCATCAAAACGGATGGTGCCATCCTTATAAACAGACAAGTCATATTTTGCACGTAAAACGCCTTTCTCAATAATCTCAGGCGTTTTAGTCTCGTTGGTTAAGCCTTTAACACCCTTCAGAATCTTTGGCATAGAAAGCCCAAGGCGACTGCAAGCATCTTCAAGCATCTCCTTGAAGTTAACGGCTTGCCTCTCATATGAAACTGCAGGCAATTTGCAGGTTGGACAATCGCCGCCGCCATTAAGGCGTCTACTACACCTTGGGCAAACTTGTTCTAGAACCGTCTCGGAACCGCATAACGGGCACCTTATCTTAAAGGAATACGTCCTACACTGAGGACATTTCCGCCTTACAATTTCCACAAAAACCTGCTCACGTTTTGCCGCTTCAACAATATCCCTATGAGAACCCCCAGCCAAACCAACAGGGAAAAGAACGTGCACAAGAGGTTTCATCTCCCGCCTCTTAGCCTTTTCCGGGCGCCCCATCCTTGCCCCAACAAAAGTTGGAGCTTTCTCTTTAACAGTAACGCCGCAAAGCCGCTTAATGGCGTCTAAAATGGCTTCATCCATGAAAAACTCAGCGCTAGAATTTTTGTGCCCAAGGCAAAAAGCGAAAAGACACGCGTCGTCTCCATCGATAACTATTTTGCCATCTAAAACTTTATGTGGCAAGCATATCGTCTCAAGAGCTTTCTTGACACTTTCATTCATTTCTCCAACAATTTGTCTGGCGAAAGCGCCATCATAATCGACATTGGACGCACACAGCCACATTCTTAAACGCTTAAGCTCTTCCACGGAGGCAAGATTTGACCAGAAAAGCGTAAATGATGGATGAAGCGGAACCTTCAGTTTTAATGCCAAGTTTATCGCTTCGCTACAATTGGGCTTGTTAAAAAAGGGATCTCCTAGAAAACTCTTAATCCTCTCCACTGTGGTGCCAACTGTCGCTGCTGCTTTTTCAAAATTTCCATGAAATCCTTCTATTATGGCTTTTTGTAAATCCTCAACCCACCATTCTTCAACATATCCCGCGGGAGCCAAACTCTTGCCTTGATAGAGAAAATCGCCAAAGCTGACAAGAATGTCGCCTAAAAACAAAATTTTCTCAATTCTATCCTTAATGCTGTCAAAATTTTCTATGGAAACCCGCACGGCAGAACCATCCCGCAGCTTAACTATTGGCGGCTCCAAAGTGTCAACAGGCACCGCTATGCCGCCTTTTCCTGGAAGCTCCAAACGAAGCTGAGTGCCTGCCGCAATGAATCCTTGCAGAACAAGCATGGTCGCTGGATGGATACCGACCGCTGTCAAACCTGTGTTTCTCGCCCTTCCATAGCGTAAACGGAAACCTCCACGTCTAGAGGGAAAAGAAAAAATTGGACGCCCTGCCACAACATCGTCCATAAACCCAGCGGATTTCTTCTCTGACATTTTGCGGATCTCCCTAAGCCAGTCCCAGCCTTGAATTCTAAGTTTTTCCACAATTCCCCAAACCTTTGAAGCTCTTCCGACAACCCCATCGTTTACTACCCGAAGCGCACCACCCCGCACTCTGTTGGTTTCAATGCGCGGAAGGTTGCGGTAAGACGAAACTTCAACAGGGTCTGACTCGGTCCCAGTGACTTCCACGGGCAGCCATTGGAGAGCCTTCCACAACTCTTCGTCGGAAACATGATATTGGAAACGGTTTACAGAACGCTCATAAAGCCTAACCTCCTCGATAAAACGGGCAATCTCCTCTTTAGTGGGCTTGTAACGGTCAAGTCCCAAAAGCCTGCGGATAAAATCGCCAATAACCAAAGTTAACGCTTGGTCAGTGCCCCCAGCAGATCGTATAGGACCAGCGAAATAAATAGCCAAATACTTTGTTCGGTCATAGTTAGTTTTGATTTTGACTTGCGCCACCCCTTGCAAAGGCGCAGCCGTAAGCCCTTCAGTGAGAATTGCCAAGGCTGTGCGCACTGCTTGTTCAGCCGCACGTTCAGGCTCCATGTGGCCAAATTTTCCGTAAACAATTTCTTCGGCAATTTTAAAGGCTAACTCTTCTCTCGGAAGCTTAAAGCTTAACTCCCTAATTCTGTTCGCAACGCCTTTCGGTCCGACAAGCCCTTCCACAAGATCCGCCATGTCCCTTGCAACTTCACATTCAGGGCTAATGGAAGGGTCAAACCCCTTTTCCCGGGCTTTTCGGCATATGGCATATAACTGTTCGAGTTGCTGCTCCAAGGTTTCCACGTATTTCGCATAGGCTCTGCTCATCTGGATGCCCAATTAACCCTCTGGTACTTTCTGTAACTGTGGTATATTTTGGTTTTCTAACATGGAAAAGCAAAAGTCGCACTGTTGAAAAGTTCAAAATCGTTATAGTTTCTACAAAAATCTGCAACTTTCAAAACTATATTCTGTAGCGCCTTATGCCTTCAACAATCTCTGAAACACGATCCCTAACCTGTCCATTCTCCACAATATTGCCAGTAACAATAATGTCTGCCCCTGCCGAAGCTGCAGCCAACGCTTGTGCTCTAGACCTTATTCCCCCACCCACAATTAAAGTGGCATCTATGTGTTGCTTAACAGCGTGAATCATCTCTTGTGGTACCGGTTTTTTGGCTCCTGAGCCGGCTTCAAGATATATGAAGCGCATACCCAAATATTGCCCCGCTAAGGCGTGCGCCACTGCTAATTCTGGTTTGTCGTAGGGGATTGGAACAGCCTTTCCAACGATGCCTGCGGTGCCGCCCTCGCCAACAATGATGTAGCCCATCGGGATTGGTTCTAAACGGTATTTTCTAATTAAAGGAGCACCTAAAACTTGAGCACCCATTAGGAAGTATGGATCAACCGAGTTTAGAAGGGACATAAACCATATGGCGTCTGCGTAACGACTTATGCTTGTCACGTTGTTTGGAAAAAGAATTATAGGCATGCCAGTTGCGCGTTTAACCGTTCTCACAACATCATCAAGGTGTTTGGTTGAAACAAAAGTGGAGCCCCCTATCATTATGGCAGATGTGCCGCTTGCCTTTGCCTTCTTGGCAATCGCAGACGCTTGCGAAGGCGTAACTTTCTCAGGGTCAATAAGGGTTATGTGAATTGCTCCTTCAGAGCTAATTTTATCGAGCAGATATCTTTCTACGGCGCCCACCATAATGCTTCCCTTATTTTGAGGTTTTAACCTCTGAAGCGGATGAAGCTTTAATTCCTCCGTAAATTTTATCGGTGAACATGCAGTACACGTCGATTTCGCCCAACGCGTGTTTAATCGGAAACTCTTCTCTCGCACCACAGTTGCCACAGCTTACAATTGCCTTTTCTTCATTACGGAATATTTCGACACGCACCGCTTCCTTACCACAAATAGGGCAGGAGAAGAACTTTGGCAAGCGTTTCTTGGGAATGCGAATCACTTTTCTCCTTCTTCGTCCCATACTCCAGTCCTTCGCAGGGCATTAGGCTAAACTATTATTCATATCCATCTTCGTCCTTAAATATTTGCCTAATTCAATAAACAATGAGGATGAAACTTTGAAGCTAACACAATCGATTTTAGATTTAAACTGGGAAGAGGTTAAAGTGAAAGTAACCCGTTTCATAAGAGATTATGTAGAAAAGGCGAGGGCGAAAGGCATAGTTTTGGGGCTATCAGGAGGAGTGGACAGCAGCACCGCCGCAGCCCTTTCCGCTTTAGCCATCGGAGGCGACAAAGTTTTAGGGCTACTACTTCCAGAAAAGGAAACATATAACCCTAAAGACATAGACCATGCTAAACTCGTCGCAGAAAAATTTGGAGTAAAAACAGAAACCATTGATATAACCCTTGCCATTGAGGCTCTCCAGAAAACATTACCCCTTTTCGATCCGGATGATAACCTTTGCAAGGGCAACTTGAAAGCGAGAACCCGCATGCTATACCTATACTACTATGCCAACAAACTCAATTTCATTGTGTGTGGAAGCTCAGATAAATCAGAAACACTGATAGGCTACTTTACAAAATGGGGTGATGTCGCAGCTGATATAGCGCCGCTCATGGACTTATACAAAACTCAAGTGCGAAAACTAGCAAAGCATATTGGCGTACCAGAAGAAATAGCGGATAAGCCGCCATCACCAGCCCTTTGGCCCGGCCAAACGGCGGAGGAGGAGATAGGCATAAAATACGAAACCCTAGACCTAATCTTATACGGACTTGAACATTTCATGAAACCAGAGGAAATAGCAAAACAATTGGACGTACAAAAGGAAATCGTGGAAAAAGTGAAAAGAAAATGGCAAACCGCAGAGCATAAAAGGAGAATGCCCTTAACAACAAAAATCCAATATAGGACTGTGGGATTTGACTTCAGAATCCCATACACTCAACCATAAAAGCGGCGAAAAGAATGAAACAAAAATTTAAGGTTGCCCTTGCACAAGTAAGCTGCAAAAGAGAAGATAAAAAAGCAAACATACAAAAAATCGAAGAATACACAGCAAAAGCAAAGCAGCAAGGAGCAGAATTAGCGATTTTCCCAGAACTCTCGCTAACAGGTTACACATTAAGAGATGAACTCTACGAATTAGCAGAAAAAATTCCCGGCCCATCAACAACCGCCATAGAAAAAATCGCCCAAAAACACAAAGTCCACATAGTATTCGGCATGCCAGAGCTCAGCGAGAAAACGCAAGCAACCATATACAACACTGCAGTGCTTATAGGACCAAGGGGTTTAATCGGAAAATATCGAAAAATGTACTTGCCCACCCACAGCGTTTTCGAGGAGAAAAGATATTTTAGGCCAGGTTATCGTGTGGGAACCTTTGAAACGGAGCTTGGCAGATTGGGTTTAATCATATGTTATGACATATTTTTCCCTGAGGTAAGCCGCTTGACTCGTCTTGAAGGAGCACAATTAATCGTATGCCCTTCAGCTTCGCCTGCAGTTCGCCGAACCTTTTTTGAAACTCTAACGGTTGCGAGAGCCATAGAAAACACAACTTTTCTAGCTTACGTTAACCTCGTCGGCGTAGAAGACGGGTTACAGTTTTGGGGAGGAAGTAAACTAATAGGACCAAACGGGAAAGTCATTACACAAGCGAAATATGACGAAGAAGACCTAGTGATAGGCGAAGTTAACTACGCAGACATCAGACAGGTCGAAACGTTTGTTCCCACATTAAAAGACCTGCGTCCGGAATTATTCGATAATTTAAAGGAAAGGGCGGAGACCCTCTAAGATACGCTTTTCAGTTTCTTAACAGTCTTTTCTACGCGATTTAGTGCCTCTTCCAGTTGGTCATATGCCGCTGCATAAGAGAGTCTTATGTATCCCTCACCATAAGAACCAAAGGTCGACCCTGGAACCGTTGCCACATGCGCTTCCTTAAGAAGTATTTGTGCGAACTCTTCTGAAGGCATTTTAAAGTTTTTAATGTTTGGAAAAATGTAGAAAGCCCCTTTTGGAAGAGTACAGCTAAATCCCTCAATTTCATTCAGCCTTCTGAAAACGAAACGCCTACGCCTATCAAACTCCTTAACCATACCAGTAACAAAGTCTTGTGGGCCCTCCAATGCAGCTAAGGCTGCATACTGTGCAAAGGTATCCACGCAAGCAACAAGATATTGATGAACGAGCCATAAAGGAGAAATCAACTCCTTCGGGCCATAAACATACCCAATTCTCAGCCCCGTCATAGCGTAGGTTTTAGAAAAAGAGTTAACAACTAAAGTACGCTCTCTCATTCCGGGGAATGTAGCCAAACAAGAGTGTTCAGCGTTATCGTAAACTATTTTTTCATAAACCTCGTCAGAAATCACAATCAAATCACGTTCAACAGCAATTTTCGCTAAGGCTGCAACCTCTCCGCGGGAAAGCACCGTGCCCGTAGGGTTGTTAGGATAGTTTAGGATCATCACACGTGATTTATCTGTGACAAGAGATGTCACATCATCAATCGAGGGTTTAAAACTGTTCCCTTCAAGAAGAGGAACGGAGACAGGAACTCCGCCAGCCAGCAAGACTCCTGGTTCATAGCAGACAAACCCAGGATTTGGCACTAACACTTCATCGCCTGGATTCACCAACCCCAGCAAAGCAAGGAAAATCGCTTCTGTTCCACCAACTGTAACTAGTACTTCTGAATCTGGGTCGTACCTAATTCCGTAATCGCGGTAAGCTTTCTGCACAAGGGCTTCTCTAAGTTCAGGGACACCGTTTGTCGGAGCATAATGAGTTTTTCCTTCTAAGGTTGCTTGACAGCCGCATTCCAAAACATGTTTCGGAGGGACAAAATCCGGCTCTCCAACGCTCAAATTAATAACATTTGGAATTTCTTGAGCCGCTGCAAAAAAGCGGCGGATTCCAGAGCGCCTTAAGCTTTTTAAGCGCTCAGCTGCCTTAAAGTGAGATGCCAAAGTTTTCTCCTCATCATGTGCTACTCTGACTAGCATATAATAGTTATGTTTAGAAAAAGAAGCTTCAGAAGCATAAGATCCGATAGTTTAAAATTCCTCCGTATACAAAAATGTATCCATTAAAGAGAAAGCGGCAGGCGAAAGAAATGAAGTTAAAAGACACTGTGCAAACATGGTTAAAAAGGTCTTTAGAAGACCCCGTTGTTAAAATACTAGCAAAAAACAGTCACTTGACGAAAACGCAGCTTGAAACACTGCTTATTGATGTTTTAGCAGAAAATATTTCAGGAAAACAGCTAAAATACGACGAAAAAGCTAGATTAAGGCTAACCAAGGCTAAAATAAGCCGCGGATCCTTCAACAGAACCTTAAGACAAGCGGAAGAAAACGTAATAAAGTCTATTTACACGGTGCTTCTCTTAGGATATTTAGGAATTTTTGAGAGCACAACTTTAGACCCATATATTGAAACCGCAAACAAACTACAGGAGTACATAGAAGCGCACAAAAGCATGCCCGAAAAAAGCGAACAAATAGAAGAACAAGTAAAATTCCTAAAAATGCTGAGAGAAGAGCTGGAAACGAGCTTAAAAAGGCTTTCAGATCCTTCTGAAAGGCTGTCGTGACATCACAAATCACACAAAAAGCAGCGATGCTTTTCAAAAAGGGAAACCCAAAAAGGCATTAAATGGGATTAAATGTCAAAAATAACTGCGAAAGAGGCCTTCTAAGGAATCGAAAGGGAGTTTGCAAGCTGTGATGTGTGATGTCATTATCCTATATGAAAATAACCATAAGCCTTAAATGTTTTCACCGTTAAAACTGTGACATGTGATGTAACGTGTTAAAATCACAAGATGTTACAGAGAAATCACGGTGATTTCGCATGGTTGACGTTGTGCTCATGTTTTCTTTTGTGTTATTAGTTGTTGCAGTGGGTTTCGCAATTGAGTATTATAGGTATCTTGTTAGAATTAAGAAGGAGTATGAGAAGGCTAGGGACTCCTTTAACGATGTCATTTTAAGTTTTAGCAGGGAGCTTAAACGCACCGCAGATAATTTGGAGACCGTTTTCTACAAAGTTGAGGCTGCCTCCGCAAGGAGTAGCGAAGCCTTAAAGAAAGCTGAAGGAGTTGAAGGGAAACTGGAAGCTTTAGAATCAAAAACCAGCAGCGTGGTAGAAGTTAGTGATAAGCTGCAAGCGCGAATGGATGAAGTTGAGAAGCTAACGCGTGATGTCACCTTATCACATGAGAAGCTGGCTTCTCGAATTTCTCTCTTGGAAGAAAAGGCCCAACAACCGCCAATCTTTCCAGAATCCAAAATTGAAGCAGTTATACCCATAAAGAGGGAAAAAGCCTTAGCCCATTTAACTGACACAGAGCTAGCGGTATTGGAAATGCTGGCTACAGAGGGCCCGAAAACAGCCCCCGAAATAAAGGAGAGAATTAAGCTCAGCCGTGAACACACTGCCCGACTGATGAAAAAACTTTATGAGGAAGGCTATTTAGAGAGGGATTCAAGTAAAATTCCCTTTAAATACAGTGTTAAAAAGGAAATGGAGAAAATTTTAAGGAAAACCGAAACAGAAGCAGCTTAAACAATTTTGGCAATCGTTTAAGTTATCTGTTGTTTCATAGTTACCTGCGGAAGGCTTGGAGCTACTCTGTATTTTAGGCGGTTGGAAGCCCCAGTTTTTATAAGCAGTCCTTTGTTTGCTAGTCTGGAAAGGTATGTAGCTACTGTGCTAAGACTTATAGGCTCCTTAAATTCTTGCTCATAGACTGCTTGAATTTCCTTTGATGAAAACCAAGCTATTGGGAAATTTCTCTGTATTAACGTCAACACTTTATCATACTTTGACATTTCACCTGCCGTAGTGCTGATTCCAGGGTTAGCCCCGGTCGCTCCGCCCAATATCTCCACGAGATCTAGTAGGCGGAGGGCCTTCTCCCGCGTAATCTGCCCTTCAAAGGCTATGCTATACTTGTTGCCCTCATTATCGAACAATTCGATGCGCATTTTCCTTGCGGGCACCGCTCTAAAGCACCCTCAACACTTCACAAGTTTACACTTCACAAGTTATAGCTGTTACGGTGAAAACGGAAAAGAAAAAATTTGTTATTTAGGCTTTAAAGATAAAAAGAAAGAAATTTTCCAAATTTTTAATCTCGCAAACTTCACTTATTCTCCCTAGCTGGAAAAAGTAAAAGGGTTTAAAGGTTTTGTTTATCTCCACTGGAAAAAAGAGGGTGGCTTCTTTGCAGTAAAAAGGCAAAAAATAGTCAATAAAGATGGTTTTTTGACTAAAGAAAAGACAAGACTAAGTAAACTTCACAAGGTGTTTGCAAAATTGTGAAGTTGGATGAGTTTAAAGTAAAACAAAGTTTCATCGCTTTCCTCATCAACCAGGAATTGCATAGCAATTATTTACTGAGGAACTTGAAAGATAGAACCTGTGCATAATTAAAAATCTTTGTAGGGGAGCACCCCATCCTTTCCACTGGAAATATTTTTAGGGGCTGAATTCACAGTTTCTGTTACAACATTTTTTCAGTTTAATATAGAAACTTCTACAAGAAACTTTTTACTTTCTGTAATCTTTTTACCTATCAGAGTATGTTTCTTCTAAAAGAAACCACCAGTTGTTTTTACTCTACAGAGTTTCCAGTTGAAATATAGGGGTGTCTCTGTTCGCTTTTCAACAACTTTTCTTCCTACAGTTTTTAGGATTTTTCTGTTGCTTATCCAGTTTTCTGTATAATATACCTTATTTTGCCATCCACTAAAGTAGAGAGGCATTATACCTTAAAAGGAGGAAGGCTGATGAAGGAGGCCAGCGTATTAGATGAGGTATTCAGTCGATTTTTCAATAGAACGGGTGTCTTTAAGGATAGAGAGGTTCTTCGTCATGACTATTTACCTGAAAGACTTCCACATCGCGAAGACCAAATTAAACGCCTCGGAGAAACTGTTGCACCTGTTTTAAAAGGAGCCAGATGCTCCAACATTTTTGTTTACGGGAAAACCGGAACCGGCAAGACGGCTGTGACGAAGTATGTGCTAACTCGTTTGGAGGCTAAGGCAAGAGAGTTCGGGGCGCCTGTCAGTTTTTGCTATGTAAACTGTCGCTTAGCAGGAACAGAATACCGCGTATTGGCAAGTATATGCACCAGCATTCAGCTTTCCATTCCTTTTACCGGCCTTTCTATTGGTGAGGTGTTCGAAAGATTCAAGAAGGGTTTAGACGCAGCAAAAAAGATAATGATTATCGCGCTTGACGAAGTGGACGTCTTAGTTAAGGCACGAAGTGATACTCTCCTTTATGAACTTACAAGGATTAACGAGACATTAGCACAAAGCAAAGTATCCATTATCGGTATTTCTAACGACTTACGCCTTAAAGAATTCCTTGATCCAAGGGTTTTAAGCTCTCTTAGCGAGGAGGAGATTGTTTTTAGGCCATATGACGCAGAGGAGCTCAGGGACATATTGGCGGAGCGGGCGCAGATGGCGTTTCGTGACGCAGCTTTAAGCGAAGGAGCTCTGAGTCTCTGTGCTGCATTGGCCGCAGCTGAGCATGGAGATGCCCGCAGAGCCTTAGACCTTCTTCGTGTTGCTGGTGAGGTTGCAGAGCGGTCAGGCGCAGAAATAGTTACAGAGGAACATATTCGCGAGGCTGAAAAGCTTATAGAACATAACCGTGTAGTTGAAGCGTTAGCAAATCTCACGCTGCACTCCAAACTTGTTATGCTGAGTGTCTTCCATATGGTTAGGGCAAACGGTTATCGCGCTGTAACAGGCGAGATATACGAGGTTTACAATGAGCTTTGCGGAGAATTAGCTTTAACACCTTTAACTCAGCGGCGGGTCAGCACTTTGGTTAATGAACTGGACGCTTTAGGCTTATTGAACGCGCAAGTCGTTAGCATGGGAAGATACGGTCGGACAAAAAAAATTCGGTTAGAGGTGACACGCACCCTTATTAGAGAAGCATTCTCTAATGACCATAGACTTGGGCGTTTGATTGATTATGAGCCGAAATGCCTTTCGAAGAATGCAGATTGCAGGAATTGAGGATGGAAAATTCAAAAAAGGCGTAACCAAACGAGCTCTTTTGACAGCGGTTCTTTTAAAAAAACTGCAGATAGAAGGAGTGAAATTTGCAGAGGTAACTGTTGATGGCTTAGACGCAACAGCCAAGGCGGTTAAAATTCTAAGCGAATGGGATTTTGATGTTGTTATGCTTGCAGGAGTCTCTTTCGCCGGTTTTAACGTTATAGACCCTACAGTTCTCTATGAAAAATTTCAAAAACCAATTGTTGTAGTTTCGAGAACAAAGCCTGACAACAAAGCAGTGAAACGTGCTCTTATCCGGCATTTTAAGGACTGGGAAATTCGTTGGGGCGTGTTTGAAAAACTTGGGGCTATTCATAAAGTAACTGTGACCGCGGGGAAACCGCCGCTTTATGTGGAAACTGTGGGCGCGGATGTTAAATGGACCGCGCTTCTCATAAAAACTTTAGTGACCTGCAGTAGAATACCTGAACCAATCCGCGTTGCAAGGCTTATTGCCCGAGGGCTATCCTAAGTGAAGGAAATTATTCTCGTATCAAAAGTTTGCAGATTTACCACTGGAACTAACCCTGGTGTTGGGATAAACCCGAGTCTCCGCATATAATCAGTTTGCTCCTGCCAACATCCAGAATTTACAACTAAAACTCCCCGATAATTGGTATACCCTAAAGTGTGTATGTGCCCAGCGTGGAAAATATCTGGGATGCGATCTATAACCAAATAGTCCTTGTTTTCAGGCGAAACGGGAGTTTTTCCTCCATAAACAGGCGCTAAATGGCGTCCTTGTAAAAATAAAGTCATAGCCTTCTCTGGATGTGTATAGTCTATCCCTGGAACTGTGGATACAACATCATCGAGACTGCGACCGTGATACATGAGAACTTCAACACCGTGAAGGCTTACCATGCTCGGGTTTCCAATAGAATAGATTTTCCTAGATTTTTTTAGTGGCTCCAGAAAGGTATCTGAAATTGGTGGTTGCGGTAAAGCCTTCCTTGGGGCGTCATGATTCCCAGGTATAATTATCACTTCAATGTAGTCGGGAATGTTGCCAATAACCTTTGCAGCCAGCCTATATTGCCCATAAACATCTTTTATTGCCAATTCCTTAACCTGGTTCGGGTAAACCCCTATACCGTCGACAATATCCCCAGCTATCAAGACATATTTCACGTGGCTGGCTATTTCTTGCATCTCCTCATTTCCATATTTGCCCTTAAGCCACAAAACAAACCTGTTAAAGATTTTTTCCTGGAACTTTACACTGCCCACATGTATGTCTGAAGTGAGGACAGCGTAAACAGGAACTGGCGCCTTGTTTTGAACTTTTGGAGCCATGTCAGGCAAGAAAATGTCCTCTGCAATCAACAAGTTCCCTCGTGTTTTTGTAACACTTACACAAACAACTTGGTCCAACAAGAGAGTTCTCGCCTTATTTAGGAGCTCTATAGAAGCGTTTTGCGGCACAAGCACCATAGCGCTCGCGTAAAAGTCTTCAATTGTAAGGAAAATTTTCTGCTGCGCCTCTCTTTTTTCTGTGATCATGCCAATTACTTTAAGTTTGGTGTTTGGCGGAGACTTCAAAGCATCAATGATTGAGGCAGCGCTTCTGGCATCTATCCGTTGCCTCAATAGCTTTTCAATGCGCTTAAACCTATCCCGAAAATACTCCAAGTAGTCGCCCATGGTTCCGCCGGAGCTTAACTTGCTTCCGGGATCCTCGATTATGGTGACGCTTGCTTCTATTCCCTTGGCGTAAGGATGGAATGCTCTTTTTCCCTCCAAGCTTTGCATTTGCTGCTCAAGAGGTGGTATAGGCGTAGGCGCAATTTGTTCTGCTTGCTGTTGAAGGCTGTTCTCTTTTATAGGTTCTGGTTTTTTTATGAGTTCTTCGAGGAAGGCTTTTCCGATAAACAAAGGCTTGTCCTTTAGTGCCTCTATTTTTTCAATAGCCTTGCTCATAACTTTCACGGGGTCTTCAGTTGCAGCCATCGCATTCAAGAAATCGAAAGCTTCTTTGTTAAGTTGATATCCCGCCGAAATTGTCAATTCGACGGCTTTTTGCAGCCTTTCATCAGAGGCGTTCATAGTTTTATTCCTCGCCAATCCAACTTTTTCGGTACAATAACGTAGCCTTCTTCTTCATCGCCTAAAGCCTCAGTTAAACCTTGTGTGTGAAGATGTCCCGTTAGGGCAGCGGTAACGGCGTCTAACTCATGGGGTGTTAGCCTTCGCTCTTCCAAAGTCCCACTTACCCCAATGTCTTTTAATATTGTTTGAATTGTTTCCCAGTCTTTTGCCGGCATGTTTAGAGCCTTTCTTGTTGATGTAGGATGTGTTTCAATCGTTTTTAGTCCTTTTCCAGTTATTAACTTATTCAGTCTAACAGCTCGCAGTGTGAGGGTTTTCATGGCTGATAAGCCCGGTGGAAAAACGCGGTATCCTCTTTTGATGAGCATTTCGTCTGCTTTCCTTAGAATTCCCCTTCTTGGAAGTTTAAGGGGAGCATCAATTGCCACAATTGTTGGCTCAACACGAAATAATGCTTCAAAAATTTCATTGTCTGTGTAAAATAGGCATGTTTTTACTCGGGCGTTTTCCCATATCGCGAACCCCGTTGGGTTCTTTTCCTTACCCGCTAAATCTATACCAATTATAAATTTACCTTTCAATTTCAACCCTTACACTTAAGTTTATATATCTTTGCTCTGTTTTAGATTTGTTGATACTGCGAATTGAAGCCTGTTATTTGGTGATTGTATGGGTGCTATCCGCAAGATTCAACGCACTCCCAGTGGCACCTTTTTCGTTTGCTTACCTAAGGATTGGGCTGAGCATTATGGCTTGAAAAGGGGGTCAGTAGTAGCCGTAAGCGAAACCAGTGATGGCAAACTCCTTATAGACCCCGAATATAGCATTGCTCCTTCTCCCCGCACCATTGTTTTGAAACCTGGACCTTATTTGAGCCGTGAAATTATTGGAAAGTATCTGCTAGGCTTCGACATTATCCGTGTGGAGGCAAAGGAAAATATTAGCTTTGAGGTTCGGGAAACAGTAAAGAAAACCGTCAGTCGACTGGTGGGGCTAGAAATAGTTGAGGAAGACTACTCAAAAATTGTTCTACAGTGTTTGCTTGAACCCTCTAGTTTTCCTCCCGATAAGATTCTCCGGAGAGGACACACTATAGCTGCTGGCATGCATCGGGATGTTGTAAATGCGCTGGTTAATGGAGACGTGCATATGGCGAAAAGTGTAATTGCAAGAGACGAGGAAGTTAACAGACTGTATTTCTTACTCGTTCGAATATTGCGGACAATAATTCAGAACCCAAGCTTAAGCGAAAAACTCGGGGTTCAGCCTATCGAATGCTTGGACTATCGATTAGCCGCAAGCCTTGTTGAAACAATTGGAGATGAATGTGTGCGCACAGCCCTCAAGGTTGCAGAGCTGAAAGGAGCTAAACTGGCTGACGACTTGAAAAGATTGATAGTTGAATTTCACTCAGTCTCCTTTGAAGCCCATGAAAACGCTTTAAAGGCTTTCTTTATTGGCGACATCGCCTTGGCAGAAGAGGTGCGTGGCATGCGGGAAAAAATCGAGAAGGCTGCAAGTGCTGTTGAAAAAAGCGCTAAAGGGCAAAGCCTTGATGTTATGTCGCACATTCTGCCTGCTGTTTCGACTTTGCAACAAATATACGAGCACAGCGTGGACATTGCAGACTTGGTTATGCCAAAAAAACTGCAAAAATAACACAGAGGTGAATCAAACGCATCCAACAACAACTAACGGGAAACAATACCATATCGCCTGCGGAAAAGGCGACCTAGCAGAGTACTTACTTGTTCCAGGCGACCCGGATCGCATTCCGAAAATAGCCAAATTCTGGGATTCGGCAAAAGAAATTTCGCGCCACCGCGAGTTCCGAAGCGCCACAGGCAAATACAAAGGAGTTCCCATATCCGCTTTATCGAGCGGAATTGGACCAGCTTGCATGGCGATAGTGGTTAATGAGGCATCAGCCATAGGAGTTCACACATTCATTCGCGTGGGAAGCACCGGTGCCATACAAAAGAACATTAAGTGCGGCGATTTAGTTATCTCTTCGGCAGCTGTTCGCCTAGATGGAGCAAGCTCTTGCTACGTTATGCCAGAATATCCGGCAGCAGCCAACTATGAAGTTTTGTTAGCGCTGATTGAGGCGGCTGAAACCCTTGGTATAAGTAATTACCATGTTGGCGTAACCGCCACAACATCAGACTTTTACGCTGGGCAAAACCGCCCGGTTAAAACCCAAACAAGCAATGTCTTGTCGGCGTTGCAAAAGGCTGAAGTGCTTAACTTTGAAATGGAGACCGCGACCCTTTACACACTAGCAAGCCTTTACGGATTAAGGGCAGGGGCAATATGCGCCGTCTACGCCAACAGATGCACAAACGAATTCAAACCAGGAGAAAGCGAAGAAAACGCTATAAAAATCGCCAACGAAGCAGTGAAAATTCTACATGAATGGAATGAAAAGAAAAAAACCAAAAACAAGAAATGGCTCTACCCATCACTGATAACTGAATAAAAACACTTTTAGACACATGCCATGTCTCATTTAGAAACACTGAAGAGCCGGGGTGGCGGAGTGGTTAACGCGCTGGCCTCGAGATCTAAAACTCCACAACGCGAAAGGGGCTAATAAAGGGACAAGCAAGCCAGTGGGCCTTCGGGCTCGCAGGGGTTCGAATCCCCTCCCCGGCGCTGTTCCAATTTTGGATTCAAGTTAAGGTTATGTCAAAACCGTCAGCGCGTTTAGCATTTTTCATGAGAGGAGGTTTCTTGTCTTTTATTTTTTGAATGGCTGTTTGTAGATTTTTAATGGTTTTCCAAGCTTTGTGGTGTCCAGTTCTCTTATGCCTAGTCCGTGATTTTTTGGGAAGATGCGCATGGAGTTTTTGATTTTTGGTCCTCCTTTCTTGGCGAGTTTGTCTTTAAGCAGCAAATCCGAGTCTAGGTCTGCGTATTGAATGTTTTTTATTGCCGCTGCTAGGTGGGCGCCGGCGGCTATGCCTATTTCTGATTCGCCCATGCACCCTATCATGCAAGGTATGCCTGCGGCTTCGGCTATGGTGGCTATTTTTTTGGCTTTGTGGATTCCTCCGCTTTTCATCAGCTTTATGTTTATGAGGTCTATGGCTTCAGCTTTTATCAAGCGTAGGGCGTCTTCAGGCGAGTGGATGCTTTCATCCGCCATGACTGGTATGGGCGAGTTTCGCTTGACTTGGATTAAGCCTTTCAAGTCTTCGGCTGGAACTGGTTGCTCGGCGAACTCTATGTTGTATTTTGACATCTTGTTTAGGGCTTCTATGGCTTGTTTCGGCGTCCAACCTTGGTTGGCATCTATACGAATCTGGACACCGTCGCCCACAGCCTCTCGGATAAGCCTCACGCGTTCTACGTCTTCTTCTGGGTTGACGCCAACCTTAACCTTTAGGGCTTTAAACCCACGTCTAACCGCTTTGACAGCATCCTTCGCCATCTCTTTTGGAGATTTTATGCCAAGTGTGATGTCGGTTAAAACTTCTGTTCTGTAGCCGCCCAGCACGCGGAAAAGCTCTTTTCGCACGGTTTTGCCGAAAACGTCGTGAAGGGCGATGTCTATAGCTGCTTTCGCCGAAGGATTTCCGGCCACAAGGTTGTCCATAAGCTCAACAGTTTGTTCAATCCTTAAAGGACACATGCCAATCAATTTTGGCGCAGTCTTGTCAATGACTTTGATGACTGTTTCTGCTGTTTCGCCTGTGACCCGCTCCGAAGGAGAAGCCTCACCCCAACCATATACGCCGTAATCCGTAACTATTCTGACTACGACGTTGTGGCTTTCAGTGCTTGCACCCGGCGCGATGCGAAACGGTTCAATGTAAGCCAACGTCACTGGATAAACTTCAATCTGCTGGATGCCCAACCACGCTCACCAGTGAATAGTATGGGCGTGTTTTCTGGATAAGCTTTTATTCCCTTTTCTAACTGAGGCTAGGGTGTGAATTAGTATGAAAAGGCTGTGTGGGCCTTTCGTTTTCATGGCTGTGTTTTTTTATTGGGTTTGGCAATTCACCATCACAATAGTGCACGCTGGAACGACGCTTTCCATTCCATACACGGTTTTTAACTCAACAACACCATTATACTATGAGGCCGAAAAGGCTTACAACAGTTTTGAGGCGAAAACCACCCTAAACATCACATTCAGTAATGACAACACCAAGGGTGCTGTTACCCTCGGCTTTTTCAACGACAACTCCTCCAGCAAGTGTGGAATTTTACTGAAAATCTACAGGTGGCCTATAGACGTTTTCTACGTTGAATGCGATTCAAAAGTGCGTGTGGCTAGTGTTCTGGGCAGCGAAGGCGGCTGGGAAAGTAAAGTTGGAAATGTCTTGTGCGTGGCTTTTGATGGAGAGCGATTCTACATCGGGGACATCACTAAAAAGGGTCTTGTTATTGATGGGTTTCCGTTAGGCGAGGATTGGATGTTGAGGTATGTTCAAGCTTCCAACTTCACGGCACTTGATAACACTTTAACTTCGGGTCGTGTGGTGATCGAGTTTGAAACCGCAGAAACGCAGGGAGATAATCTTTTTTGGGCTTTTACACTTTTAATATTTACTTTCATCGTTTTGTGGTTTATTTCGCCTTTTGGCTTCTTGAAAGTTCTCTTTTTACTGTTGCTAATTCTGGTTGCCATCTTAATTCAGCTGCCTCCAATTGCACAGCAGATTAAGCCGTTGGACATTAAGAATACCGAATCTTATATCGTGATCATGACCTATTCCCAACCGGAAGATGAGACGGAACGTTGCACAACCATAAGGTTGAATGCAACCAAGCAGCAGTGGGTTAGAAACTGGCTTAGCCTAGCTAAACAAATGGGCTTTAAAGGCGTCGGAGTGGCGGAGTTGGAATGCTACTATTTGGACGGCTACCTAGACGAGTATTTGAGGCTTATAGATGAGTATGGGTTGAAGGCAGCCCTCTATATAATGTGGAGAGACTTCACCATAAACGTAAGTTTTGAACAAAATGCACCGAGACCCATACCAAACGAGTTTTGGATGCCGAAAGGCTATCCAGACAACGAAACAAAGGTCGAGGCTTGGCTTAGTTACATAGAAAATGTGACGGAAATAGCCAAGAACCATTCAAACGTGGAGTTTTACCTACTTTTCATGCCCTCAGATGGGGAAACAATGCAACGACACAAGCCGACTTTGAAAACTACACTTATTATCGCCACTACATGCCGCGAGCAGTAAACATAATCAAGCAGACAGACCCAAACAAACCGGTGCTGCTTGTGTCCGACGGAATAGAAATGGAAGATATAAACCTTGCACTGTGCAGGCTTATTCCCTATAACCTAGAGGGAATCGATGGCTACGGATTCACATACTATAATAGGGCTAAAAACCGTTTTTCCCGCCTTCTCTTCAAATGGATTACAGATTTCTACAGACGAAAGATTGACGAGTTTTTAGGTGGAAAAGGCTACTTGTTTCTGGCGGAGTGGGGTTGGCAAACTTACAACAAAGAAGTTTATGGATATTGCCTTGACGAGGCATGCAAATGTGCCTTGATTGAAGAGACAGTCCAAGCGATTTCGGACTTTCACATCCAGTGTTGGGGATACTTTTCACTGCAAGATTTCCCATCAGAAAACGCGACTTTTGGATTAGCATACCGCGACTTTACACTTAAGCCAAGCGGGGAAGTTATGCAAAAACTCTTAAAGAAAGGGCAAGCATCCTAAAATTCTTCAGCAGGCGCCTCTTTTCGTTTTTTTAGTCCTTTGAATTTTAGTTTTGCTGTTAGGATTTTTTCTGTGGCGAAAAGCCTTGAGGCTGCATACATGACGACTAGTGTGAAGGCTGAAACGTATACTATGCCAAAAATAACAATCCAGTAGTCTCCCATCATAACAGCTTTTGAGGCTATAACTGGGTGGCTGAATGGAATAGCATAAAAAACAAGCCTCACCGCGAAGGGCAAAGTGTTAATATCCAAATACATTAGAGCGATGGATGGAATAAAAACCAGCGGGTAAATGTAGCTGACAAAGGACTGAGCACTTCTAACATCCTCGGCAAAAGCAGACATTATAACAGCCAAAGCCAAAGCCGAAAGCAGCGTAACGAAAAGAGCCAAACCCAAAAGCAAATAGCCGAAAGCCGAAGGCGCCAACCCCAAAGCAGCCAAATCCAAATTTAAGCTCTCTGGAATACTGGTCATAACGGAGCCCAGCACATAGCCATAGCCCGCCATAAAAGCCACGGCGCCAATAGCAGCAACAATGATGGAGCTGGAAAGCTTCCCCCAGAGAATCGCAAGGCGATCCATGGGCAAAGTCAAAAGGGTTTCAAGGGTTTTCTCCTCCTTTTCCATAGCCACCGAAGCGGCGGCAACTTGGACAGCAGACATAAGCAAAATAAGTATAGTGATTGGCAAAACTATGGACTGCGACATTAAAAGCCCAGAAACAGTTGAGGGATCAACGCCATACTTAATTTCGCCTTTAACCACCGTTGCCTTTTCAGAATATAAAACGTCCGGAGCTACAGCTCTGTTAAACTGGTTTATTAAGGCATCAACAACAGAGGAGCCGACGCTTTCAAAGACGCTTGTCCCACGCAAGACGCCATAAAACCTTAGGGAAGCCTTTACGCTTGGATTGCTAAAGTGAGCGGTTACATTTTTGCTGAATCCTTCTGGAATTTCCAGAATCTGTGTAGTGTTGTATTTGGACAGCAGCTCCAAAACCTTCTCATTGCCCAATTTTGTGTTGTTTTCAACATAAACCGTAATATTAAAGCCTTTGAGAAAGCCGATAAAAGCGCTGGACCAGTTTCCAACGTCGTTGTCCACCACGATTAATTTTGCTTTTATGGCTTGTTCTTGGGCTGTCTGCACAGCATAACCCATGACTGCACCCATAACTGGGAACATTACAAGCGGCACAATAATCATTCCCAACAAGATTTTGGGATCTCTCGCCAGCTCTTTAAGTTCTTTTAGGAGGAAATTGCCGAAACCTTTAAGCAATTTTCACCACCTTTGCGAAAACCTCTTCAAGGTTTGTGCATCCAAACTTTTCCTTAAGCTCTTGGGGGGCACCTTCCGCCACGAGCCTGCCCTTGTTGATTAGGGCGACTCTGTCGCAGAGGTATTCCACCTCCAACATGTTGTGGCTTGAAAGAAGCACTGTCACGCTATGCACTTTCACATACCTTTTAATGATTTCCCTCACATGATAAGAGTGAATAACGTCTAAACCGCTCGTAGGCTCATCTAAAATCGCCAGTTTAGGCTTAAGCATAAGCGCCCTTGCAACTAAAAGCCTCCGCTTCATTCCTTTACTGTAGGCTTTAGTCTTATCCTTCAAGCGGTCGCCCAAACCAGATATTTCCGCTGCCTCCCTAACCATCGCATGGGCTTCTTCTCTGCTTTTGGCGTTAAATCTCGCCATAAACTCTAAGTATTCCCAGCCGGATAAGTAACGGTAAGCGCCAGCATCCTCTGGAAGATAAGAAATAATTTTTCGAACTTCGGCAGCCTCTTGAACAACATCTAGTCCGAAAACTTTCACGCTGCCAGAAGTGGGCAGAAGCAGTGTTGAAACTATTCTTAGGGCGGTGGTTTTTCCGGCACCGTTGGGACCAATAAGCCCATAAACCTCTCCAAGATTAACCATTAAGCTTAAACCATCTAAAGCACGGATGCCGCCAAAAACCTTAGTGACTTCTGAAGCCTCTATAGCCCAACTCATTAGCATCCAGCCTTTAATCGGCTCAAGCAAACCGCAATAGTTTATTTAACATTTTCGCAAAGATTAAACCTTCCAGTCTAACTTATGGTTTGAAGATAGAAAAGCCCGTAGTATGCCAACCAAAAGTACGAGGGCGGACATTGGCTGATACACAAAATAGTATATGAGGAACTCTGCAATATTGAAGCGAAAATTCAACCTCTTTGAAACTGTATAAAAAATAGCTGCAAATGCTATGAAACCCAAAAAAAAGTTTGCCAAACCTGTAAAAATGATGGACAAAACTGAAACAGAAATCACAGATGGAAGGGGAAAGTTCAACTGTGCCGCCAAAACAGGCGGAATAAAATTAAGAATCTGGAAGTCTAGAAAGACAGAGCAGATATAGTTGAGCAGCAATGGAAAAAAAGTTGGAAAAAGGATTATGGCGCATGGAAGCGCCGCATGAGGGTATTTTGCTATATACCTCACCAGCCTTTTCCAGTGCTCTTTAATCCATAAACCCGTGCCTATGCCCCACCTCTTCCTCTGGTTAAACCAGCTTTTCCAATTTGAAGGTGCCTTTGTATAAACTTCAATTTCCTCCGCGTATTTGAACTGTTTATTTTTTAGAAGAGTTTTAAGGGCTAGGTCTAGGTCTTCGGAAACAACTTTTGAAAAGCCTCCAACTTCTTCGAAGGCTTCCCTTCTAATTGCAAAGGCTGTTCCACCAATGCAGAAACATTTCCGCACAAGTTTTGAGTATAGGTAACTTGCAAAGTTTGAGCCGGTATACTCATAATTTACCATTCTTGAAACGAAGGAGTCTGGGATAATCTTCTTCTTTAAATCAAGAATGTCGGTTTCCATCATTTCCCTTCTTATGTTTTCTAAAAAATCTTTACAGTCGCTGATTTTCACATCAGCATCCAAAAAAACGAGGATTTCTCCATGGGACATTTTCACAGCACTGTTTAAGGCTTCCACCTTCCCCCTTCTCTGGTTGCTTAAAAAGAAATGCACTTTGCCTTGATAACGCTCCGAAACCCTCACAGATTCCGCATTAGGCTTGTCTATGGCAACAAAAATTTCCTTATTCTCACAACTGTCGCTTGTCAACTTCTCCAGCAAAGGTTCCAACAATTCTGAACCTTCATAAACAGGTATGAAAACACTAATCGTTGCCTTTCCAAAACCTGTCGAACTTTTCTCCAAGCCCAAACTCTCAAACATTAGATAGGCAACTCTCCAAGGCTCCAGTGTTCAACCAAGCTCTTGGCTTCGTGCGTGATTGTATGCTAACTATTTTTAGGAGCAAACAAATAAGTCTTGTTCATAAAAGGGGAACTTCCACGGGGGAAGTTCGTCATAATGAATGCAGAAGAACCTTTGGCTATCAAAGCGCCAATTTCATAAAACTAACTGAAATTGCAAGGAGGTTGCGGGGCAATTTCAAAAATTTCATTTTAGATTATAAGGCGAACGCTTTCAGATATTGTGTCTATCCGCGCCAAATTGTTAACTAAAAGGTTGAAGCGATAAGAACTTGTCAACATCCGTGCTCCTTGCGTCAGAATGTAGCTTGGGCGAAGGAGAAAATGGCGATAATTTTCATGAATCATTCTTTCAATTTCCATGCATGGCACGGCGTCCGGGTGTAGGTCAGGTACCAATATGCCCGTTTCCCAGTATCGGTCTTCGTTTAGAAAGCCCTTCATTTTAAGTTCTTCCCATATGTCGGTTCCTGGAAACGCTGCGAGGATGTTGAATTGGGGGATGTCCACGTTTAGTTTTTCTGCAAACTTCAACGTGTTTTGAATTTCTCGTCTAGTTTCGTTGGGGGCTCCTAAAATAAAGGAGCCAACTATAACGTCTACTCCGGCTTTTCTGGCATTTTTAACTGCAACTTCGGCTTGTTCTGGAGTTGTTTGTTTATTGTAGTAATCTAAAACCTTCTGGTTGGCGCTTTCTATTCCAAAGTATATCATTTTGCAGTTAGCTTTCACCATTTCCCGCATCATGTCATAGGAGCATCGGTCAACTCTCCCTTCGCAAATCCATTCTATGTCCACCTTTTCTTTCCGCATTCTTTGGCATAGCTTAATCACCCTTTTAGGGTTCAACGTGAAGTTATCATCTACGAACATTATCTGCCTATAACCTTCGCTGGCTAAAAGATGCAGCTCTTCAAGTATGTTCTCCGCAGACCTAGGCCTCCACAAGTTGCGGGCTAACCGTCGACATCCGCAGAAGCGGCATTGAAAGACGCATCCACGAGAAGAAACAAAACTGGTGAACTTTTTGGGAGCTACGTTTATTCCAGCAGTTGTATTGTGATATTCAACTTTTAGAAGACTGCGGTCTGGAAACGGTATATCGTCAAGGTTCTTAATTAACGGTCTATCCGCAGTGGAAACCACGCTGTTTTTCCACCGAAAGGTTATTCCAGAAACCTCTTTGAAGTCTCCTCCCTTTTCTAAACATTTTACAAGCTCTAAAGCTGTGTGTTCCCCTTCCCCTCGAACAATCACGTCCACTGAAGGATACTTTTTAAGAATTCTTTCTGCGTTGAAGGTTGCATAAAAATTACCGAAAACTATGGTCAAATCGGGGTTTTCCTTCTTCGCTGCCTCCGCGATTAGCGCTGCAGTGCGCCCCGAAACGTTCAATGTAGAGAAGCCAAGAATGTCTGGGTTCTCTTTTTTCACCCATTCAACAACTCTATTTATCGGAAGGTCCGTGGCTGACTGGTCTAAAAGTGAAACTTCAACTCTCTCATTTTCGAGGACAGCAGCTATATATAACAAGCCAAGAGGAGGAGCCGCTCCCGTCATTTTTTTTGCTTCTTTCATTGAAATCTCTGGGTTTGGGCTTGGATTGATGAATGAAAACTTCATTTTCAATCGTTCACATTTCTTATTCTTTTAGCGCGGTGTTTAAAAGGTTTGACGAAGCACAGTAAAAGCGTGTTTCAACTCCAGCGCCTTAGGATTTGGTAGTTGTTGGGTAACTTGGATTTAATTTTAGAACAAGGATGAATATCGTTTCCTCTGCAAATTCCTTTGGTGCCAATTTATTGATGCTGTCCTTGATATAGGAAAGTTATGTCTTTAGTTAGTAATGGAACTTTCTCTTTTTCTATTCTCAACATGTCAAAGTTTTTCGCAGCATTGCCAGTTAAATATAGCAGTATTTTTTCGTCTTGGTCACAGAGGTTTTTGTTTATGGCTGCGAGGGTTGCCGCTGCTTCTGGACATGCGTATATGCCCGTTTTGAATAGTTGCCTCATTGCCTCTAGTATTTCTTGGTCGCTTACTGTTATGGCGGTTCCGTTTGTTTCTCTTACTGCTTTAAGCGTGAGATAGCTTGAGTATGGGCTTGGCACTCTAAGACCAGCTGCAATTGTCTGGGCGTTTTTCCAAGGTGTTTTTACTTCCACCTCGTTATTATTGAAAGCTTCAACCAGCGGGGCGCACCCAGAAGATTGAACTATCACTAGGCGCGGCACTTCCTCTATCCAGTCTAGTTCTATTGCTTCTTTGAAGCCTTTCCATAAGCCTATTACGCCTTCTCCCCCTCCCGTTGGAAAGACGATTACGTTTGGCACCTTCCAATCAAACTGTTCAGCTATTTCAAGGGCCATAGCCTTGTAACCTTCAAACCTATATGGCTGCTTATTCGTGGAAGCATCAAACCACCCGTATTTTTCCTTAAACCGCCCTACGATTTCTGCTGCATCATTTATTAAGCCCTCAACAAGGTAGACTCTCGCCCCTAAGTAAAAACACTCTTTAATGGTGGTTTCCGGAGCGTCTTTAGGCATAAACGCGTAGACTTCAATTCCCGCTTTTGCGCCGTATGCTGCTAAAGCCGCGGCAGCGTTTCCAGCAGAAGGTATCGCCAACCTTTTTACGCCAAGTTCCTTAAGTTTGGAGACCGCCACCGCCATTCCTCTAGCCTTAAACGTTCCAGTTGGAAGCCTTCCGTCATCTTTTACATAGACATTTTTGAAAGGCATATTGCGTTTCCTTGAAAGCTTTAGCACTGGCGTGTAAGGCTCTCCAAGGGTAACTATGCTTTTATGTGATGAAAGGGGAAGAAGCTCCTTGAATTTCCAGAAGGTGGCTTCTCTCCGTTTTAAAACTTTTTTAGAGACGCTTTCTGCAACTTTGGCTAAATCGTACTGAAATAGAAGGGCTCCGCCACATTTTGTGCAAACTGTTAAAACTTCATTTGGGGAATACTTTTGCCCGCATCTGCTGCATTCAACCGTTGCAGTAAACATGCGTATTCCTTGCCTACTAAAGTTGGGTTGTTAGCAGCTTTTTGACAAACGCTTTTATGGTTTTGACGTCTTCAAGGTGCACAAACTCGTTTTTGCCGTGGAAGTTTGTGTCTTCTCTTAGCGTGCCATATTGGATTACCGGCATTCTTTCAATAAGGTATCTGCCATCTGTTCCGCCAAGTTCAGCGCTTATTTTAAGCGGTTTTCCAGCAACTTCTTCTGCGATTTCCTTGACTTTGTCCACTGCCTCTTGATTAGCTGTGTACCACCCGTTTAAAAAGGATTTTATTTGCACCTCGACGTCTATAGAGTTTTCTTTGGCAAAGTTTTCCAGCATATGCTTTGTTTCTTCTGCAACTTTTTCCGCTTTTTCCTCTGGGATGGTTCTTATGTCTATGGTTAGTGTGCACTCGCCTGGGATTATGTTGGCTGCTATCCCGCTGCTTATCATTGTGACGTTCATTCGTCTGGGAAGCCTTTCATAATGGCTTGGTGCTGGAAGCTTTGAGAGAACAGTCTTCTCAAACTCCTTTCCTTTTCGCTCTATAAACTCTATTATTTTTGCTGCTTCATAGATTGCGTTCACTCCTCTATAAGGATAGGCTGAATGAGCTTGTTTTCCTTTCACCTTGACTGTTAGACGAGCTGAACCGGAGGCTCCAATAGAGATGGATTCGCAACCCACATCGAGAACTATGGCTAAGTCGCCTTTTATGGTTTTGAAGAACTCCTCTGATTCGCCTGTTTCCTCTCCGCCCGCCACAGCTAAAACTGGATGGATTTTCAGCGAGAGCTTTTCTTTAACTGCTTCGCTGAAAGCAATTATTGCCGCAGCTATGTTTGACTTATTGTCCGCGGCTCCTCGTCCATAAAGCTTGTCATCCTTTACAAAAGGCTTGAAAGGGTTGAAATCCCATCCTTCCCCAGCTGGGACAACATCGTAATGGGTTATGAAAACAACTTTCTTTGCCTTTTCCGGCGCGTTTGGTATGGTTATCAGGATTTGCGGTATCCCGTTTTTGTCAACTATTCTTTCGGCTTTTAATCCTAACCTTTTGGCTTCATCTACAAGTAGGTTTGCAATTTCCTCGTAGCCTCTTCTCTCTGTTGAAGCGGTGTCAATGGCTACGAGTTTTGAAAGTAGGTCTATTTCATAGCTCATTAGGATATCACGCATCCTACACAAGGAGTTCCTCGGAAATAAATTCTGCTCTTCACTTAAATCAGTCTCTAGCATGGTTAACTTTGAACATTTATGATTTCCCCATTTGGCAAAACACGATAGCCCCCTCCTTTTCTGTTAAATTAACAAAAGAAAGAATAGGTTTTGGGCATTGGCTGCAGTAAATTTATAAGTATGGGGTTTTATTTCAGACGGTTTGTAAAGGGAAAGGTTTGAGGGTTAACTATGGAATGGTTCTACGTTACACCAATAGCGGGTTTAGCCGCTGTCGGTTTAGCCAGCTACCTATACAAATATGTCAACAGCCAAGAAAGTGGCACTGAAAAGATGAGGGAAATTGCCGGCGCCATAAAAGAAGGTGCGAAGGCTTATCTTAAAAGACAAAACATGACGTTGGCCATTTTCGTTTTGGTTATGGCCGCAGTTCTTGGGGTGCTCTACACCGTTTATGCCTTCCAAGAAGGTGACCCCCTTGGAGTTTACCGCGGCATTAGCATGGCGGTAGCCTATGCTTTCGGTTCACTATGCGCAACTGTTGCTGCGTATGTTGGGATGATGGCTGCGGTTGAAGCGAACGTTAGAACAGCCAACGCAGCAAAACAAGGATTAAAAAAGGCGTTTCCAGTGGCTTTTTACGGTGGAGCCGTTATGGGCTTGTTTATTGTGGGCTTGGCTCTTTTAGGCATAAGTTTGCTCTTCTACATTTTCAATATTGCCCTAGGGTGGGGAGAAGTTAAGGCTTCAAACATAGTTCTGGGTTTTAGCTTCGGAGCCAGTGCACTGGCACTTTTTGCGAAAGCTGGCGGAGGCATATACACCAAAACCGCCGACATTAGCGCTGACCTTGTTGGGAAAGTTGAGCTTGGGATTCCAGAGGATGATCCGCGTAATCCAGCGGTAATTGCAGACAACGTTGGCGATAATGTTGGTGACGTCGCCGGAATGGGCGCTGACTTAATAGACTCCTATATTGCAAGCATTGTGGCAGCAATGATTATTGGTGCGGAGATAGAAAAACCATTATTGACGGCTCTGCCTCTTATAATAGCCGCAGTAGGGCTTTTTGCCTCGCTTATAGGCGCTTTAGTTGTCAAACAAAGCATAAAAGGCAATCCTGGCGCCGCCCTTAACAGAGGGTCGTTTTCTACATGGATAATTTTCGCTATATTCCTCTTTGTTGTTACCTATTTCTCGGGGTTAGAGGGTACGGAATGGCTTGGGGTTTTCTTGCCTACTGTGGCAGGATTAATCGCAGGAGCGATCATTGGAATAACCTCTGACTACTTTACGTCCATAGATAGGCTGCCAGCTCAAAAAGTGGCTCAAGCTTCAACAACAGGGGCAGCAATAAACATACTGACGGGCTTTTCCTATGGGATAGTTAGCATAGTTCCGCCTATAATTGGTATTTGCGTTGCCACTTTGGCTGCGTGGTACCTAGCCATAGCCTTTAACGTTAACCCCTTCTACGGCATTGCCATATCCGCTGTTGGGATGCTTGCAACTGTGGGAATGACTATATCTGCAGACGCTTACGGTCCAGTTTCTGATAATGCGAAAGGTATAGCTGAACAATCTGGTTTAGGCGAGGAGGTTATTGAGGTTGCAGATAGGCTTGATGCTGCAGGTAACACTGCGAAGGCGATCACAAAAGGCTTTGCCATCGGCGCCGCCGCACTAACGGTTCTGGCTCTTTTCGGGGCTTATGCTCACCTTGTGGACATTAAAATGTTAGACTTGATGAGACCTGAAGTTGTGGCCGGCGTATTCCTTGGTGGAATGATGCCTCCATTGCTTTCAGCTTTGCTTATTTTGGCTGTTGGAAGAAACGCTGAAAGAATGGTTGAAGAAGTTAGGCGTCAGTTTAAAGAGATTCCAGGGTTAATGGAGGGAAAGGCAAAACCTGACTACGCCAAGTGTGTGGATATTGCGACAAAAGGCGCCATTAAAGAGCTTGTGCTACCATGCATTTTGGCAATATTAGTTCCAATTCTAACTATGATAATTTTGGGCAAAGAGGCGCTAGCGGGCTTCTTGGCTGGAAGCATTGTGACTGGCATAATCTTTGCCTTGTTTATGGCAAATTCTGGTGGACTTTGGGATAATGCCAAAAAATACATCGAATCTGGAGCACATGGCGGAAAAGGCTCAGAAGCCCACAAGGCGGCTGTTACAGGCGACACTGTTGGAGACCCCTTCAAGGACACTGCTGGGCCATCATTAAACACTATGATTACGGTGATGTCACTTGTGGCTGAAGTCTTCGCTCCGCTGATAATTTTGTTGCTTTTCTAATTCCTACTTTTTACAAGTTAGATTTTAAGGAGTTTGTAAACAGAGAATTTTATAAATAAGTTACTGTATGTGTCATTTAAAACGTTTGAAAACTTGGAAGGCGCCAAAATGTCTAAGCCTTGGCATGCCATGAAAGTTGATGAGATTCTGAAGGAGCTAAGGGTTAGCCATGAAGGCTTATCCTCACAAGAAGCTATTGAAAGGCTTAAGAAATACGGCCCAAACGAAATTAAGAAGGTAAAGCGGCGGACAGCTCTCCACATGTTTTTAGACGAGTTTAAAGACATATTCATTTTACTGTTGATTGCCGCAACCATATTTTCAGCCGTTATAGGTTATTGGGAGATGCTGCATGGCGGAGAATTCATGGAAGCCTACGCTGACACCATCACAATAAGCGCCATAGTTGTTTTGTGTGCAGTTACAGGCTTTGTTCAAGAATATAGGGCGGAAAAAGCCATTGAAGCCCTTAAAAAGTTGGCTGCTCCGAAAGCCCGTGTGATAAGAGATGGAAAAGAGATTATTATTCCAGCAAGCGAAATTGTTCCCGGAGACATTCTTGCTTTAGAAGAAGGAGACCATGTTCCGGCGGACGCTCGCCTTATAGAAGTTGTTGAACTCAAGGCAAATGAAGCGGTTTTAACGGGTGAGTCCATACCTGTTAACAAAGAATTGGCGGTCTTGCCCGAGGATGCTCCTATTTCTGAAAGGCGAAACATGGTTTTCTCCGCAACTCACATAGTTTACGGAAGGGGCAAAGCTGTTGTAACCGCCACAGGTATGAACACAGAGTTTGGAAAAATAGCTGAAATGGTGCAGGCAGCCGAAGAGGAGGAAACCCCTCTTCAGAAGAAGCTGGACAGTTTTGCAGGCAAAATAGCAAAGGTTGTCATAGCTGTTTGTGTGCTGATTTTTGCTCTGGAAGCCTTCGAAGTAATAATGCAAATGCATTTCGAAATCGAAGGTTTCATTCAAGCCTTTATGTCCTCAATAGCCTTGGCAATTTCAGCAGTTCCAGAAGGGCTTCCAGCAATAGTTACCATTGCATTGGCTCTAGGCGCAAGAGAATTTGCGAAACGCAACGCCATTGTGCGACGGCTATCCTCAGCTGAAAGCCTCGGCGCCGTAACTGTAATATGCTCTGACAAGACTGGAACAATAACTAAAGGAGAAATGACCGTCCGCCAAATATATGCCGACGGGAAACTTGTCGAAGTAACAGGGGTTGGCTACGAACCAAAAGGAGAGTTCCGCATCGGTGAAGACCCCATAAACCCCGAAGAAGGTCTTAAGCTTCTCCTGAAGGTAGGCGCTTTATGCAACAATGCTAGCCTAAGGAAAAACGACCAAAACAACAGTTGGGAAATCTTTGGTGATCCCACAGAAGGCGCCCTCATTGTTGCAGCTGCAAAGGCCGGACTTGAAAAAGAAGCCTTAGAGAAAAACCTCCCGAGAGTTGGTGAAATTCCCTTTACTTCTGAAAGGAAACGTATGACAACAATTCATAAAACTCCAGAGGGCGAAATCCACGCCTATATCAAAGGAGCGCCTGAAGTTATTCTTGAAAGATGCACTCACATATTGGAGGAAGGCAAAGAAAAGAAGCTTACAAACGCGAAGAAAAAGGAGATTCTAGAAATAAACGAGAAACTGGCTGGAAATGCTCTCCGAGTTCTTGCCATGGGATATAAACGATTGCCAACAACCATGACTAGATATGAAGCTGAAACAATTGAAAAGGAAATGGTTTTCGTTGGTCTTCAAGGAATGATAGACCCCCCTAGAGAAGAAGCCATAGAAGCCAACAAAAAGTGTCAAAAAGCAGGGATAAAAACCGTCATGATAACGGGTGATCACAAGCTAACCGCTGTCGCAGTCGCTAAAGAAGTTGGAATATACAAGGAAGGAGACATGGTCTTAACAGGCGCCGAAATGGACAAGCTAAGCGATAAAGAATTTGAGGAAATCGTCGAGAAGGTAAGTGTTTATGCACGGGTTTCGCCTGAGCATAAGCTGAAGATTGTTAACGCCTTGAAGAAGAAGGGTCATGTAGTGGCTATGACGGGTGACGGCGTTAACGACGCACCAGCTGTGAAGGCCGCTGACATAGGCGTTGCAATGGGCATAAGTGGAACAGACGTTACAAGGGAGGCCTCAGATCTTGTGTTAACTGACGACAACTTTGCCACCATAGTGAAGGCTGTGGAGCAAGGCAGAGTAATCTACGATAACATAAGGAAATACGCCCGTTTCTTGTTGGCCTGCAACTTCGATGAACTGTTAGTTATAGGTACCTTCGCCATTCTAGGCGGAATATTTGGAACCAAACTGTTTCCGCTTCCGCTTTTGCCAGCAATGATATTGTGGATAAATCTTGTAACAGACGGGGCTCCCGCGGTAGCCTTGGCAACAGATCCGCCAGATGTAGATGTCATGGAAAGGCCACCGCGCAAACCGGAGGAAGGTATTCTTCATGGAATGGGAGCATTCATACTCGCCTCCTTTATACTTCAAGCGACTGGAACAATTCTCGTCTTTTGCCTAGAATATTATGTGTGGCCTGCGCATGGTTTCGGGGCAGAGGAAACTTATAGAGAAGCCACAACCACCGCTTTTGTGCAAGCCGCCATGTTTGAGCTATTCGTTGTCTGGAATTGCCGCTCAGAAAAGCACAGTGTGTGGAGAATGGGTAGGAAGGCTTTCCAAAACAAGTTCTTCGTTTTGGCAGACTTGGCTTCAATAGCGCTAACGCTTGGAATAACCTACATACCAATAACGCAGCAGCTTTTCCACCTAACAGCCCTAAGCCTAACAGATCTCGCATATGTTATAGGCGTTGCTAGCTGGGGGCTCTTTATATTGCCCGAGCTGTTTATGGGAAGGAAAATTTGGAAGTGGGAGTAGCAAGAAAGCCTTCTAAGGATAGATCCGCGTTGTTGTCCTCGGGAAGGGTATGGTTTCTCGTATGTGCTTTAGTTTGCAAATCCACATGACCGTCCGCTCTATGCCCAATCCAAAGCCTGAATGCGGAACAGAACCGTACCTTCGCAAATCCAAATACCATTCGTAGGCTTGTCTGGGCAAGCCGAACTCTTCTATACGCTTTTCCAGCAACTGTAAATCGTGAATACGTTGGCTTCCACCGATGATTTCACCGTAACCTTCTGATGCCATCAAATCCGCACATAACACAACTTTAGGGTCTTTGGGGTCTGGCTGCATGTAAAACGCTTTTGCCTTTGCTGGATACCTGTGGACAAAAACTGGTTTTTCAAACTGTAGCGAAATAAACCTCTCGTGGGGTGCTCCAAGATCCTCTCCCCACTCTATTTGGAACCCAGCTTTCTGCAGCATCTCCACCGCTTCGGTGTAGCTTATTCTTTCGAAGGGTGGCTCAACTTTTTGTAAAGGCCTTATGTCCCGCTTTAACGTTTCAAGTTCTCTTCGCCTTTTCTCCAAAGCTGTCTTGACAATGTAAGTTACCATTTCCTCTTGTGTTTTCAAGTTCTCCTCAAACCCGCAGAAAGCCATTTCAGGCTCAACCATCCAAAATTCCGTCAAGTGCCTCGGCGTTTTCGACTTTTCCGCCCTAAAGGTCGGTCCAAAACAATAAACTTTTCCGAAAGCTGCTATTGTAGCTTCCACATAAAGTTGTCCGCTCTGCGTTAGGTAAGCCTTGTCTCCAAAATATGGAACTTCAAAGAGAGTTGTTGTGCCCTCGACGGCTGCTGGTGTGAAAATTGGGGTGTCTGTTAAAACGAAGCCTCGACTGTCTAGAAAGTCTCTGCAAGCCTTTATGATTTCAGCTCGAATCTTGAGAATGGCGGTTTGCCTCGGGCTTCTAATCCACAGCTGCCTATAAGTCATTAAGAAGTCTATACCATGCTCTTTTTTGGCTAATGGGTAACCTTGCTCCGCTAAGTGCACAATTTTCAAGCCATTTACTCTGATTTCGTAGCCGCCGGGCGCCCTTTTATCCTCTTTAACTTTCCCCCTAACTACAATGGAGGATTCCTGTGTCAGTTCGTCTGCGGCTTTGAAGACTTTCTCATCAACTTCCTCTTTGTGAATTGTGGCTTGGATAAAGCCAGTTCCATCTCTTATCATTAAAAACTGCACTCCGCCGCTTGAACGCTTTGTAACAAGCCAACCTTTTATCTCAACTTCCTTTTCGGTTAGTTTTCCATCTAAAATGTCGTTTACGCTCATTTGGTAGTTCCTCCTTCAAAGCTTCTGAGAGAAATAGACCTAAATTTTTGGGTGAAAGCCTTTGGGGGTTTAAACCGTGTTAAAGCATTCACCTTGCACCTTTAATACCCACATAACATACGCTTTTCATATTTTAAATGTTTTGGCTTTTAACAATGTTTCATAACCCTTAAATCCCTAACCATTGGCAATCTACTTGAGCATAATGCATATTGGCGAAAAAAGACTCAGAGTCCTAAAAATTTCAACATGCGCTATTGCAAGCGTCGTTATTGTAGAAGTTGTTTTGGGTTTTGCTGCTGGCAGCCTAGCAATTCTAAGCGATGGAGCCCACGCCCTTCTCGACGCCATTTCCATGTTTATCTTGCTAATAGCGACTAAGGCTTCACTGAAACCGGCAGATGAAGAGCATATGTATGGACATGAGAAAATTGAACCGATAGGCGGGTTAATAGGCGGTGTCATCCTCTTCGGCACAGCCATTTTCCTAATCATAAGGGCTCTGGAAAAAATTCTGCAAGGGGAAATCGCAATCGTCCAAGAGTGGGAATTGGCGGGTTTTGCCGCCATAGCTTACACTCTCTGCGTCGACATCCTAAGAGTAGGAATCTTACATAAAACTCAATGGGAAAGCGTAACCGTAAAAGCTGGTTTTTACCACGCACTAGCAGATTTAGGCTCAACCCTTATAGCCCTATTCGGGTTTGGAATGGCAACGTTGGGTTTCCCAATTTTTGATGTTTTCGCCTCTCTTGTTTTAAGCGCTGCAATAGGCTACCTCAGTGTTAGATTAGTTAGAGCAAGTGGAATGGAGCTAAGCGACGCAGTATCAAAAGAGTTTGCAGAAAAAGTTAGGAAAGAAATTCTATCAACAGAGGGAGTTTCAAAAGTTGGAAACCTTAGGGTTAGAAGGGCAGGAGCGAAAACGTTTGTCGAAGCCACCATACAAGTCCCAGAGTACATCAACCTAGAAGAATCTCACATGGTTGCCTCACGAGTTGAGGAAAACCTAAAACGTTTCCTTGGGGACGCTGAAGCTGTAATCCACGTTGAACCATTGAAGAAAGGGATGCTGACTGGAAAGCTTGTGGAGAAACTTGCAAAACAAGTTGAAGGCGTAAAAGAGGTTCACGAGGTTAACACCGTTTACGCCCATGGCAAATTATATGTAACCTTACATGCCCATGTCGACCCAAAAATGTCAGTAGGTGAAGCCCACGAACTAGCCGAAAAAATTGAAGGCAAGCTTAACGAGAAAATAGAGAATATTGGAAACGTGACAGTCCACATCGAGCCCTTCAACACAAAAATACGCCGCGGTCCCAGAGTGGATGAGGAAAAAATTCAACAAACAATTTACAAGGCGGCTGAAAGCTTTCAACACGCCCTCACCATTAAGAGAATAGTCACGTATGTTGTAGGCGAAAAACGTTACATAAACATAGACTGTTGTTTCACAAGTCAGATTTCAATAGAGGAAGCTCATAGAGTCGCGTCAAAAATCGAAAATGGAGTACAACGTAGATTCACGGAAACCATAGTCACTGTCCATATAGAGCCAAAAAAGGAAGGATAAGAGTTTAGGGGAAGACTATTTCCCTTTTTGGTGAAAGATCTTCTAGCCAGTTTATTTTTAGTTTCTTGTCAGACACCGTGTAAAGCATGTCCTCAATATACAGTGCTCTTTTTATCTGGTAGGTGTAATTCCATCCGCTGATACCCTCTTCCGAATGTGTGACATTCCCCTTCAGTGCAAGTCCACAATTTGTTGTGTTTAATACGTAGACTCCTTGCCACGAATATTCATATACAAACACTGGGATAACTAGCAGTTCCTTCGCCTTACTGAAGAGAAACGCCTTATGCTCCCATAGCACTGGTGTGTCCGACCATTTCCCTGGGACCGTAAAGTTGCTTATTGCAATGGGATTACTAACATTGCTTATGTCAAACATGAGTATTTGCACTCTGCTGTTCGCATCTATACCGACGCCTATCAAATGGTTCTCATCGTATGGATGCAAGTATCTAGTAAACCCTGGAATATCCAGTTTGCCCAAGAACTTTGGTTCCCTTGGGTTTTCCACGTCTATCACAAAGAACGGGTCTTTCCGCCAAATTGATGTTGTAAGGTAACAGCGGTTTCCAATGAACCTTGTTGAGTCTAAGTTTTCGCCAGGCGCGATGCTTGTTAGGTTTCCAACAATGGTTAGATTCATATCTAATATGTATAAGTCATTCTGGCGTGTCCCATTCGCCCAACGTGCTGTCGTAATTCTCAAATAACCGTTGTATTCATCTATGGAAAATTGGCTAGGTTCATGTCCTGGCACCGTGCCTGTTGCTTCCCAGTTCATGGTTCGGTTTTCTATCCTTATTCTGTAAATTGTCGTTTGCCAATTGAAGTTGT
The DNA here is from genome assembly GCA_038882475.1 of Bathyarchaeia archaeon. GTDB lineage: Archaea > Thermoproteota > Bathyarchaeia > Bathyarchaeales > Bathycorpusculaceae > JABFQN01. The sequence goes on from JAVZOF010000001.1 coordinate 85,811, forward strand.
GGAATGTTATGTAAATGTTGTTTAATGAAACGTAAAGGTTGCTTGTTCCCCCCATCATAATGGTTAAAGTGTTGGCTTCCTCGGTGTCGTTTAACATGTTTAAGGCAGCAACTGTTGTGAATGCGTAATAATCCTCTGATATGTTTGAATAATATATATTGGTGGCGTCTATCTCCTTAATGCCGCCTTTAAGGTAGATTTTTGGAAGGATAACTGTGTCATAGATAATGTAGACTGGCTGACTTATGACAGCGTAAACGTATCCGTCTATCATTCTTGAACTGAAATAGCTTCCGCTCATAGTGAAGTCTCTTTTAAGTGTAGGATTTGTCTTGTTTGAAATGTCGTAAACACGGATGAATGTCTTGATGTCCACGTAATAGTAGTATCGCGGTGGAGGAAAGCTGTATTTGCTGCCTAAAACCGCCAGTCGATTGCCGTCTGGACTTATAAATATGCCTGTAGGGTAGGTGTTATCGCTAAATACTATTTTCGCAAGAACCTTTGCCTCTTCTGGCGGGTAAGCCTTAAGGATAAAGACGGTATTGTTTGCTATTACATAAATGTGTTCGCCGTCGGTTTTTACGATGTCTGCTTCGTCAACTCCAGCCACTTGAACGTTGGTGGTTGAGTATTCGTTCTCTGATATAGGCGTTAGGGTTTCGGCTTCTAGCACTCTGATGTCATAAGGTCCATAAAATGGGAAAACCCCTTGAGTTTTTGAGTTTGCTATTAGAAAGTTTAGAAGTTCTTGATTTGATGTGAAGGTTTTTAGAAATTGCGAGGTTGGTTGAGGAGATGGCTGTGGGGTGGACTCTGGAGAAGGTTGTGGAGAAGGCTGCGGAGAAGGCTGCGGGGAAGGTTGAGGAAGGTTTTGTTGTTCTGGGGACACTCCAAGATTATAGCATAATGCGCCTAACATCAAGGCAAGAAGAACCGCGGCTATTCCATACACTAGCGCACGCCGTCCAATTTCCTTCTGCACACAAGTTCACCATTTCCAAATTTTTATCTTCCCTTATTTTATCCTAATTTTTGGTACATTTTGTTCAGTGTTTAGAACGGTTTTAAAGACCATACGCGTGCTGTTTCGTACCAGAAAATTGCCAAAACAACTGCTCCAAAAATAGTGACAAACACAGTCTCTTGTGTTAAACTTTGCATAAACAATAAGAGGTAAATTAAATAGAGGGTTGTGGAGAAAACTGCGTAAAAGAAATATCTTGGAAAGAGGAGTCTGCCCAATTTGATAAAGTGTCGAAGGACACCGATTTTAACCTCGCCAACAAGTAAATAGTCGCCACCTACATCTTGTTTCTTGACCAAACCCATCTCTCGCAACTGTTCAAGATGATGCTGAGCCACGCTTGGGCTGCTGAAATGTAGAGCTTTCTGAACCTCGCGAACGCTCATTGGGCGGCCACTTTTCAAAAGAAGCCAATAAACTTTCCAAGCCTTGCCGCGAAGGGCATATTCAAGCTTAGATTCATCTTCAATATCCAATTATAACACGCTTCTTAATTTGACGCAAGAACCTTATAGTTCCAGTTTTTAGAACAATAGTGGTTGTGCCCGGTGTGGACATTTAGCTTAAACTTCCTACCAGAAAGGCAATCAACCCTACAAGGAACCAAACCAGAATCTGATTTTTTACTTTTCGTGCATTCTCTCGTGAATAATCTCTCCAAAGCTTTATTGAGGATGCGATGAGCCCAGCATTCGTTATGGCTACTAATGGAATAAACCAAACTGAAACAAAGTTCAGAAGCGGCGGCAACGGAGTAAGCATAACCGCTAAAAGGTATAAAATTGATGCTGCAAGTGCCGCTGTGCGTTCTCCGTGGCGCACAGCCACTGTTTTTACGTTTCGCGCTTTATCTCCTTCCACATCCACTATCCCCTTGGTTATTTCTCTGCCAGTGTTTGAGAGAAAAACCATGGAGACAAAAATCCAAATGTTCCCCTTAACCTCGTTGGCTACGGCTAAGCTTCCATAAATAAACGGAGCTGATACACATGCGCTAACCAGTAAATTACCCAAAAGTCCAATTCGTTTTCCAACAGTAACATAACTTGCGGAAACAAGCCAAAAAATTAGGGCTGTTGCAAAGCACAGGGCTATCGCCTTAGTGCTGGTCCAAAGAGATGTTGCCAAGCCTAACAAGGTAAGCAAAGTGGCGAAGGTTAATGCTTCTTTAGGCTTTATCAAACCACTGGGAATGGGGCGTGAAGGCTCGTTTATGGCGTCTATTTCCCTGTCATAATAGTCGTTTATAACCATAGACGCCGCAGTAAGTAGAAAACCAGTTAAAAACCCGTAAACCAAATTTGACCAATAGCTCCCTAAAGCATTTGAATTTGCGAGGGCAGCGCCAACTATGACTGCAAACCCCATCATTAGACAGTTTATGGGCCGCATTAACCGCAAATAACCGGCAAGCTTTTTCATACCTTCAAGCCTTTTATAGATAAGCTTCTGTTTTGGTTATAAGAGTTGATGTTTCTCTAAAAGTTTAATACCGTTGATGCAAATAGAATCGAACAAAAGCTGGTGGTCTTTTGCGCCACAACTATGAACCCGAAAGATTGATGGTGATAATTCCAGTTGGAGGAAAAGCTACAAGGCTTTTACCCTTAACCGCCGAAACAAGCAAGGCTTGTTTACGCTTATTAAATAGGCCAATGATCGAGTTTTCCTTACTGTCTCTTGCCCGTCAAGGCATAAGAAACTTTATTTTTGGGGTTAAAGGCTACACGAACTATCGGGACTTACACGATTATTTTGAATCCGGCTACGGCTTTTCGGCACGTTACGGCATAACCCCCCGTGTCCACATAAAATACCAGCCAAATGTTGATGACCTGGGAAGCGCTGACTCTGCACGGATAAACATAGAATATTACAATGTTAGGGACCCAGTTTTCGCAGTGCAAGGAGACAACATTTTCGACGTGAATTTGAAGGAACTGATTGAGTTTCACCGCGAAAAGGATGCGGTGATAACAATAGCCTTAAGGGAAGTTGAAGATGTTGAAGGTTATGGAATAGCAGACATAAGCAAAGACCATAGAATTCTTAAATTTGTTGAAAAACCAACTCCAAAGGAAGCCCCATCAAATCTCGCCAACACAGGCTTATACATGGTTTCGCCGGAGATAAGAAAAATCTTCAAAGAGAAAGGCGTTAAGAGGCTGATGAAGGAGCGGAAACGCCTAGACTTCGGCTACGACTTCATCCCCTATGTTATAGAAAGCGGAAGACCCGTATACGGTTATGTCTTAAAAGGCAACTGGTATGATGTAGGCACACCAAAACGTTATCTAGAAGCCGTAAAAGACATGCTAGAAGGACGGTTTTCATCGCTGAAAGATTTTGGCGGAAGAATAGAAGGAGAAGCTAGAATTTGGGTTCAGGGAGAAAGCTTTGAGTCCATGAAACGGAGAAAAGAAATTGTAAAGAAAATCCAACAAGGGCAGATAGAGGTTGAAGGTTCTGTCTTGATTGGGCGACACTGCGAAATAGGCGATGGAGTGCACATAGTAAACTCCTGCATAGACAACTATACAAGGATAGGCGACGGTGTCGTGATAGAGAACTCCGCCATAATGGACAGAGTAATAATAGAGGAGAAGGCGGAAATAAAAGACAGCATAATAGGAAGGCATGTAACCGTGTGCTCCAGCGCCAAAAAACCAACAAGAATCAGCGCCGTTTCGGTTGTAGCAGACGATGTTACAATCGCAGAAGGGTGCGTCTTAACATCCACAAAAATCTATCCCCACCAGTATGTCAAAGGAGAGTTTATGAATCAGACGATAATGCCGGGCTGACAAATGAAAGTAAACCTGTCAGAGGTTAGACAAAGAACCGTATCCGTTAACTACTACATGAGTAATATTAAGGAACCTTTCCGTGAAAAATTTTTAGAACGGAAGAAAACCTATAAGCTGAATACTGACATTTTGGGCAGACTAAGGAATTTCGCAAATGACTACTTGATAGTAGCCTTTTCTGCAGAATGGTGCAAAGACTGTGCTGCAAACATTCCCATCCTGGCCCTAATATCAGAAATAACAGGGTTAGAGGTTAGAGTTTTTGGAGGTTTGAAAAGAAACCCGTTAAGTCAAGACAAGAAATGGAGCGTTCCTCCTTCTCCCCCTGAAGTTGAGACATTTTGTGTGGATAAAATTCCTTACATTTTAGTTTTCGACAAGAAAGGCGAAAAAGTTGGCGAGATAGTTGAAAACCCGGAAAAAGGGTTAACTCTAGAGGAAGAAATTCTCAAAATAGTCTTGGGAAATGTTAAAGGTAGTTAGGCTTTAAACCATTTAAAAATGAGATACCTTATTTTTTCTTTTTCCAAGTCCGGAACTGCGATTATGAACCTTTTACGAACAGTCGTTGCTAACCGTCCAGCCTTTACGATTTCCGTCGCAGTTAATTCAGATGCAGCTTTTTTAACCGAAACCATGTATGGCGCATGCTCCAATCCTGGTCCATGTTTATAAACGGCAAAGTCGCATCCAAACTTTACGCCGGGAGTTACAACCATGCCGCTATCCCGTAGGTGACGGTAAACCGCATATTTCTCATCGAACTCTTCATACAATATTCTGGCCTTTTGGCGGAGTTTTTTAAGGCTTACTTTCCGTTTTTCCTGGCTTTCGTACACTGTTATTATTCCTTTTTCGGCGAGGTATAAGCCTTCCATCAAGTCGAGAATTAATGGAACGTTGAATTCTGGAATTTTAGGTTTTGGTATTCCAAGAGGTTTGCCGTAGAACCCCCTTTTGTAAAGTTCTGAACCGTCCGCTGGGTTCCACACAACAAGAAAGTTTTCAATAAATTCCACGTGTATTTTTCGGGGCATATGCTTCGCCTTTTACATTATAAAGGATAAGACTCTTGCAGCGTCTGCAGCGTCTTCAGCCTTGTCTGCAGAATCCTCGAGAAGTTGTAGTATGTCCCTTAAAAGTATAAGCGCTGGGATTTCCAGTTTGCTATTTAAAAGTTTTATTTCTAACATGCGATAAAGTTCGTCAACTTTTCTCTCGGCTATTTCCACTTCGCTGGCTTTTTCCATGGCTTTCTCCGAACCATATGTCAAAACCATCATTGTTTCCCTAAGTCTAACAACAGCATCCAGAGATGCTTCGGATAGTTTCAAAAGACCATTTTTTAGGTCTGTTGGCACGCTCCAGTTGTGTTCCATTATCTCAAGGAGGCGGAAAGCTATTCCCTCAGAGAAGTCGGCGATTTCGCTGGCAAGGTTTGTAAATCTGAGAAAGTCTTCTCTGCTTAAGAGTATAGCGCCTATTTCTGCAAGCTCCCGCGAAACGAGGCGCCTTGCGTTATCAACATCCTCTTCCCCCATCCTAATCTCGTTGTAAATCTGCTTTGCCTTTTCTTTGTCATTTTTTATGAAGCATTCAATCATTTGGGGAACTTTCCTTGTTAATTCTAAGACTTTCCGTAAGTGTTCTTGGCAGACACTTAATGCTCTGCGTTTTACGCGTTCCTCTGTTTCTGCTGGAAGCACCAAACCACTTCCCGCCCGCAAAATTTGGCAAGCCTTTTCTAGGCATAAATATGCGGATGTGTTAAAAAAGGTAACGAAACTAGGCTGTGACTGGCTTCCCTAAATCTTCAAACTCTATCTTATACTTGAAATATTTTTGTAAACGTTCTGGCAAATCTTCAATTTTGCTTCTAACCTGCCTCCATGAGTCGCGGTCTCTAATTGTGACTGTGTTATCATCAAGGGTTTGATAATCAACTGTTATGCCTAACGGTACGCCTATCTCGTCGGCACGGGCGTAACGTCTACCAATAGAGCCTGCCTCATCATACTCCACTATCAAGCCTTCATTAACCAAAAATTTATACAGTTCCATGGCTTTTTCTGGTAGCCCATCTTTGCTTACCAGAGGGTAAACGCCGACTTGGATGGGTGCTATGTCTCTTGGAAAGCTCATCACGGTTCTGCCGTCTTTAACTCGATAAGCATATTCAAAAGTTACGTATAAGAGGCGGTCGAAGCCAAATGTTGGTTCTATAACATGAGGTATAAAGCGCCTCCCACGTTCCACAATTTTTTCATGTTTAATTTCTAAATCCTCTGTCGAAATTTTGTATTTCCCAAGCGTAAAATATCCCTTTTCTTTAAGGGAAGTCTCCACTTCTTTGGGGTTTGCCTTGGAAAGCATTTCAGCGATTTTTGCAGCTTCCTTTTTAAATTTTGGTCCTAATTTTTCCACTAAAGGCTTTATGATGATTTGTTCCTTTTCCAATGGCTTTTCATATTCTTTGAAGACATACATGTCTTGTCCACTGAATTCCGCATGTCTTTTCAAGTCGTAGTCTGTTCTGTGAGCTGTTGCTGTTACTTCAATCCACCCCCATCTTTCAACGAGGACTTCTTGGTCGAAGGTTTGTGCTGAATAATGCGCCCTTTCCCATGGAAGTTTTTCGATGAAACGTTGCTTTTCGGCTGGTACACCCAAAGCAATTAACAGCTTTTTTGAAAGTGCCATAAAAACTGCTTGCCACTCAGCTTTGATATAGCCTTTCTCTAAAGCCTCTTTTACGGCAACTTTTGTAAGTTTTTCCGAGCCTTTCAGCCTATCAGTGGCTAAAACCAACTGTAAAGTCTCGTTTTCAAAGTCTTTAAGCAAATAACAGTTTGGTTCTTCAGGGTCGAAGAAAAATTCTAAGTCTCCAATGGTGAATTCCCTCAACCTTATGAGGCCTTGCCTTGGCGAAATTTCATTCCTCAAGGCATGTCCAATTTGGATTACGCCGAAGGGTAATTTTTCCCTAGCCATTTCGTAAAGGCGTTTAAACTCGACAAATATGCCTTGCGCTGCTTCTGGTCTTGCATAGCCAACAGCATCCGAGTAGGGTCCTATGGCTGTTTTAAACATCGTTAACAAATGTTTTGGTTCGCTTAATTGACCGCCGCATTCTGGGCACGCGACTTTCTCATTTTTAATTATCTTTTTTAGCTCTTTTAGACTTAATTTTTCTGCTTCTGTCTGCGTGATTTTTGTGGTTTCCGTGAGTAGATGGTCGGCGCGGAATTTTTTCCTGCAATTTTTGCATTCAACTATTGGCTCTTTAAAATGCTCCACGTGCCCCGAAGCTTCGAAAACCCTTTCAGGCGCAATTATGGGTGCCTCAATTTCCATTACGCCAAGCTTGTAAACGTAGAATTCCCTTATTTTCCTTTCAATGTTCTGTTTAAGTCGCGCCCCCAAAGGTCCATAGGTAACGAAACCGCTTGCGCCTCCATATATTTCATAGGATGGCCAAAAGAAGCCCCTGCGGCGAGCTAACTCATTAATTATTGTGAACTTGTCAAATGTTTTACTGTTCACTTCCCTACCACCTTTGTGCTTGAATGGCTAAAGTCTTTAAGGTTTCCTCAATAATAAATCTTCAATGAGATGGGCAAATCGTGATGGAGGTTAAAATTTGGAAATATTGAGCTGTCAAGATTTGATTGATTTAGTGGAGGGAGCTGCAATTTTTTCAGCTGGAGGAGGCGGAGATCCAGAAGCGGGGTATAAAATAGTGAAGGAGCTTTCTTTGCATAAAATTCCCGTTAAAATTGTAGACCCTTCTGAGGTGCCCCATGGTGCTAAGGTTGTGAATTTCGCATGTGTAGGTGCAACAACCGCCATAGATTATGATTCTGAAGCTGCAGTGAAAACTTTGAGGGTTCTGGAGGAATACGCCGGTTTTCAAGCTTTCGCTATTATTCCTGTGGAATTAGGCGGTTTTAACACGTTGGCAGCAGTTGACGTTGCCGCAAGATGTGGTATCCCAGTTGTAGATGCGGATGGGGCTGGTAGATCAGTTCCCGAAGTTCATTTGAAGGTTTATACGATTGATGATATTCCACTTACACCCATGGCTGTGGCTGATATCCACGCCGAAAACATGGTAATAGTGAAAGAGACCCGTGATGCAAGGGCTGCTGAGCGGATTGCGCGCGTATTAGCTGCTGAATGGGAACACTCTGCCTATACTGCAAGGAGAATCTTAAACGCCGAACAAGTTAAAGCGTCCCCTGTTCAGCGAAGCCTATCTAAAGCAATGAAAACTGGGAAAATATTAAGGGAGACTAAAGATCCGGTGAAAAATATAATGGAGGAAACCGGAGGATGCAAACTCTTCGAAGGCGTCGTGAATTTTGTCGAAAAGGAAACGAAGGAGGGCTTTACCTTCGTTACAGTGAGACTTGAAGGAGCAGGCGGGTTTGCAAGTAAAACCTTTGAGTTTAAAGCAAAAAATGAAGTGCTTATCGCCTACAGAAACGGGAAACTTGCCGCAATCGCCCCCGACATAATAACCCCGGTACACCCGAAAACTGGCAAGTGCATAACAGCTGAAAAAATTGTGAAAGGCCAAAGACTTGCTGTTTTGGGCTTGCCAGCGCCAGAGAAATGGAGAACAAGTAAAGGTCTTGAGCTTTGGAGGGATGTCCTCCGAAGGTCTGGAATTTCAGAGGAGTATGTTCCAATTGAAAGGTTAACCCTTTAACCCTTTCTTCTGCTTTCTATTTTTAGATGTTTGGCGATGTCCACTTTTTGAATTCTTCCCTCTTCGTTTATTTGGAATTCTAATAGTGCCCTATCTGTCGCGTTCTTTTTAGTGTTAAATTCTTTTCCGCATTCTCCGCATTCGATGTCTGACTCCATTTCCAAGACGTACCATGATGCTTCAATGTAATGCCGCCCGCAGTTTGGGCAGCGTAAAACCGCGGCATCCAACCATGCTTTCATTTCAACCACTTGACATATTGCATGCATAGAGCTTTATAAACCAGTGTGTAATATGATGAACAAAAATGGTGGCGTAGACTTTGCCAAGTATAAAAGTGGCTGTTGTTGGTGTTGGAAACTGTGCATCCGCTCTAGTTCAAGGGCTTCAATATTACAAGAGCCTTGAAAACCCAAATAAATGTGTGGGTTTGCGGAATCTTTTCCTTGGCGGTTTTCATCCAAAGGACATTCAAATTGTGGCGGCTTTTGACATTGACAGTAGAAAGGTTGGAAAAGACTTGTCTGAAGCTATTTTTGCGCCTCCGAATAACGCTCCCAAACTGGTCGATGTGCCGTCTTTCAGCGTCATTGTTCATAAAGGGCCAGTCTTGGACGGCGTTGGCGAATACACAAAGCAAGTGGTCTCCGTGAGTGATTCGCCGGAATCTGATGTCACAGAGGTTTTGAAGGAAAGCGGCGCTGAAATTATGCTTAATCTGCTTCCAAGCGGGGCGGTGAAGGCTTCTGAATGGTATACCAATCAATCCTTGAAGGCTGGATGTGCCTTTGTGAATGCCACGCCCACTTTTGTTGCGAGCAATTCGAGTTGGGCGAGGCTTTTTGAAGAGGCCGGACTGCCTCTTGTCGGCGACGACCTAATTGACCAGGTGGGTGCCACAACGCTGCATAGAACCTTGCTTCAACTTCTCTCTAGGCATGGTGTCCGCATAACTGAAACCTATCAGCTTGACGTTGGCGGAGGCACCGAGTCCCTTGATACGCTGGAAAGAACCCGAGAATTAAAGCGAACTGTAAAAACAGAAACCGTTAAGGCGACATTGCCATATGATACTGAAGTGGTGGCGGGTTCAACAGACTACGTGGATTTCTTGCAGAATAGACGTGACAGCTTTTTCTGGATTAGAGGGCTATATTTCTGTGGGGCGCCAATGCAGATAGACATGCGTCTTTCAACGGTTGATGCGCCAAACGCAGGTTCGGTGTTGTTAGATGTGATAAGGGCTGTGAAAATAGCCTTAAATCGAAAATTGAAGGGTGCAATACTTCCGATATGTGCTTATGCCTTCAAGCATCCCCCGCAGCTTTTATCATTGGAAATCGCCGAAAAAATGTTCGAAGAATTTATCACCCAAAGGCTCTAGAAAACACATTTTCACTTCATTAGGTTTCGCAGTTCACGGATTATTCTATCTTTTATTCCGCTCTTTGTCATTCTCTTTTTTAGCAGAGAAATTGTCTCCACTGGTGTCGGGTCGACGCCACTCAGCAAAGCAAGGTAAACGCTTGCAAAGTCTCCAATGAGCGTTGTAGACAACATTCGCGCCAGCTTTCCCTCTCCTCTGCTCCAAACCTCGTAGATTCCCGCTACTTTGCCGTCTAAAAGCTCTTTCGTTGCCTCCACGCGGCATTTAATTTCTTTAGACTCGTTTTTATCGCGAAGAATCACTACTGTGAAGTGTTTCGCCAGTTTATTCGCCTTCTCCCAGCCGACAACCTCGTTGTGGTTTAGCTCTGGAAAAGCATCCCATTTTGAGGGAATTTTACTGTTCTCGTTGAATTGCTGCTTAAAACGCTGAGCAACAGAGCGGTAAAATCCAAAGCCATAAACCACGGGAACTGTATTGTTGATTTTAAAGGCAAGTTCCTTAGCAAAGTTTTCTTTTAGAGGTTTTTCCGGCGAGTTTTCGCTACAAACACGTTTTAATATTGTGATGGCTTCGGAAATTTCCGCTTTAACATTTTGAATTAAGCCAAGTTTCTCTAGAAAAATCGACATCGGCGTGAAAAGGTATGGAAGGGCTGCTCTTGGGGGAATTCCTGCTGGTATCTGTAAAGTTGGCATCTGCCTTTTTCTGGCGAATTCCAGAAGTTTCCCTCCGGAGCTTATGACTGCAACCATACATTTTCGTTTAACAGCATCGAGGAAAACGCTTAGAGTCTCTTCCGTTTCTCCTGAATAGCTTACGATGAATGTTAAAGTTTTCTCGTTGGCAAATGCTGGAAGGTTGTATTCTCGACAGACTTCTAATGGTATTTGGAGTGTGTCCCGCGCCCAGTCTTTTAGTAGTTCCCCACCTATGGCGGAGCCGCCCATCCCCGCTACAATCACCGCTTGCGGTTTTACATAATTAAGGGTGACTCCTTCAGCTATTCGAGCCGCTTTTTCATAATGTTTAGCGGCACCAACGCAGAAAGAAAGCATATCTCCCTTGTCTAATCTTTTAATTTTGTTCAAATTGTCTAGGACTGATGTTTTTGGCAATTTTGAGTCCCGCCTACAGTTAAAGATGATTACGCTTTTAGCTTTTAAGCAAATGTCAGCGAACATTAATGCAGGGTTTAAACCTTTAAGCAAAGGCATGCCTAATACACGGTGTGCATGGTGGAAAAATTGCATAGAAAACGAATTTCAATAGCTATTCCCGCCTCGGTGGTTTCTGACACTCCTCATTTGCGAGAAAAAACCTCCAAAATAGGCTTGATAGGAAGGACCGCGGCAATTTTTGGCGTTGAAGAAATAATAATTTACCAAGACGAGCCGGGAGTAAACCGCAAAACTGACATGGATTTAATAGCCCCGCTGCTCTCATATATGGAGACTCCTCAGTACCTACGGAAAAGACTGTTTAAATTAAAGCCTGAACTGCGGTATGCTGGGATTCTACCACCTTTGAGAACCCTCCATCACCCCCTTGGTAAGAGGGTGGCAGACTTAAAACTGGGTGAATACCGTGATGGTGTTACAATAGCAAAAACGAGGATAGGCACACTTGTGGATATTGGCGTTGAAAAACCAATCCTAATTCAGCAAAAACATCTGCGCCTAGGCGAAAGAGTAACCGTAAAAATCACAAGTATTGATGGACAAGTTGTGGCGGAATTGGCAAATCGTCAAGAGATACCATATTATTGGGGGTATAAGGTAACTGTCTGGAAAGACACGTTTGGGAGACTTGCAAAAAGTGGACAGTTTGCCTTAAAAATTGCCACTTCAAAGTATGGTGCCGCCTTCAACGATGTTAAGGAAAAAATTGCAGAAAAATGGAAGAACAGCCAAACCGTGCTAGTAGGCTTTGGGGCTCCAACACAAGGACTTTACGAGATAGCCAAAAAGGAAGGGCTCAACTTAGCCGACATTGTGGATTTTGTTGTTAACACTGTTCCGGGGCAATGCACAGAAACCGTTCGAACGGAAGAGGCGCTTATCGCTACCTTAGCCATTTTCAACTGCGCCTTCGGCTTTAAGGTTTAAATGTCTGTTTATATTATTGTGGGTTTATGTATTTCGACATCGCCATGCCCTTGACACTTTTCGCTGTCACCATGGCAGCTATGTTCCTCAACGGAAAGGTTGAAAGGAAGTTGAAGACAGCCTTTGAGGGGAGAGAATTTGGGATTAAAGATGCCTTTATGCTTGTAGCATCGATAAGCATAGCGGTATCAATCATGGCGCTTGTGCCATGGATGGCTATTATGACAGTTTTTCTTTTCGCTTATTCAATGCTGCTCTTCATTTTTTCTTACATCTTCTCAGACTTCCCAAAAGATAAAGCCAAGATTTTCTATATGGCGTTTTTTGTGTTTAGCTTTTTAGCGGCAACTGTCAGTCTCCTTAACATAAATTCGTTAAGTGGTCTGGCTGTTTATGGCGCGGCAGCCTTTTTCTGTCTGTGCGGTTTTTCTTTCGTAGCCATGCTGTATGAAGAAACTAGAACACGTGTGGACGAAAGGTGGTATTTGGCTGCCTTGCCACCAGCCTTGTTCTTAATTCTCTACGTTTTCTATAACCAAACTCCAATATGGTTTCCATACCTATTAAATGTATACGGCGGGGTATTCGCCATTTTGATAATCCTCTATCTTGGAAGCCTTTTTACTTGGAGAACATCTCTCGCTTTTGTTGGGCTTTTAACAGCAGCAGACATTGTCCTCGTTTTAGTAACTAGAACAATGGTTTCAGCAGCGATCCACGTATCTGGGTTAAGGCTTCCAATACTAATAATTATGCCAACCTTCCCTAAAATAATAACTGAATGGGGAGGAACCCTTTACATGTCCCTTGGCTTAGGCGACTTTTTCTTTGCGGGGCTAATAGCCGTTCAAACCTGCAAAAAATTTGGCAAAAACTTTGCAGTCCTGTCAACCGCAGCAATGGCTACCTCTTTCTTTATTTTTGAAGCCTTAATACTAAACTTCGAGTTTCAAGCTTTTCCTGGAACTCTCATGATTATTTGTGGCTGGCTTATTGTCATGCTTTTCAAGGTTTTAAAGGGTGGCAAGCCCACAGCGCCAGAAAACTGAAATTTCTATAAATCTTCTTCAGTGATTACCCTGATTCCGTTTCTCTTCAACAAAGCCGTTGTAACTCCGTCACCTTTGATGGTTTTGCCTGAAAAAGTTCCATTGTAGATTCGCCCACAACCACATGAGGGGCTTCCCTGCTTTAAAACAGCTTCTTTAACTCCGAAGAGTTTCGCTAGCTTTAAGACTTGCTGAGCTCCCCGCAAGAAGTTTTCTGTGACGTCTTTTCCAGATCTTGTAATCACCATTTTCCTCCTTATCTCTGCTGGTTCTCGTGGTGTTGGTAAGCCTCCCATTTGTTCAGGGCATACGGGAATTAGAACTTCGGCTTTTAGTAAAGCAACAACTTTTCTGTTGAGTGCACTTTTTCCGTTGTGTCTGCATTTTACTCCTAATAGGCATGCACTGCAAAGTTTCATAAAAATTGATAGTCAATATTGTGTTTATATTTGTTGTTAGGTTTTTATGCAAAACAGAAATTAGGTTTAAAATAAGGCTAGGCTGTTCTTTTTAGCCGAAGAGTGCTCCAAGTCCTTCGAGGGCGGCTTCTTCCTTCGCCTTTTCCTCTTCTTCCTTCTTTTTCTTCTCTTCTTCCTTTGGTTTGGCTTCGGCTGTGGGTGTTGCTACTGGTGCTGCTGGAGCAGCCATCATTGTTGGAGCTGACTTGAGTACTTCGTCTATGTTAACCTCTGCTAAGGAAGCCACTAGGGCTTTTATTCTGACAGCGTCGACGTTTATTCCCGCTGCTGTTAAAACTTGCGTCAGGTTTGCCTCGTTTATTTCCTTTCCAGCCTTGTGAAGGAGCATTGCAGCGTATATGTATTCCATACTTCTTTCACCTCTACTCAGCTATTTTAACCTTTTCAGTTTTGTTTGGTTTCCCCTTCCAAATTGGGAATTCTCATACTTAAACTTAACATTTCGGTGTATGCCTTTCTAATAAGGTCTTTTATTGTTTCTTTGGTTGGTATAGCCGCTCCTAATGAGAGGGCATAGGCTTCTTGGTAGGCGATATGTATTAAGACTTGTATGTTTTCTTTTGTTGGGTAAGCTGCTCCCAATGAAATTTTGAAGGCTTCTGCATGGGCGTTTTCAATCTGTTTTCTCATTTCATCCAAGTCTATTTTGAGCTGTTCTCCCTCTATTATTAAGCCCTCATCGTACACTACCTTCATTATCAACCCTGCTTCCACGGGTTTTATTCCAAGCTTTGAGAGCACGCTTGCAAGTCTTTCAGAGATAACGTCGCCTTTGCGTGCCACCAACGTATCTTTGGTTATCCAAACGCTTCCAGCCTCTATCCTTGTCGGTAAACCGACAGCGTTCAGCTGGCTGATTATTGGTCCCGGAGGCTGTCCAGTGTTTCCTGCTGGAACTATGACATCGAAGGATGCTATGTCCCCGGCTTTTGCTGTCGTTCGAACTTTACCCTTCTCAAGAAGCAGTGCCAGTTTAAAAGGATTCAAGTTTGTGAAAAGAAAGACGTTTGGTCCTGCCAAATATTTCTCAAGTTTTTCCAATTCTGGTTTTTCACTGCAATTTTCAATGGCTCTTTTCATCAAAGTGTTTTTTATAACACGCATGTAGGCGTCTGCCACCAATTTTCTCTTAAACTCTTGAAGCTGTGAGGCTCTTACTTTTTGGAGGCTTGCTATGCCCACCACTTTATACTGCCTCAAAAGTTTCGTTATCTCTTCAACTTCACTGATTTTTTCTTCTAAAACTTGTTGAGACGGCAGACGACTCCCTCTTTTATAGTTTAATTTTCACCGGGGCACCCATGGTTGTTTTTATACAAACTAATTTAACGTTTTTTATTCCTCTTTTCATTTTTCCCTCGACAGTTCTCAAAACAGCCTGTATGTTTTCTGCTATTTCCTCTTCCTTCATGTTTTCTGTTCCAACACGGCATTGGATAACTGGTTGGTTACGCATCCTAATCATAACTGTTCTGCGGTACTTGTTCAGCAAACCCTCTATGTCTGCTGTTGGCGGAGCTGGTATGGGCATTTTCCCTCTTGGTCCAAGAACAGCCCCTAAAATTTTGCCCACAAGCGGCATGAGGGGGGCTTCAACTATGAAGAAATCATATTCGTTGGCTATTTTCCGCAGTTCCTTTTTCTTTCCTGCAAATCCTTCAAGCTGAGTTCTGTCCATTACAAGTTCTGCGTTAGCTTTTTTCGCTTTAAGCGCCAGCTCCCCAGTGGCGATTACACATATCTTGTTCGCTTTTTCAGGCGGAGGATAGGGCAATTCCACAATTTCTTGAAGTTTACCCTCCGGCGATTTCATGTCTATGTCTTGCAGTCTCAATATAAGCTCCACTGATTGGGTGAAGTTTCTTTTTCCAGCTTTTTCTTTCGCTTCTTTGACTGCAGCTAATATTGTTTTAGGCTCTGTTGACATTTTTAGGGACTCCGTACCATGGATGGGTTATTAAGCCATTATAAAAAGGTTCTCTTAGGCTTTGCTTTCGGCGAATATTTGGTCGTATTTTCCTTCATTGATTTCCTTTATGACTTCTTTCGGGTCTTTTCCTTCTACTGTAACTCCCATGCTTACACATGTTCCAAGAACTTCCTTAGCTGCGGATTTCAAGGTTTTTGACAACAATTCAGAGCGTTTAATCTTTGCTATGCGTATAAGCTGTTCCATGGAGAGGTTTCCCACCTTCTGCGCCTTTGGGTTTCCTGAACCCTTTGCGATTTTCAATTCGCTCACGATTAAGGCTGATGTTGTTGGTGTTCCAACGCTGACTTCAAACTGTTTAGTTTCGGGGTCAACGGCAACCTTCACTGGAACCTTCATTCCAGCATAATCTTTTGTAAGCTCATTTATCTTATTCACAACTGCTAGAACGTTTATGCCTAAAGGGCCTAAAGCTGGGCCTAATGGCGGGCCTGCCGTCGCTTGGCCTCCGCTTACAAGCAATTCTACAATTTTCTTTTCACTCATAATGTTTCACCTATCTAGGTTTTCGCCTTCTCCACAAGTTTAACATAGTCCGAGTGAACGGTTATTGGCAATGTGAATGTGGCTTCAAGGAGTTCCAGAGTGACTTCCTCCTTAGTCTTGTCAATGCGGGTTATTTTGGCTCGCATTCCCTTGAAGGGTCCGCCGGTCACCTCAACTATGTCGTTTTCGCTTAACTCTTCAATGATGGGTTTTCTGACAATATATTTCTCTATTTCTGAGAAATTTACGAAGTCTGGGACTCTAGACCTTACGTGTTTTATTCCGGCTATGGCTTGCTCCACAAAGTGGGGGCCTTCTGCTTCCATAAATATGTATCCTCTAAGGGTGTCTGGAACAAGGATAGCTTTTACTGGTATCTTGTTCATCTCGATTCTTGCCGCCACAAGCTTAGCCACGTTTCTTTCCTGTCCTGTTGTTATTCTTACTGCGAAGATTTTTGTTGGGCGGTTTTCCATGCCTTTGCTCCCTCTGGTTTAGTATGGAATTGCGCTGGTCAGCAACTTTATCACGAACCCTATGAGTCCAACTACGCCTATGCCTAGAAAGCATATTTTTATCGATAGCCACAGCTCACTTCTTCCAGGTTTTACTGCCAGTTTTAATGTTCTGGCGCATTGAGATAGGAAAGACCTTAAACCCATCTTCATCTACCGGCGACGTGTTTCAGTTAGATA
This sequence comes from Bathyarchaeia archaeon, assembly GCA_038882475.1. Taxonomy (GTDB): domain Archaea; phylum Thermoproteota; class Bathyarchaeia; order Bathyarchaeales; family Bathycorpusculaceae; genus JABFQN01. The sequence continues at coordinate 102,550 of JAVZOF010000001.1, forward strand.
ACATGCGTTTCTATTAACTTTTCTATTTCTAGGGTAAATTTGCTAATAGCCTTATGTTAAACTTTTTGGGTTTCAAGATTGATTTTTTCGAGCATTTCGATAAGTTTCGGCTTGTCTTCGCCCTTTATTCCCTTCCAGTCCAACACTGCCAGCTCAACCTTTTCAAGGGTTTTCTCGATACATTGCCTTAAAATTTCTTCGTTTACCTTATGGGTGGCATATTTTGGAATTATGTGACCAAAGGCTATTTCTTTTTCTAAAGCCATTTTTGTAAACTTTTCGTTGTAATGTGGTCCACCTATGCCCAGCACAGCCTTAGCGTTTTCTTTCCCAAAATGTGAAGCGGTTTCCATGGCAGCGTGGGCAACTACTTCTGCGGCTTTCAAATCTGACCATTGCTTTGGCGAACTGCCCAACTCGGCAAACATTGTAGGTTTGTCCAGCGACGGACCGTGGTGGGTGCACTCATAGGAAACCTTGTAAGCAACGCACATTTCATCTGCAAGTTTTGCCATGGTTTTTAGGGCTGTCCTCATGGCGTTTGCAGGGGAAATTGAAATTTTTCTCGGGATTCCTCCCAAGGCTGCTTCCCCAAGATTTCCCGGAGTATGCACTGAAAGCGTTGGAGTTCCGCTTGCACTGCTATGTCTTGAAATGAAAATTATGAGTTCGATGGAAGAATCGAAGTCAGTTATGTCTTGTGCATAAACCAACTCCTTTTCAAGCACTGCCAATCTAACTTCCCGTCTCGAAACTTCAGCGGTGTAAACTTGGGCTTCTTTAAATTTTTCCTTGCATAGTTTGAAGAAGTAGTTTTTTAGGATTTGTTTTGTAATGTTTACGCTCGCAGGGTCTTTTGTGGAAGCCGCTAGCAGAATCACTTTCCTTCCCAATTGTTTGATGCCTTCTGTTTAGAAAAAGATTTCCATAAAGTTTATAATGGCTAAAATCCGTTGAAGCTTTAGGCTTGCAATGGGGTTAGAGAAAATGCATTTGATTAATTTTAAGGCGCTGTCTAGGCAGCAGCTTATGGAAATAGTTGATAAAGCTATTGAGGTTAAGCAGAATCCGGAAAAATATTGTAAAGCCCTTGAGGGCAAATCGTTAGCTATGATTTTCCAGAAAACCTCAACAAGAACTAGGGTTTCCTTTGAAGTTGCCATGACCCAGCTTGGAGGCCACGCGCTCTACATCGACTGGAGAACCACAAACTTTACAATAGCCGACGTATATGATGAAACCCAGTATTTGTCGCGGAACGTTGACTGTATTATGGCGAGGCTTCTTCGAAACGCCGATTTGCAAGTTATGGCAGATGCTTCACGGGTTCCAGTGGTAAACGGTTGTGACGAAAAATACCATCCAAGCCAAGCCATAGCAGATCTAATGACCATGAAGGAGAAGAAGGGCAAACTGAAGGGCTTAAAACTGGTTTACATCGGCGTTCATAACAACGTTTGCAACTCTCTTATCGAAGGATGCACAAAAATGGGAGTAAAAATAACCACCGTGACACCAATATTTAATGAACCTTCAAGGGACAATGAACTTTTGGAAGAAGCCAAGAAAACGGGGCTGTATGAGACAACACTTGACGTTAAACAAGCTGTGAAGGATGCAGATTTTGTTTACACTGATACATGGGTTGACATGGAGTTCTTCACAGACCCAAAATTTGCTGCAGAGAAAGAGAAACGTCTTAGGCTTATGATGCCCTATCAAATAAACAAAGAACTGTTGCAGGAAAGCAGCGCTTATATAATGCATGACATGCCGATCCACAGAGGCTACGAAATAAGCCCAGACGTGATAGAAAGCCCGAAATCAATAATCTATGAGCAAAGTGAAAATAGGCTGTATTCTGCAAAGGCTATACTCTTAAAACTTCTAGGAAAATGTTGAAGCGGAAACAAAAACTTTCATTATTTCAGTATCATGTCCACGAATTTTTCTGGGTTAAACTCTTCCAAATCGTCATATTTTTGTCCCGTTCCAACGAATAGAATGGGTTTTTGTGTAACGTAGGTTACGCTTAGAGCTGAACCGCCTTTAATGTCTGCGTCCACTTTTGTTAATATTGTAGCGTCTACGCCTACGCTTTTATGGAATTCTTCGGCTTGCATGACGGCGTCGTTTCCCGTTAATGCGTCTACTGTTAAAATTGTTAAGTCGGGATTTACCACGCGTTTGATTTTTGCAAGTTCGTTCATCAAGTTTCTGTTCGTCTGCATTCGCCCAGCAGTGTCTATTAAAACAACATGTATTCCATGAGCTTTTGCATGGTTTATTGCATCATAGGCTACCGCCGCTGGGTCTGCGCCATACTTGTGTCTTATCATCTTCACGCCTAAACGTTTAGCATGGGTTTCTAATTGTTCTATGGAACCTGCGCGGTAAGTATCGCTGCATGCAAGCACAACAGTGTAGCCTTTGCTGTTTAAAAGTCGAGCGACTTTCGCTATGGTGGTTGTTTTTCCAGTGCCATTTATTCCAACAAAAACTATGACGAAAGGTTCATTTTTCCGGCGTTTTTCCTCAATAGCCTTGAACAATTCTATTTTGTTGTTGGTTAACATAACTTCCAGAAGCACTTCGCGGAGGTTTTTCTCCACTATTTTCCGTTTATCTTCAAGCCTCTTAACTTGGACTCCATCCAGGCGTTTTTCCATTTCGCTGCATATACGTTCCGCCACCTGCACTGCTACATCATTTTCTATTAGGTTTAACTTAAATTCAGAAAGTGTTGGGCGGAGATTTTCAGCTTTAAGTTCAGTGGTTGTAATTTTGTTCACTAAACTGTTTAATCCAGACTTAAGTTTCTCAAACATTCTTGGAGGGAGTCTCCTTCCTCAATTCAGCCGCTAACTCTTCAAAGCGCGCTCTATCTTCGTTAATTCTTTCAGCAATTTGTGAGAACTGCTGCTGGAGTGAAGTTCGGCTTTTTTCCATATCCTCAAGCCTTTTCTTGATTATGTCCTTTGCCTCCTGCAACGTTTTCTCAACCGAAACGCCTGCGCCTATTCCAACAGTAACTTTGTCTGGAGTTTCAAGCCTCGCTTTTATGTAGGAGTTTCCTCCAATGGGGATGAGAAGTTCTGCATTCTCTTTCTGCTTTTCTAATCCCTCCAGCGTCATGTTAGCGTAAGTTAGGTCTGTTATAACTGCGTTTATCATATTCATTCTTGCTTGTATGGTTTCCGCCGTCTGCTCTAAAATGCGCATTTCAACACTGAGCTTTCTCAGTTCTTCTTCAACTTTGCTCGCCAATTTTCTCTTCTCCAACCACTATTTTTCTTATTAAGGGATCTTCAATGTCCTGCGGCGCAATCTCTTCAACTTTGCTTATTTTTATGTGGAACCGTTTAACGCGATGTCTACTACCCAACTCCGTGTAGACCTTCTCAACAGCGTGTTCGGGCTTTATAGCTATAACTTCCTTTCTGAACGGCGTCTTCAAGTTTGGCTTTTGAATCTCTCCCATGACTCTAAAAACTTTCACCTTGTTCATCTTCCTTCACTACACCCAAAGCATGTCCAATTATAAACATTTCTGGACCAGTTGTCAAAGAACCAGCAACCGCCGCGTGACTGTTGCATATAAGCCCTGTTCCTACATAGGGTATGCCACAGTTAATGGTGCCCACGTCAACAGGAACTTTAAGCATGTCTTCCAAAAGTTTGCGTTCAGAATCTCTCAAAAGCGGATGCGCTAAAACTCCATTGTTTGTTGCTACCGCCAAAGAGCCCACATAAGGCAGTTGTGCAATTTCTCCTGGAACTGTTTCCACGTCAAGGGCTTCGGAGATTTTCTTAATTTCAGAAGCCTTCAGCCTTGGGTCTACAATTGCGCCGTAATCGTTTGCCAAAACCATGTTTCCATAAGCTGTCTTCTTTGTTTCCATGATGGTTATGTTTCCATCAAATACAGCCTTTATTGCTTCGATTTCATCGTCTCTTACAAAGTGAGGAAGCAGTATTCCATTTGAGTTGGCACATGCAAGGGCGCCCACCAATATTGAGCCGCCTATTGTCGTGTGGATAAGTTTGACTTTAAGCCAATCTGCTATTCGTTCAGCCTTTTTCGCGTGGATGAATTTTGGAATTATGAGCATTTTCTCAGTGGCCAATGAATAAACGCCTATGCTTGCGCTTCCAAAAAGGCTTGTGAGATAAATCGCCAAGCTCAGTCTCCTTCAGCTAAATAAACCGTAACGTTGCCATCCTTGTCTTTTGCTGCTCTTATGCGGATTTTCCGCGGGGGCTTCTCGACGCCTCTGCTCCAAACTCTTTCGTTAACCTCGTTGCTTATAATAAGTCTCTTAGGCGCGACTTCCTCTTCTTCCTCTCCTTCTTTTCGAGCTTCCAACTTCATATGCCTCTTCACAAAATCCCGTAATATCCTCATAGCCTTTGGGGCCCTCTTGTTTGGGGGCATAAGCCAAGCTTTCCCCAATGGAATTGTGTAGAATCTTTCTTCAACAATTTCCTCTTCGGCTTCTTCCTTTGGTGGAGGCTTAGCTTCTTCAACTTCTTCTGCTGGTTTCTCTGCTTCCGCTGCCTCTTCTTCCTCTGGAAACTCTTCTACAGCTTCATCTTCAATAGTTTCTTCCTCTTCATCTTCATGTTGGCTTTCTTCTTCGCTAGCTTTCTCTTCGTTCATACGCTTTCACCTTAAGCCTTTATTTTTCGGGTTCTCCATTGCCTCCTTTTAGGGTGTGTCCTAAATTTTCCAGCAGTTTTGGCGATAACCCACGTTGGAACAGCTTTTTTCTGTTTTCCAGCTTTTGCAAGTCTTCTCTTTTTGGCTGTAGGCTTGTTTCGAGCCATTTTTAAAGCCTTCTTATTTTTATTTCACGTTTTTTGGTTTGAAGCTGAATTAGTATTTGTTTAAGCTGCTCATCTGTCAGCGGTATCGGCAGTTTTCCAAGCTGAGCCAGTTGGATTAGCTGTAACTCAAGCTGAGCTGTAAACTCAGGCTTAACAAGCTTCAAGTTCGCCAATCTTTGCCTAGCTTCTGGTGTCAAAATGCTTTTCAAAACGGCCTGTTTCTGCATTTCAAGCTGTTGTTCCATCTGGGCTTTTTGTTGTTCTTCGGCGAGTTTCCGCTGCAGTGCCAAAAGCCTTTTTTGGCGAAGCTCTTCAAGCTCCTCATCCGACATTTCATTCACTCTTCTGGTATTTCTCCAGTTCTGGTATTTTCTTCAACAAGTCTTTCTTAACTTCTTCAGCTATTTCCTCCAGAAGTTTTCTCCCTTCCTTCGTCACCCTTCTCCCTTTATTTTGGAACTTTTCTATTAAACCAGCTGCTTCAAGCTGCTGCAAAGCCTTCCTTATTATGGCACTGCCAGCCTTAACTACATGTTCTGGCCTTACTCCAAAATCTTTCCTACCGCCATAGTCAGCGCGCAGTCTTTCAATGCCTATAGGCCCATGGATGTAGATTTTGCGTAACAGCGAAGCGCACCGGAGATACCACCAGTCAGGGTTTTCTGGGACTCTTTGAGTGTGGGCGCCAGTTTTAACAATGCTTGCCCATTGAGGTGGTGCTACCTCGTCTATGTTTTCTTTTATGTAGTTGGCTAGTTTTTGGATAAATTCAAGCGCTGGGACATCGTTTGGTGTTGGCAAATTCCACTTTCCTCGCTTTTTCCTTCAGTAATTCACCAAGCCCAATATAAAAGTGTTGATGGTTTTGGTCTAAGGTTTTGTTGAGTTTTTGGTTAGGTTTGGGGTTTATTTTGTTTGTTTACTTTAACGGCATTCCTTCTGAAACTTGCTTCTGACCAACCAAACAGCAAACTTTTCTCCACTCTGCTCATTTTTAAACGGCGTTTCATTCCCAGCAGCAAGCCTACTCCAACTTCTTTCCCTCTTTCCTCTTAAGCGGTATCCGCATATGCTTACCACAATTCAAACACGTAATAACCACATGAGGCTCCCTTCGCTGCTTTACGCGAACACGACAACAAACACCAGGCAAAAGAAAACTTTTACAATGGCGGCAAACCATACGCTTATATTCCGTTGGCAAACGAATCTTTGCAGCCATGGCTACTCTGCGGGCTACATCAACATAACGCTGAGCCAAACCTGGATCCTCATGATAGACTTTTATGGCTAAGCTAAAAAGTGTTTGAATACGTTGCTTGGCTATATGCTTAACAGCAGCATCCATACCCAAACCAACACTAAAGGGCAAATCCTGCAACTTAGTGCGGGGGGTGGGATTTGAACCCACGGAGGCCTACGCCAGAGGATCTTAAGTCCTCCCCCTTATCTTAGGCATCTGGCCCACAGCCTATTTAGACCTGGCTCGGGTACCCCCGCAGCGCTGTATTCTCAAAAATAGTTTTTCATAGTTTAAGCTTTCCGTACAGCAAGGAACATTTAAGTTTTAATTGCTGTTTATTCCTTTTGGGCGGGTAGCCTAGCAAGGATAGGGCGCAAGCCTCCTAACAAGCGAAGAAAGCTTGTGGTCGTGGGTTCAAATCCCACCCCGCCCGTTTAGGTTAAAATGCGCCCTTTTTTCTGGAGAAGATTTAATTTGTTTAAAGAAATGGTTTTGTTGTCCTTAGGCTTCTCTTAAGAAGCCTTCAACCTTTCCAAATGCTCAGTTCCAGCAGTATAAGTATAAGGTTCATGACGACTATGATGAGTGTGAGGTAAATTAGTGTTCTTTCCACTCTGTGAATCATGCTTAAGTCTTGAAGTCTGAGAACCCCGTCTAAGGCGCCGTCGTAGGATGTTAAGAATTCGAGTTCTCTTGATATGTTGTCGCAAGTGTCTTCTAGGCTTAAAACGGATTTTTCGCAAAGTTCAATGTTTGGTATTAACCCATTCTTTAAGCTGGCTATCATCTGTTGCTCATTCCATAAAAGGCGATAAAATCTGGCCATTTGTTTTTTAAGAGTGAAAACTTCTTTCATTAATTTTTTTGAAGGTTTTGCCATAACTTTCTCTTCTAACTCTTCTATGATGTCTCTCAATGTCATTACTACATCCAAGTTTTTGTTTGCATTTTCCCGCAGTATTTCACAGAGAATGAAGGAGGGTTCCAAGCTGTCTTCAGGAAGGGAATCTTCTAATGCTTGTATGGCGTGTTCGATGGGTGTTGACGATTCCTTGGTTCTTAAGGTGAAGATAATACTTTGGCCAACAATGATGTAGATTGGGTAGATTTTTAGCTCTTTTTGCATTGTGGCATACGAAATTGAAAGAAGCGAGTAACTGTTAAATTTTTTATAATGTGGAAAAATTTTTCCGCCTTTTATGTCTTCTAAAATTTTGGTTTCCATTTTTGTGAGTTGCGAGATTATATTAAATTCTTCCGAGCTTGTTTCTAAACAGTCTATCCACATCCAGTCAAACGTTCCTCTAAGTTTTTTTAATTCTTCGAAAGAGTGGATGTCACAAGTGTGTAATTTTTTTCCTTTTACGCCATAAACCCACATGATTTTTTCTCCTTTATCTTTATGTAGGCATGCTTAAGCAGTTTAAAAGCTGAGGAGGGGGAAAAATCCTTTGGAAGCTGAAGTTTAAGCAGTTGAAAATGATGTGGTCTATAGTAACCATGCCTTCATCCTCTGGTCTTCTAGTTTAAAGGTGTGTTTTCTTTTTAATTTTTCTTGATAATAAATGTTGTTGAATGCGTTTTATCAAGTGCTCCTAACGCTTTTAGAATTTTAAATTTATGGTTATTGGCATTCAAACGTTAAGGATTTAGAAAAATTGGGGTTTAATATTCTTCGCTTTCTGTTTCGCTTGGAGTTTTTTCTTTTTCCTCTTTTGGTTTTGTTGCTGCTATGACATCGTCTATGCGGAGTATCATTGAGGCTGATTCTGTGGCTGATTTTACTGCTTGTTCTTTTACGATGGCTGGTTCGACTACGCCGTCGCTGTACATGTTTTCAATTTTTCCTGTGAAGACGTTTACGCCCATTTGGTGACCGTCGGCTTTTTCGTGGGTTGTTCTAAGTTCGACTATTATGTCTATGGGTTCTAGTCCAGCGTTTTCGGCAAGGGTTCTTGGGACTATTTCTATGGAGTCTGCGAAGGCTTCGATGGCTAGTTGTTCTCTTCCGCCAACTTTTGCAGCGTAATCGCGGAGTTCTTTGGCTATTTCCATTTCTGTTGCGCCGCCACCTGCCACGATTTTGTTGTGTTCTATAACGTCTGAAACCACTGACAAGGCGTCTGTCATGGCTCTTTCTGCTTCGTCCACCATTCTTTCAAGTCCAGCCCTTATGAGGACGGCTACTGAGCGGGGGTTTTTGCAGTCTTCGACAAATATCATTTTGTCTTCGCCTATTTTGCGTTCTTCCACCATGCCGGCTGAGCCTAAATCTTGCGGAGTTAAGTCGTCTAGGTCTGTGACTATTCTGCCGCCTGTGGCTCTTGCGAGTTTTTCCATGTCTGACTGTTTTACTCTTCTAGCTGCGAGGATGCCTTCTTTTGCCAAGAAGTGTTGTGCCATGTCGTCTATGCCTTTTTGGCAGAAAACAACGTTGGCGCCTGCAGCCTTTATTTTTTCAACCATTTCTTTTAGCATTTGGGTTTCTTGGTCTAGGAAGGCTTTCATTTGGGTTGGGTCGCGGATTCTTATTTCTGCGCTGAACTCTGTTTTTTCAATTTCCAGTGGGCAGTCTAAGAGGGCTATTTTTGCGTTTTCGATTTTTTTAGGCATTCCTGGGTGGACGACTTCTTTGTCGATTATTACGCCTTTCACAAGTTGGGATTCGAAGAGTCCTTTTCCTGTTTTCTTTATGATTTGTATGTTGTCTATGTCTGCGACTCTTCTGTCGCCTCTTTGTTCTACGATTTGTTTAACTGCGTCTATGGCTATTTCTGCTAAATGTTCTCTTGCTGTGCCCACGGCTTTGCTTGCCATGGATGTTAATGCAACTTTTCTCAGGGTTTCTCTGTCTTCGATGTCTACTGGTTTGGCTATGTTGTTTATTGCTTCTATGGCTTTTTGGGCTGCTTTTCGATAGCCGCTGACGATTATTGTTGGGTGGATGTTCTGGTCTAAAAGTTCTTCTGCTCTTTTTAGAAGTTCGCCTGCCAAGACTACTGCTGTTGTTGTTCCGTCTCCAACCATGTCGTCTTGGGTTTTGGCTACTTCCACCATCATTTTTGCTGCTGGGTGTTCTACTTCTATTTCGTCCAGAATGGCGGCGCCGTCGTTGGTTATGGTTATGTCGCCTAGGCTGTCGATGAGCATTTTGTCCATTCCGCGGGGTCCAAGTGTTGTTTTTAGGACTTCGCCTATGATGCGGGCTGCCATGATGTTGTTTCTTTGGGCTTCTCTTCCACGGCTTCTTGTTGTTCCTTCTTTTAGGATTAAGACGGGTTGTCCCGAAGCTGTTGTTGTTAAGTAAGCCATATCATTCCCTCCAATCAGTGTAAAATGTTTCCAGTCTGGATAAGCAAAATGCGGTAAAATATAAACTTTTACCTTTGAATGGCTTTAAACCAACGTCAAGTGTTCAATAAGGATTTTTACTCCGATGGCTATTAGGATTAGCCCGCCTAAAATTTCAATCTTGTCTAGTTTGAAGCGGCTGAGTTTGTCGCCGAGAACTGCGCCTGCAAATGATAGTGTGAAGGTGACGGTTCCTATGATTATTATTGGGGTGATTATGGAGACTTTTAGGAAGGCAAAGCTTAAACCCACGGCTAAGGCGTCTATGCTTGTGGCTATTGATAAGACAAGGAGTACACAAGTATTCAGCAGTTTTGTTTTTCTTTGAGTTTCTGGCTTCGTCGACTCGTAAATCATTTTGCATCCAACTAGAAGCAAGAGAGCGAAGGCAAGCCAATGGTCAAATCCAGCTATGAAATCCAACATTTTTACGCCTGCAAACCAGCCTAACACTGGCATGAAGGCTTGAAAGGCTCCGAAGGAAGAAGCCATTGTTAATGCGTTGTTTGTGTTTCTGCATTTCGCCTTGATTCCGTAGGCTATGGAGACGCTGAAGGCGTCCATGGCGAGTCCGACGGCTATTGCCAATATGGTTAAGGCGTCCATTTATTGGCACTTTTCTGGTTTGGCTGTTTTGCCTATGATAGTGGGCTGATGTATTGTAAAAGCTTTCTGCGGGATACTGTTTAAATTTTAGCTTATGCTTTTATCGCATTGGTGAAGTTGCCTTGAAGGTTTCGGTGCGCTTCTTCACTACGCTGCGGGAAATAACTGGAAAACGGGAGGAAACATTAGATTTTCCAAACAGTGAACAGATTACTGTGGCTAAGGTGCTTGGGAAATTGGCTGAACGCTATGGAAAAGGCTTTGTGGAATACGTTTATGACAGCAAAAATGGCGATGTTAAGGGTTTTCTCCAATTCCTAATTAATGGGAGAAGCGCCGCAACCCTCAAAGGGCTTGAAACTGAGCTCGCGGATGGCGATGTTTTGGCGATTATCCCACCCGTGGGCGGCGGCTGAAGGAAGAAAAGCTATTTCAGTCAATTTTACGTTTGACGTTTTGGCTAAATTGAGTAGTCCCCTCTAGATTTTTCAAAGGCGTCAATTTTGTTAAGCTCTGGAGTCTGCAAAATTGGTACCTCTCTCTAGTTTTTGGCTTGTGGAAAAGCCAATAGCCATCTAGCCTCTATAGATTTTTAGGCTCGTAGTCGCATTAGTCTTATTTGAGTTTGGCTATGGGTAGATGCCGAATTTGCGGTGGAAGTTCGCCTTTAATATCCAGTAATCTGGGCGTTTGCCTAGATTGTATTAGGCGAAAGCCAGAGCAAGCCCTTGAAATTGCAGAGGCAGTGCATGCGCGAAGCCGTGTTGTTTATGGTTTGCCAGTTGAACCGCCTAAAGACGCGGAAGGCTTGCCTTGCGGTGTTTGCGCTAACAACTGTGTTATTGGTGTTGGCAAAAGCGGTTTTTGCGGGCTTGTCTGGAATGTGGACGGGCGGCTTGTGCGTTTTGGCGGCACAGCCGAACAGGGCGTTTTAGAGTGGTATTATGATGGTTTGCCCACCAACTGTGTTAGCTGGTGGTTTTGTCCTGGCTGCACTGGAAATGGCTATCCAAAATACGCCTATAAGCCCGAGCCAGAGTATGGTTATTATAATTTGGCGGTTTTTTACGGCGCATGCAGCTATGACTGTCTCTTCTGTCAGAACTGGCATTACCGCAACCTTTCAGCCAAACATAAGCCAGTTATGAGTGCTGAAGCCCTAGCCCAAAAAGCCTTCGACAAGCGGGTTTCGTGCATATGCTATTTTGGAGGCGACCCTTCGCCGCAGATGCCGCATTCGCTGGAAACCAGCCGCATAGCCCTTGAAAAGGCTGAAATGGAAAAGCGGATATTGCGCGTGTGCTGGGAAACCAACGGCTACATGAACCCGCATCTGGCGGGAAAAGCGGCGGAATACACCCTAAAAAGCGGAGGCAACATAAAATTCGATTTAAAAGCATACAGCGAAGAGTTGGCATTGGCACTCTGCGGAGTATCCAACAAGCCTTCTCTGGAAAACTTTCGCCTAATAGGAGAAAAATATTACAGTAAACGTGAGGAATTGCCAATGCTTACGGCTAGCACATTGCTTGTGCCAGGCTATGTGGATGCTGAAGAGGTTGAGAATATTGCCAAATTCATAAGTGAGGTAAACATGAATATTCCGTATACACTTTTGGCTTTTTATCCATGCTATGTGATGAATGATTTACCAACAACAACCAGAAAACAAGCTTTGGAATGCCAAAAGGCAGCGGAAAAACACCTAAAAAACGTCCGCATAGGAAACATACACCTACTATCTTAGGGAGAATAGTTGACGCGGTATATTTTGCCTTTCCCATTGTCATAGAGTTTTGTGAAATAGGCGGGATGCAGTTCTTCGTCGAATATTAGCCTCAACAGCGTCGTCTGTCTGCCAAGCAGTGTAGGTTGATACTGGTTGTCAGCATAAATTAGATAGTCTGTGGCGTTGTAGCCGGCAATGTGGGCTATCCAGTAGAATTTTTGCAGTTCGTCTGGAACGAAAACTAAAACATGTGAAACGTTGTATTGTTCCATTAACTGCAATGACTGGTCTTCTGGAAGCATAAACATGGTGGCTATGGCGCGGATTTTCTCCGCTGAACCCCATTTTCCAAAAATTTGCATCTCAAGATTATGCAACGGGTCTCTGCTCACGCCCAAAGTGTACCATATATCCCGCGATGGATAAGCCTCTATAACTTCTCTATGACTCCATTCGCGCACTGCTCTGCCATAGTCCCACCAGCAAAGCACCACAGCGCCTTGAGGCGTAAGCTCCGAAAGGTTTGCAAAGGTTTCAGGCATGCCATCCTGCTTAGAAAAATAGTTTAGGACTTCATCTTCCCTTTTGCCATAGTCCACCATAAGAGCCGCTAAAGTTAAAGAAACCAGTATCCCAACGGCAAGCAAAGCAATAAACCATCTGCTTCGCCAAAACCTTCCAACCATGAAGGTTCTCCACATGAAGGTTACTGGATGTCAATATTTTAAATTTGCCAAGCAGCACTTTACTAAGGCTTTTGCAGCCTCTTTTGAATAGCCCTTGCTTTCCTATAGTTTAAGGCTGTAAACACAGCCAGCACTGCTATTGCCGCTGCTTCGGCTATTATGCCAACAGTCATGTAAGTTAACAGCTTCTCTATTGCAGCAGTGTTTTGCCTGCTATGGAGCCATTCACTGGCGCTCCAACCGCTCAGCCTCATTGTTCCATCATCATTCACTAGTCCCCAGCCTCCATCCCCGTTGTACATGGCGAAATAGGTTATTATTTCGAAGCGGCTGCTTGCAAAATCAAAATACTGTTTAATCAACTCCGCCTTGGAGGCTTCGCATGAAACCATGCCAAAATCCCAGTGATGGGCGGGCTTCCACATTCTAAAGCCGTATTCGCCTATGAAGACTTTTTTCCCGCTCTTTTCAAAATATGCTGCGTAATCAAGTACATGTTGCGTGTCAATGTCATCTTTTATGGTGGAATAGGGTTGAATAAAGTAGGCATCAGCGTTTTCAATAAACCTAACTGGAAAGTCTCGCGGGATTCCTTCACTTTCCACAGCACATTTTACGCCGAAGCTTTTGACAAAAGCCACTATGTCCCTTATGGCGTTGTTGAATTCTGTGCTGTTTATGCGCTGCAAACACTTCTCATAGGTTATGCCAGCCGTCGCTGGAAAGAGTATGGGATAAAAGACCGAAACATAAAGCACATGCGAATATTTCGAAGAAGCGTTGGCTATTACTCGAAGCTCAGCTTTATAGCTCTGCACAATGGTCTCGTTTGGAAAATCCCTAGTTGAAAACTTGTTGTTCCAGTAAGTGGCATGTGTAGCCCAAATCACTTTCAAACCCAAACGCTGCGTATACTCCAACATAAGCTCAACCAAATCAAACTCAACCACATACTCGTAATGAATGCGGACACCGTCAAAACCCATAAGCTTAATCAGTTCAAGGTCTCGGGCCACGTGTGTCCAATTGTTGCCTTTGTGATACTGGAACCAGTAAGGCGAATACGCCAAAAAAACAAGCGTCTTGGGCTTGGAGCCGAAAAAGCAGTAGAAGTCAAAACCAAGCTGGGAAACCGACAGCAAAACAACCAATTCTAAAACCGCAAGGCTAGTAGCTAAACCCACAATCTCTCCCAAGTTCATAAAGTTAGGGCGACTGGTTCAATTTTTAATGCTTACTCAAAAACGCGGTTAACTGCTAAACTGCCCAGAAAGGCATTTTCTTCCGCATCAAACCCACATACTCGTTTAGAGCTTCCTGCTCGTCCGGCGTAAGCTTGTCCATGAAATTCTTCAACAAAGACTTAGCGTGGGATTCTGGCACCTTAACGTATAGTGTGTCGTTTTCGAAAATGTGTCTGCCAACTATGGGCTTGTCTAGGCTTACGGCTACTTGCATGCCCTGCTTTGCCTCTGACAAGGCTTTGCCCTTCTCTTGAATTTGCTGTATTTCGCCCACCTCTTCACCGTCTTCAGCTCTTACAAGGCTGGTTTTAGGCCTGATTTTTCCAGCTAAAACTTCAACGCCCACAATGGCTGGCTTGGCTCTTCTGAAGATGTATCCTTCCAAAATGCGGATTTTTCCTGGTTTAACCATTTTTTCAAATTCAGACTCAATTTTGGCTTCTCGTTGAGCCTTAAGCCAAGAGACATAGTTGTCTATCAAATGGTAAATTATTTTTTCTCTAAAAATTTGGACATTGATGTTTTTGGCTTCTTCTTCAGCGTCTGGCAAGACTTTAACGTTAAAGGCTAAAACAGCGCCGTATAATGGCTCGTGCTCCTTCACAACAGCTGCTTCTGTAACATCCCGTTTTGAAACGTCTCCAACATCAGCCAAACGGATTGGCACACCGTTGCGCTTCAGGTTTTCGGCAATAGCCTCCAAAGAGCCAAGTGTATCCGCCTTCAAAACAACACCATCAACATCAGTGGCAATCCTAATCCTCTCAATCTCTTCGGAAACAAGCCTCACATACTTTCCAACATCCTCGCCTTCTGGAACCGCATACAAAGGCGCCCCGGCTAAGGCTCCATCCAAATCCGGCGCAACTATTTTAACCCCAGCCGCTGCGGAAACCACTTCCACAGCAGAGAATTTGTCCCGCGGATCCCTGATTTCATCCAATGGTTTAGGAACCAAAATAGCCCTTATCCTTGTTACTATGGGCTTTTCCTTGCCGCCAACAACAATTAAGTCGTCTCTTCGCAAAGTTCCATCATAAACAATTGTGTTAAGGGTTAAACCCAAACCAGGCTCTTCTTTAACCTCCAAAACAGTGCCCTTAGCAGGGCCAGCCGTGGTTTGCAACCGCTTCTTAAGATACTGCTGTGTTAAACCCACAAGAACCGCCAAAAGCTCCGTTATGCCTTCGCCTGTTTTGGCGCTGGTGGGCACGATGGCAATAGTCTTGGTAAAGTCTTTTATGCGGTCGAAGCGGTCAGTCCTAAACCCCAAACGGGAAAAAGTGCCAATAATCTCGTAGAGGCGGTTATCCAAATCTTCCCGAACATACTTATCCTGAAGTTGATAAGCCTTCAGAAAAGGCGTGTCAGGATAAGAATTCCATCCTGGAATGCGGTCTATCTTGTTGGCTGCCACTAAAAAAGGGGTTTTCCGCGCCTTCAAAATCTCAATACACTCATATGTTTGAGCTTCAAAACCCCGAAGCACATCAATAACGAGGATGGCGATGTCAGCGACACTGCCTCCCCGCTTGCGCAAGTTTGTGAAAGCCTCATGCCCCGGAGTGTCAATAACAAGCAAACCCGGAATCTCAATTTCACCCTTAATAGTTGAAAGCAATGGGCCAACCATCTGCCTCAAAGTGTCAACCGGGAAAAAGCTGGCGCCAATATGCTGCGTTATGCCCCCTGCCTCTCGGGCTTGAACACTGGTTTTGCGAATTTTATCCAAAAGCAAAGTCTTACCAGTATCCACATGACCAAGAACACAAACGATTGGCTGGCGAATAGACATGGCGCATCTTCTCTGTTTAGGTGATTGGTAAACTGAATTTTTCAAACCCTAATAAATTTCTAACATTAATAAATGCTGTTCTTAGTGTGTTGGCTCATTCTGCTTTGGCGATAATGAGGAAGAGTCCCAGCGCAAGCAATATGATGCTTAAAAAGCCGAAGAATCCGGTGTAGACGCCTAGGGCTTGGGTGCTTGTTAGGGTAAAGTATGTGGCTAGTGCGCCTACAATTAGGAGGATTAATCCGAAGAATTTTTCTGCTGCTGTTATTCCTATGCCGCCTTCCTCGCTCATGAATTTTCGCCTCTGCACGTTTAATGGTGGGATGTTACATAAAATATCAAGGGGCTATTTTAAATTTCCCATTATTTTGTTTCTTCTAGTTTTGCTGGTAAATACTCGTCTACAATGTAGGTTAAGCCGTATCTGCTGAAAGCCTCTTGTTCAGCTTTGCGCTTTATCTTCATGAAGGTTTTTATTTCCCTCTGCCAGAGCGGGTCTTCCTTATATCTTGGGTCTTTTTGCAGTTCGTAGAGCCTTTTCATGTCTATATCATCCAACGGGTCTGTGGGCAGCTTGTAATTCACTATGTCAGTTGCCCATACACCGCTCCATTTAGCGTCGGGTGTTGTTAAATCTCTCAAGTGGGCGGCATTTGCAGAACCGGAAATTATGACCATAGCGATGTGCATTCCCCATGGGTCGCCGTCGGTGAAGATGTAGACTGGAAGCTTTAACTCGCGGTTTAGTCGTCTAATGAAGTGGCGGGTTGCCCGCGGTGCTTGCCCCGCTGTAAGCACGAGTATGGCGTTAAACTTTTTGTGCACATTTTCCTCTATAAACCGCGTGAAGAGACCGCCTTTTTCTATGGCTATGACCTTGTCTGCTGAAGTTTCCACGAAATCGGCGGATGTTAATGCTGGTCCAATCATGACACCGTCGGGGTGCGATGTTAAGTTTAATGTTTTTCCTTCGTAGCCTGGCACTGTGTAGCTTATTGTGAGGTCGCCGAAGACTGCTGAACGTTCTTCTGGAAATATGTTGAAGTCTTCGCGTGAAAAGCCTAACACTGTTTCCAAGTCGGTTATTATGTTGTTGGATTCTTGCTGGTCTTTGAAGGTCATTTCGTAGGCTTGGGCTGAATAGTAAACGTCTCTAAGGGTTGACGTTTTGCGTTGGGATGCAAGCTCATAGGAGAAAAGCGCTGTCCAAACAAGCTGGGCGAAAGGCTTTAAGTGGCGGATGTTGCGGGCGCTTCGCTTTACTCTTTTATCGCCTAGAATATACTGCCTAAATTTCGGGTCGTAGTAAATGTTTTCTGTGGAGCGGCTTGGCATTTCAATGGATGGGAAAAATCCCCTGTCCATCTGTTCATAAATTTTTGCTCCAAGGTTTCCTAGGCTGGCTAAAACTTCTTTCCTTCTTTCCATTATGCTGCTTCTATACTCCCTCGGCTCCAAACCTTTTCACACTCCTTAAAAGCTTTTCAATATCTGGAGGCTTCTCTTTGCCCGCAAGTTTCGCTGAAAACTGGGCTATTTTTGGCAAATATTTGCTGAAAACCCCAAGCCTTTTCCGCTCTCTGTCCACGTGTTCCCTTCGCGTTAAGAAGCGTTGAATTTGACGGGCTACTTCTCTTAAGCCGTTAGCTATTTCCCGCCTCACTTCGGGTCTGTCGGCTATAAACTCTTTTCCAACGGTTTTGTAGGGGACTTTTGTGCTGCATATGTGCACAACTATGGCGATGGGCATGTCTGGCGAAACTTTGTAGCGTCGCCAGTTCATGGCATTTATAACTTTTACAGAAACGTCGCTTGCCTCATCATAGAGCAGTGGGATTCTGTTGGCGAAACGGTAAATTATGAATCCGCCTCTTTGGGGGATTTCACCGCCATAGGCTATTGCCACTTCAACAATAAACGGATGTCCCGCATAAGTGGCTGGTTTTCGTTGGTGGACAGCCACAAACTCCGGTTTTAACTCCTTCAAAACACCAGTCTTTAACAATTCTTCACCTAACGGTGATAGGCAGCTGGCGTCTGGCGGTAGAAAATCCTTAAACTTTTTCAGCATATGCATAAGCCGAACAATTTCTTCGTGGGAAAGCTTCTTTGGGTTTTTTGAGGGGCTTACTCCGCTGAATTCTAGAAACTTCGTTGCAGTTATTTCGCCGACTCTGTGGAAATGGTTTTTCAAGAATTCCAGCATGTTCTTGTAGGGTGTTATCTGTATTAGGCGTTGAAGAAGTTCCACATCAACACCATAGGGATGGGGCAAAGTTTCCTTTGGCGGGTCGGGCATAACTGTTGTTGCCCTAGTAAACTTGTAGAGTCTACCCTTCGGGTCTACAAAGGTTAAGTTAGCGTAAGGGTTCACCATTGCCGTCTGCTTAAAATACTCTAGGATTTTTGGCATAGCCCTCAAATAGTCGCCTTCAAGACTGAATTCGACGATGGTTCCCCGCCATCCTTCCTTGTTCAAAAACATCTTCCTATCAAGAATTATTGGGCGGTTTCTCTGGATGTCAATCATCAATTTATACATGTAAATTTTCGAAGTGCCGGTGCTTGAGATTATTGTGGCGGGTTGGTGTGTCGTTATTTGTCCATATAGAATTGCCATTTTACCGCCTAAACCGAAGGTGCCCCTCTGCTGTTTAAGTTTATATTTTGAGCCGAAGAGCACTTGTCCGAAGGCTGACGGGATATGCCGCGGTGGCACTCCTATGCCGTTGTCTTCAACCCTTAGCTTGTAAATTTGGGTTTCTTTGCTTGCTTCGCCTTCGAAAGATAGTCTAACATAGATTTCGGGTGGTATTTTGAGGCTTTCTGCGGCGTCTAAAGAGTTTTCCACAAGTTCCCGTACCGCTGCGAAAATAGCCCTTGTTGGGTTTGTGAATCCGGCTATGTCGCGGTTCCTATAGAAAAAGTCTGAAGCGCTTATCTCTTCAAATGTTACCTGTGCCACCTAAGCCTCCACCACAACTCATTGAGGAAATCATCTTTTACGTATGCGTGGCTGGCACATTAATTTAACTATGGTTTTCAGCTAGTTTCGCTCATTTTCCAAAAGGTTCTGGCAGCATTTCCCTAAGCATCTTTACCTTAACCGTTTCAAAGAGAACTTTATCTCCGTCAACTTTTGCCGTGACAATTTTAATTTCGGGAGTTTCTGCGAAATCCGCAATAGATTGTAAGCATGCTCCGCAAGGCTTAATTTCGCTTTTATTTTTAACGTCTGCCACCACGGCTACTTCCCTAATTTTCTTGTTGCCATGCAAAACCGCATGGTGTATGGCGCATCTTTCAGCGCATATGCCAAGTCCAGAAATCCAGCTTTCCACATTGCAACCGCTGTAAACTTTTCCATCTTGTGCTAAAACCGAAGCGCCTACACGGAAGCCCCAGAGCACATAGGCGTTTTTCAAGGCTTTTAGGGCTTCTTCTAAAAGTTTTTTCTCCTTTTCTCCAACATCACCCAAACCTATTCCTTCCTAGCTAGGCTTGTTTGGCGCACATAATAGTATTCATCTATTTCCTTTTGAAACTTGTCAAGCTTTGAACCTTCCTTGTTAACCCTAGGCCTCTTTGTGATGGGGTCTCGTCTAAAGGTTACCTTCATCTCTTTGAGGAAGGCGTTCATTCCATCCCTTAGGCTTGTAGGCGGGTTTGCCAAGCCCTTTATTCCCGGCTCTCCTGTGAAAACCATTAGGCGGTCTGCGATGAAGTCTTGGGCTACCACGTCGTGTTCAACAACGAAGGCTGTGGCGTTGCGGGCTTCGATAACCCTACGGATGGTACGAGCCATGTTAAGCCTTTCCTCAACATCCAAATATGCACTAGGCTCGTCCAGAAGGTAAAGCTCCGCCTTTTTTGACAAGCAAGCGGCTATGGCTGTTTTTTGCAGTTCCCCACCGCTGAGTTCAGCTATGTTCCTTTCTAAAAGCTTGTTCAACCCGAGAGGCTGGAGGATTTCAGATTTATACCATCCTGATGTGAATTCTTCTTTGGCTATGCTCATTAAGAGCTCTTGAACTGTTCCCTCATATTCAGCTGAAATATATTGGGGTTTATAGCTTACCTCCAACTCTTTGAACTCCCTCCCGCTATCTGTTCTTTCAATTCCAGCCAAAATTTTCACGAAAGTTGTTTTGCCTATGCCGTTTGGTCCGAGGATTCCGATGATTTCGCCTTTTTTAACTTCTCCTGGATGGGCGGTAAGTTTGAAGTCTTCATAGGTCTTTTCGATGGTGTTCCACTTTAACAGTGTTTCGCCCACGCCGAGGCTTACGGTTGGAGGTTTTTCATGAAAGATTATGGCTTCTTTTCTGAAGCGGATGTTTTCGTCTGGAATATACCCTTGAAGGTAAATGTTTATGCCTGTTCTAACACCGTGGACGTGGGAAACAATGCCATAAACGCCTGCTTCGCCGTAGAAAATGGATATTTGGTCTGAAAGGTAATCTATTATTGCGAGGTCATGTTCAGCAATTACAACAGTTTTTTCTTCTCTTTTTAGGCTTCTTATTGCTCTGGCTACTTCAAGCCTCTGTTTAACGTCAAGATAGCTTGAGGGCTCGTCGAAAAGGTATACGTCAGCGTTTCTGCATATGGCGGCTGCTACTGCTACCCTTTGCAGTTCTCCACCGCTTAGGGCTTCCAGTGGTCTGTCCCAAAGCTTTTTCAGTTCCAGCTGCTCCGCGATAACGTCAAGGGTTGTCTCTCGCTCGTTTACTTTTTCGAGAAGTTCGCCAACTTTGCCTGATATAACTCTTGGGATTTTGTCAACGTATTGTGGTTTATGCACCACCTTAAGCTTGCCTTCGCTCATTTTCTGGAAATAGTCTTGCAGCTGCGAGCCTCTGAAATATCTTATTATCTCGTTCCATTCCGGCGGTTTTTCATAGTTTCCAAGATTAAGCCTAATCTCGCCTGAAAGTATTTTTAGCGCTGTGGTCTTTCCCATGCCGTTTTTTCCAAGCAATCCCAGAACAGTACCCGGCGATGGCATGGGCAGTCGATAAAGTTTGAAAGTGTTTGGTCCAAAACGGTGACTGCACTCTGTTTCCAACTCATCTGGTATGTTTACTATGGATATGGCGCCGAAAGGGCATTTTTTAACACATATTCCACAGCCAGAACAAAGAGATTCAACTATGACGAGTTTGCCATCTTCGAAGCGAATTGCCTCCACGCGGCTTCTAACCATGGGACAAAAGCGATAACACTGTCTACCGCAACGTTTCGGCTTGCATTTATCCGCGTCCAACACCGCTATCCGAGTCATAGTTTACCAGCAACTATTAACCAGATTCATATCATAACAGAGCCTTAAAATCAGATTAGGAGGATGCTAAAAACTTTTCGGGTTAAAAGAAGGCTAGGGAAGCCTAAAAACTTCAGGCTTTTTACCACTCCTCTTCTTCCCACTCTTCTTCTTCCCAGTCTTCCTCTTCCCATTCCTCTTCTTCTTCCGGCATGTTTTTCACCTCCCTAAAGGTTTTCTTGCATAGGGAGAGCCACCTAAGAAATCTTTAAACATTTTTATTCGGCAATTGTCGAGATTAGATTCCAAGAAGAGCGTGTAAGTTTTAAAGTTTACCTCAGAATTTTTGCCGTCATAGCAGCCACTGGTTCTTGCACTTCTGGTGTGATGTAAGCCCAGCACAGATGCATAGAGTTATGCGCGGCTCCAATCTCGCCTCTTGAGTTTACTGCAATCAAACCCATTGAATTGTAGGTTCCAGCCGTCCTTTCATTGACAAGGTTTATGGCGTTTTCAACGGCTTCTTGAGCAGTTTTCCCGTGTTCCATATAGTTACACACGGTCTTGGCTAACACAAGTCTGATGGCAATTTCGCCCACGCCAGTGGCGGAGCATGCTCCGCTTCGGTTGTCTGCGTAGGTGCCGCATCCAATCAAGGGTGAGTCACCTATTCTCCCCGGCATTTTTAATGGAAACCCTCCAGTGGATGTTGCAGCGGCAACGTTTCCATCCTTGTCTAGGGCGACGGCGCCTACGGTTTCTAAATCAAAAAGTTCCGGGTGAGTTTTTATTAGGTTTGCGAGTTTTGGCAACCCAAATTTTCCCTCGAAAAGTGTCTGTTTCTGTTGTTCATAATATTTTAGGCGAAGTTCCGTTATGGGGTTTCTCCTTTCAAAATTGAACATTCTGGCGAGTTTTTCCGCTCCTTCGCCTACAACAAAAACGTGGTCTGTTTCCTCCATGACTATTCTTGCTAGCTTAACTGGGTTTCTGATGTCTTTTAAAAGCCCAACCGCTCCAGCTTTCAAGGTTTTTCCATCCATGACAGAGGCTTCCATTTCTACGTCTTTTTCTATGGTTAGGCTTGAACCGTAACCAGCGTTAAAGGAACCGTCATCCTCCATGGAAGCTACCGCTTCCACAACAGCGTCAAGGGCGCTTCCCCCACGCAGCAAAATGTCAAAGCCTAGTTTTGCAGCCCTCTTAACTCCTTCTAAACCAGGATTAACGCGTTCCGGATGCCAATTCCCAGCGCCGCCGTGAACCACCATCACAGGCTTTAACGTTTTAGGCTTCCTCCCCTCAATTGGAATCAATAGAATTTCTGTCCATAAATTTAAACCTAATGTCTAGATGCATCAAAACGGATAAATTTCTGTAAATGAATATCATATTTTGGGATGATGTGAGGCGACGGCTAGGAGCCTTAACGCTGTGAAAAGCCAACTAACCTGCACTGACCCTTTTGGCTTACAAAGGTTAAACGGAAAAGGTGTGGGTGATGCTTAGGGATTTCAACCTTTTGGCTACAACCTCGCGGGGCAATGAAGATGAGGCTTGCTCTGAACTTTGGTATCTGCTTGGTGAAATAGGCGATTCCGCACCCGCTGTTGAAAGAACCGGAGTGGCTGGTTTAATCGCTGCAAAAACAGTTTTCAACCCTTTTGAGGTTATTGGGAAGTTTAGGCAGATTCTTCATGAACGCCCCTACGAATTCCGCTACACATTGAGGGTCATCCCCGTAGAAAAGGTAATTCGCACAGATCTAGGAGAAATTCAACGAACAGCCGCAGAATTAAGCGTTAAGATTGGAAGAAATGAAAGTTTTCGCGTTACCGTGGAAAAACGGTTTACAGAAACTTCCACAAGGGACATTATAGAGGCTGCAGCATCAAATATCGAAAGGAAAGTTGACTTGAATAAACCTGACAAAATCCTATTAATCGAGGTTATTGGCGGACTGACGGGAATCTCTGTGATTAGGCCTGAAGACATTTTGTCCGTCATAAAAGAGAAAGTGTTATAGCCTCTAGTGTTCAGTTGCCAAAAGTGCCATCCGTTCAATGACAAGGTCTGTTAAGGCTTTCTCCACGGCACCTTCTCTTGTTATGGCTTCTAGTTCCACACTTGAAATTTCGAAGATATTTCGTATCTTCTCAATTTTCTCTCGTGAAAGCTCCAGAACTTCGTCGTCGCGTTTTCCACCCACAGTTTTGGAAATCGCTTTAATAGCTGAATCCACTTCGCCAGCTTTTTCACCTATTATGAGCACGGCTATTTCTTTTGAGTTTTGCTTAACTCCCAGAAGCTCCATGGCTTTTCGAATTTGGCGCTGTGCGGAAGCGTAAAGCAGTGTTTCAATGGCTAGATTTTTCGAAATATTTTCATGGTTTTTGAAAGCTTTCAAGGCGTTTAAAGCCGCAAAATATAAGTGCTGCCATGTTGCCACAAATCTAGCGTCAAAGAATTGCACTTCGGTGTTTTTGCTTACACCTTTTTTGGCTTTCTCTAGAAGGGCTTCAACATTTGCTATCTTAACATCTCTAAAGCCTGCAATGGCAATGTGCTTTCCGAATTCTTCCAGATATTTTATCAATTCTCTTCCTCTAAAATTTCCTTCAAAAACTTTTCAACAAGGTTTTTAGAAATGCCGGTCTTCACGAGTTTTTCAATTTCCGGTTGAGCTGGTTTGCCCTTTTCCCTGCATTTTTTGATGATCTTTTTAATGGTTTCTTTTACTTCCCATGGGAAAACTATCCAGCGGCTCGTTTCCTTAGCGTAATAGTCTGGTTTTATTATGCTCCATGGTTTAAGGTAGACTGTTGCTATTTTAACTTCGACTGCGCCTTCTGCTTTCAAATGTTCTTTTATAAGTTGGAGGCTTTTTCCAGTGTCTGCAACCTCGTCTACTACAAGGCATTTTTTACCCGCCACTCTCACAGAGACTGGCTGTGTTAGCGTGGGTTCCCCTTTTGTTTCAGCCACGCCAAGGTAAAATTCAACTTTGACGTTGGCAAGGTTCGGGTTGTCCAAAAGGTCGGAGAGAACCCTAGCTGGGGGCCATCCGCCGCGGGAAACTCCCACTATTATGTCTGGTTTAAAGGAGTCTTTTCTGATGTCCTCTGCTATGTAAAGTAGCATTTTGTATATCTGGTTCCATGTGGGTGCTTCAAACTCTATTTCTTGGCTCAATTTCTTGTCCTTCTCTTTTGGAGGCGATTAACAGATGGGTTTAAAGGCGATTTTAACTTTTCTTGGAAAAGGCTGATAAGTTTAATTAGGCGCCGAAATGTGATAAAAGGGGCGGTGGAAGGTTTGAAAGAGATTATTGAATGTGTGCCTAATTTTAGCACTTCAGATCCGAAAGTTGTCGAGCAAATTCTTAACCAGCTTAGAACTGTTCAGAGCGCTTTTCTGCTTGATTACACTTTTGACAGTTATTATAACCGCCTCGTAGTCACCTTCGTCGGCGATAAACAATCCGTTCTTGAAGCTATGTTGAAAATGGCTTCTAAAGCTATAGAGCTTATTGACATGCGGACCCATAGGGGACAGCACCCCCGCATAGGCGCCATAGACATAGTTCCCTTTATACCTATAAAAAACGCCACAATGGAAGAATGCATTCAGCTTGCGCGAAAGTTCGGTGAAACATTAGCCAACAAACATGATGTGCCCGTCTATCTTTATGCCGAGGCAGCCACGAAACCCGAAAGAAAGGATTTAGACTGGATTCGTGAAGGCGAATATGAAAGGCTGGCTGAAATGATTGTCAAACCGGAAAGAAAGCCGGATTTTGGTCCAGCTAAAATGCATCCAACTGCTGGAGCTGTGATAACTGGCGCTCGTAAAGTTATGGTTGGCTTCAATGTTAACCTTGGAACTGCGGATTTAAGGATTGCAAAGAAGATTGCCAAGGCTTTGCACTCGAAAAAGGGTGGGCTTTCAAATGTTAAGGCTATGGCAGCCTACATCCCTGAAAGGAATATTACGCAGATTGGAATGAGCATAACAGATTTTGAAGCAACTCCGCTTTACAGAGTTTTTGAGCTACTAAAGGTTGAGGCTTCCCGCTATAATGTGCCTATAATAGGTTCTGAATTCTGTGGGATGGCGCCTTTAAAGGCGATAATTGATGTGGCTGCCTACTACTTAAAAATTGACAATTTAACTTTCGACAGAGTGTTAGAAACGGCGGTTCAAAATGCAATAGAGCAGAGGGAAAGCTTTGCGTAAAACCTCCAAAACAGCAACTAAAGAAAAAGTCGATTTGCTTATCATAAACGCCAATGAACTCGTGACTTTGGCGGGTGAAAATCATAAACCTCGAACTGGCAAACAAATGCGGGAACTTG
Source organism: Bathyarchaeia archaeon (assembly GCA_038882475.1). GTDB lineage: Archaea > Thermoproteota > Bathyarchaeia > Bathyarchaeales > Bathycorpusculaceae > JABFQN01. Next base: position 127,649 of record JAVZOF010000001.1, read on the forward strand.
GCATAATTCGAAATGGCTGTTTAGCCGTAAAAGACGGCAAAATATTGGCGGTGGGCAAAACCTCTGAAGTAAGGAAAATGGTCAAGGCTGAAAACTTAATCAATGCCAGTGGAAAAACTGTTCTTCCCGGGTTTGTTGACCCCCATACGCATCTTGTCTTTGCTGGTTCAAGGGAAGACGAGTTTCAAATGAGGGTTGAAGGAGCCTCATACATGGAAATCCTCAAAGCTGGCGGAGGCATTCTCAAAACTGTTAGGGAAACAAGGAAAGCCAGCATAGATGAGCTTTTGGGTTTCGGCTTAAGCACCTTGGATGTGATGCTGCAATATGGGACAACCACCGTTGAAGCCAAAAGCGGATACGGCTTAACAACGAAAGACGAGTTGAAAATTTTGGGAGTTATAAAACGTTTGAACCAACTGCACGCAGTTGACCTGGTTCCAACCTTTATGGGCGCCCACACCATCCCAACCGAATACAAGAACAACCCTGAAGAATACGTTAACCTCGTCATTGGCGAAATGGTTCCGTTGGTTGCCGAGAAGGGGCTGGCTGAATTCTGCGATGTTTTCTGTGAGAAAGGCGTCTTTACATTGGAACAGTCTAGGCGAATTCTTGTCGCCGCCAAAAATAATGGTTTAAAACTGAAAGTTCATGCTGACGAGATGAGCCAACTTGGCGGAGCTGAGCTTGCAGCTAACATGGAAGCAGTTTCAGCCGAGCACCTATTGTTTTCTTCAGACGTTGGCCTTAAGGCGATGGCTGAAAAAGGCGTAATTGCAGTTTTGCTTCCAGCCGCAGCTTTCAGCCTTATGGTGGGGCGCTATGCCGATGCGAGGAAAATGATTGACTGTGGTGTTCCAGTGGCTTTGGGAACGGATTTTAACCCAAGCTGTTGGGTTGAAAACCAACAATTGGTCATAGCCTTCGCATGCCACTTTATGAAAATGACGCCCGCCGAAGCCATAACAGCAGCAACAATTAATGCGGCGCATGCTATAGGAAGAGCGGATGAAGTTGGCAGTTTAGAAGTTGGTAAAAAGGCGGATGTAATAGTTTTAAACGTGCCCAACCATGTTTTTCTAGGCTACCGCTTCGGCGTAAACCTAGTGGATAAAGTGATAAAAAACGGAAGGGTTGTTGTTGACGAAGAAACCAGCATAGCTGAAGCTGTTAAATTTTTCAGCAAAGAATTAGAATAACCATCCCACCATAATATTACTTGTTAGGTGGAACTTGCTGTTGAAGCTGGAAAAACCCATAAAATGTTTAACTGGTTCAGAATTGCACTGTAAAAACTGGCAAATTGAAGGAATCCTCCGAATGCTTTTTAATGTTGTTGACCCAGAGGTGGCAAAAGACCCTGAAAGGCTCATTGTTTACGGAGGAACTGGGAAGGCGGCGCGGAACTGGGAATGTTTCGAGAAAATTGTTGAGACTCTAATGGAACTTGAACCAGACGAAACCATGCTCATTCAAAGCGGCAAACCAGTGGCAGTCTTTAAAACCCATGAGTGGGCGCCTAGAGCCTTAATCGTAAACGCCATGCTTGTGCCAAAATGGGCTACATGGGACTATTTCTACGAACTGGAGCAGAAAGGCCTAATAATGTTTGGACAGATGACTGCTGGTTCATGGGCATATATTGGCACCCAAGGCATTCTGCAAGGCACTTATGAGACTTTAGCGGCTGTTGCCAAGGAACACTTTGGCGGTTCCCTTCGTGGAAAACTTATTTTAACTGCTGGTTTGGGTGAAATGGGTGGTGCACAGCCTTTAGCCGTCACTATGAATGATGGTGTGGCGCTTGTTGTGGAAATTGATAAGCGGGCTATCAAAAGACGGATTAGGCATGGCTATTTGGAAACATGGACTGACAACTTGGATGAAGCCCTAAAAATGGCTTTGGAAGCCAAACGTGAAGGAGTCCCCCGAAGCATAGGCTTACTGGGCAATGCTGCTGAAGTCCATCCAGAACTCTTAAAAAGAGGCATAATCCCAGACGTTCTAACAGACCAGACCAGCGCCCACGACCCATTAAACGGCTATTATCCAGCTGGCCTTTCAAAGGAAGAAGCCGATTCGCTCCGAAAAAACAATCCAGAAGAATATTTGCAACGTGCCAGCGAAAGCATGCGCATCCAAGTTGAAGCTATGGTAAAAATGATGGAGAAAGGCGCGGTAACCTTCGAATACGGCAACAATCTCCGCCAACAAGCTTACAATGCCGGTTTTAAGGAAGCCTTTATTTTCCCAGGCTTTGTTCAAAGGTATATCCGACCAATGTTCTGCGAAGGTCGAGGGCCCTTCCGCTGGACATCCCTTGTCGGCAGCGCTGAAGACATCTACACGCTGGACAACGTCATTCTAAAAGAATTCTCCTATAATAGAGAGCTCTGCCGATGGATACAAAAGGCGAAGGAACAAGTCAAATTTCAAGGGTTACCTGCACGGGTTTGTTGGCTAGGATTTGGTGAACGGGCGCGTTTTGGGAAAATAATCAATGATATGGTGGCAAACGGGAAGCTTTCAGGCCCAGTATGGATTGGAAGAGACCATTTGGACGGCGGAAGCGTAGCCTCTCCAAACCGTGAAACAGAAGGCATGATGGATGGAAGCGACGCAATAGCAGACTGGCCTATACTAAATGCTTTGCTTAATGCTGTTGCCGGCGCCACTTGGGTTAGCGTCCACCACGGCGGCGGCGTAGGAATAGGCTACAGCATCCACGCTGGCATGTGCTTGGTGGCAGACGGCACAAAAGAAGCAGAAAAACGCGTAGTAACAGTGCTAACAACAGACCCAGGCACAGCCATAGTTAGACATGCAGATGCAGGCTATGAAAAGGCAAAGAAAATAGCAAAAGAAAAGGGAATAAAAATGCCAATGTTGAAATAAAATGGGAGGGTTTACTCGAATTCTGGTGTTTCTTCAGGCTTCTTTTTCTCTTTTTCCTTCTCCTTTTCGATGCCTTTCGCTGCGATTAAATCGTCGATTTTCAGAATCATGTTTGCTGCTTCTGTGGCTGATTTGACGACTTGAAGTTTAACCCGCAGCGGCTCCACCACGTTCAGCTCTAGCATGTCCATAATTTTGCCGGTGAATACGTCGACGCCGTAGGAGGGTGTTGAAGCGCTTTCGTGTTTTGCTCTTAAGGCGACCATGATGTCGACTGGGTCTAATCCAGCGTTTTCAGCCAGTGTAAGCGGTATGGATTCTACTGCGTCGGCGAAGGCTTCTATGGCTAGTTGTTCTCTTCCACCGACTTTCACTGCATAGTCCCTTAACTGTTTTGCCACTTCTGCTTCTGGTGCACCGCCTCCGGGCACGATTTTTCCGTCTTCAATGGCGTTTCTGACCACGCATAAGGCGTCGTGTAAGGAGCGTTCCGCTTCGTCTACCACGTGCTCTGTTCCGCCTCTAACCACTATTGTGACGGCTTTGGGGTTTTTGCATTCTCGCACATAGACAAGTTTGTCTTCGCCAATTTTGACTTCTTCGACGATTTTTGCTTCGCCTAGCACGTCTGATGTTAAGTCTTTTACACTGGCTACTATTTTGCCGCCAGTTGCCCTTGCCAGTTTCTCCATGTCGCTGCTGCTGACATTTTTAACGGCTAAAATTCCCTTCTTTGCTAGAAAATGCAGTGCCACATCGTCTATACCTTTTTCGCAGAACACGACATTGGCGCCGACTTCTGCAATTTTGTCCACCATTTCACGGAGCATGCGCTCCTCCTCATCTAAGAAGAGCTTCATCTGTTCTGGGCTTTCGATGTTGATTTTTGCGTCAAACTCTGTCTTTTCAATTTCCAGCTTAGCGTTCAAAAGCGCAATTTTAGCGTTGCTGACGAGTTTAGGCATCTGTGGATGAGCAACTTCTTTATCGATTACCATTCCTTTAACAAGCTCTGTCTCCTCTAGGCTTTTTCCATGCTTCTTTAAAACTTTAATTAGGTCGATATCAGCTTTAATTTTTCCATCCTTTTCTTCAGCCACTTGTCTTACAGCTTCAACAGCCAGCTTTGCAAAGTGCTCTTTAGCGGCGGCTATGCCCTTGCTTCCCATGGAGGTTATGGCAACGTCCATGAGCTTTTTATCATCCTTTATGCTCACTGGAATAGCCATGCTTTCAAGGGTTTCTCTTGCTTTTTCGCTGGCTTTTTTGAACCCCTCAACGATGATTGTTGGGTGTATGTTTTGGTCTAATAGTTCTTCAGCTTTGGCGAGGAGTTCACCAGCTAAGACGGCGGCTGTTGTTGTTCCGTCACCCACCTCATTGTCTTGGGCTTTTGCCACTTCAACAAGCATTTTTGCTGCTGGATGCTGAACATCAACTTCCTTCAATATTGTTGCGCCATCATTGGTTATTGTTACATCTCCGAAACTGCTGACAAGCATTTTGTCCATGCCCTTCGGTCCCAAAGTTGTCTTAACAAGTTCAGCTATTATTTTAGCTGCCATAATGTTGTTTCGTTGAGCTTCCCTTCCTGTTGTTCTCCCCGTCCCTTCTTTCAGCACTAAAACTGGAACTGTTCCAGAGGGTACGGCAGCCATCCACCATCACCCCCTTCCTTCCATTTTAAGTGTTAACTGAAACAGCAAAATCAGACGAAAAATTACTTCTATATAAATCTTTCTAGTCTATGCCTTGACAATTTTATAGCCAGAAGCCTTCCTAAGCCTATTCATAACCGCCAGTCCCAACCCCTCGGTGGGCACTCCCTCAGCTACGATAACATCAACTCCCTCTAGGTCGAATTCCCTCAAAAGTCTAAACAGGTTTTTGGCAATTGCGTTTAGGTTGCTTCTGCTTCCAAGGGATTTTACCACATCAGCCCTATATTCTGCGGCGTTCTCATCGGTGGCCAAAACGCCGACCTTTAGTTTTCTCCGCCTATAATAATCTGTTAACTCTGCAACTTTTTTGGCAACCGCCGCCAACTCGCCTTCAACCACAACCACCTCCGCCTTGGGCGCATAATGCCTATGTTTCATTCCCGGAGAACGCGCCTTTTCAATGGCTATTTCTTTTTCAGCAACAGCCACTGGATGAAGTTCCACCTTTCCAAGAACCCCTTTTAATGCTTCGAATGGTGTTCCTCCGGGGCGGAGGATTTGCGGCGGATCCACAGTCAAGTCTAATACTGTGGATTCAACGCCGATTTTTGTTGGGCCAGCGTCTAGAACAGCGTCTATTCGTCCATTAAGGTCTTCTAGGACGTGTTCCGCTGTTGTTGGGCTGGGTTTTCCAGCGAGGTTTGCGCTTGGAGCAGCGAGGGGGCAGCCGCTTTCTCTTATTAACGCTAAAGCTACATTGTGCTTTGGCATCCTAACAGCAATAGTGTCTAAACCAGCAACTGTCACGTCGGGCACAATTTTTGAACGCTTAAAAATGAGGGTTAAAGGTCCAGGCCAGAAAACACGCATTAACCTTTCGGCTTTTTCTGGGACTTGTGTTGCAAGTCTGTAAACCTCTTGGAAGTCTCCCACATGCACGATGGGTGGGTTGTCAAGCGGTCTCTTTTTGGCTTTGAAAAGGTTTCGAACAGCTTTTGGGTTAAGGGCGTCTGCCCCCAACCCATAAACAGTTTCCGTCGGAAAGGCTACTAAACCACAGTTTTTGATGAAATTGGCTGCAACACGGATAGTTTTGATTTCCGGAGTGTTAGGGTCAACCTTTAACACTAGGGTTTCTCTCATGTTTCAGCCTGCGCCAAAGTTTGTAAAATTAAATCGCGGCATTTAAAGATTCTAAACAAAAATGGGCTATCACACTACGTAGTATTCTATGACTTTTTTCATGCTTTTCGGCGCGGCTTGCCTCATGGCAAGTTGCCTAAGTATTCTTATCATTTGAGGTTGGAAGCGGGCTATGTCTGTTAGGCTTACCAAACCCACAAGGCGTTTTTCATCAACAACTGGCAGCTTCTTAATTTTCATTTGAAACATTAGTTTCACAGCTTCTTCTAGGTCCATACTTGGCTCTACCACCACCAGTGGACTTGACATTACATCCTTAACCTTTGTTTTGTTCACATCTTTTGCTTCGGCTACCACCCTTTTCAGCAAGTCTCTTTCGGTTATTATCCCAACAGCTTTCCCTTTTCTAACAGCAATTAAGCATCCAATTTCAAACTTGTTCATGACGTCGGCTGCCTCCCTCACTGTTGAGTTTTCATCTATGGTTATCACTTCCCTCACCATGACGTCCTCAACCTTCAAAGACAGTTTGCTTTCCTCCTCTTTTTTCTCAGTGGACAAATCAGCCACCAAACTCCTCTATTGAAGGCTCATGCATATATAATTTGATGTGTGAATGTTAGGCACTACACGCCGTGCATTTTCTGCGTCAACTCTTCAACACGTTTACTCGCCGGAATCCTCGCCTTTTCAAACTTTTCTTTAGGCTTTGATAAAGGTCTTGTAGCATCTATCCCCATCTTACTTGTTAATCCAGTTTCTTGATTTGCAGAGGAATCCAACGTTGAACCCCGCACGTTTTCTATCACCAGCAAATCTTCGCCTGCTTGAAACCTTGTTGCAATAGCCCACTCAACATCTGGAGGATTGAAAACGTCTATGTCAGAGTCTACAACAACAGCATGTTTCAGGCTTGGATGGGCTGCAAAAGCAGCTAACAAAGCGTTTTTTCCATCTCCGTCCAACTGTTTTTCGATTGAGATTATGGCGTGGAGCCATCCGCTTCCGCCAACTGAAAGGTTTACCGCGCAAACTTTTGGCACAACCTTCGAAACAGCCTCATAAATAGCCGCCTCAAAAGGCATGCCCATCAGAAGCTTGTGCTCAGTGCTTGACGGGAGAAGCGCTTGGTAAACATAATCTGCACGGTGCATGACGTTTACAACTTCCACAACTGGCTGTTTTCTCTCAATGTCATATGTCCCTGTTATGTCTACGAAAGGTCCTTCAGCAACTTCTTTAGTTGCCGATATTCTTCCCTCTAAAACGAGTTCTGCATCCGCCACTGCACAAGCATCTACATATTTGCACTTGATAAGGCGTAGGTTGTCATTAAGCAGCGTGTTTGCAACATCAAATTCGCATACTCCGAATGGAAGGGGTGATGAGGCTGCAAGCATAACTGCTGGATGAACTCCTATAGATATGGCTATATCCAAATCCACTTCTGCTTCCTTCGCCATCTGCCAAAGCTTATACAAATGTCGTGGAACCAAACGTATCGCTAAATGCCTTTCATCTAAAACCTTTAACCTGTGGATGGAAACATTTTCAACTGTTCCATCAAGGCTTTTGGCATGGACAACAGCCGCTGTTATATATGGCCCAGCATCCCTTTCGAAATGCGTTAAAACTGGAATCCTAAGCAAATCCGGTTCTTCAACGACTTCCTTAACAGTGCCATCATCAACTATTCTAGGCTTTTTGGGAGAACGCCAAGTCTCCAGCAATTTCTGATAAAGTTGGTGTTGCTGAACGCCTAGTGCTTCGCAGAGGCGTTTTCTGGTTCCGCAAACATTAGCTGCAATCTTGGTTTTTGTGTCTTCAACTTTTTCAAACAGGAGGATTGGACCGTTGTCATCGAAGCTTTTCATAATATATGCAATTTCAAAATTTGGGGAAACCTCATCCTCTATGTGCAGCACTTCCTTCTTATCTTCCATCTGTTCCAAAAAGCTTTTGAGGCTCATGTAATGCTTTCCCCCTTTTCTGCTTCTGCTGGGATTACTCTCTCCAAAAGCTTCTTAAAAATTGATTGAGCTTGCATTTCGTTAATTGTTTCTAGATATATGGAGACTAGGGTTATCTTCCTTTTTCTGGAAGCCAAATACTCAGCGAACATGCGCGCTGAAATCACGTTTCTATCCCCTAAAAGAACAGTTGAAGATGGCAATCCCGGCGAATCGGCAGGTTTCGGAATAGCCACAGCCAAAGTTCCAAGTCTATCCTCGTTTTCGCTTAAAAGCACTAGGCAAGAGTTTTTTGTTTCAAGATAAACCGCTAAGAAATGAATGTTCTGCTCAACTATTTCGTCTTTAATGACCTTGGCGCGCTCCATAACAGACTCTCCGCTTTTTATTTATAGCTTTACACATTCACTATTTATCACTTTCAAAAGGCGACCACTAAATGATTGAAAAAAGAGCTGAAAAAATTCTTGAAACCCTAAGGAAAAGCTTCACGTTGCCAAAGTGGATATCCTCAAGACATGACCCCTTCGAAACCTTGATTATAACAATAATCTCCCAAAACACTTCTGACAGAAACACTGCAAAAGCCTTCGAAAATCTATCAAAAAAGTTTTCCATAAACCCCAAAACACTGGCAAACGCCGAAACCACAGAAATCGAAGAATGTTTAAGGGTTGCTGGGTTATATAGAAACAAAGCCCGTGTAATAAAGGAAATATCCAAAATAATTCTCAAAAAATTCGGTGGCAGCCTAACTCCTATCTTGTCAATGCCCTTTGAAAACGCAAGGAAAACCCTCATGCAACTTCCAGGTGTTGGACCTAAAACAGCCGATGTGCTTTTGCTTTTTTCCGCAAGCCAGCCGACGATTCCAGTTGACACCCATGTTAAACGTGTGTCAAAGAGGCTTGGACTTGCACCTGTAAACGGTGATTATGAAGCCGTTCGAAACTCCCTTCAACTATTGTATAAGCCTAAAGACTACTTAGAAATTCACATACTCCTAATTCTACTAGGCAGAAAATACTGTAAGGCTAGAAATCCCCTATGTAAGCCTTGCCCAATAAACCCCCTTTGCCCTTCAAGGAGAAGCAGCTGAGCTGTCTGATGGAAGTTTTCCACTTTCCTCGGGAGTTATGGTTATTTCCCTCAAATTCTTGTCCAACCTAACTTTTCCAATGGCAATTGCTGAGATGCTGCTTGAAACGGGCGTGTAAATCTTCATCACTTTTCTTCCATAATCTACTTCGCGTAAAACTCCTATTCCGAGGAACTTTCTTTCATCATTGTATAGAGCTGTCAGCAAGCCTTCCTCTTCTCCCTTCCATGTAACTACCACTTTTTTGCCAAGGGTTTCCTCAGTTTTGCTAATTCTTTCCGGGTCTATCCAGCGTCCTTTGCCAATGACTACGTAAATTTTTTCCTTCAACTCTGCGATGTGGAGTGGTTTCATTCCGAGGAGTTCGCAGATTTCCCTATCTCTTTTCATCATTCCAAAACTCTTGTTTAAGCCGAGGAATTCGTCGCTTTCAATTTTTAGCCAGCTTATGGGTATGGACTGCACTTTTGCGTTTTTCAAGTATTTTATATAGCCGAGTTCTCTTAGGCTTCTGCGTTTCTCTCTGCTTCTCTGCTTTATGGTTTGGGGGGAATCAATTTTTAGAGTTTTGAAGTTTTTAAGCATAGATAAGAGGGGTGTTAGTTTCTCGTTTTGTTGTAGATAGAAGATTATGTTCGGGTTGATTTTTTCGATAAGTTGAACTTTGTAATTTACAGCGTCTTCTCCTTCAACCCATCCATCAGTGTTCACTACTGTATAGTCTGGGTTATGCCTCAAAACCTCTTCTTTTAGCGAAGCTAAACCACGAATAACTTTTTCAGTGGCTTTGCTTGGGGAGGTGACCCCTACAAAAAAGGCGTTTTTCGCCTCTAGGTTAAACAAGTCTGTGACTGGTTTAGACACAATGGCGTAGGCGACGGTGCATGGGGGTCCTATATCTGACTGTCCCAAGTCTCCGTCTAGGATGGCGATTTTACGTTCTTCATTTAGCAACTTGTTTACGAGGTATGTGCAGAAACTTGTTTTTCCAGAGTCCACGGTTCCCAAAACCAGTGCAGTAACAGGGTTTGTTTGTAGGGCTTCCAACTCTTTGTAGGCTTCATCCCATGATGGTGGAATGGTGTTTCCTTCAATTTCCTCCATGTTTGCGTTTTCCCCAAGTGAAACTTCGAAGGTTGCGTTTTCTTCAACTGCGAAGGGCATGCGCTTCCCATCTCTTATAACAACTTTCCCCATATGCTTCAAAGCATAGCCGAAAACCTCAGCCTTGCCCGAAACAAGCATGACAGAGGCTGGTCCGTCGACAAGAAGGGTTTTTCCAGCTTCAACAGTTGTTTTCATCTGTTTTCCTCCTAGCGAATTTATGACCGTTTCTTCTCGCGATGTTTATGGCTGAAACTATGTCTCTTAACCCCCTTCTGTGTTTTGCCTCGCTTATGTGTCGGTCTGTTCCAGCTTCCCTTACGCTCTCTAACACCACGTTTGAAGGCAACAGCCTATCTAAAGCCTTTAAAAGTTTTTCTTTATACTCTGGGATGCCATCTCCAACTTTAACCGCAATCATTGCTGTCTTAACATTTTTTAAGTTTTTTACTATACTTTCTATTTCGCTGATGGTTTCTTTTATGCTAAAACAGTTTCCAGTTTTAATAACTTTTCCGTCTGCCAGAACCGCCAGTCCCAAAACTTCGCCTGGGTCTATGCCTATCACAACTTTTTCATATGAGTTTTTCCCCTCTATGCATTGCAGTGCTTGATTTATCAACGCTTGGGGGTCTGTTCCTTCTTTTAATGTCAAAACATTTTCATAGTTTATTAATGGGCGCTCCTGTTCTGTGGTGATTACAACCCTTATTTCCATGGGAACCGATTCATAAGGTGTTAAGCTTATGAAGGGCACATCTTTCTTCTTCAATTCATTAACTATTAGGTAGTAGGCTTTTCCTGAAACCGTTGCTACAGCTATTTTAGCTCTCATACACTTTCCTATCGCTGTTAAGCCTTTAGCAAACCAAATATTATTTTCGATGTTTATATCTATTGATGTGCATGGCGTTGCTACAGAAGATTCCAACGGGCTGTAAGGTGCTTGATGAAACGTTAAATGGAGGTTTGACCCTTGGCGACGTGAGCCTAGTCTATGGCGAAGCAGAAACGGCAAAAACAACCCTAGCTATGCAATGCGCCGTAAACTGTGCAAGGCAAGGATACAAGACATTATTTATGGACTGCGACGGCACATTCTCAGCTAAAAGACTATCCCAAATCTCCTCGGGGGGCTTTGAAAAAATTGCAGAACTCATAATTCTTGCTAGACCAAAGGATTTTAAAGAACAAGCCTCAGCCATAGACCAGTTAACCAATTATGTAGCAAGGGGCTTCGGCTTAGTTGTCATCGACACCATTACATACTTATATCGCCTAGAAATTGCAGAAAATCCGAGAAAAACATTTGAGCTGAACCGTGAATTAAATAGGCAGATGGCGTGGCTGGCGCAAGTTGCGAAAATGCAGAAAATAGCTGTTCTTGTTGTAAGCCAAGTGAGAAGCGTGTTTGAAGATGCCTACGTAGACGTTGAACCAGTCGCCACAAGAGTGTTAAAGTTTTGGGCAGACGTAATAATAGCGATGAAACCCTCTGAAACTCCGAAGGTTGTAAAGGTCACAGTGGAGAAAAAAGCACAGACTCCCCAACCCTTTTCTTGTTATTTGAAAATATGTGAAACCGGATTAAGCGAATGTTTCAACCCTTCAACTTGAGGGTGGAGAAATGAACACTTTAATAGAGTTAGTTTTAGAAGCGTTAAAATTCATATTTCCAGCCTACGTTGCAAACGCTGTGCCCGTGTTGGTTGGAGGGGGTTTACCTTTAGATTTTGGAAAAAATTTCTACGATGGAAAACCGATTTTTGGGAAAAACAAAACCTTTAGAGGTTTCTTCTTCGGATTGACTATAGGAACGCTGGTCGGCCTTGTGGAGGCTTTCTTCTTTACAGAATATCCAATTTCCTTCGGTTTTCTTCTTTCCTTAGGGGCTTTGCTTGGAGATTTGGCGGGCGCCTTTTTGAAAAGGCGAATAGGTTTGACGCCTGGAGAACTTTTGCCCGTTGTCGACCAAATTGATTTCATAATTGGTGCTTTAGCTTTTTTCCTTCCATTTAACGTTTTATCCCTAGAACTTGCCTTAACAGTGCTGCTTATAACACCTCCACTACACATTGTTACCAATTTTACAGCTTACAAAATGGGTTTGAAAAGTAACCCTTGGTGAAGAGGTTATACGCCTTTCCAGTAACGCATCACTGCTTCTATTGATACATATGCAATTATGAGGAGAGTTGCTCCCACCATGAACATAAGGTATGCTTGTCTTGGATTGTAGGCGTATTTTGTGCTTTGGTACATGAAAATTGAACCTAATATGCCTAAGGAGAAAAGAATCATTGCTATAAGGCTGTCTGCAACCCATTGTTCAGATAACTGTGGGTAAACAAAGAGGAAACGCCCACCATAGTATACCGCCGGGTAAGGCTTTACAATAATGAGGTGTAGCCCTCCTCCGAAAAGAAAGATGGCAATAGCCATAGCTATTGCGGCAAGAACAATGCTTGACGGTTTGATTGTTGATATTTTTCTATAAAACTTCTGAAACGAGTATGGCATTGATGAAAGTGTTCTTTTGGCTTTACGTGCCACTTTGCTCATCTCCACCTTTAAGTAAGTGTTCCGCCACTTCTTTAGCCCATTCGCCTGTAAAGGGATTCTTTGCAATCTCGCTTAAATACTCTTTCCAAGAAATTTCCAAAGCCCTTTTCCAAACTTCATACTTTTTCATGATGCTTTGATAAGCTCTGCTATGTAGCTCGCAGTAATCGTTTTCAACAGCTTCTCTACTGCACACTTTGCACTTCATTTCTTCCCCTCTCCTCTTTCAATGGACATTCCGGATTAAAACATAAGTTCCAAGGCCGCCTTCCTTTAATTCTAATTTGAACGGTAGGCCAACCGCATCCGCGGCAATTTCTTCCAATGGGTCTTACTGTTCCTCTTTGGGGAAGTGGGAAGGCTGTGCTGCACAGTTTTTTGAAATAGTTTGTGCATCCGATAAAGCGTTTTCCAGTTTTTCTTGAATAAAGTATCATAAGTGTGCCTGTTCCGCATATTGGGCATTGTCCCACAATTCTTTCTTCAAGTCTCGCCCTTTTTATTGCATTGCTTAACTGTTCGCCTATGGTCTTTTCTTTGTCTTTCAACTCTTCGACTACTGGTTTTAGGATTTCAATGGCGTCTAATAGGACGTTTTCCCTTTTCTCCATGTTTGTTTGAATTTTTTCCATTCGCTCTTCAAGTTTTTTCGTGAGTTCTATGGACACTATTGTTGGGCAGTGGCTTTTTAGGACTTCGAGGACTTCAAACCCCAAGTCTGTTACAACTATCCTTTCGTCTCTGACATATTTCCTGTCATACAATGTCTGTATAATGTCTGCTCTGGTTGCCTTTGTTCCAATTCCTACTTCCTCCATTTTTTTGAGGAGGCTTCCTGGGTTATACCTTGGCGGCGGCTTAGTAAATTTATCCTCTAGAATAACCCGTTTAACCTTTAGTTTCTGTTCCTTCTCTATTTGAGGTAACAGAACCTCTTCAGCCCTAACGTAGGGTCCATAAAAGCGAAGCCACCCTTCCTTAAGCGTCTGCCTACCCCTCAGAAAGAACCTTTGCCCATTCACGTTAATGCAGACTTTTACGCTTTGCCTTATGGCTGGCTCACCGAAAACAGCCATGAACCTTCTCACAACAAGGTCCCATATTCGCCTTTCCGGCTCTTCTAAAACCCTTTCTGGCAAGTTTCCAGTAGGGTAAATTGCCGGATGCGCTGGGTCTTCCTTTTTGCCCTCGTTTGGTTTTAGTTCCTTTTTAGCGAGAAGTTCTGCAGTCAACTTCTTGTATTCAGAGACACTGCTTAGGTTTTTCAGTATTTCCTCATAGTTTATTGCCGGTGGGAGTTTTTGGCTGCTAGTTCTTGGATATGAGATTAAAGCTTCTAGATATAGGCGTTGGGCAATGTCAAGGGTTCGCCTAGGTGTGTACCCAAAGAGGCTGTAGGCTTCGCTTTGTAATGCGCCAACGTCGAAGGGTGTCGGCGGCATCTGCTGGAACTGTTTGAAGTCTATGCTTTCAACAATCCCATTCTTGCCCTTGCACGCATTTATGATGGCTTCAGCTTCTTTCTTGGTTTCAATCACGTCCTTTTCATATTCAGCCTCGAAAACCTTCCCCTCAATCTCAATTTCAGCTTTGATTTCCCAGTAAGGCGTCGGCACAAAACTTCTTATCGATTTTTCTCTTGCAACAAGAAATCTCAATGTTGGACCTTGAACTCTTCCCGTGCTCAGTGTCGCGTATTTTCCACTCCAATCTTTTGCGGCTATTGTTAAGGCTCTGGAGAGGTTAACTCCATAAAGCCAGTCAACTTCATGCCTTGTCCTTCCAGCTTCTATGAGGGCAAAGTCAAGTTTTGGCAGTAGTTCCGCATAAGCTTTCTCCAGTTCCACCTTGGTTAAAGTGGAATACTTCATTCTTTTTGCTGTGTCATCTTTGCCGCCGCATGCGTATTTTAGTATGCAGTATCCGATTATGCTTCCCTCGATGTCGTAGTCGCATGCGTCGATGTAGGCGTCAGCGTTTTCCGCCAACTTTGAAATGGTTTCAAGCCAAACTCGAATTTGTTTTGCTCCCCTTTCCGCCATGTGACGTGGAACCCATTTGAAACTGAAAACTGGATAATAGTTTCTTCCGCTTCTTTCCTCTGCTACGGTGTACAAGTGCCCTATAGCTGGAACAACAATTATTGGTTTGTCTCTTTCAGCCACATAGTAGGGCACCCCATTATCTTCCATTTTCTTGGCTTTGCCTTTCAAGTCGAGGGCTGAAGCTATTCTTTGGGCAGCGTCTGGTTTTTCCGTGATAATGAGAGTATATTTCTCCATGTATGCACAAACCATTTACCTATTAAAGGTGAAACTCTCCAAAATAAGCCTTATAGTCAAAATTAAAAGTTTCTGCGTCATGCGCTGGCTGCAAATCGTTGGACGTTTCAGATTAGCAACCAATAAATATGCGTTGGCATATTCCCTTTACTGTCGAGGGTTGTGGTATGCCTCAGCATGTTGTTTGCCATCAATGTGGCTGTGTTTTATATGAGGGGGATGAACTTAAACCCCCAGACGAGATTATCCACAAATATAACGGCAAATGTCCAAAATGTGGCAGAAAACTCGCGTTTATACCATTAAACGTTGAAGTTAAACCTATAAAATAGCAAAACATGCTTTGAAATGGTGACTGCAATGCGGAGAACCCAGCTTTTTGAAATCCACAGCAAAACTGCGAAAATGACGACTTTTGCAGGGTTTGAAATGCCCCTATGGTATAAGGGAATAGTGCCCGAGCACTTGGCGGTGCGAAACGACGTAGGCATCTTTGATGTTTCCCACATGGGGCGGGTAATCATAACTGGAAAGGATGCTGAAAACTTTCTAAACCATGTAATAACAAACGACGCGTCAACTTTAACACCTAATAGTGCCCTCTACTCTGTAATGTGCAACGAAAAAGGCGGCATAATAGACGATTTCGTTGTAAGCCGTCTCGAAGAAGAAAAGTTTCTGTTGGTTCCCAACGCCACCAACAGAGAAAAAGACTACAACTGGCTAGTTAAAAACGCCGAAAACTTTGACGTTAAAGTAGAGGATATTTCAGATAAGGCTGCTATGTTCGCTGTTCAAGGTCCAAAAGCTGAAAAGACCCTGCAAAACATATGCGCAACAGACCTAAGCAAAATCGAACGTTTCAAATGCGCTTCAGCTAAACTTGCAGACGTGGATGTTTTCCTATCAAGAACTGGGTATACTGGTGAAGACGGTTTCGAAGTTTACATTTGGAACGCGCCGCTGGAAAAGCCAGCCAACGCAGTAAAAGTGTGGAACGCTGTTCTTGAAGCAGGCAAGGCTTTTGGAATAGAACCATGCGGTTTAGGCGCAAGGGATACGCTGAGACTTGAAGCTGGACTATGCCTATACGGAAACGACATAGACGAAGGCATAACACCATTAGAGGCAAGGTTAAGTTTTGTAGTGAAATTCCAAAAAGCCGATTTCATAGGGAAAAATGCGCTGCTTAAACAGAAAAGCGAAGGGATTGAACGCAGACGGGTCGGATTGCAAATGATTGAGCATGGAATCCCCAGACCAAGCTTCAAAGTTTACGACGAAAAAGGCGAAAAAATAGGGTGGGTGACCAGCGGAACATTCTCACCATTGCTAAAATGTGGAATCGCCATGGCTTATGTTCAAACGCAACAAGCCACCGAAGGAAACATTGTGGATGTGGAAATCCGCGGAAAAATGGTTAAAGCAAAAATCGTGCCTTTCCCATTATACGACGCCGAAAAGTATGGGTATAAAAGAAAAACGCCCATATAGCTTCGGAATAAACCGTAAGGGAAATAAAACACCCCTCATAATCTATTCAAAAGAGCTGGAACCCAAATGAAAATCAGAAAAGCCTTAACAAAGGAAAACATTCTCAACGGCATTAAGAATCTCGGAAAAATCCGCCCAAAAATGAACCACACTTCCATAATAACCCTTTCAGCATTAACCCTTATTCTCTTCATAGCTTTTGCCATAAGGCTTTTTCCGATGCGTTGGGAAATAGACCCCGCAACAGGAAAATCTAATCTTTTATTGTCCGAGTTCGACCCATACTTCCAATACCGTTTCACAGAATACATCCTCAAAAATGGTTTCATAGCTTGGGCTTGGCCAACCCAGTGGGTTGATTACCAACGGTGGTTTCCACAAGGGTTTAATGTGGCAAGAGGCGCCTATCCGGGGTTGCCCCTTACAGCCGCCTTCCTCTACAGCATAATTTCGATGTTAGGCACGGGCATAGATCTCATGAGCTTCTGCTCGCTTTTCCCAGCCATAATGGGGATGCTGGCGTGTCTCGTCATGTACTTTTTGGGGAAGGATATAGGTGGCAGACCAGTGGGCTTGTTGGCTGCGCTTTTCTTGGCTTTACATCCATCCTATATCCAGCGCACTTCTGTGGGTTTCTTTGACGACGAAACTGTGGGGATTTTTTCCCTCATACTTTTTGCTTTCCTGTTTTTAAGAGCTATTGAGGAGAATAGGCAAATAGGTTCAACAGTTAAGTATGCCCTTGCTTCTGGGGCTGTTTTAGGATACTTTTGTGCTAGTTGGGGTGCAGCCTATTATCCGATAGGTCTCACGGCGCTCTTTGTTCTTGTTCTGTTGGTGATGAAGAGGTATACCCGTCGACTGCTTTTGGCTTACAGCCTAACCTTTGGGCTGGGGCTGTTTGTTGCCATAAATGTTCCCTATCTTTCGCCAAACTACCTCTTAACAAGCGCCATAGTTGCAGTGGCAGGCGTTTTTGGTTTACTGTGCCTCGCCGAAGTTCTCAACGCAATAACAACACGGAAATGGAAAGTCATAGCGCTGATTGCTTTTCTGGCACTAATAGTTGGCGGTTTCGCTGTTCTTTGGCAGTTGGGTTACGTGCAAGGCATAACTGGCAAGTTTCTTTCCGTTATAAACCCTTTTACCCGTGCTGAGTCCCCGCTTTATGAGTCTGTGGCTGAGCATAGAATATCCGCATGGGGCTCCATATACTATGACCTTGGCATAGGAATAATCTTCTTCACCATTGGATTCTTCTTCATTTTCGGAAACTTGAATAATAGAAATTTGTTCCTCCTCGTTTTAGGTTTAACCTCCCTTTACTTTGCATGTTCAATGGTGCGGTTGCTGGTGCTGTTGGCTCCGGCTTTCAGCCTTCTAACTGCGGTGGGAATCACTGGTCTTTTAAAGCCTTTCGTCACTTTGTTGAAAGAACCGCCTAAAATAAGCGTAAAGAAAAAGTATGGATTAGAACATGTTGGAAAAGAGTTTAGTGGAGCCGCAGTTTTCTTAATCTTCCTTATTCTGATGACAACTGTAGCATTTCCAATGCCGAAAGTTTACAGACAAGCTTATGCACCGACAACCATATCGTCTGGAAGTCTCTCTGTTATACCTAACGAACCTGTGAAAGAGTGGATAAACATGCTTTATTGGACGAGGACAAGGCTAAGCGGGTCAACCGTTGTTTGCAGCTGGTGGGATTATGGGTACTGGTTGACAGTTTTGGGAAATGTTACTTCACTTGCGGACAATGCCACAGTTAACGGAACCCAAATCCAAAACATAGGCTTCATATTCATGTCTAACGAAACCCAAGCCATAAAAGTGCTGAAACGTTACAACGCTGAATACATACTCGTGTATATAACGATTTATTATAGCAGTCAAAGCGGTAGCGTGGGTTTCGCCAACGCCGGCGGCGACGAAGGTAAATGGACTTGGATGGCAAGCATCTCTGGAAAAGCACGTGAACGCTTCATAAGTGAAGGTTTGATTTCGGAAAAGGAGATGTGGACAAGCGATTTGGATGAAGTGAGGCAAATGTTCGGAAACTACACGCTGGGAACACATTGGCATGACACCAACAATGACGGCAACCCCTCAAACAATGAGCTCATCGTAGTGAGTAAAGGACAAAACTCAACTATATACAAGCTGATGAATTACGCCATGCAACGTTGGGTGCAAGCGCAGAAAGGCGGTTCAGCACCGACAACACAGCTTCTGTATTTCAGTGAGGCGTACATCGCTGGATTGGATAATGATGGAACCAAATATGGCGGCGTTGTCCCCCTTGTTTGCCTCTACAAAATTAACTACCCAGAAGAGTGAAGGCGAGACATAATTGTTTCCAAAAGTTCCAGACTATCATAAGCCGAATAAGCCGCTTATTCCAACGGGTTTCGGCGTATTTTATGTTTTAGCAAGTGCTCTATATCTTTTTTTGTTGCATTTTTTCCTTGAAAACAACACACCCGGCAATGTGAACAGAGCTTTAACCTTGGCTGTTTGTATTTTATTTGGGGGTTTTATGGGTTTGCTTGATGACTGGATGGACTTGCGGTGGCGTTATAAGGCTTTTTTCCCTTTGGTTGCGGCTATACCTCTCATTGCATTGGCTTATAGGTTGCCTCATGTGCGGACAGCCATAACAATCCCAATATTGGGAACTATAAATTTCGGCGTATACTACTATTTCATTTTAATACCCTTAATTGTGACTGTGACCACGAACACTGTCAACCAGTTGGGTGGGTTAAACGGTTTAGAGACTGTTTGTCCAGCCATAGTGTTGATTGGGCTTATGATTGCCTCGGGACAGAACGCCCTATTCCTAACAATTCCATTGGCTGTTTGGCTTACCCTTGCCTTCTTAAACTTTCAAGGAAAAGTTTTTGTTGGCAATACTGGCTCCTTCGCCATTGGAATAACGTTAGCAGCGTTTGCAATAATCTCTGATTTGAAATGGTGTTTGCTAATTTCGATATTGCCTTACATCCTTAACTCTTCCATGATTTTGCTGAACTATTTCTTTTTCCGAACCAAGGCAAATGTTTCTTTTGATGGAAAAAAACTCTTTTCAGAACATCGGCGAAGTTTGATAACCCTTATCACTTATAAGCGTCCTATGACTGAGCGGCAAGTAGTTGCCATAATATCTTTTTTGGTAGCTGCTTCAACCTTCGTCGCTGTTTTGGTTCAAGTTTTTTGGTTTTAGCTGTGTGTAATAAACCACTACACACAAAAGGCAAAAATTTGTCAGAGGCGAGGCTTAATCTCGGAGGTTATTAGAGCTCTGTATGTCGCATAACTAACGTGAGGAATTTACTGTTTGCCAACTTTAAATGTTCCAAATGTTTCAGTTAAAGTGGACACCACGAGTATAGTAGGGATTAAGCTGGACGTTAAGGGTGGAGTTGGAGCCGTAAACTTTGATGTTAAGGCAAAGCTTGAAGAGAAAGAGCGGAGAAGTCAAATGGTTGTGGTGGGCTTCAGTCTTCAGTTAACGACAAAACCAAGCATTGTCAAATTCGAAATTGAAGGAACCGCGACCCTCACTGGAAAGGACACCGAAATAAACAAAATGCTGGAAATAGACTCTGAAACAAAAGTGCCATACGTTTTCCAGAAAGTCTACCAAAACACTTTCACGGCCATGTACCTACTCTCAACAATTTTAAACGTTCCTCCGCCACCCATCGACTTGCTGCTCTTCAGAAGAGAAGAAGGAGCATCAGCGGAAAACGTGACGTTGGAACCGGAAACTGTTGAAGCCGCTTCTGAAGAAAAACTATCCGATGAATCTGAAACTGGAACATAGCTCTGTTGTTAAAAGTTTAGAAGAATATTTATTAACTTCTTCTCTTGATGGATTTTCTGTTGGCGGGTGAGTGGGACCTCCCACCCGTTCCGCCATAAAAACCCCGGGGTGTAGGGAGGTGGAAAAATGAAATTTGAAAGTAAAGACTTGGCTTTAACAGCGGTTTTTGCCGCACTTTACGCTGCGGGAGTAATTTTTCTGACGCCCATAAGCTTTGGAATTTATCAAGTGAGAGTGGCTGATGCGTTGTTACCGTTGTCGATGATATTCGGTATGCCTGTTGCCATAGGAGCAAGTCTTGGGTGTTTGATTGCGAATTTTTATGGTGGTTTAGGTGTCGTCGACATTATTGGCGGAGCATTGGCAAACTTTGTGGCGTGCACTTTGGCCTGGTATATTGGCAGAGACAGCTTTACTCGTGGACTTTTAGGATGCTTTGTTGAAACAGCAGTTATAACAATAATTGTTGGAGGTTACTTGGCGCTTATATTTGATGTTCCAGTGGAGCTTGGGTTGTTTGGCGTTTTTGTCGGTTCTATTGTGGCAATAAACATCTTAGGCTTTGCACTTTTAGAGGGATTGCATCGAAGCGGCATTGGAAAAAGTTATGTCAAAAGGGATTTACGGTCTACATGAAGCGTTCCAGTTTCGTCAAGCCTATTATTTCGTCAAAATCTAAGCCTAAAGCGTCTAAAACTTGGTCGAAAGTGGAATGCAGATAGGCTATGTATTTATCGACATCTATCTCGTTTTTCGATGCCAACTCAACTGGTTTGACATGAGGCTCATTTACGACTTTCACAAAACTAATCAAGTCGCCAGCCTTCAGCTCAATTCCCCCCTCTTTTAGGATTCTTGCAGCTTTAACATGTTGTGGCGTAGTCTTCGTATAGCGTTCTGGCTCCTCTCCTAAAACCACGTTGAAGGCAAGTTCGCTTAAGCTTTCCCATTCTCGTCTTTTGAGGCGCATGTAACAGTCGCGGATGTTTTGGATAATGTCCTTTTTCGCTTTTTCGAAGTCTGCTGGGGTTTTCACCATGGCTAAGCGTTCCTTCATTTTGTCAAAGGCTTTTTTAATAAATATGGGTATGTGACGTTTTTTGCCAGTTAAACCCTTCACATCGACGCTTCCGTCTTCTAAAACGCCTAGGTAATTCTTTTTCCGTGAACTGAAAACTGCGTAACGGTAAACCTTATCCACATCCAAGCCCATTTTAAGCATGCGCTCAGTCCACGCTTCCAATTCGCGTATCTGCTCCTTGGAAGGATTCTTTAGGAAAACGCTGTCTGTGTCGCCGTAAAGCACTTGGATGCCAAGCTCCTCAGCCTTTTTGATTATCTGGGTTATGGCATGTCTCCCTATGGCTGCTGTTGCCTCAGCCACTGGTGGACAGTAAAGGTCAAAGGTTTCAGCTCCGAAAACGCCGTAGCTGGCGTTCAAAATCACTTTTAAGGCGCCTTGAATAACGTTGTACCAGCTTTTAAGTTCTGCTGGTAAAGCCTTGTCCTTGGATTTGGGCTTATACCATTGAACTCGCAAGTCTCTAAGCGAGCCTATTAAGAGACTTTCTAGAGCGCGTTTTTTACGGCAAACCCAGTGGGGCGTGTCCGGTATAAGGTTTGTTTGGCACTCGGGATGATTGCATAAAATGGATTGGTAGCCCAAATTCCAAACTTTTATTATGGATGGATATAGACTTGGAAAATCCATTACTGCAACGTTGAAGTGGACACCCGGCACTGGTTCGACGACTATGGCGCCTTTGTACTTTTTCCCTTTAATTATGGCTTTTGTGGCTGCTTTCCCTTTTAAGGCTAGAATGTCTTCTGCGTTTGGAATCAACATTTTCTTTCTACGGTGTTCACGGTGCATGAAATTTCTTATCCAGCGGGAAACGCCTTGGCGGCTCACATCTTCCATGGGCATGCTGCTTATTCTAGCCAAAACGAGAATGAGCTTTAGGACCAGCTCGTCTTCAAAGCTTGTGAGTTTGTAGGTGATTTCAGCGTCTCTGAAACAGTATTTGGCGAGTTCTGTATAGGTTAAGTCGCCTATGCCCTTTTCCAACGGTATTTTGTCCAATCCCACTAAGGCTTTTCCAACATCACTTAAGGTTACGTCGCGGTAACGGTTGTTAAAAGCATAGATTTGGATGGAGCGGTTGAAGAAAAACTTGTAAAGGTCTATGTGCACTCCATATTTTAACAAACAGACGCGTTTACCAATCTCTATTGGAATTTCGTCTCTTCTTAAGCCAAATTTTTCCCCTCTATGCGCCAAATACCGCAAATCAAAATCGTCGCCGTTAAAGGTTACGACGAAGGGATAAACCCACAAAACGTCAAAAACAGCCCTTATCAGTTTTTCCTCGGAATCAAAATACTCAATCTTCACATCTGCGGGCAAGTGCTCTGTTCCTTCACGGATTCCCTCCCGCCTTAAAAGTAAAACACGCTTCTGATCGTCTGAGCCGTAAAGGGAGACGCAGACAATGGGGTAATCCGCCGCACGGGGGTCAGGCATTCTTGTCGGAATCGGCGAATAGACTTCGATGTCTATGGCAATGTAGCGGAATTTTGGAGCTGGATACTCCAGAAGCCTTGCCCACTGCTCAATATAATCAAGTTCTTCGGCATCTGCGCCCCTAAAAATCCCCACAATTTGTTGAACCATTTTTTCTGCTTTTTCCAACGGCTTTGGAAAAAGACTGCCATTTTTAACCTCGTAGAGCATGCCAGGCAAAAGCCCACGGTCATAAATGTAAGACTGGTAATATTTTATTTTGGATTCCCAAACCTTAACAGCCTCAGTAGCCATGGGTGTGTCTGAAATTCTTGGGAAATCTTCTGGGATAATGTCTCTGATGCAGCCTTTGGGGCGTCCTCCAATAGCTAAAGGGTCTTTAGCCACAATTTTTGTAACGCTAACAATCTTGTCTTGAAGCGGGTCGATTTTTTCCTCAATTTCAAAATGGTCAAAACCAGGATGGTTCATTAAACGGTCAATTTTCTCAAGTTCTAGTGGCGATAGGTTTGTATAGCAATACGGCTTATGCCCAGAGTTATCATGCCAAAAATATATTCGACACGAAACTGGCTCATAAAGTTTGATTAACGCTTTTCTTGTTTTTCCGTCGTAAGTGGCGGAAACAAAATAGGATGGTGGAAGATTATCTGGGGCTAATGGTGGAAAACCACGCTGCTGCTTCTCTTTTTCCAGCGCTGCGGTGAAAGGCAGTGCTTCCGCTTCAGCTTTTTGAGGTTCAGCTTTCAACGCTGAGAATTCATCCAGCCGTTTCTGCGCCATACCTTCTCTTAACCTAACCTAATATTGGTGGGACAGACTAAAAACCTTACTAGGCATGATTTCTAAGTGTGAGGTTAAACTCTAAAATATGCTTTCTAAGAATTTTAACTAGACTGCTCATGGCTAAAACTTTCATGATGAAACTTAACAAGATACAGCCAACTCAGCTCTTCATCAGTTCGGAAAAGCTATCCGAAGTAATGAAAACCGTTGATCCCAAAAACCCAAAATTGATAGAGCCCATATCAGTAAAGAAACTGGATAATGAAATAATCTTTGTAGATGGGCATACAAGGGCTTTCGCCGCCTTCTTATTGGGCTTTGCTAAAGTCCCAGTCTATTGGGAAAACGAAGAACTCGATTGGGACGCCTACAAAATCTGTGTTAAATGGTGCAAGAAGGCGAAAATTCGCGCAATAGCCGACCTCAAAAATAGGGTTATCCCCCAAAAAGATTACGAGGTACTTTGGTATAGACGCTGTGAGGAAATGCAAAGAAAACTACAAAGGAAAAAGAACAAAAACTCCTTAAAGCTAAAGATTAAGAGCACGTGCCCTTTGTTATGGAAACTTTTAATCCTTTTCGTTCCACTTATTTGCTATCTATCCTATAGTTTAGTAAGTGAAAGGCATGCTTAAAGAGGCTTGGACTTTAGCCATTGAAGCCCTAAGCTGGATGGAGAAGGAGAAAATCAGCGAACGCTTAGCATTGGCTCGGACAGCAAGACAACTGGAAATAAGCAACTTGGATGCTTTACGTTTTGCCCATGGGCTTTTATGCGAAACTGTCAGACGGCTCAACTTCATAGACCGTTTCATCAACGAGGTTTTAAAGCCAAAAGCCATGAGCGACTTCACGTTGGGCGTTCAATCCTTCTTGAGGCTTTACGTTTACCAGACAAGGGTTGCCAAAAACTGGTCGAAAATCAATGTTGAAGAAGCAAAAAACGTTGTGAGGTTGGCGCGTTCAATTTTGGGGTGGAAAACCCTTCAAAAGGTTGAGCCCTTTCTTGGCTTGCTTTTAACAGAAAACCCAAAAATCATCCTTGAAGGCGTGGGGGATGAGGAGCGCACTGGGATTTTAACCTTTCATCCCACATGGTTTGTGCGATATTGCTTCAAGCTTTTCGGCAGAAAAGAAGCCCTAGCCATGCTGGAAGCCAATCTAGAAAACCCTCCAACCTACATAAGACTGAACACCCTTAAAGGAAGCGAAGACGAGATTCTGAAAAGGCTTGAAGAAGAGAAGGTTAAAGTGGAAAAGGTTGAGGGATTGCGCCATGCCTATAAGGTTTTAGGCACAAAACAGCCCCTAACTAGAACCGAAAGTTTCCAAGAAGGCTTATTTTACATTCAAGACAAAGCCAGCTGTTTCGCTGCAGAAGCCGCAGACCCCAAGCCTGCCATAGCGCTTTTGGATGTTTGTGCAGCGCCCGGAGCAAAAACCACATATTTGGCGCAGCTTATGCAAAACCGTGGCACAATCTATTCCATAGACTATTCAAGGCGTAGAATGAGTGTATGGAAAAATGAAGTTGCCAGAATGGGTGTCCAAATAGCTGAACCAATAATTGCAGATGCATGCAATCCACTGCCCATAAGCATTGAAGCTGACATGGTGATTTTAGACCCGCCTTGCACAAGCACAGGAGTCTTTGCAAAGCTTCCCTCAGCCAAGTGGAGGCTCACGCAGCGCTCTATTGGGAAGATGGCTGAAATCCAGTGGCAAATGCTGGAAAACAGCGCTGAAAAAGTCAAGCCCAGCGGCACACTCGTCTATTCTACATGCAGCATAACAGTTGAAGAAAACGAAATGCTCATTGAACGATTTTTGAAATGGCATCCGGAATTTTCGCTAACCGAAATAACACCAAAAATTGGTTTGCCAGGCTTAAGGGGGATGGAAAAATGCCAGAGGCTTTACCCTCACATACACAAGTGTAATGGTTTTTTTATAGCAAAATTGTTAAAGAAATAAGCCCTAAACAAGGCTTTGAGAGGTGATGTTTTTGAAAGGATGCAAATTGGTTGGAAGAATTGTAAAGGTTGAAGGCGGATGCTCAGCGGGACACCATGTTGAAGAGGAGTTCGACTTAACGCTTTACTCTGAAGAGGCAGGGAAAAGCCTTAGAGCACCGAACATTTGCGGTTTCTTTTATAACTTCATTTTTCCATACCTGGTGACTTTGCAGTTTGGTGGAGCCTTTCCATGGGAAGAAGACAAAGACAAGTTTACTTCAGGTTGCCCAGACCGAAACAAGGTTGTAATCGAAATTAAAAGAGTTAGAAAGTGAAAAACGAAAATGGGGGTTTAGTTTCTCCGCGATTTTTCTATGCTGCATAATACCTCAAAAATCACCCTTGCAGCTTGTATGGCTGATACTCCTTGGTCATAGTTTGGCGCAACCTCTACCGCGTCAAAACCTACAACACGTTCATCACATAAACCGCATAAAATATCCAGTAAAGCGGGAGTTTCAAGGCCGTCGGGTTCGGGGTTTTGTACTGCTGGAGCATAGGCGGGATCGAGAACATCCATATCTACCGACACGTAAACACTTTTCACGTCCGACAATTTTTGTTTCAAGACCTTTAGCATGTGCTCCGCTCCTTCCTTCCTAATTTGTTGTGCGGTTATGAACTCTATTCCAGATTTGCTTGCATAGTTAAGTTCATCTTTACAAACTGCTCTTGTGCCAACTTCGATAATTTTGGCTGGCTTTAGCTGCTCATTTATTCTTCGCATAAAAGTTGTGTGGGAAAGCTTCAACTCCATAAACTCGTCGCGCAGATCTAGATGTGCGTCAAAACTTACAACAGCAGTTTTTGAAACTTTGTCGCCTAAACCTTTCAACACGCCTAAAGTTATGGTGTGTTCTCCGCCCATGATGACTGGAGTTTTTCCAGCCTCTAAAATTTCTCCGGCGACTTTTTCCAGCCTCTCCAGAGTTTCCTCCACGTCTGCTGACACGTGTAAATCGCCAATATCATGCAGCCGCAAATCCTCAACGTCGACGTTGCTGCGGAAACTGTAAGTTTCAATGTTTAATGAGGCTTCTCTTATGGCGTTTGGTCCAAACCTCGCTCCAGTCCTATAAGTGCTTGTAAAATCAAAGGGAACCCCTAAAACTACGTAGTCAGCTTCCTTGAAGCTTTTCTGGAAACCGCTGAAAACGTTTGGTTGAGAAGCGAAAAGTTCACGATAACCCATCCATAATCCTTCTCCAAACGCTTAACAGTTTTCACTAGGGAAGTTCTAAACTCTTTCGCTTCACAGCCTACTCTTGGGTGGTTAAACCAACAAATAAAGCTGGCCTTAGATGGAATAAGGTGAACAGCAACAGCTCCCTTCGCATGTTCGCTTATTACAGACTTGAAACGGCTAAATAAGTGGCACCGCCAGCCATGCGCTTCCTTTTTCTCAAGTAGTATGCCGTGGAAGCTAAAATTGCAAAAATGGCTATTATCGCCAGTATAAGCCAGTACAACGGAAAGCCTGGAAGGCCTTCGCCTATGGCAGATTTGACAATGTAATGCTTTTCAAGGCTTTCTGCAACGTTTCCCGCGTTGTCAATGCCTTCCACATAAAAGGTTATTATGGTGTTTTCTTCGTATCCCGGGATTGTTCCAGTCCAGTTGCCGTTTTCCAAGATCATAGGTAGGCTTTGCCAGTCTTCGCCTAACCGCCTAAACCATAGAGTGGCGGTTTTTATTCCGCTTCCGTTATCAGTTATTTGAACAGAAACTTTGACAGTTTCGTTTGTTTTCGGCTCTTTGGGGATCCATGAAACTTCACCTATCATGGGAGCAGTGTTGTCCACCGTTGCTGTTATCCGTTTTTCAGCTTTGTTTCCAGCTTTGTCAAACACTGTTAAGGTAATGTCGTATGAACCGTCGCTGTAGTTGGTGGTGTTCCAAGCATAGGTTTGGTCTTTTATCTCCCAAACGTAAACATATCCATCTATTTTTAGTTCCATTCTCTCAAAGTTTGCGTCTTCAGCGTGAAGCTTGACAAGTTCAGTGTTTCTGATGAAGCTCCCATTTTTAGGCCATAGAATTTCAGCTTTAGGCGCCGTGTTGTCCACTGTTATTTTGATTGTTTGTTTCGCCATGTTTCCAGCCTTGTCCAATGCTTCCAATGATAATTCGTGGAGGCTGTCGCTGAGCTTCGCGGTGTCTAATATGTATGTGTGGAACCCCGTTGTGTTCCATGCTGCCAGAAAAGCGTCGTCCAGCGTCAGCTTAGCCTCGTATAAGTTATCGTCTTGAACATAAAACGTGGCGTTTACACTTTTTGAAAGGAAGCATCCATTTTTTGGGGCAGTAATTGTGGCGACTGGCAAATAACGGTCATCCACTTCGTAGGAGTAAACATCTAATTCTGCGATGTTTCCAGCGTTGTCAACTGCCCATATCTTGTAGTGGACGGTTGTTCCGTAAGGAAACTTCGGTATTGTCGCATTATACAGCGTGCCATTAAACTCCATTTTAACGCTTGCCCAAACCGTGTCGTTGCTGTAGGATAAGACGAGTTCTTTTACGCCGCTGGCATGCAGGGGCTCCGTTGCATTGGCAAAAACCACAACAGTGTCATTGTAGTTTGGTTGGGCTGGAATCCGCTCAATAAAAGTGATGGTTGGAGGATGGAAATCATTTACCTTATAGGCGTATTCTTGAGAGCACGCCTTATTCCCAGCCTTGTCATAGGCATAAATCACATATGTAACTGTTGAATTGTAAGGTTGAGGCGGAATTTCAATGGAGTATAAATCCCAGGTTCTATTCATCGCTTTTCTGATGCTATACTGTCCGTTAACTGTATAACATAAAGTTGCATTGGCAACCCCGCTTTTCGAATCTGTTATATAAGCCAGAACCAACACACTGTTTTCATATTCTGGCACTGCTGGATGCTGCCACACTTGATGAATTGTTGGAGGTTTCGAATCTCGGCGGCGGCATCCACCAACAGAAAAAATTTGCGCACCAATAGCGGCCAACACTAGCAGAGTAATGAATAGACACAGTGCTCCAGACTTTCTCATGCTCCTTTCTCCAGAAGAGGCAGTGGCAGTTACCCTATAAAAGGGGTGTTTCAAAATAGAAATATCCTATAAGGCGTAAAAGAAACCATTTTTGTACCATTCCAACTGTTAGGAGGCATATAATTTATTAATCATAGTGTTTCATTTATTGCATTAATTTGGAAGGCTGACAGAATGGGTTTAAAAGAAAAAATAAAGTTTGAAGATGGCGGAATGCTTACGGCTTCAGTTTTTTACGCTGTTATTGGCGTTATATGCCTCGTGGTTTTGGCCATCACAGACCTTGGATTAATACATATAGGCTTGTTGGGTGTAATTAGTTTGGCAACATCCTACGGCTTGTTTAGGCGAAGGAGCTGGGCTCTTTGGAGTGTTTTCGCTGTGGCCATTATGGTTACGGTTTTCGCCGTTTCCATGCTTTACTTCACCATGGGAAGCGACATTCTTGTCGACGCGGCTATGGCTGCTTACCTAATTTTCACATGGTGTTTCACTGTTTACGTGGCTGCCAGAAGAAAGAAACTTGAATTTTAAACACTTAATCGTCGAGGGTTTTAAAAAAGGTACACGACGACTTCGTCGTTTACATCGACAAACTGCTGGTTTTCCGGAATTTCAACAAAACCATCAGCCTTCAAAAGTGTTGTTATTGCCCCAGAAAGTCCAACTGGAACAGGCTCAGCCAAAAGCCCGTTTCCCTCGCTCTTTTTCAATTTCACCATGGTGAATGTGCGTCTCCCCCTTGCTGGAAACATCCTCGTTGAGGCTAAAGCCTTCACCGTAGCTGGTTTCATTGGTTTCCTTCCAGCCATACATTCAATAATTGGGCGTACAAGCAAATGAAAAATCAGCAGAGCAGATGTTGGGTGTCCAGGAAGAGAGAAAATAAGCTTTCCATCCACAACAGCCACTGTTGTAGGCTTTCCAGGTTTTGTGGCTACTCCGCATACGATAACTCCTGGCTTTCCAAGATCGCTCAACGTTTTTGGAACAACATCTTTAGGGCCAACTGAAACTCCGCCTGAAGTTATAACCATGTCTGCGGAGGCCAAAGCTTTTTTTAACGTTTTTTCAAGGGTTGCTGCTTCGTCTGGGAAAACTCCAAAATAAACTGGTTTTCCGCCGCTTTCGAGGACTGCTGCGCTTAGGCTGTAAGCATTTATATCATAGATTTTTCCAGCCGCGAGCGGTTTGCCTGGCTCGGTTATTTCTGCACCTGTTGATAGAATTGCCACTTGGGGAACTTTGTAGACTTTGACTTTTGCTTTCCCTAGGGCTGCTATGGCGCCTATTTCCCGCGCTCCCAGCCGCTGCCCTTTCTTAACTACTCTTTCACCTTTCTTTATGTCTGCTCCAGCCTTCATTACATTTTCATCTTTTGCCACGGCATTGTAAATGTAAATTTCGCTGTTTTTTCGCTCTGTATGTTCAGTCATAACAACGGCGTCTGCGCCTTCCGGCATTGGTGCTCCAGTCATTATTTCGGCTGCTTTTCCACTTGTCACGGTGATTTTTGGTTTTTCTCCAACATTTACTGTTCCGCAAATTTTCAGCTTCACTGGCGTGTTTTCATTTGCACCGAAGGTGTCTTCGGCTTTCACTGCGTAGCCGTCGACGGTTGAACGGTTAAAAGGCGGGATGTCAAAAGAGGCTGTTATATTTTCGGCTAAAATGCGATTGTGGGCTTCTAGAAGCGGAACTTCTTCCACGCCTAGGGGTTTAGCCTCAAAATGTTTTTGGATGGCTTGTTTTGCCTCTTCAAAGGTTAGAAGTCTTCTAAACATTTTCGCCAGCCTCCTCTAATGTGTCGAAAAGGTGGACTTGCACAGTTTCGTCTTCTTCTAAGCCTTCACGGTTTTCTGGAACAATAACATAGCCATTCGCCCTAGTCATGGTTGAGATTATGCCTGAACCCCTAGCGCTCACAGGCTCTGCGTAAAATTCGCCGCCACGTTGGAATACGCGAACCCGCACGAAGGTTCTTCTTCCAAGAGCCGTTGCTGTTCTACGCGTCAACCTTGCATTAACAACTGGTCTTATTTCACGTTTGACGCCTAGCATTTTAAGGATTAATGGTCTGGCGAAAACTTCAAAGCCGAACATGGCGGCTACTGGGTTGCCTGAAAGAACTATTATTGGCTTATTGTTTATTATGGCGAGGGCTGTGGGCATAGCTGGGCGCATTGCTACACCGTGAACTATTACTCCTGGCTTGCCTATGCTGTTTATGGCTGTGGGAACAAGGTCTGATGCGCCAACACTTGTGCCACCAGTGGTTAACACCATATCCGCCTTTTCCAGCCCCAGCCTAATTTTCTCCGAAATTTCCGCCACATCATCTTTCGCTATTCCCAAATCTATCGGCTCAGCGCCAAGTTCAAGGCATAAAGACCCCAAAACCAGCCTATTAACCTCAAAAACCTGATCTTCTCGTGGTTTATGTCCAACTTCTACAAGTTCGTTTCCAGTGGCTAAAACTGCCACTTTTGGTTTTTCAAAAACGCTGATTTCTGCCACGCCTAAAGAGGCTATTAAACCCAAATGATGAGGTTTTAGACGGGTTCCAGCTTTTACTGCAATTTTGCCCTTTACAATGTCTTCGCCTTTCTTAGAAACATTTTCACCAGGTGTAACAGCAGTCCAAACCTCTATTTCATTGTTAGAGCGTTTGACATTCTCCAACATCAAAACCGCGTCTGCGCCTTCTGGAAGCGGGTTCCCAGTCCAAACTTGCTTCGCTTCTCCCTTTTTCACTTTGTTTCCATCCGTGAGTTTAAGGGTTTTCGGCTTAAACTGAGAAACGCCAAAGGTGTCTTCGGCTTTTACCGCGTAACCGTCCACTGCTGATCTATCAAATCTTGGCAAGTCTTCCTCTGCAATTATATCTTCGGCAAGAACACGGTTAAGGGCATCATAAATAGAAACCATAACAGTTTTTCTCTTAATTTTTAACCCATCCAATAGTCGCTGTCTTGCCTCCTCAATAGACACAAGTTTTTGAAATCCCCTCAGCCTAACCAAAACAGGCACCTATAAAAAGCACACAAACAACATAGAAAAACATATCGCATTAAGCACTTTTAAAGCTCGTTTTCATTTCTTTTTGAAGTATGTCTCGCATTTTTATTGCGTCTACATCGAGGATTGGGCTTTCGCTTATTATAACTGGGTTTAGCTTGAACTCTGCTATGACCTTCGCAAGCATGGTAAAGTCTGGTCCATATTCCACTTCATCCATTGTATGGTGGCGTTTCTCTCCCTTATCTGTGAACTCTACTTTGGTGAAATGACAATGCATGTTTCTAACCGCCTCTGTTCCCAAACGATTCTCGATAGTTTCTACAACTTTGCGGAAGTCATCAACCGTTTTGAAGCCTCCATGTTCTCTTGCATGCAAGTGTGCCCAGTCTATGACTGGTCGAGTTTGTTCAACATGTTCACATAACGCTAAAACTTCTTCTAGGCTGCCGAACTGGGAAGTTTTTCCCATGGTTTCCGGACCAAGTTTAACATCCCTTATTCCCAGCGTCCTTAACTTTTCAACAACCTCTTTTAAGGCTTTTAAACAGCCTTCAAAAACTTCTTTCGGCGTTTTTTTGCCATAAAATCCGGGGTGGAAAACCACTGTTTGGGAGCCCATCCACTGGGAGGCTGTGGCGCAGGCAACTAGACGGTTTTTGCTGGCTTCGATGGTTTCTTTTCCGCCGCAGAGGTTTATGAAATAAGAGCCGTGTAAACTGAGCAAAACATCGTTTTCCCTAGCCTTCAAACCCAGTTTTTCAGCTTCTTCCCTTTTAATTTGGGGTTTTTCACCCCAGCGAACCGCTTGATATTCAAAAGCGTCTAGGTTTTCCTCCCGTAAAAGTCTTGGAACATCAGCTAAGGCTGCTTTCATGGCTTTAAAAGTTGGAGGAACCCCTGCGGGACCAAACCTTGGACGGTCAGCCATGCATGAAGCCTCTAGCTTCCCTTTGGTTTTCTGTAGCGATAACCTTTTCGCATATAGACTCCGTAAAAAAGAACTGTTAAGGCGGAAATCCAAGCTGCAAGGTTTTGAAAAGCCAAATACTTGCCTGCCGGCGGCAAATCAGCCAAAGGCTTTGTTACGCTTCCAAAGGTTAAAACAAAGTCTCTAAAGCCCGGAGCAGCTGACACTATGGCATTGTTTATGGAAGAGCATATCCATCCAATCGGCGCTACGGCTTCTGCAAAACCTCTCAAAGCGTTGTTTGTTGATATCACAAACTCGAACAGTGAAGGGTTGCCTTGATAAAGGTTTAAAAAAGTTTGATGGATTAACTGTGGATAAGCCAAGACGGATGCTAAAAGAATTAACGTTGAAAAACCAAGCAGCAATACTATGGCACTTTTTATCGTCACCCGCGCAGCGCTCACTTTATTCCAAATGTAAGCTATTCCTCTAACCTTAAGCATTCTAGACTTTATCTTTCCAAAAAAGTTTCTTATAGCGTCCCCCATTTTCGTCGTGAATTTTTCTCCCTTTCTTCTCTGGGGAGGTTTGGGCTTTTCTCTAGAGGCTTTTAAGGTTTTCACCGCGATATACCTTGTTAGGCAAATCCAACTGAAGACAAGCGCCACCATAGTTGAGAGGGGAACCAGATGAAACAGCGGGCTCACACTAATAGTTGCTGTCCAGTCTGTGCCTGGAAACTGGATTTTCCATTGTAGGGGGTTCTCCTCTCTAACCCCGAGAGCGACAGCATAGGCAACTATTGCATATTCAATTAAGGCGGCTGCTATGAGGAATAGGATTAAGGCTGTTATCCCCCTAAGGGTAGCCCACCGAAATATTAAACGTTTAGGAGATGTTTGAGTTGACAAGCCATCACCGTTACGCCAGTGCCCTGAAAGTTGCTTCATGAATATGAGAATTCAAGTTAAAAAACATGACTGTCGTGCCTTAAACTGTTTCGTGTCATTGTAATGGGAACTCGTGCCCACATTTTGGGCATTTGGCATATCCACACTGCACTGTTGATGGGCAACCTGAACAAGCGAAGGCTCTGCCATAAGATATGTCAAAGGTGAAACCGCATTTTGGACAGCGCACCAGTCTCTTTGCTTTTAAACTCATTTGACTTTGCCTCTTTTGGAAACAGAAACATTGCAAGGCTTTAAAACTTTTCGAGGAATCCGCTTTTTATGGAAAGTTTTAACAATAAAAGACTCTTATTAATAAGTTTGAAAACCTTAAAAAGGCTTGAATCAGCGGTAACTGGCATGGGGATTTAATGCCGAAGTCGGAAAAATCTGAAAGGCTGGAACTGTATAAAGAGCGGGATGTACAAATTTTTCTAGGCAAATTCTTAAGCAATGAAATAAATGAGCTTAAACCCGCTTTTGACCCAAAGGTCGGCTACAGATACTTAGAAGTTGAAAAAATTTTAGGAGACACTTCAAACGTTGAAGAATTTTTAAACAGGCTTTATGATGCTGGAATTCTTGAAAGAAAGCTCTACGACAAAATATTATATTGCCCAAACTGTGGTTCGCAAAGTGTTTCCACTCATTACTGCTGCCCCTACTGCAAGTCCTTCAACATCCAGAAAGGCTCCCTTATAGAACATGTTAAATGCGGTTACATGGATGTTGAAGAAAACTTTCGTAAAGGAGACAAACTTGTCTGTCCCAAATGCCGTGAAGAACTGAAAAAATTAGATGTGGATTACAGAAAGGCTGGGATATGGTGCACATGCCAAGACTGCGGAAAAAGCTTTGACATTCCCGTCCCTAAGCATTTCTGCAGAGACTGCCAAAACGAATTCACATTTGAGGAAGTGGAAATAAAGGATGTCTACTCCTACACGCTTAACGAGGAAGTTAAGGGCGAAATAACTGCCGGATGGATTTTCGTCGCCCCTATAAAGGAGTTTCTTGTTGAAAGTGGATTCGAAGTTGAGGCTCCAGCCTTCCTTAAAGGAAAGTCTGGCGCAAACCACATGTTTGACATAGCCGCCTACAAAGGAAACTTGACGAAAAAAATAACGGTTATGGATGTGGCAATCGCAACGGAAGACATAGTTTCAGAACAACCCGTAATCGCCCTCTTCGCAAAAATATACGACGTTTCACCGGAAAACGCCTACTTAATTGCCATTCCAAAATTAAGTGAAAACGCCAAAAAAATGGCGGAACTTTACAACATTAAAGTGATAGAGGCGAGAGACGCAAAAGAAGTTATGAAAGCGCTTAAGGAAAAAATGGCTAAGAAATAATGGCGTTGCCAAGGGTTAGCCACTTATAAATAGGGCTATACGTCCTCTTTCGGTTACAATTTTTACGGTGAAGTTTCCAGAAGGCAGTGTTATATCTTCTCTGATGTGTGTTATGGTTTCCCCTGGGTTTATGAACAAGTTTTCATCATAACGCCTATGATGTGTTGCGTTGATAACCCATATTGAAACTATATGAATGGTTGAGGCACAGCAGTTTCTAACGGTGAAGATTGCTCCTTTCAGCAGTACTCTAACTCCAAAGAAGTCTACATCAACCGTTGTCTGATAGGCATCCCCGTTTGCGTTGCAGAACTCCAACTTTAATGTGCCGTTGTTGTTCACGTAACTTTGCCAGGAATCCTGCAGAAAAACCGTGTAATCTTTAAAATATATTGCCGCTGAAATTTGTCCCACAACTTCGTATTGTCCGCCTGTCCAATTATATGCCCTCAAAAGCCAATCATTGAGGGTATCACTTGCCCTGAGGCGAATTTGAATTTCAACGGAATCTACTTGCGTAGGACTGTAAAGGTTTGTGTCTAAGACGAAATCTCCGATAAGGCTTAGGCTATAAGCGGTGCCGTAATTGCAGAAATCTAAATCAAAACATTCATAAGTGTATCCCACAGCATTGGTGGTTATGGCGTAATCCATAACATTGAGGGTTACTCCGTCCCAATTTAGAGACCCGATGTTGTTGTAGGAACTTATAAAAGCGCCGAGTACCTTCACGTCGCCTTCAATGTTTCTCGGGTTTGTTTTCAATTGAATCCATGGGTGAGTACCTACGGACACCAATCTTTTATTCGCCCAATCTGACCCCCACCCTAATGAAATGGAGTAAGTGTTATAGTTTATGTAGCCGGCTGTGGTTCCCCAAACAATCAGTCCCTTGTTATCAGTTGGTTCCCATTCGAAGTCTACGCATCTCTGCGAGGAAGTGTCTACTCCATCATCAACCTCGTTTGCTACATGATACCTTCCTGGGTTTTCTTCAGCCATGTTCCATGCCCAAGCGTTTAAGTCGTTTAAGCTGTTTACTCCAGCGAACATGATGTAATCGTGTGTTGCATTGGCTGCGGGGTCGGGTTTCAAAGTGATAAAGCAAACATGGTTGCCTGCGTCTGGGTCTGGGTCGAAGGGGCCTCCTGTTCTCCAGTCGGTTTCGCCCTGCACATACCATTTCCACGCTAGACTGTCTGTTCCATTTCCGCTGACGGCTAGAATCTTCTTGTAGTATGTTGAGTAAGCTATGCCTATGGATTCCCGCGTGTTTGAAGTTGCCCCAGTGGTTGTTGTCAGCGTCGTCATCAACGTCCACGCTGACCCATTCCATATGGCTGCAAAGGCGTCTTGGTTTGTCTGGTCTAGGAAAACCATTGCGATTTGGTTTGAATTAGGGTCCGGGTTACTTGCCAGTTCCACAAAAGATATCGTCGGATTTGTTGAGGCTACGCCGGGAAAATCGATGTAGTATTCGCTGCTCCATCCTACATTTGGGGTCCAAATTCTGTAGCCTAAATCTTTTGTTGCGTCTGCAACGGCAACATCGTAAACCAATAATGCTCTTCCGCTTGCGGTTTCATAGGCAATGTCATAAGGTCTCTGAGCGGCGGATGGTGCAGTGGTCCAAACACGGGCAACATCATTTTCAACAATCAATAATGTGCCGTTCCGAACATAGGCGTCTAAAAATCCATCATCAGACAATGTTACCACGATTATTTCGGTGCTTCTCTGTTCTAGTGGCGAGTAGGCAACCCTGGCGAAGCGAACTGGACTGCCCGCGTTGGGCATTTCAATTTGCGTGCTCCAGCTTGCTGCTTCTCCATTCCATGTCCTTGCTTTAGGAATATTAAGTGTGTAATCTCTGTAAGCGATGAAAGCGTTGGTTTTAGAAATTGGCGATAACGTAATTTCTTCTCTGAAGGTTTCATATGCATCGTCAACAGCCCACGTGTCCACATATGTTCCGTCGACGCGGCTGCCGTTTTTAATCAGATATTCATGGATGCTTGTGAAAAATTGGGATGTTCGCCCAGCATTGGTTACTTCAAATTTTTCTTGCGCTTTTTCCAAGTCTAGCTGGTTCATTTGGTAGCTCCAGAGCACCACGTTTGCGGCTATGACCACAACGAGGATTAGGCTTAGCATTACGACTAGCACGTTGCTTATGCCGCTTTTGGCGTTTTTGAAGCATTTAAGGCGTTTTATAATAGCCTCCAACATGGGTCCCCCTTGATGTTACAACATCCACATAGTATAGGCTGTTGGGTGTCCAATGGTAAGTGATGTTAAGCCATCCATGCTCCTCCAGCCCTAAACTAAGCTTTGTTGAAGATTGACGGGTATGGTTTATGTAGACTGTTGAAATGGTTAAGGGAACTTTGCCGATGTTGCGTATGTAAACGCTTATGCAGTTAACGCCAGTCACATTGTTGAACCAAACGTCTTCTATTATCAAACGTTCGCCCATGTTTTCCCTAAGGTTTGTTGTTATAACGTAGGTGGCTGTGGCAGCTATGGACATGGCGGCTACTGCCACAATCATAAGTAAAAGGTTGCTTAACACTGGGGTTATAGCCCGTTTATCCGCAAAAAGCCTCCAAATTCCTTGCATTGCATCCGCCTCTTATAGGAAGAGTTTTAGGGCTATGTAGCCGCAGACCATTAGCACTAGGCTGTGCTTCAATCCAGCGTTTATGGTTCCTTCACCCATTTTTCCAGCCACTAAACCGCCAAAAAAGGCTTGGATGGCTGTCATGTGGAAGAATATGCGCTTAACCTCTTCAGGTGCCATTACCGCTGCGCTGAGGAGTGGCAAGCCTTGTATGTCTACGAAGAAGGATTTGAAGAGCAGTATTATGGTGAATATGAAGACGAAGAATGCCACGTAAATTATTGCGATGTAGGGGCGGGTTTGATTTCTCCGCTCTTTATGAAGCAACAAAGTTGACTGGACAAACTTGCCCATGGGGTCAAAAACCTTCTCCACATGTCCTCCAGAAAGGTTAGCCTCAATTATCAAGGGAACAGTTCTCTGCACCAAAACAGTGTCAACGCGTTTCCCAAAAGCCACCAACGCCTCTTTAAGAGTCATGCCCCAAGAAATTTGAGCATTCATTTTCCGCAACTCTGCTGTTAAAGGCCCATAATCTCTTTTAGCGGCTTCTTCTAGGGCGCGGGGCAATGTCATTCCAGTTTCTTGAGCTTGAACTATACTCCTGAAAAGGTCTGGTAAATGCTCATCCACAGCTCTTTTCCACCTGTAATCAATGTAGTTGAGGACTGTTGGAGGGGTGAAGGCGGCTATAACTGCGAAGAAAACGAACTCATCGAAGGTTGTGGTTCCCCAAGCTTCAAAAAAACCGAAGACTGTTATGGCTATGGCTAAGGCAGCCGACGCAACCCATGTGACTTGCTTAATAGGTTTTTCTATTTTTGGCATTGCCACCTACCATTTTGGCGAAACTGCGTCCAGGATTATGAGGAACATTATGGAACCTACTGGGATGCCAATGTAGGTGATGATGTTGAGCAATAGGTCTGGGCTTAAAAGCCCTAAATTGCCGCCGCCCATCATAGCCATAACAGCAAGCATTATGATGAGAAGCAGTGGTCCAGTAACCAACAATGCCACATAAAACTCCGAAAGAATTGACAATGTATCTGAGAACTTGTGGAGGCTTATCCTCTTCAGTTTCATATGTTGCCTAGACCTTTCCCTTAAATAGGCGGCTAGGCTGCTTCCAGAATGTATGGTTGATATGAAGCCTTCCAGCATTTCACGGAACATTTCTGAAGGCGTACGCCTAGAGTTGTGTTCCAAGGCGGAAATAATGTCTAAGCCAAAAAGGCTTACGTCTCTAATGATGTTTTTGGCTTCAGCGGAAATGGCTAACGGTATGGGAATATTTGACAGTGAGTGGAAAATTTTCTCTGGGGGAACTCCAGCACTTGCCAGAATCGCCATATAACCAGTCGTAAAAGCCAATTCGTCTTCTAAATCCCGTTTAAGTTTGTCGGCGCGGTAAACTGGATAAACGTAAAATCCGAGAACTGAAAAGGCTACTGTGAAGAGGCTTCCTCCAAAGCCGAATAAGACAGCTGGAAAAACGGGTATGTTGAAGGCAAAAACCAGCAAACATGGTATGGAAATGAGCGTTACAAGCGACATTAGAATAGTGGAGAAGACTGTTAGGCTAATGTAGACTCTAAAGTTTGTTTTAAGGTCAGCCTTCTGCAAGTGCACATCTAAATCTTGGAAAAGAGGTAAAACATGGCTGATTTTTCCACCTACAAGTCTATAAGCAAGAGACTGAAGACTGCCAATTCTAAACTTTGAACTGTCACTGTCTCCGCTTTTGCTGGATACTTTTTCTGGGAAAACTTTTGAACGAAAATGGCTTAATCGCAAAAGTAAGCCTTTATAGATTCTCTTGAAGATTTCGAAAAGTTCTTTCCTTCTCATTTTAACTCTATCCTTGCCCTTTGGAAAACCCGTGCTGGATTAGCGTAATATTCGCGGATTGCATTTGCCACTTCTGTATATCGGCGAATGCCCTTTCGAACCATCCATTCCAGGACAGTTTTTCTACGCTGAAGTTCGCGTCTGACATCGTCCTCGCTTATATCCAGTTTTTTAACATGCTCTTCCAAGAGGCTACTGTGGTTTAGAAACTCGAATTTGTCGTTTTTTGGTTTCCAACGGAAAACCTCTTCCGTCATGAGTTTTCTTGTTTTTGTGTCAAGTCCCACAACTTCTGTTGCTGTTAGAGTTCTCCTGGCTGGTTTTCCCTCGATTTCCGTTCTCGCCATCACCATTATTAGGTCAATCATGGCTATGAGAGTTTTTGGAATATTCATTGGTTCAGATTCAAGGCGGTTTATTACGGCTTCAACGGATTCTGCGTGGATGGTGCACATTCCCAGATGCCCCGTCGCCATGGCCTGAAAAAGCGTGTAGGCTTCTTCCCCACGGATTTCCCCAACAATTATGTAGTCTGGCCTTTGCCTTACCGCCGCCTTTAAGAGGTCAAAGAGGGTTATGGCGCTTTTTCTGTCTTCATGTCCAAAGCCTAACCTAACAACTGATGGAATCCAGTTTTCATGGGGAAGGTTAAGCTCCTGTGTGTCTTCGACGCTTACTATCTTCATTTCAGGCTTTATGAACATGGATAGGCAGTTCAGCATGGTGGTTTTTCCAGCAGCTATGCCGCCAGCAACAAGCACTGATGCACGGTTTTCTATGATGTACCAGAGGTATGCTGCCATTTCAGAGGAAAGCGTGTTAAAAGCGATGAGGTCTGAAATTGTTAGAGGGTCAACTCTGAAACGGCGGATGGTGAATGTTGAACCCCTTCTGGTTACCTCGTTTCCATAGGTAAGCTGTATGCGGCTTCCATCTGGCAATGAAGAGTCCAAAAGCGGGGAGGCTATTGAAATGTTTTTACCTGCCAAGTATGCCAAGCGGACTATGAAGGAGTTTAATTCCGCCTCGTCCTTGAAGATTATGTTTGTTGGGAGGGATTCGTAAAACCTGTGCCAAACGTATATGGGTATGTTTACGCCGTCAGCTGAAACATCCTCAATGAGATGGTCTTTCATCAGCGGGTCTATTTTCCCATAACCCACAAAATCTCTTACAATGTAGTATAGAAGCTTGTCAATGGATTCTGGCGGGATTTTTATATGATATTTTTTAATTATCTGCCTTGCTTTTTCTTTGAGGTATTGTTCAGCCTTTTCCTTGGTTTCTATGTCTTTTAAGTTTATGTCAATTTCTTCCATCAACAAGCCTTTGATCTCTTTGAGGCGTTCCTCTTCCTCTTTTTGCAGTGTGGGCTCTATAACTTCGTAGCGGGTTTTCTGGGTTGTGGGGTCTTTTACTATTGCTGCGTAAGCGTAGGGCTCCTGTATTGGGTAAACTTCTCTGAAGACAGCTGTTTTTCTTCCTTTTTCTTCGATTATTACTCCGAATTCTGTTTTTTCTACGGTTTTTGCTGTTTTTGGGGTTTTTGGCATTTGTTTCCCTTTTGTGTTTGGAGTCTAGGCTAGTTTTCTGAATAATATACTATCGTAAGTCTTAATAAGCTATATGCACGTCCAATCTTTAACACGCTTAAAAACACAGCATCAACAAATCAAACGCGCCGAATTCTGCTAAAACCCAGAAATTACAAAAGGCTGAAAGTGTAAAGAAAACACTATGCAAAATTATGCTTACTTATATCTTGCCCTTCTCTTCTGCCTTTTCTTTTTCTGCCTTCGCATCCTTTTCTTTTTCCACTTCGCCCGGATTTTCTCCACGCTCCGGAAATTTGCCTATTCTATTGTTGCATGTCTACGCCTTAAGTCTTCTTCTGTTGTGCCCATCCTGTGCATTAGTTCCACGATTAGCCCATCTAGGAAAACCATGCAGTTGTTTTCAAATATGCTTCCCAAGGGGGTTAAGGGCTCCTTTTCACCCATAAGCTGCCTAGCCAAATAATCCTCCTCTCTGGGCCATCCAGCCTTTGTTCTTCCCTTAATTGTGACGATTAAATCAGCTATTTGCCCAAGAGGGGATTCTGGGAAGGAAGTTATTGCGATGACTGTGGCGCCTATATCCTTCGCTGCAGCACTGGCTGTCAAAATCATTTTTGTTGCTCCAGTTCCAGAAATGGCGATTAAAAGGTCTCCTTTTTCCGCTGCTGGCGTTATTGTTTCGCCTAGAAAGTAGACGTTGAAGCCCAAATTCATTAATCGTAGGGCGAAAGCTCTGCCCACGAACCCGCTTCTTCCCATGCCTACTACAAAGATTTTCTTGTTTTTCGCTCCCAAAAGCAGCTGGATTAAGCGTTCCACCTCGTTTGGGTTAAGCTCTTCAATGGAGCTCTTGATTCCTGAAATGATTTCTTCCGCCGCAGCCTTCAACCATTCCAAGTTTTTCAAGCTCCGAGAAACCCTTTACACAAAGGTCTATATTAAAAGTCTTGCGGTTATGCAAACCCAGTTAAAATTTCCTCTAAATGTGGAATTCTAAAGTATAAGCGGATGAAGATGGCAGCGGCTAAAATGCCAATTGTTATGAGTGCAAAAAGGAAGTCTTCTCTGCGAAGTTTCAAAACGTATAGGTTTGTGCGTTTTTCGGCGGCTCCCCAAGCGCGGGATTCCATGGCTTCTGCCAGTTCTAGACTTCTGCGGATGGCGCTTACAATCAAGGGTATGAGGATTGGAATGTAGTTTCTAATCCGTTTTAGAAAGTTTCCTTTTTCAAGCTCTAAGCCTCTGGCTTTTTGAGCGTCCATGATTGTTTGGGCTTCTTCGGCTAGCACTGGAACAAAGCGCACTGCTGTTGTGAAGGCGAAGCAGAACTCGTAGGGCACATGGGTCTGTTCTAGGGCTAAACCCAAATGGTCTGGTGAAGTTGTCAAGAAGAA
This sequence comes from Bathyarchaeia archaeon, assembly GCA_038882475.1. GTDB lineage: Archaea > Thermoproteota > Bathyarchaeia > Bathyarchaeales > Bathycorpusculaceae > JABFQN01. The sequence goes on from JAVZOF010000001.1 coordinate 169,696, forward strand.
TATGGAGAACGATTCCACCAGCACCAGAAACCTCAAGGTCATGGCAAAGGCATATTCCAAAGATGGAAGCGTAAACTTATAACCAGCGTTTATGAAGGAATAAATGAAGTTTGTGAGAAAGATTATCGAGGCTAGAAAAGTTGCGCCTTTCATGGAGCGCGCCCATTCCCGCTTAACTCCAGCAACAACCACAAAGGGAATTTGAATTATGAAAAGCACTATAAGGGGCAGCAACTCCCAGAAAAGTATGGCAATCACGAAAATTATACACGCGTACACAAACTTTATTCTAGGGTCAAGGTTGTGGATGGGAGAGGTAACCCTTCTAAACCTTAACCCCTCGAAAAAACTCATTCCTTGTGCCTCCCAAAAGCCTTTAGGAGGATTTCTCTTGCTTCGTAGACATCGATAACCTCCTTTGAAAATCCTAAGTCTGAAAGTTGTATGAAAATTTGAGCTATTTGCGGCGGAACTATGGATGCTTGCTCCAATATTGCTGGGTTTGTAAGCACTTTTCTTGCTTCGCCGTCTGCAACTATTTTTCCGCCACGCATCAACAGAACCCGTGGATTGCATTCAGCCACAAACTCCACGTCATGCGTTACTATGACCACGGTTTTCTCTTGAGCTTTCATCTGCAAAATGAACTGGCGGAGCTTCTCCTTTTGCTGATAATCCTGCCCTATAGTCGGTTCGTCCAAAATTAGTATTTTTGGGTCCCAAGCAAGCACTGAAGCCAAAGCGACGCGTTTTCTTTCGCCGCCGCTGAGCATGAAGGGCGAAGTTTTCCTATACTGCGTCAAGCCAAGCAGGTTAAGCGCCCATATAACCCTTTTCTCTATTACGTCGTTGCTGAAGCCGAAGTTTTTGAGGGCAAAAGCTATTTCCTCCTCGACGGTTTCGCTGAAGAGCTGGTGGTCTGGATTTTGGAAGACGAAGCCCACTTTTCGCGCTAGAGTTGCCACACTCACTTTTGTAGTTTCTACGTCGTCTACGAGTACTTTTCCCTTTGTGGGCTTTAGCAATCCGTTAAAGTGTTTCACGAGGGTTGTTTTTCCAGCCCCGTTTTCACCCATTATGGCGACGAATTCTCCATCTTGAATTGTTAGGGAAACCCCCTTCAGTGCTTCTACACCGCTTGGATATGTGAAATAAACATCTTGAACTTCAATCATAAAGGCTTAAGCGCCTCCCTTATTTTTTCAGCCATTTCCTCTGATGACAATGGCACTTTTCCGCCTAGTTTCACTCCATCAGTTTTCAATATTTGGTAAAGGCGGGTTGCCTTTGGAATTCCAACTCCTATGAGGCGAGCTTGGTCTGAGTTTAAGATTTCATGGGGCTCCCCGTCCAACACAACTTTTCCATCATCCATTATTATAATGTGGTCTGCATATTTTGCTGTCAAATCCAACCTATGCTCAACAAGCACTACGGTTATCCCAAGCTTTCGGTTCAATTCGTAAATTACTTCGAATATTTTTTTGGCTCCAAGAGGGTCTAGAAAAGATGTGGGCTCATCCAAGACTATGACTTCTGGCTGCATAGCTAAAACAGATGCTATGGCTACACGCTGTTGCTGTCCGCCAGAAAGCTCTGTGGGGGTTCTTTCTCGCAGTTCATATATGCCAGTCAACTCCAGTGCCCAATCAACCCTTTTTCGAATTTCCTCCCTTGGAATTCCAAGGTTTTCAAGCCCAAAAGCCACATCTTTCTCCACTGAAAGGGCGAAAAGCTGGTTTTCCGGATTTTGAAAAACCAAACCCACATGGGTTGCCATTTCATAAATTGGATGTTCTTGAACCCTCAAACCAGCAACCATTATTTCGCCTTTTAATTCTCCTTGGTAAAAATGTGGAATTAACCCATTAAAACATCTGCAAAGGGTTGTTTTTCCACATCCGCTGGGACCGCTGATTAATGCGAATTCACCCTTCTCAATTTTTATAGAGACCTCTTTAATTGCGGGCCATGCCGCGCCCGGGTAAGTGTATGTGAGGTTTTTTGTTTCGATTATTGTCATGTGGTTTTTTCCACAGCACCTAAATAAAATTCCCATTTAAGAGTAGCTACTTAAGTTTGAGTTAGTTTCTCCTTTAAAATCCTCAAACATCGCTTAAGCCCAGCTTCAAGTTCTCCAACACCATTAACACCAGCAGCCGTGGCGTGTCCCCCTCCCATCCCGTTAAGGTATTCGCCCAACGGTTTGGCTATGTCCTTGCCTAGGTGGACGCCCGTTTTTTCATGAAATTCTCTTGTGCAGCGGAGGCTTATTTCAAGGCTTTCGTTTTTCTGTCCAGCCACAACAGCTACGTGGGCGCCGAGGTCTATTATGGCACGGGCAGCTGAGGCTTGATAGGCGCTTACGTGGGATAGGGCGATTATCCATTCGCCTATTTTGAAGAGTTTGGCTCTTCTGCAAGCCTTTAACCTTGCCACTCTTTCGGAGAAATCCATGGGAAGCGAGAGCATGGCTAGAACTTCTTGGGCGTTTAACCCCGTGTCTATTAGCTCCGCTATGGTTTTCAAGGTTGAAGAGTTTGCCAGAACAAAGTGGCGAGTGTCGAAGGCTATTCCTAGGAAAAGCGCTTTAGCCTCATCTCCGTCAATTTTCATGTTGGCCTGTTTATAAAAGTTGTAGATTATCTCGCATGTTGAAGAAACGTTTTCGTCAGTTATGCAGAGTCTGGCTATTTTCTCTGTTTCTGGATGGGCAGCGTGGTGGTCAACTACTATAATAGGTACTTTTGCAGTTTTCACTTTCTCGGCAAGATTGTTGAGTTGCTGTATCGTGTTCGTGTCTAAAAAGATTATCAGGTTCGCGTTTTCTATGTGCGGCTGGGGTTCCAAAGCTATGGGCAAATATTTTAGGATGTGTTTTGATAGACGGCTTATTCCTTGGGCGACTCCAATCTCCACCGTGACTTGGGGCTTGTATTTTTTAATTAGGTTTGAAAGGGCGTAAGCCGAGCATATGGCGTCGGGGTCTGCGTTATGGTGGCATAACAAAACGATAAATTTAGCATCTAGGTCATCTATGATCCGTGTTATTTCTGCAAACGACACTTAAGCTCCCTCAAATATTTCTCAGCTGATGCGAAGGCTTCTTTAACAGCTTCATCTGCCAGTTTTTGAACATCGCAGTCTCGCATAAGGGGTGAAAGGATTAACTCCACATCCACTGTTAAAGTCAGCTGTTTTTCGCCTTCTGTTTCAATACTTATGTTTAATGTTTCCACCCTTTTAGGCGGAACCTTCGATAGAATGTATTTCCTTGCAGCATTTTCAGCTATTGAACAGAGCTCTTCCACCTGTTCTGGAGTTAGCTCTGGCAAGCCGATTTCTTCCAAGCTTCCACCCTAAATTCAGCTTATGGTTGGGTTCCTGAAACAGGAGCTAAATCCTGTTGAAGTTTTGTCTGAAGCTCTTTCATTTGGCTGCGGAGACGTTCTTCTTGTTTGCCCAAAACTGTAGCGCGCATGTTGAGAAGCTCTTTCCTCTCATTAAGGTCTGCCGCTACCTTCGCCTTGTCACTCTTAACCAACAGTGAGCCTATCGCCTTATAAATAACAGCGTCATCCGCCACCTTCTGCAGTTCACCCAAAGCTTGCTCAATCTCCGTCAGTTCCAACTCCACCTGCTGCTTCTGCGCCAAAACAGACTGGAGCGTCTGCTGTATCTGCTGAAGCCTCAAGAGGCGCTCCTGAACTTGCGGGGGAAGTTTAGCAAATTCTTCACTCAATTATTATCCTTCCATCTGCACAGCTTTACGCTAAACCAATTAATTAAACATTTTCTAAAGCAAGAGCGTGGTGGGATGACACAATAAACTCTTAACATGGAAATCCAGAGAGAGGGTATCCAATTTAGCAACCCTTCAGTTTTTAAAATTGACTTTTAACGCCCTCATTTTCTTGCAGAAAATCTATAGAGGGGCTAGTCGCTATTGACTTTCCCCACAACCAAAAAATCATGGAAAACTAGAGAGGCTATCAATTTTGCAGCAGCCAGCTTATCACAAAATTGACATAAAACGCGCGATTGTAAACAGTTAATTTTAAAGGTTTAAAGATAGAAGATTATCAACTACATGCGAGGTGGAATGTCGTGGTTAAAGTTGACGGATACGAAGTTCCAGAAGCCCTATACTATTCAAAGGATTTTGAATGGCTAAAAATTGAGGGAGACAAAGTCCGCGTCGGCATAACAGACTACGCCCAAAAACAACTCCGCGAAATCGTTTATGCAGAACTGCCAAGCCCCGGAACCACCACAAAACAGAACGAGCCTTACGGCACTGTGGAATCTGTGAAAGCCGTTTCAGACCTAGTGGCGCCAGTAAGCGGAACCATAGAAGAGGTAAACACTGAAGTCCAGTCGAAACCAGAACTCCTAAACGAAGACCCTTATGGAAAGGGCTGGCTGCTGGTGGTAAAACCTTCAAATCTTCAAGCAGAACTTGCAAACCTAATGGATTTCAATAAGGCTGTCGAATGGCATAAAAGCCTCATAAAAGAAGGGAAATAGCCCTTGCCCAGGCGCATAGTAATAATTGGGGCCCATGCAGCAGGCGTAGACGCAGCCTCAGCTGCCAGAAAAACAGACCGCACAGCAGAAATCACCTTGATAACAGAAGAGAAACACGCTGGGTACTCCCGTTGCGGCTTACCCTTCGTTATAGGCGGACACATACCAAGCTTCAGCAACCTAATAGTTTTCCCGCTAAGCTACTTTCAAATGATGAAACTCAACCTAAAAACAGAAACAAAAGTGACGAAAATCGACACAGGCAAAAAAGCCGTTTTAACCGTTGACAAGGCTGGAAACACAGAGGAAATTCCCTACGACAGCCTAATAATAGCCGCAGGCGCCAGCGCCTTCACTCCACCAATAAAAGGAAGAGAAAAAC
>JAVZOF010000002.1:0-101280 GCA_038882475.1 Bathyarchaeia archaeon
ACTGTCCAAAATGGAGTTAGCCACTGGGAGAATTTTAAAAAGAACAGCGGAACACCAATAATCCATGAGAATAGGACGGCGACCGGCATAAAGTAAACGTTTAGCAAAAGTAACCCGTCAATTTTTTCAATAAACCCGAGTTTTTTGCTTCTTAAAACGTTTAACGAATGTTTGAAGGCACATTGCATATGCCCCTTCGCCCATCTGTACCGCTGTTTCCAGTAAGCTTGCCAACTTTCAACAGCCTCCTCATAACACTCAGCATCTGAAACATATTTAACGCTGTAACCTGCAAGGTAAACTCGGAAGGTTAGGTCTGTGTCCTCTGCCAATACGTTTTCATTCCAACCGCCTAGGGATTCTAAAAGCTCACGACGAAATCCGCCCACGGTTCCGCCGAACTGGGTTATTAAGCCAAGTTTGTCACGGGCTTCTTGGTCAACACAGTATCCGCCTATCCTTTCTAGTGCAACAAGCCTCGTTACAATATTTTGAGGCTCGTTTAAAACTATAACTCTGCCTTGCACAGCTCCAACCTTCGGGTCTGCAAACTCCTTTACAAGTTTTTCCACAATGTCTCTTTGGGGGTAATAGTCTGCGTCGAAGCATAGAATTATCTCACCTTCTGCGTGTCTTAATCCTGCATTGAGGGCTGAAGCTTTCCCACGTCCCCCTTCTTTTTTGTCTCGTTTAACAACCTTAATGTAACTGTGGGCTTTGGAATATTGCTCAGCTATCTTTCCAGTGCCATCTGTTGAAGCATCATCAACAACTATTACTTGCAAATTCTCCTTCGGATAAGTTAACTCCGTCATCCTTTGTAGAAGTCTTCCAATGACACGTTCCTCGTTATGGGCAGGCACCAAAATTGAAACGGTAGGCTGATAAGCCAAGTTTTGGATTTGGGAATTTGTTTTCCTTCTTTGGGTGCTTCTAAGAACAGTCATTGTAAATATGTAATGGCGAACTAAGTATGCAGCCATCAAAGCAGTTAAAAGAATAAATAATTTTTCTAAAATTTCAATAAGCATTCTTAGCCGCCCTTTCATTTTTAGAATTTGCCAGAAATGTTAAGCTTAGGGACCAGAAGGACACAACCCACAGCAGGTTCAATATTGGACTTAAGACAACAAACACTGCATTAAAACTGTCCAAGGCATAGGCAGCAACGGCGCCAACAAATATAGAGAAAATGCTGTTCCAAACAAGACAAACAGTGTTCCCCATAATTAGTGCAACCATCTTCCTTTTCAGCGAACCATTTAACGGGAAAAGCATGCATACAAAGAAAACATTAAAGATAATTAGCGCCTGCAGCGTTGCTTCGGAAACTTGTAAAAAATAAGAGAAAGCAACAATAGCTGTGCCAGAGGCCAATCCGAAAATTAATTGTTTCAAACTATTTCATCCTCCCCCTAAACCATTCATTCAAATGTGGACTGAAGGAAGATTATAGAAGATTTTTCATTATGCTTTTTAAAAATTGCGAAGACCTATTTGTTAAAAACCATATTATCTAAAACAAAAACTAGAACTTGGAAAACTTCTTCAGCCGTCAAATTGTCAGTGTCCAGTATTAGGTGAAATGGAGTTAAATCTTCGCCTATATTGAAGCCATAAAGCCTCTTGTAGATGGCTTTCGTTTTCTCCTCCTTATTTTTTAAGGCTTTTAAGGCTTTTTCTACGCTTATTCCGTCTCTTTTTGCAACTCTTTCAGCCCTTTTATTTTGAGAGGCTTCGAGCCATATTTTAAAGCCGTTTTCCAAGAGCCAAGGCATGGTCCAACTGTCTAGGACAACGTTTCCTCGTTTGGCTGCTTCCAAAAGTTTTTGGTCTACAGCCTTGTCAAATTCCGGGTTTTCTTCTCTTTTTTCTAGGAAGGACAAGCCTTCCGAGCTTTCCCACCACCCCTTTTCAAGGGGTCTGTAGCCTTTTTCTATTGCTAGGGCTTTTAGGGCCTCCCCTCCCGAATAGTATTTTAAACCGTATTTTTCTGCTAGCTTTTTTGCCAGTGTGCTTTTGCCGCTTCCCGCCATTCCACATATGCAAATGACCACTGATTCTTTAACCATTTTCCAAAAGCCCTCAAACAACGTTTAGGATTCTCACCGCTTGCTTCAGAGCAGTTTTTAGGCAGTTATGACAAAGCTGTCCGCCATATATCCGCGAAATCCTTCTTTTTGTACGATTAAGTGTCCTCATCTCTGAAGGGGGCAAGCTTGGAATTCCAGTTAACGGTCTACCGCAAAGGCTGCAACTGTTTTGGGCGGTTACTTCACGTTTATAATGCATGCTTGTGCGTCCCCCCGGTAAAGCCTTAAAAACGCGTTTTCGGCTTCGAGTTCGCTTAGCTGGTCGCGGCATTTCCCATCACTCCACGCCCATGAATCCAAATAGATGAGAAAATAAGGTGTAAAAAAGATAGGAACACAAAAGATACCACCACATTAGAGACGGTAGCTCGCCAAACAATGGTATAGGAATCCTAGACCCTATACCTGGGAAAAATGCGATTTCATACTGCCAGTATATTCCCCCTAAAAATTGCCATATTATAAGTATGGGAATGAAGAATAGAAGGGTCACCTTCATCGACTGCCATGACATTTTCGCTTGAAGCTGCATTATATACTGCTGTTTTTTCATGACTTTTTCCATCTGCTTCTTATCCCCGCTTTTTTGAGCCTTTCGAAAATCTTCATACCATTCTGCAACCTCCTTTCTCCAAGCCTTGAGTTTTTCGGGATCCGTTAAAAGACGGTTTGCAAGAGTCATGAGGAAGGATATTGTGGCGGCAAGTAGAAGGACGAAAAGTGTTGATCCGGGAATTTCCACTGGCAGCATTTCAATTTACTCCTTTTCAACCTCCGAATAGTCTCCGGAAGGCGGGGTACATTTCAGCCACTCTTTCCCGCACCAAAATTTCATAATACTGGTAGATGATGCCCACGGAAAGTAGAATTCCTATTCCGGACCCGAAAACTCCGAAGAAGTCTGATAAACCGGCAATAAGCCCAACTATTATTCCGCCTAGAATGGTGACGGCTGGAATATAGCGCTTCAGAATCTGCTCAACAGCTTTTCCAGAACGCCTATAACCCGGAATCTGCATGCCAGCATCCACGAGCTGTTTTGCAACTGTTGAAGGACCCAAGCCGCCAACCTCAAGCCACGTAAGGGAGAAGATAACGCAGAAAACTATTAGGATTGCCAAATAGCCCAAAGCCCTTAAAGGCTCAGCCATCACGTTTGAAAGGTTGCCAGGAGAAGTCACATAATATACGAGGCCTCCGCCGGGCACATACTGTTCTCCTTCAGGCTTGTACCATCCTAGGAGGTTAACCCAAAAGTTGTTTTTCCCCCAAGGCTGGCTCCAGAGAATATATGAGAAGAAGTATATGTTGGCGAAAAGGGCTGAAGCGAATATTACTGGAAGATTGGACACATACAAAAGTTTTATTGGGTAGCGGCTTCTGAAGCCACGGTAGCCCGCGTAGGACAAAGGAAGCTCCACCCGAACGCCTTCCATGTATATTATTACAAGAAAAGCCACAATGGTGGCTATAAACCCGATTAAAGATGGAAAGTTTCCCCTTAACAATAAGCCAGTCACCGGTTTTCCACCAATTATTGTTTGCACTAACGCAACGAAAATTCCGGAGCTACCATATTCGTCAACTGGTGGAGACGGGTTAAAGCACTCGAGAAATATTTGTTGTGCAACGCCAGCCATGATGAAGAGGCTTATTCCACTGCCGAAACCCCATCCCTTCTGGATAAGCTCATCCAAGAGCAAAACAATTAGTCCCGCAGCTAGCAACTGTAGAAAAATGATTAAGGATGTTGTGCCCGGCAAACTGCCATACATTCCACTTATTATGTAGGCGGATGCTTGAACTCCTGTTAAGATTATGGCGAATACTTTGCTTGCAGTTGTGAATAATGCTCTATCTTCGGGCTTGGACATGTCACATTCTATCATGGCGGAGCCAACTAGAAGCTGTAGGATTAAGCCGGCTGTTACTATTGGGCCTATACCGAGTTCCATTAGGGTGCCGCGGCTTGACGCAAATATTATTCTTAAGGGAGCAAATTCTTCTTGTCTTTGAATTCCATAAAGGCGGCAGGCGTCGCTGGCCATCACCAAATATATTATGAGGGCTATGGCTGTCCAGAAAAGCTTCTCATTAAACCCAACTCTGCGTTCTGGAGCTTTAACTTCCGGAATGAATCTTGCAATGGGTTTGAAGAGGTTTAGAAACCTTCCAGCCATGGGTTAACCGCTACTCCCCAGTTTCTTGAGACTCTATTAAAACTTGTCCTCCCGCTTCTTTTATTTTTTCGGCAGCAGATTTAGAGCACGACGACACTCTTACCACTAGGGGCTTTGTGACTTTTCCAGTTCCAAGAAGCTTTGTATAGCCCAAACTTTCCAAGTCTATGAAAATTTTCCCCTCTTCTTTTCCCGCTGGAAACTTTTCAGCCATTTCGTCAAGTTCTCCAACGTTTACAACTTTGACTTCTTGTTTTAGGCTTTTAGGCGAAGTGAAACCCTTTTTCCCGAAATATTCCGGCTCATATTTTATGACATAGCTCCATCCGTGTTTGTGGCGTCCCACTTTCCGCATACCTCTGGAACCGGATTTTCTATGTTGGCCTACTCGTCCATAGCCTTGTGTTCTTGAACCACGTTTTTTGCGGATTTTCCTAAGTTTGTGGGGCATTCTTTCAACCAGCCACTTTGTTTAAGGCTTCTTCTTTAACAGCCTTTTTCAGCTTTATTTCCAGTACTCCGTTTTTATACGTTGTGAACGTTGCTTCTGGAATAACTATTTCTGGGAGATTTAAACGTTTATAGTATCTGCGGCCTTGAGTTTTTGCTGACAAGGTTAGCTGCTGTTTTTCAGTGTGGATTTTTATGTTTTCCCTTTTAAAGCCTTTAAGTTCTGCAATGACAGTTATGCCGTCTTCTTCGTTAAAAACATCAAGTAACGGCTCAGGCTCTTTCAAAATGATTTTTCCCGGGTTTTTAAGGCGCTTATATGTATAGTGGTATAGTCTCCCTCTAGTTTTTGGGTCTTTAAATTCGAATGCTTTGAGATTTTTCATCTTTTCAGCTTCCTCTAATCTTCTAACGGCTTTGAACCACTTGGGACGTTTTTCGCTTTTCCGCCATCTCATTTCGAAACCTTCTCCCTATAACACAATGGCATCTTTAAACTGGCTATAAAAGGTATCGATACAAATATGAAAATAAAGCGGTTAAATCATTCGCTCCAGTAAGGCGTTAATTTGTTCGCCTCTGTATCCAAGCTCTCCGCCAGCGCTGTAGCTCTTTTTTATTTTACCCTTGAAGCCTTTTGATGGCGGATGCAACTTAAAATAGGGCTGAATTTCTGGAAGCTTCCAATATTCAACTTTACAGTTGAATATAGCGTCTGCAAGTTCCTCCACGGATTTATAACCGATTTTTTGGGCATATTCATCTGTCAGTTTTTTATTTCCAGTCAATCTTCCCTTCTCTTTTAACATTGCCATTATGATTTCTTTGGAAACTTCTCCCCATGTGACGAAGTTCTGCGCTGTTTTCAGCATTCCAAGAAATGAAGGTCGATTATCAATTAAAATTGCGTGATTGTTTCTTTTTAGATTTAACATGCGGAGGGTTTCTCTAACTTGCAGAGGCGCGCTTATGGTTCCGCGAACCCTCACAACTGCGATGCATTTGCGTTCTTCAGATTTGTCTGACAACTATCTCACCCAGTCTGTAGGGGTTATTAGGCTGTAAGTCTTTTTCAACGCATCGAAAACGGCATGGGCAAAGGATGGAACTGTCCGCGTTGAACCATAACTTCTAGTCCAACAGTCTTTTATTCCAGCAAGGCCAAGGATGACTTTGGCAACTTCGCTGGCAACCAACCCTAAGCCTCTAGGCCCGGGAACGATAACCACTTTTACGCCGCCGCATTTTCCTTCGACTTGGAAGGGTACAGAGTGGGGTTTTCCACAGCCACACTCCCAGCTTCCGCAGCCACGTCTAACGGGAATCAGTTTTAGTCTGGCGTCTGCTGCAGCCTTTTCTATGGCTGTTCGCACTTGGCTTGCTTTTCCAACGCCCAGTCCAATGTAGCCGTCTCTGTTTCCGACAGCAACTACGGCTTTAAATCTAGACTTTTCTCCGGCGTCTGTCTGCTTCTGCACTAGGTTTATGTTTATAACTTCCTCTTGAAGGTCTGGAAGAAGCGCGTCAACAATTTGGGGTTCACGTATAGATAAGCCTTCCATAAAAACCTCTTCAATAGAGGTGATTTTACCTTCTTGAATCAGCTTTCCAAGACGGGTTTTGGGAACCCATTGTTCTAGGCTACTAGCCCTATCAACTGCCACGGTTTTTACCTCCACCCTTAAATGCGGCAATCACTGCCTTCTTAACCTCCTCAAAATGCTCCGGGAGGCTTTCCGGAGGAACTTTATTTTCTAAGTATTTTGAGAAATATGCCACATACTTTTCAGTGCTCGCCGACAAGGTTTTGGCATATTGCGCTATGTGCATGCCTTTTATTCGTTTTTCATCTGGGAGTTTCTCCTCGCCGTGGGGCACAGCTAAACCAGCGTCTAAAACCCCTTTTAAGGCTGCGAAGATTCTGGCACCTTTTGTAGGAGAGTGCAGTCCCGTATCCAGAACAGCTTCTTTAATTCCTTTGGCTTTGGCTTTTAATCCGCAGAGGAAACCAGTTAAGTAGGCGGCTGGGAGATTTCCTCTAGGGGCTTTCCATCCATATTTTTTGAGAAGTTCTTTGCTGTGGGCTGAGGTTAAAACTTCGTCACCGTGGGGTTTTGCAGCGATTATTTGCACCACCATGTTTTTAAGTGTGCCGCGAACCACGAGGCGCGGTTTTCCGGATATAACAAGTGCCTTTCGTTTTCTGTAATTTGTTTTGCCTTCTCTTCTCCGACGGTAGGGCACAGAATAACGCGCATTTTTTGCCATCAACGTTTCCTCCATAGGTCGTGGGCTTTTATGTGGCGTTCCATATCGGCGATGGACTCGAATCTTCCGCTTTTCACCATCCTATACAATTTTCGGTAGGCGCTCTCCGTGATTATTTTGCTGTCTTTCAGTTCGCGAAGCCTCTTCCGCAACGCTCGAACTTTATTCATCCAAGCCTCTTTCTTGGGTATCCTCGCTTTTCCCGCTCCGCTCCTGCTTCCAAGTCCACGCCTTAAACCTTTCTTTTTCTTTTCGTGGACAACTCTGGCTCTTGCGCGGCTAACGCCTTTTTCCTTTAACGGTTTAATTACACCTTCATGGATGAGTTTTCTAATTTCCTCCCTAGTTATAGCAGCTTCAACATCATCAATCCTATTTGGATCTATCCAAACCCTTTCCTGACCAATTTTTAGTATCTGCGCCGCTAACCGTCTCTGGCTTTTTAGGCTTGTCACTGCTTCTTTCCCCTCCCTTCACTTTTCTCTGTTTTCTTTCGCCTAGCCTTTGGCTTTTTCTTCTCGGTTTCCTCCGCTTCTTCCTTGGGTACTTCTTCCTTTTCAGTTTCCTCTTTAGCTTCTCCAAGATTCAGAACTGTTATTTTCTTTTTCCTAGCTTGGAGAAGAATTTGTGCCCTCTTCTTTTTGCCAACGGTGTGAGCAATTCGCACAGCTTGAGTTTTGGGGTTCACGTTTTGGAGTTCATCAACATTGTGCACTAAAACTTCCTCATAACCCGATGGATGAAGACCCCTAGCGGCTTTAGGACCCCTATATCCAACGTTTACTGTTGGAGGCCATCCCTTAATTTTCCTTCGCATTTTATTGTCTATGCCTCGTGGCTTGCGCCAATTCTCCTTTAAACGGTCATATCGCCAGCTTTCCTGCCTCGCAAAATTAGGCTTCTTCTTTTTGGCCTTCGCCCTTGCGCGTAAGGCTTTTTCCAAAGCCGCTGGGTTCTGCTCTTTCACTTTATTCCATCCCTTCACTGCGTTCATATATGTATATGCCGTCCAGAAAAATACGGGGGTCTTTTCGCTTAACTTTGGTGGCTTGCTCTATATTTGCTGCTGTTTGACTAACATCTTCCAAGTTGATTCCTTGAACAATTATGTCTTCGCTTTGAACCTTAACTTCTGCGTCGCCGATGATTTTTGCCTTCCTCGGGTTTCTTTCACCAGTAAAGTTCTCAATTAAAATGGTTTTACCTTGAACCTTAACTGAAATTGGAAAGTGGGAGAAAACTATTTTCAGCTTGTACTTGAAGCCCTTCCTAACTCCCGTAATCATGTTTCTAATATGTGCGTAAACAGTGCCTACAAGGGCGCTCTCCTTCTTCCGAGGCCAATCAGCCCATATCCGAAGATTTTTGGCTTGAAGCTCCATTGAGATTGGAGCAAAAGAGAAATCTCTTGTTAAAACTCCCTTCGCTCCTTTAACTGTCACTTTTTTCCCTTCAAGAGTAACCTCTACGTCGTCTGGAATTTGAATGATTTTTGAAACTTCAACAGCTCGCACTGAAGACCCCTCTTTTAATAGACAAAGGCTAGTAGTCTACCTCCAATACCTTTTTCTTTGGCTTCCTTATGGGAAAGCAAACCCTTAGGCGTCGAAATGATTAGCAGCCCCACCTCTCTGGATGGCAGAAACTTTTTCTCCCAGTCTTCAATTTCGTCAGCCTTTACTGGAAAACGGGGCTTAACAGCTCCACACTTGTTTATTCTGCCTAAAAGCTGAACCTTAAATTTTCCAGAGCGCCCATCATCTATAAACTCGAACTCTCCGAGATAGCCGTTTAACTGCATAACCCTTAAAACTTTGCCCAGAAGCTTAGAGGCTGGGCTAATCACGCATTCCCGTTTGTTGCGAAGCTCGTTGTTCAAGATTGTTGTCAAGCCGTTTGACAGCGCATCCATCATGCTTTCCTCATTACTCATATTTTTGGAAGCCGAGTTTTTTGGCTACTTCCCTAAAACAATGTCTACACAAATATAAATTATAACGCCGAATAACAGGTCCATAAGAGCCGCATCTGGCGCATGGCCTAGCTCCTTTGCCATATTTCCTTTCCTTTTTAGTTTTCTTTTTACCCATAAATTTCCCTCTGGCTATTAGACTATTTCAACCCCCAATGCTTCTTTAACAAAAACCATGGCTTCGTCAGGTGTTAAAGCGTGCTTTGAGCCTATTTTCGCCTTTGCCCTTTGTCTATTCTTAACACGCCATCCGGGACGGTTTAGAGAAACGCACACGTCCATGCCGAAAATTCCCATTTCAGGGTCGTATTTAACTCCAGGTATTTCTATATGTTCCTTTATGCCGAAGGCGAAGTTGCCGTGTTCGTCAAAACAAGTTTTAGGAAGCTTGTAGTCGATTACGTGTAAGACTTTTTTGAGGAATTCTATGGCTTTTTGCTTTCTAAGGGTCACTATGCAAGCCATGGGTTCGCCTCTTCTGATTCCGAAATCCCTTATGGTTTTCTTCGCTTTTCTTTTGCATGGAGTTTGACCCGTCAAGTCCTTCAGAATTTTGGAGGCCTTTTCAAGGGGTTCTCCGGATTTTCCGACGCTTATGTTGACCACAACTTTTTCGATTCTTGGTTTAAGCATTGGATTTTCGTCCCACGTTTTTCGAATTTCCTCTTCAGACATTTTGCGGCGCCTCCGGCAAAGCTATGAGGGGATGTGTTTCGCCTATTGCAAAAACGAAGTTTAGAATTGTCTGGTAACGGTTTCCCTTATCATCTTCTATTGTTACTATGGCATCTTTGCGCTTTTTCCCTTTTGCTTCCTCGATTTCAATGATTTTGCCATATTTTCCTATGTTTTTGCCACCAGTTATCAATGCAAAAATATTCTTCTTCATTTTAATGTGCTCGAGAATCTGTCTGTCTGGAAGACTTAACTTGACTGTGTCAAATGCGCTGTAAACATCTTCTTGCGGATTTTTTGGGTCAGCTACCTTAATAAGCATGTTTGAGCCGTCGTGGAGGTTAAGCTGTATACCACCATTCTTGACGGTTGTCTTGCTTTCTATCCTGCAAAGTTTAAAGGAAGCTTCCTCTTTGGTTATTGGATGAAGGGTTAAGCCTTTATGGGATGGCAATACTCGAAAATGTCTGTCTACTTCTGGAAGGGAAATAACATCCATAAGCCCTGTGGGAAACTTGTCTTCCCGTCTTGCTTTGCCATCAACATATACCTTTCCTTGAGAGGTTATTATTTTTGCCTCTTTCCTTGTCTTAGCAACATCAAGGATATCGCGCAAAATTATGGTTAATGGTAAACAGCTTTCAAGAGAGTGAGGCCCCGGCGTCGGCTTAACAACCCATACAAACTCTTTTCTATGAATTGGCCATAATCTTGGAGCTGGTTTCCGCTTTAAAACTGTTGAGCCTCCTTTTTTACCCACTTTTGGATTCCTCCACTTTTTTCAGTTTTCTTGGCTTTTTTGGCTTTGTTTGTGTCTTTTTCTTTGGTTTTTCTTCAGCTTTTTTCTTTTCTGGTTTTTTCGCCGTTCTCTTTTTTCTCTTTGGTTTTTCTTCGGCGGGTGGTGGCGGTAATTCTTCAACGGCAGCTTTTTCTTCAGCGGGTTTTTCCATGGCTTTCTCGGTTAATTCTTCAGCTCTTTTCTTTCTTTCTAAGATTTTCTTCCGCCATTTATCGTCGAGATTGAGCTTTGTTATCATAACCTTTGACGGATGGACGGGGACGAAGATAGTCGTGCCGTCAACTTTTTCCCTTGTTAAGCCTTCAACATAAATTCTATAACTTTCCCTGTCAACGCGTGAAACCTTTCCTTCAAATCCTTTACGGTCACCTCGCATAACCCGTACAGTGTCTCCGCTTCTCACTGGAAGGCTTCTTGTTCCATAACTTTTCCTCAACTCGGGCGAGAGAAGGGCTGCAAAATGCTTGTAGCGTATGTGGTCTGGTGCTTGGAACAGCCTTTTCCTCTGTTTGGAAGGCTTCACTGTTCGAGCTGCTTGCATCCCATTCACCTTTTTATATTATTATGCTGGCCGCGCTGGCAATTCTGGGCCATCTTTCAGCAGCCTCCCTTGCCACTGGACCGCGGATTTCCGAACCCTTCATTTCCCCGTCGGGAGTTATTATTACGGCTGCGTTGTCTTCAAATTGAACCCAGACGCCGTCAGCTCTGCGGAAGGGCATTCGCTGTCTGACTATAACTGCTTGGAAGATTTTTCTCCGCATGTCTGGTGTTCCATGTCTAACTGAAACTGTTATGCGGTCGCCTACAGCAGCGGAGGGAACACGCCTTAGTCTTCCCTTATAGCCCATAACCTGTACTAGGCGTAGTTCTCTAGCGCCTGTGTTATCGACACATCTTAGGATGGATCCTGCTGGCAGTCCCCTTGAGATTTTTGGTCTTTGACCGATTAAACCCTTTGCAACTAAGCCCCTTGCCTTTGCTTTTGCAGCCATTTTACTTCTCCTCCTTCTTCTCCACAACAACAAAGGAAACTGTCTTGCTTATTGGTCGGCATTCGGCTATTGTGACATAGTCTCCTTCTTTTGCATCTATGCACGGTGGGTTGTGGGAAGGAATTCGGCTATGCCTCCTTTCATACCTCATAAACTTTGGAACATACCGCAAAAAGTCATGTCGCACTATAACTGTTTTATCCATTTTGGCACTAACAACTAAGCCTTCCAGCACTCGCCCTCTTATTGGAAGACTTCCATGGAAGGGACAATTCCGGTCATTGCATGTTTTTTTGGGTTTTTTAAACGCCAACGCCATTACCATAACCTCTTAACGCGTTTTTTCAGGCGGTCTTCAGGTCTTCCAACAAGAAGTTTACCGTCAATCTCCACAACAGTTCCGTCGGAAAATTTGAAATGAAAAATAGATGAATCTTTCACAATCATTTTCCTCTTCCCATTATGAAGAATAGTAAAAGTATTCCGCGTTTCATCGATTACTTTGCCGTGTATTCCTACACAATTGTGGTTCGTGCTTTCAGCAACTTTAGCCTCTGTTCCGATAAGCTCATAGCGTATTATGTCAGGGGTTACTTTCATTTGCCTTTCTCTCCCTTTTTACTTGCTTTTGTTTCGAGTTTTTGCGCCCTTTCCACCGTTAGTATTCTGGCGATTGCCCTACGCAGTTCCTTTATTCTCGCAGGGTTTTCCACTGTGCCGCCAGCCTTCACCATGGTTTTTAGTCTAACAAGTTCTGTTTTAAACTCGGTAAGTTTCTTATTTCGTTCTTCAGGAGACATTTCCCGTATTTCTTTAACTCTTATTAGGGGCATCTACTATACCGCTCCCTCTTCTTCGCTTGCTTCTTCAACTTCTTCTTCGGTTTCCTCAGACTTGGTTTCATCCAATGTTTCCTCTAGTGGAGGAACTTCAACTATTTCGATTTTATCTGGAAACTTTGCATCTGGAGGCATTATCCTAACCTTAATACCGTATATACCTGGCTTTAGCTGCACATGCACCTCCGCTTTCCTCATATACTTCAAGGCTGGGTCGCCGCATTTTGGTAAATATCCGCTCCTAAACTTCTCATATCTGGCTCTTTCAGTTCTAAGCTTTCCACTTATGATTATTTCTGCGCCTAAGGCTCCAGCTTCCATCACCTGGTTTAAAGCCCAGAAACCTGCACGTCTGAAGTGGACGCCCCTCTGGAGGGCGGAAGCTATCCGTGTGGCGACAATATAGGGATTTAACTCTGGAACTTCAATTTCGGAGACTGAAATTTGTGGGTTTGAAACATTGAATTTTTCTTCTAAAATTTTTGCTAGCTCCCTTATTGTTTCGCCACTTCTGCCTATCACAAGTCCCGGACGCATGGCGTAAATCACTATGTGGGTTCCAAGCGGGGTTTCTGAAATGTTCACCCCGCCGTACCCAGCCCTTTCTAGCTTTCTTTGCAAGAACTCATCGATTTCAGCTCTTTTCCTAGACTTTGATATGAAATGTTTCACAACGGCCATTAGGCTTCCTCCGTTACCGCTTCTGGCTGTTCTTCTAGGGCAAGTTCAATGTGACAGAGGGTTTCAAATTTCGGTGTAGCTCTTCCATGGGCTCGTGGCATATATCTTCTAATTTTCATTCCAGGATAAGCTGACGCGTGGATTATTTTCAGCCTCTCAGTGTCCAAGCCCTTATTTTCTGCGTTGGCTTCTGCTCCCTCAAGAATTTTTAGAACTTGCTTTGCCACTTTGACTGGATATCTGCCCGCATACGCCTTTTCCAGTCCGTGGCGGTGCCCAGCTTTCTTTTTAAACCTAGTAAAGGGAACAGCCTTCTTTTTGGCTATAACGTCTCTTAAAAACCGTTTCGCTTGAATAAGCGTCATCCCTTTAATTGTTTTGCAGACTTCGCGGGCGGATTTATGGGATACCCTAACCTCTCGCCCGCTTGCCTTAACGGTTTTTTCCGGGTCTAACGCTTCTTCGGGTATGGAGTATCCCCATTTTGGCACTTAATAGACTCTCCAACTGTGCAATTGAACAGCTACATGGCGATTTATATGGTTTTCCATTAGTTAAAGTTGTTTTAGGCTGTTTAAAAGCATCAAAGAATACTATAAACTCCATTGTAACCCAAAAGTTAGCATGTTCTTGCAGAAAAATAGAGGGGGAGAGATCTTATTGGCTTAATTTCACACCAAAAAATGTTGCGATTTGTTTATGTTTAACCATCACGTTAGTATCCAAAGTTAAAAGGGTGATTAAGGGATTGAACGCCAACAAGGGTAACATAACCATGTTACATGGCGCTGGCGGAACAGTCATGCATGACCTTGTTAAAAAGTATATCGTGAAATATTTTGGCGGCATAGGTAAGGCTGACGTTCCACTGGAGGCTTTGGATGATGCAGCAGTTGTCGGCGACATAGTGTTGAAAAGTGACTCCCACGCTGTTAAGCCCATATTTTTCCCAGGCGGAGATATTGGACGTTTGGCGGTTTCAGGTACGGTTAATGACATTGCGGTTTTGGGAGCTGAGCCTTACGCCTTAACATGTGGCTTAGTTTTAGAGGAGGGACTAGCCATATCGGATTTTGAAAAAATTTTGGCGAGTATGAGGCAGACATGTCAAGAAGCGGGAGTTGGCATAGTTACAGGCGACACTAAAGTTGTGGAAAAAGGCAGCCTAGGCGGCTGTGTGATAAATGTGTCGGGAGTTGGAAGAAGAACTGAAGCCTTAGATGAAAACTTGAAGATTGTGAAACAGTTTAGAAAAGACTTTAAAGCACGGTGGATTTTGGACTCGAACCTTAAACCCGGAGACAAAATAATACTGTCGGGCACCATTGGCGACCATGGATTGGCAGTTTTATCGGCCCAAGAAGGATTAAGTTTTGGAAGCAGCATAAAATCTGATGTTAAACCATTAAACCGCTTAATTCAACGTTTGCTCGGTGAAGCGGGCGGCATAACAGCAATGAAAGACCCTACACGAGGCGGTTTGGCAGACGCCCTTAACGAGTTCAGCGAAAAATCCCACGTGGGCATACTGGTTTACGAGGATAAAATTCCCATAAGAAAAGATGTGAAAGCGGCATGTGAAATGCTCGGTTTAGACCCGCTTGAAGTTGGAAACGAAGGAAAAATAGTCATAGGCGTTGTAAAAGAAAAAGCTGAAGAAGTTTTAAAGCTTCTGAAAACCGCTGAGGAAGGGAAGGAAGCGGAAATCATAGGCGAAGCAACAAATACCTTTGGCGGAGTAGCTATGCAAACAGTTGTCGGCGGGAAAAGGATAATCCCGCGGCCCGTTGGAGACCCTGTTCCGAGGATTTGTTAAGGCTATTTGGGTTTTCTCCACAAGTCTGAAACTCTTCCAGCCTTAACAAGCTTCCATTTGCCGAAAAAATCTTTCTTATAAAAATGGTACAAGCCGCAGCGGGTGCACTGCATAACCCGCCTATTCTTTTCAAAATCCATTTCATACAAAACCAATGGCGAACCGCAGTCAACGCATTTACCAGTGTATGCCCTGTTACTATCACTGCTCATCTATGCGAGCCTCCATATTAATTTATTTTCTCAACGTTTAAGCTTAACCAGCAGGATTAAAGAAAAATGGGGCTTAGTTTTAATTATTGTGGCGGTTGCGGTGGAGGCGGTGGCGCAGGTTGAACAGGCATAGGTTGCACTGGTGCTGCTTTAATGGAGAAAAATCCAACTGCGACAAGTATCCAAGAAATCCAAACTACTATAAAGCCTATCAAAATTATTGAGAGCACCGCGCCGATAAGCCAAAGTAAGCCCGCAGTTCCAAAAATTTTCTCGCCAGACTTCTCAGATAGACTATTCAAAGATTTTCTTATCAATACTGCTGAAATAACCATAAAGATGAAGAACACAACCCAAGCTGCGATGGCACCTGCGGCAAGAGACCATAGGGCGTTTAGATTACTCATGAAGTATTGTTGAACAGCCATAGGGTTGGTCCAGTCTATGGAAGCCAACGTTTGCAGAACCAGCATTATAAATATTGCCACAGTTACCACTGCGCCAATAATTACTGCGATAAACCCGTATAGGGCGTTATTGAAGATGCCCCCTTCTTGATAGTGGTCTGCAAACCCCTTTAAAGCGATTAAAACTAGGATTGCACCAACAAGCACCAGAAATCCCACGTATGCCGACCCAAATAGCCCGAGAAAACCAATAACCATTAGTATTGCGCCTATGCCACCTAATGTCTTATTTGACTCCAGACTCATTCCATTAACCTCGCTGAAAGCGATTTCTATCATTCTTTAAATAAAAGCTTTGTCTATTTGGCTTCTTTTGCCCAGATTCGGCATGTTCCCTCTATGCTGACCATGCATGCGCCTTTTGGCCTTTGCGGAGTGCAAGTCTTCATAAACAGCGGACAATCCATTGGCTTAATTTTCCCAATCATGACAAGGTGGCATTGACATCCGGGCAACAAGTCTCTTCCACGTTTAACGTGCACACCAAATTTTTCCCGCGCATCAAAGCTGACATATTGCGTTTTAAGCTTGAACGCTGAGGATGGCAGTCTTCCCAAACCTCGCCATTCCCCGTCCACAACTTCAAACGCTTGCTGCATTACCTCTTGAGCTTTAATGTTTCCGTTCCAGCTTACAGCTCGAATATACTCGTTTTCCAGTCGGGCAACGCCTTCTTTAAGCTGTTTCACAATCATGTAAACAGCGAATAGGACATCCAAAGGCTCAAAACCAGCCACCACTGTGGGCATGCGGTAAGCTTTTGGAAAAATCTCGTAGACTTTTAAACCTATAACTGTGCTTACATGTCCCGGCGCGATAAAACCGTCTATATGCAAGTCGCCTATCCCAAGCAGAAGTTCCATGGCTGGGGGTATAAGCCTATGCGAAACAAGAAAGCTTAGGTTTCTCGGCGGTTTTTTCAAAACTTCTATGGCTGTTGAAGGCGCAGTGGTTTCAAAGCCTATGGCGAAGAAGGCAAATTCCTTATTCGGCTCTTTTTCAGCCATTTTAACAGCGTCTGAAACACTATAGACGACTCTAATGTCGGCGCCTTCAGCCTTAGCGTCTAAAAGTGACTTTTCTGAACTTGGAACGCGGAGAACATCTCCAAAACACGTGACCACTACGCCTTTGTTGGCTAGCTGAACAGCTTCATCTATCTCCGAAGCAGGTGTTACACAGACAGGACAGCCTGGTCCCGCTATAACTTCAACATTGGATGGCAATAAGCTTCGGAGACCGAAATGGGTTATTGTCCACTCGTGGGTGCCGCACACATGACAGATTTTGACAACATCGCTTTTCGGAGCAATTTCACGGATTTTCTCAGCTATGCGTTTAGCCAATTCTGGGTCTCTAAACTTTAAGTGTTCAAACATTTTGGCCCAACAGCATATTTCATGTTATTTCGTTTTCAGTTGACCTTCAGCCTCTAAGATTTCGCTCCACAAACGCAGAGTTTCCTCAGCCTCTTCTCTGCTTAAGACTTGGATGGCGTAACCAGCATGAACCAAAACGTAATCGCCAACCTCAACATTAACAAGAGTTACGTCAACTTCTCTTAGTACGCCTTCTCCGAAATCAACTTGGGCTTTGCCATCATGAACTTTCATGACTTTTGCCGGAATAGCTAAGCACATCCTTATCATTCGATAGAAGAACATGCAACAATAAATCGGTTATGGTTCAAGACTGGAATAATCCTCCAAAAACTGCTTGTCCAAAGGATACACCACCGTCGCCTGGTGGAACAACCTCGTGGACGAGAAAACGTAAACCAGCAGCCTCAACAATTTCTCGCATAACCCTAGCGAATATTTCATTACTGGCAACACCTCCGGAAAAGCCCACCACTTTTACATTGTTTTCTAAAGCTTTTTCAATAGCTAACGTTGCAAAACCCTCGGCGAGATAAACATGCGCAGAGAAAGCCAAATCAGCTACTCTATGCTTTTCTCTGTTTTCAAATATTTGCAAAACCATTTCCGTAGTGTTTAAAATGTCACCCTCAATTATTGGGCTCAATTTCAGAACATCTTTGCCTTCCAACGCAACGGATTCCAATTTCATGGCTGGCTCGCCTTCATATGTGCGTTCATAACACACGCCTAAAACAGCAGCCACAGCGTCCAAAACTCTCCCACAACTTGACGTTTCAAGGCTTCGCCCTCTATTCAATTGTTGGAGTATAAGCCGAACTTCATTTTCGCCGTGCGGAAAATGCTGCTTGTTCTGCATAAGCCAATCTTCTACAGGCACTTTTTTATAAAGGATCCCAGCAGCCATTCTCAGCGGATAAATCGCAGCCAAGTCCCCGCCTATTAGAGGTTGCTTCTCGAGATGGGCAACCCGTTTAAATTCCAAGGAGTTTCTTGAGCCCAGTATTATTTCTCCACCCCATGCCTCGCCATTGACGCCGTAGCCATAGCCGTCGCAGCAAACGCCAACCATTTCAGCGACATTGTGTTCAGCCATCAATGCCGCAACATGAGCAAAATGATGTTGTACTTGAACTAGTTGCCAACGGTTTTGCTCTGCCAAGTCATACGCAAGCCTTGTTGTTGTAAATTTCGGATGCAAATCACATGCAACCGCGTCGACTTTACTGTTTGTCAAGTGAATTAAGTGTTTAGCTGCGTTTTCAAGAAAATCCTGAGTTTCAACGTTTTCAATGTCTCCTATGTGCTGGGATATGAAGGCTTTGTTGCCAAGTAAAATGCACGCAGTGTTATTCAGTTCGCCGCCCAAGGCTAAAACGCATTTTCCGGCTTTTTCCTTTAAAATTATAGGCGCTGGAGCATAACCCCTTGAACGCCTAATAAAAACTTGTTTTTCACCATGCAAACGCATGACCGAGTCATCGCACCGGTGGGCAATTCGCCTATTATGGAAAAGAAAATAGTCAACGATGTTGCCGAGAGTTTTTAGGGCTTCGTCGTCGTCCTTGACGATGGGCTGATTAGGCGGATTAGCACTGGTCATTACAAAGGCTGGTTCGTCAACGCTGTCAAACAACATGTAATGTAACCCCGTATAGGGAAGCATGACGCCAACGTTGTGCAAATCCGGAGCCACCAAATCTGAAAGGTAATAGCTGGCGCTTTTTTTCAGAAGCACTATGGGGCGCGTGTGAGAGGCTAAAAGCTCAGCCTCTTTGGGGCTTACTTCCGCGAAGGATTTTATAGCTTCCAAGTTCCGCGCCATAATGGCAAACGGTTTTTGCCTCCTATGCTTTACTTGCCTAAGCCTTACTAGAGGCTCATCCCTAGTGGTGGCGGCAGCTACGTGAAAACCTCCGTATCCTTTAATAGCTACAATAAAGCCCTCTGCGATAAGTTTACCAGTTTCCCGTATCGGGTCTTCGCCTGGGATTAATTCACCCTTACATGTTGTTAAATACACTTTAGGACCACATTTTGGACAAGCCACTGTTTGGGCGTGAAAACGCCTGTTTAAAGGGTCTGTATACTCGCTTTGGCAGAAACTACACATGGGAAAATCCTGCATGGTGGTGTTTTCACGGTCGTACGGAAGCCTTTCAATAACCGTGTATCTTGGACCACAATCCGTGCAAGTTATAAAAAAATAGTCATATCTTGGGTTATCCTCGTCTCTCAGCTCCTTTAGACACTCGTCGCATATGGCTATGTCAGGCGGAATGACAGACCCAGAAAGCTCGGCTTTCTTAGAGCTTTCATAAATCTTAAAATCTGTGTATTCGTTTTCTCCGCCAAGTTCTGTTGTGATAACTTCATGAATTTGCGCCAAAGGCGGCTTTTTCTCTTTTAAATCTTTCAAGAAAGTGTTTACGGTTTTTTCCGTGCCTTCTAGAAGGATTTCTACGCCAGCATCGCCCATGTTCCTAACATAGCCCTTTAAGCCGTTTTTTACAGCTATTCGATAAATGAAGGGGCGAAACCCCACACCTTGAATTATGCCCGTAACCCTAACTTTTACCCGCACTATGCCCATCTCGTTGAGTTTTAAACATAATTGAAGTGGTAAATTTTAAAGTTCACCCTCAGCCTCTTTCCACAAATAGTTAAAATAGTCTTTAGCTAAACCCGCTAAGCCTGGATGGTCAGACCATATGGCAGTGACTTCGCCCCTTTCGTCGCTGAAAAGCAGCAGGACCTCATCGCCGTCTGATATGGCTCCGCCTCCAAACATTTTGGCTTTTCGTCTAACTTCGCCTACCTTTGAAAGGGTTCTGTAAACATTTTCATTCAATCCTTTCGAAACCATAAAGCGAACTTGCACCTTCTCACCGATAAAAGAGTGGAGAAGCTGGTAAGAGTCCAGTAGGAATTCCTCTTTGATGGATGGGAAGGCTATTAGCAACTCTTGCCTGCAATTTTTAACCATTTCCTTAAACTTTGAAACAATGTTTAACAAGCCCCTCAAAATCCAAATATCATATTTTTCTCTGGTTTTAATCTTCTCATAGGAAGGCATCAGCTCGTCAGCTATTGCCTTCTCGATTTGTAGCCACTCGTTTTCTATGATGGTTTTCGTCGTTTTTAGGGCTGTTTCAGGAGATTTTGGGAAGTATTTACTGGGTCTTTTCCTAGTTACTTCTATCCATCCTTTCTTTTCTAAGCTGTTGAGGGTTTGGTAAACCTTCGAGTAAGGTATTTGTGCTCCATAGCTTACCTGTTTGGCTGTTAAGGCGCCTTTCTCTAAAAGAACAAGGTAAGCGTTAACTTCATAGCCGGTTAGCCCAGTTTTTCTGAGAAGCATTTTGATTTTTGTGCTCATGAAACTGAAATATACTTTTCACCCTATTAAAGTTATGGAAATTTTAATATAACCTCCCAGTCATAGCCAAAATCTATCCATCAAACCCATACGTGAAGGAATATGTCAAAGGAACAAGAAGAAGGGAAGTTTGAAACCTATTCAACGAGCGTATGTCCAGAATGCCTAAACAAAATTCCCATGAAAATTTACGAAGAAAACGGCGTAATTTTCCTTGAAAAAACATGTCCAAAACATGGAAAATTTGAAGACGTTTACTGGGGAGACGCTGAACTTTTCAAATGGTTTTACAGCGACTGGTATAACGCGAAATATACTGGAACCGGTTTAGAAAATCCCCACACAAAAACGGTTAAGGGATGCCCCTACGACTGCGGTTTATGCACACAACACAAATCCCACACAGTTTTAGGCATAATAGACATCACAAACAGATGCAATATGGCTTGCCCTGTCTGCTTCGCCTACGCCGGAGCAGTAAATTATGTTTACGAGCCAACGTATGAACAGATTGTAGACATGATTAAGCTTCTTAGAAGCAATAAGCCTTGGGCTTGCAATGCTCTTCAGTTCAGCGGTGGAGAACCCACAATAAGAAACGATTTGCCACAACTTATCGCAGAAGCAAAAAAGGCTGGAATAACCCATGTGGAAGTAAACACCAACGGGCTGCGCCTTGCAGAAGACTTAGACTACTTTAAAAAGCTTTTAGACGCCGGTTTGAGCACACTCTACTTGCAGTTTGACGGTTTAAGAGAGGAAATCTACAAGAAAACAAGAGCAAGGACAGACCTTGTTCAAAAAAAGCAGAAAGTTTTAGAAAACGCCAGAAAAATAGGCTTAGACTCAATCGTTTTAGTGGTTACCCTTGCAAGGGGAGTAAATGACAAAGATTTAGGCGACATAGTACGCTATGCTGTCGAAAACCACGACGTTGTCAGATGCGTCAACATTCAACCCATCTCCATGGCTGGAAGAGCCCGAAAAGACGAAATGCGGAAAATGCGCATAACAGTGCCGGACACCATAAAACTGATAGAAGAACAGACAAACGGAAAAATCACGCGACAAGACTGGAGACCGGTCAACTGGCCTGTTCCAGTTTCCAAGGGAATGGAGATAGTGAAGAATAGAGCCTATCCAGAGTTTACAATGCATCCTATGTGTGGAGCTGCAACCTTCGTTGTTATTGAGGATGATGGTTCATACAAGCCTATAACACAGTATGTGGACGTTGACCGTTTTGCAGAAATCTTTTGGAACATCTACTACTCCGGCGTGAAGGGCAGGAGAACCATGGCGAAGATGAGGATGCTGGAGCTTTTGCCCATGGTTAAGTCGCCACTTGTCAGAGGCTTGCTAAAGGATGTCATAATAAAGGGAAGTTACGAAGCGTTAGGAAGGCTTATGCGAAGAGTCGTCATGATTGGAATAATGCATTTCATGGACGTTTGGAACCTAGACCTAGACCGCGTTCAAAGATGCGTCATCCACTACGCAACACCAGACGGAAAGATTAGGCCCTTCTGCACATACAACAGCCTCCACCGAAACAATGTGGAAAAGCAATTCGCTATGTCCGTCAGCGAATGGAGTGAAAAAACGGGAAAGAAACTGAACGAACCAGTCTGAAAAACAGTTAGGGCAGCAATAAAATAAAGAAGGAGAAAGGGCTAGGTTTTAGTCGCCATCTTCTTTAACTCTTCTTCACGTAAGACTCTTCTGAGAACCTTGCCAACAGCACTTAACGGTAGCTCTTTTCGAATTTCCAGTTCCCTAATCGCCTTGTAAGGCGCCACCTTCTCATTGACAAACTTCATAAGCTCTTCCTCAGTGGCGGTCATACCCTCCTTTAACACAACAAAAGCCTTTGGAATTTCGCCAGAAACAGCATCTGGTTTGCCGATTACTCCACAAAGTTTTACGGCTGGATGCTCATAAAGAACATCTTCAAGCTCCCTTGGGTAGACGCTGTACCCCTTATATTTAATGAGGTCTTTCTTGCGGTCTGTTATGTAAAAATAGCCATCCTCATCCATTTTCCCAATATCACCAGTGTAAAGCCAACCATTTCTAAGAACATCAGCGGTTTCCTCAGGCATTTTCCAGTAACCCTTCATCACTTGTGGACCTTTAACTATTAACTCGCCGATTTCGCCTGGAGGAAGTTCCTTCTCTCCTGTTTCTATATCAACGATTTTCGCATCTGTATCCGGCCATGGAATTCCTATAGAGCCAACTTTAACGGTTTTCATGGTTTTGTCAAGAGGATTGCAGTGGGTTACTGGCGAAGACTCCGTAAGTCCATAGCCTTCAACCAAAACGCCTCCAGTAACCTCCATAAACTTTTTCTGAACTTCCGGTGGAAGTGGCGCCGCTCCCGATATACAGAACTTTATTGACGTGCAGTCATATTTTTTGAGGTCTGGATGGGCTAGAAGCATGGCATACATTGTCGGCGCGCCACAAAACACGGTTACCCTATACTTCTGGATAACTTGAAAGACGCTCACTGGGTCGAAGCGGGGGAGCAGAACAATTCTTCCCGCGAAATAAATTGGTGCGTTCATGCCGGTTGTCATTCCATAAATATGGAAAAGCGGAAGTACGGCTAAGACGGTTTCTTCACCTTCGTTGGCTTGCAACCATTCATTGCACATGACAGCGTTTGAAACTAGGTTCATGTGGGTGAGCATGGCTCCTTTTGCAATTCCAGTGGTTCCGCCAGTGTATTGAAGGGCAGCCAAATCCTCTTTTGGGTTAATTTCAACTTTCGGCGGTTTTGCCTCGTATTTTGCCATGAGTTCTGTGAAAAAGTAAAGGTTCGGTCTAGGCTCAACTTTGCGGAATGGAATTTTTTTCAGCAAAGAGCCCAGAACAGCCTTGAACCTTGGCATGTAATCCTTTAAGCTTGTTACGATGACATTTCGCAGCCGTGTTTTTTCCCAAACCTTTTCAACAATTGGGTACAACAAGTCCAGAACGACTATGGTTTCAGCTTCGGAATCGTTTAATTGGTGCTCAACCTCTCGCTCTTTATAGAGAGGGCTAATTGCTGTGACAATTGCACCTGCCTTTAAAGCGCCATAATATGAAATGATAAATTGTGGGACGTTTGGGAGGAAAACTGCAACTTTGTCTCCTTTTTTCACTCCAAAATCTACCAAAGCCGTCGCAAACTTGTCAGAAAGCACATCTAACTCTTTATAGGTTAATTCCCTGTCAAAGTAAACTATTGCTGTCTTATCAGGATATTTTTGGGCAGCGCTCCTTAAAAATTCGAAAAGCGGCACTTCGGGATAATCTATGTTTTTTCTAACACTTGCAGGCCAGAGTTTGTACCATGGCTTTTCGAGTCTTTCCTCCTTTTTAGCCTTCTTTCCCTTTTTAGCCGACATACTAAACCCTATTAAGGTATAAGCGGTGTTTGGAAGTAATAATACTTTCCATAAATACGCCTATGTGAAGGGTTTGGCTCTATTCTGGTTTAGTGAACTCGTATGTGGGGTTTCCTTCGGAAGTGGTTTTGGCTACAAGTTTGGCTTTCATGCCCACTTTAACTTCTGAAAGCTTGAAACCTGTTAGCCAAGCAAGCACTCTTACGCCTTCTTTAAGTCTTCCAATAGCAACGGTATAGGGCTTCTCTGGTTGAAATGTGGTTGGTCTAACAACGACATGGGTGAAAGTTTCGATGGTTGCCTCATTGCTGAGTTCAACCCACTCCATATCAGAAGCTAAGCATTCCGAACAGTCGGCAACGGGCGGAAAATACAGTTTTCCACATCTTTTACATTTCGTGGCTAAAACTTTTCCCTGTTTTAGGCTTTCCCAGAACTGCAACGTCTTACTTATCGGTATTTCTTGCACAATTTTTATTTCTCTCGATTTTATGGATGGCATAGTCGCCATACACTCATCTCCTCAAGATTGTGACATAACAGTAATGCCCCGTCCCGCCGACGTTGTGGGCTAGGGCTACATAGTTTTTCATGGGTACTTGCCGGCTTTTTTCAATGGCTTCTTCTCTAAGCTGTTTTGTCAACTCATATATCATCGCGCATCCAGTTGTGCCTATGGGGTGACCTTTTGCCTTTAAACCACCGTCAACGTTTACTGGAATTTTTCCACCGATTTCTGTTTGTCCTTCCCTTAACAGTTTGGCTCCTTCACCTTTTTCACATAGCCCAATGTCTTCGTAAGCCATTATTTCAGCTATGGTGAAACAGTCGTGGACCACTGCAACATCAAGCTGGTCAGGCGTTACCTTAGCCATTTTGTAAGCTTTTTGGGAAGCTTGAACGCTTGCCTCTAAACCAACATAATCTATGCGTTTACTCATGTTTGCAGTTCCAGAAGCAAACCCTACCCCCGCAACCCATACTGGCGTGTCAACTTTCAGCTCTTTAACCTTCTCTTCTGAGGCGAGGATTATGGAGGTTGCTCCGTCGGACACGGGACAGCAGTCGAAAAGCTTCAAGGGTGCAGCAATAACCATAGAAGATAATACGTCGTCGACTGTTATTCGGTTTTGAAGATGTGCGATGGGATTCATTGAGGCGTATTTGTGGTTTTTAACTGCAACCAAAGCCAAGTCTTCCTCTGTGGTTCCGTATTTTGTCATGTGGGCAGTTGCATACAACGCATAGTAGGCTGGAAAGGTTAAGCCGAAATTGTGGAATTCCCAGAGGTAGTATCCAGCCCTGCCAATCCACTCCATCATGGTTGGCGTGTCGATTTCCCTCATCTTTTCGATACCCAAAGCTGCTGCAATTTCGACTTGCCCACTTGCCACAGCCCAGTAGGCTGTTGAAAATGCTGCACTTCCGCTTGCACATGCGGCTTCACAGCGCACAAGCCCCGCACCTGTTAGCCCACAATATTCGGCTGAAACCACTGCTGGAAGAAGTTCCTCATACCATGCGCCCGCTCCAGTAGAGCCCACTGCAACATACTCTACTTCTTTCGGGGTTATTCCAGCATCTTCAACTGACGGCTTAAAAGCTTCGAAGGCTAATTCAGCCACGTTCACGTCGTTTCTCACACCGAATTTTGAGCATCCAACACCTATTATTGCCACTTTTTTCATTACATCACCATACTGCAGTTATTAACGATTAAAAAAGGGATTATGGGATAGTTGTTATTTTCCTTTGAATTCAGCTTTTCGCCTTGACATAAAGGCTTCTACGCCTTCTTTTAGGTCTTCTGTGGAGAAGGTTAATGCCATAAGCCCAGACTCTATGCGCAAACCGGCTTCCAGCGGCACTTGTGTTCCAAAGTTTAAGGCATACTTCGCATATTTCAGCGCTACTGGTGGACCTTCGCTTAGTTTTTTGGCTAATTCGCGAGTCTCGTCTCTGAGTTTTTCATAGTGTACAACCCTGTGAACCAAGCCTATTTTTAGGGCTTCTTCAGCCTTAAGTCTGGTTCCAAGCATAACCATTTCTTTAGCTCGCGCCAACCCAACGATTCTGACAAGCCTTTGAGTGCCGCCCCATCCTGGTATCAGCCCTAGGTTTATTTCTGGACTTCCGAGTTCTGCGTGTTCTGCGGCTATTCTGAAGTCGCATGCAAGCGCCAGTTCTAAGCCTCCGCCTAGGGCGAAACCATTTATCGCAGCTATAACTGGTTTTGACATTTCCTCTATTTTGCTGAAAACTTTCTGTCCCATCCTTGAGAATTCTTCGGCTTTAACTGGTGTCGCCTTAGGAAACATTGTTACGTCTGCGCCTGCGCTGAAAGCTCTGTCGCCTTCGCCTGTTATTACAACACATTTCACCGACGGGTCTTTTTCAGCAGTGTCTAAGGCGTCTGCAAGCTCTTCCATTAAGACGTCGTTGAAGGCATTTAGTCTATGCGGCCTATTGAGGATTATCCATAGAACGCTTTCTTCCCTTTCCACTTTCACGGTTTCGTATACTTTACTCATAAACACCACCACACCATGTTTTGCAGCACAGTCTATATTACTTTTGGGAAATTCAGAACTTTCGCAAAAGATATTTGAGAACTGTAAGTTTCTGGATTTCGCTTGTGCCCTCGTAGATTTCAGTTATTTTCGCGTCTCTGTGATACCTTTCAACACGGTATTCGCCTAAATAGCCATAACCGCCTAGGGTTTGGATAGCGAAGTCTGTGGCTTCCATCGCCATGCGGCTCGCATACTGCTTTGCCATAGCCGTTGCCATGGGATCCATTTTTCCAACGTCGATAAGCCATGCAGCCTTATAGGTTAAAAGCCTTGCAGCTTCGATTTTTGTGGCTAATTCTGCCAGTGTGCAGCCTATGGCTTCGTGCTGTATTATGGGTTGTCCGAAGGCTTCTCTCTGTTTTGAGTATTTGAAGGCTATTTCCCATGCGCCTTGAGCCATGCCAACGGCTTGGGCTGCCACGCCGACTCTTGTTTTGTCGAAGAACTCCATTGAATGGTAGAAGCCTCTGTTAAGCTCGCCCACAATGTTCCAGTCTGTAACCTTAACATTGTCAAATCTAACTTCGCCTGTCACTGAACACCTTATCCCCATTTTGTTGTGAAGTTTTGTTGTGTCTAGTCCTTGAGTGCCCCTGTCTACCACGAACAGTGTTTCTCCTCTATATGTTGGTCTAACCTTTGTGTCCGTCTGCGTTAAAACTACAAAGAAATCTGCAATTGTGGCGTTTGTGATGAAGGTTTTTGTGCCGTTTATCCACCATTCATTTCCATATTTTGTGGCAGTTGTTTCCATGCGGGTTATGTCGCTTCCGCTAACGTTTGGCTCTGTAAAAGCTGCCGCGGAAATATAGTCGCCTCTGCAGATTGGCGGCAAATATTTTTCCTTCTGCTCTTTAGTGCCGTGAACAAGTATTAATTCGCTTCCAAAGTTTCCGCTTGAAATTGCCACGCCAAGCGATGAGTCTGCTCTGCACATTTCCTCGATTATAAGGCATGTTTCCAGAAGCCCGTAACCTTGACCGCCATATTCTTGGGGGAAGAACATGCTTGTGAAGCCCAATTTGGCAGCTTTCTTGTAAAGCTCCATTGGAAACTCTTCTTTGCGGTCAAGCTCCAATGCTAGTTCTGGTTTGAATTCCTTGTCGCAGAACTCCCTCACCGCGTTTTTTATTCCAATCTGCTCCTCGGTTAGTTCAAACTTCATTTAGTAGAACCCCCTTCCAGTTTTTTTACCCAACCAACCTTTATTGACGTATTCTTCTAAAAGCGGGCAAGGCTTATACATTTCCATGTTATATTTGGCGTAAAGTTCCTTTAGCTTCTTAAGGACAACATCTATGCCAGTTCTATCTGCGTATTCACATGGCCCGGAAGGCCAGTAGGTGCCAAGTTTCATTCCAGTGTCTATGTCAGCTGGGCTTGCCGCATCCTCATATACGAGCCATGCAGCCTCGTTTACGGCTACAGCCCAAGATCTTTCCACGTCATATTCTTCAAGCATGTTAAAGGGGATTCTTGGTCTTCCTTTAGTCCAGTCGTAAAAGCCGACGCCTGTTTTTTGTCCAAGCTTCCGCTCTTTTACTAACGGTTCAATGACTCCCGCGCATGGTTTGAAACGTTCGCCGTAAGCATCGTAGAGGATTTTTCCAACTTCGTAGGCTATGTCAAGTCCAACAAAGTCGGCTAGTTCAAACCATCCCATTGGAAAACCGCCACTGTATTTTACTGAGGCGTCTATGCCTTCTTTTGTTGCCTCGCCTCTGTGATAAGCCCAAAACGCTTCGTTGAAGACTGCGCCAAGCACTCTGTTAACTATGAAGCCCCGCACATCTTTTCTTACAACTACTGGCGTTTTTCCAAGTTTTTTAGCTAGTTCCACGAGAGTGTTTATTGTTTCTTGGCTTGTTTTTTCGCCTTTAATAACTTCAACCAGAGCCATCAGCTGCGGTGGGTTGAAGAAGTGCATCCCAGCCACTTTGTCTGGGCGGTTTGTGGCATTGCCCATCTCTGTTATGCTCAAAGTTGAGGTGTTAGAAGCCAAAATGGCATGCGGAGGCGCAACATTATCCAGTTTAGCGAAAACTTGCTTTTTCAGGTCCATGTTTTCCGGAACCGCTTCAATGGCGAGGTCTATGTCTTCTGCTGCGTGCTCATAGCTCGTTGTTGTGCTTATTCGTGCAAGTGCAGCTTCAGCATCCTCTTGTCTTATGCGTTTCTTTTCCGTGAACTTGCCTAGGCTCCACTTGATTTTTTCCAAGGCTTTTTGGAGAAGCTCATCGTTTATATCCACCATTGTCACGTGGTATCCATTCATTGCCAACAACTGCGTGATTCCATGCCCCATTGCTCCAGAACCAATAACCGCCGCTCTTTTCAATTTTTCAACCAAACAAATTCCTCCCTAACATAGAATAGATGAATAAGGGAGCTGATGTAATAAAATTTTTGAGAATTTAGTGCTATTTCCATGCAATTTTTTGGATTAAAAAGTTTAAAGGAAAATGGGTGTTGGCTATTTCGCCAAGAAATTGACGATCGTCAGTTTTTGAATTTCGCTTGTTCCCTCGTAAATTTCAGTTATTTTTGCACATCTATGGAACCGTTCCACATGATAGTCTGCCAAATAGCCATATCCGCCGAAAATCTGTATGGCTTCGTCTGTAACCTCCATTGCAATACGGCTTGCATAGGCTTTAGCCATTGAAGTGGCAGCTGGACTGGGCTTTTCATGGTCATAGATCCAAGCCGCCTTATACGTCAGCAAACGGGCAGTTTCAATTTTGATTGCCATTTCAGCCAGTTTGAAGGAAACTCCTTGAAAGTTTACTATTGGCTGTCCAAACTGTTTACGTGTTTTTGCATAGGCAAGTGCCTTTTCAAAGGCGCCTTGAGCCATGCCAACGGCTTGGGCTGCAACTGTTATTCGTGTTCCATCAAAAAGTTCGAGTGCATAATAAAAGCCCTTGTTAAGTTCGCCTACCAGATTTGTTTCTGGCACGTGGAGGTCATTTAGTGCCAACGAGCCAGTAACGCAAGGTTTTATGCCCATTTTTCCATGAAGCTTTGTCGTTTCCAAGCCCGGCATGCCCTTCTCTACCAAGAATAAGCTTTGTCCGCGGTGGGGTGGCGTAGCATTGGGGTCTGTTTGGCATAGAATTATGAAGGTGTCGGCTATTGGAGCATTTGTTATGAACTGTTTTGAACCGTTTATAATCCATTCGTTGCTGTTTTTGACGGCGGTTGTGTCTAGGCGGGTTATGTCGCTTCCGTGTTCAGGTTCAGTGAAGGCGGCAGCCGCAATTTTTTCACCTCTAGCAAGCGGTGGAATATATTTTTCCTTCTGTTCTTCGGTGCCATGTTTTAGCAAAACGTCGGGAACCATCAGGTTTCCAAGGGAAACAGCCACTCCCAGTCCAGGGTCAACACGGCAGAATTCTTCAACTACTAAGCATTCTTCCAGGACGCCGTAGCCCTGCCCGTCATATTCTTGTGGTATGCGCATGCTTGTAAAGCCCAATTTGGCAGCTTTCTTGTAAAGCTCCATTGGAAACTCTTCTTTCTGGTCGTATTCCAATGCAAGTTCTGGTGTGAATTCTTTTTCTGCAAACTCGCGTGCCGCCCGTTTTATTTCAACTTGTTCATCAGTTAATTTAAAATCCATTTTAATTCCCTCACTTTGAACTATGCTTTTTGAGTTTTTAATTCGTTGATTTTGTTCTTCAGCGGCGGCACAATTTTGAATAGGTCTTCGACTATGCCGTAGTCTGAAAAGCTAAAGATCGGTGCCTTCGGGTCTTTGTTCACCGCTATTATCAAATCTGAGTTTTTCATTCCTAGAACATGCTGAAAAGCGCCACTTATTCCGAGGGCTATGTAAAGTTTCGGTTTTACAGTTTTTCCAGATGTGCCTACTTGCCGGTCGCTGGGAAGCCAACCTTTATCCACTATTGGACGGGAACAAGCTAAGACTCCTCCGATGGATTTTGCCAATTCCTCTACCATAGGTATGTTACTTTGGTCTTTTATTCCCCTTCCAATGCCAACCAACACTTCCGCAGCTGTTATATCTACACCTCCAGGCGGCGGCAAAACATACTGTAGGAACCGTTTTGTAGTTATTTCCTCTGTTATAGGTGAGGGAATCTCTTCTATCTGCCCATCAGCTGGTGTTGGTGGTTTTTGAGCTTGGAAGGCGGCTTGCCGCAAGGTCACCATGTAACCTTCAGCCTTACGAAGCACAGCCTTAACGTTTACTTTTCCACCATACATTTGCCTTGTAACGGTGAATCTGTCGCCTTCGAAGGCTAGGTCTATGCAGTCCGTAGCCAACGGAATGTTTAATGCAGCTGCCAGCCTTGGGGCAAGCTCCACGCCGTAGGAAGTGTGACCAATGACTGTTAGGAGTGGTTTACGCTCTTTAAATATACGCGAAAGCACTTTTTGGTAGACATCCGAGTTAAAGTGTTCAAGTTTATCATCTTCAACAAGCAAAACCCTTTTTGCATATTCTGCCAGGTTTTTGGCGTATTCTCTAACGTTTTTACCTAACAAAACAGCTGTTAGTTCGGCGCTGGTTTTTTCAGCTAGTTCTCGGGCTTTTGTTAACATTTCGAAGGTTATATCCCTTAGCTGTCCTTGTCTGTGCTCAGCTAAAACAAATATTTCAGCCATCTAAACTAACCCCCTTGACTTCAGAATTTCGACAATTTTGATGGCTATTTCATCTGGGCTTCCTTGGAGAAACTCTGCTTGCTTCTCAACTGGCGGAACATAAAGCTTCTCTATTTTCAGCCATGAACCTGCCTCGCCAACTTCGCTTTCACTTAAGCCAATGTCAGCCAACCCCATGACCTTTATTTCCTTCTGCATTGCCTTGCGAATCCCCATTATTGAAACATAGCGGGGCTCGTTTATGCCCGTCTGAACAGTGAAAACCGCGGGCAGCTTAACCTCTAATTGCTCTTCTAAACCGCCTTCAAGTTCACGGTTAACCACAGCCTTTCCATTGCTAAATTCAATTTTTTTAACCATCGTAGCATGGGGAACACCCAGCAACTCCGCGAGAACAGGTCCAACCACGGCACTTCCATCATCTCCTGCCTGCGCTCCTGTTAAAATTAAGTCGAAGTGCAAGTTTTTGACGACGCTGTAGAGGATTTTCGCTGTTGCATACGCGTCTGAGTTGGCGAATTTTAGGTCTGTTAAGCGTATAGCCTTGTCTGCACCGCGAGCCAAACATTTCCGCAAAGTACTGTCAGAATCTTCGGGACCGACGGTTATGGCTGTGACAGTTCCGCTGAACTTTTCTTTTATACGCACTGCCTCTTCTAAAGCATAGTCATCCCACTCGTTGATGTCAAAAACCAAGCCTGCTTTTTCTATGGTTTTGCCGCTTGCGTCGATTTTTAGTTCTGCTTCAGCTGTTTCTGGCACATGTTTAACACAAACAATAATGTCCAAACTAGATTCTCTCCCTAATACTTTTGGAAGATGTGTTCACGCTTGTTTTTCATATAATTTTTGCTTAGAAAAGTATACTTCAAAACATGCTTTGACATAAAACCTAGTATTCGCGTAAATGGTAGTCTACTTGTGCTTAAGCTGTTCTTTCAAAATTTCTTCAGCTTTTTCAATTGCTTTTTGCAGCTTTTCTGTGTCAGTTCCTCCTCCTTGGGCAAAGTTGGGTTTCCCTCCCCCTCCTCCACCTATTATCTTTGAGGCCTCTTTGACTATTTCGCCAGCGTTTGCGCCTTTGTTAACGGCTTTCTTTCCAGCCATAACCATTATTCTCGCGGTTTTTCCGTCAGTTCCATAGAAAATTGTAACTATTGCATCATCTCTTTTAATCAACTCGTTTGCCGTTTGAACCATGCGGTCAACATCGATATTTCCCTTGAAATCACGCAAAACAAGCTTGACACCACTTATATTGCGAACAACTTCAATTTCCGCCTCAGCGCTTACGCCAGCACTTTCCAGCTTCGCTATCTCTTTAATTAGCCTTCTCCTTTCCGTGTTTGCCTCTTTCAGTTCCTTAACAAGTTTTTCAGCAGTTTTGTCTAACTTTTCCAATGGAGCATTTAAGATTTCTGAAACCAACCAGAGCAGCTCCTCGTTCTTTTGCACTGCCTTCAACGCTTCAATACCAACGGAATACACAAGCCTCTCTACACCATCTTGAATTCTTTCAGAATGAATTATTTTGATAAAGCCTATCTCTCCAGTGTTTTGCACATGGGTTCCGGCGCAAGCCTCCACTTCCCAGTCTCCAATCTTAACTATACGAATTTCCTTCCCGGGAACTGCACCGCCTTGATAAAGTCTAAACCCGTAACGGTTTTCAGCTTCGGTCCTAGGCATCCAAGAGATTTCAACGGGTATATTCCTTAAAACAGCCTCGTTGGCTAAAATTTCTATTTTTTGCACTTCTTCTCGCGTGAGGCGGCGGTAATGGGAAATGTCAAGCCTTGAACTTTCAACGCCTTTTTGAGTGCCGAACTGCCATACATGTTGCCCCAGAACCCGCCGCGCAGCAGCGTTAACAATGTGGGTGGCGGTGTGAGCTTTCATTAGGGCGTAACGTCTATCCCAGTTTATAACGCCCTTAACTACACTACCTTCCTTGGGAGCCTTTCCCCCGCTAATTTTGTGAACTATAACTTTACCAACCTTCTGAACATCAACAACCTCAGCGTTTTCCCCCTTAAACATTAGAAAGCCTGTGTCTGCTGGTTGTCCACCGCCTTCTGGGTAGAAGCATGTTCTATCTAGAACTACATGTTTATCTTGAAAGACTTTGACAACTGTTGCTTCAAATTCCCTCATGTATTGGTCTTTGTAGTAGAGTTCTTCTGTCTCTGGAAGCCCAGCCACTTCATTTTCAAGCCATTTTTCATGTTCACCTTCCTCTGTTGGCTTGGGTGTTTGCATGTGCCTTTCAGCAATTAAGGCATAGAAATTTTCTGGAACTTTAACGGTTAAATCCTCATTTTCTGCTATTTCCTTAACGATTTCTGGTGAGAGACCATGAGAATCATATAGCTCAGTTAGGGTTTCAACTGGAATTTCGCCGACACCTTTTGATTTCAATTCTTCGGCTATTCGCCTTACTAGGCTTCCTCCACGCTTTATGGTTTCATCGAACTTCTCTTCCTCTACTGAAAGTATCTCCATTATTTCGTCCCGCATTTCACGGAGATGCGGGTAATCCTTAGACCAATAATGGATTTGCATTTCAAAAATGTCGTAAAGCTTGTCGGAAATACCAAGCATTCTTAACAGTCGATATATCCTCCTAAACAGAAGCCTCGCCAAATAACCTTCTTGAATATTTGAAGGAACTACACCTTCCGAAAGCATGAAGCTTAAACATTTTGTGTGATCTGCAATCGCAAAGGCATTCTCTATCGGGAACAAAAACTTATCCAACACATCTGCTTCTACACCAATCATTGCAGCTATTTTCTTTCTAGCTTCAAGCAGACCAGCAGTTTTATCTAAACTTACAAGGCCGGAAACTTTTGCAACTTTTGCCAGCAGATCTTGATTAATTTTGGTTATTCCAGCCATTTTGAAGATTTTATCAAGCAATTCGCCGTAAATTGTGTGGAAGGCGCTTGGAGCGCCTTGTGAAAGCCAAGCGAAACGTTCTATGCCATAGCCGGTGTCCACAGTTCTTATTGGCAATTTGACAAATTTGTCGTTTATGACTTTGTATTGCATGAAAACCAGAGTGGCAACTTCTAATCCTCCGACGATGCATTCAAGGCATGGTCCAGCGTTCCCCCCTCCGGACCAAACTTCCTCTTTGTAGGTTATCTCCTCTGGTTTTATGCCGAGTTCTTCGGTGGCAAACAGATGATGGTATCTCACTGTTTGGTCTTTCCAATAAACCTCTTTATCTGGGTAATTAAACGCGTGGTGTCCGCCCATTTCAAAAATGGTTACATATTTACCGAAGGTTGGACCAGTGTTGGTTATATCCACCAAGCGAATGCACGGTTGAGCTATGACTAGGGGGTTTGCTGGCGGCGGCGCAATTCCTTCAGTTACGTATGGTTGAAAGTCTATTATACTGGCGTGGGTTAGGTAAATATCATCTCTCCACCTTGCAACAACGGGGTAAGGCTTAATGCGCATGTGCCCATGTCTTTCAAAAAAGGATAGAAAGGCTTCACGCATTTCACGCAAAGTATAACTTCTTTTTGTAGGAGGATTACCTATAAAAGTATAAACGGCACAGCCTTCAGCCCTTGCTTCTCCACACGTTTCTTGTTCAGGGTTAAGGGTCCAAAAATGTGTATTGCATGTTGGGCAAAACTTTCTGACATAGCCTAACTCTTTGAAAAAAGGAAGCGTGTATTCTTCGGCTGGAAATTTTTCCAAAGTTATCTAACGCCCCAAACTCTGGCTTATTTTTTGGCTCTGCGCGTTTTCAATGGATAAACGAGTCTCCAACATTTAAACTATTTCACTATCCAAGTTTAAGGCCTACCAGAAAACCAGCAATAAAACTTGCAGCGAATGGCAGTAAAGCTATTGTATGAACAAGCCAAGAAAGAGCGTTGCTGGCTAACCCCAACAGGTTGCCGATAAGTGTGAGGAGCGCCTCATAGTTTATGCTTATTACTCCTTTCACTCCTAAATATATGAGAACAGCAATAAACAAGCCTATTAAGACGAGTATGAGTTTGCTTAATTTCTTAAGGGCGAATCCAACTACGAAGCCGCCTATGCCCCCTATGCCAAGCTCGTAGACAATAGGGGGTAAAACCTCGCTCATTAAGGGGTTTCTCCAAATATCAAGCACCTCGCGCCGCTTTAAAACTTATTGGCTTTATTAACACTTTTAGGAAACATAACAAAAGGCAGGGGAAGAGACTGGGTTTGCTCAAAAAATATACCTACTTTAATCTTGCTTTAACCCTTGGCATGTTCACTGTTTTAGTTTTCAGAGCGTGGATCGAGTTGAAAAATTATAAAATTATGTGGAGGGAGCTAGAGTGGAGGCAAACCTATCAGGCTGTGGGACGCATACTTAAAGCTGAAAGGGATATGTTTTGTAGGGTTGAAGGCGATGAAGAGCTTTACCGACTGCTCTGTGAAATTTTCAAAGTCAAAGAAAATGAAAAACGTAAACATCTCATGGAAAGTGCCACTCATCCATCAACTCGCCCATCGAGAAACTCTGCCGTTTTTCCATCCCGTAACGCACAAGAGGCTTTGTAAGATGCCTCTGAGACCTCGGCGAAGTAACATACAACCCCTTTTTCAATTTTCGCTTAACTTTGACGACAATTTTGCTGAAGTTTGGGAAGCGTTGACCACATTTTTCGCATCTGTAGCCTTTACCCTTTCCCATGGATTTCAACCGCTTGCCGCACTGCGGGCAAGTTGGGTTGTGATAAACTAGTTGTGGGGCAAGTTTTAGTAAACGAAGTTTTTCAAGGTTTATGGTTAATGGGCGATTTCGAGATGGGGGACGAACACCACCGTAAACTTCAATGTAATCTCCTTCAACAAGCTCACTTGCCACCTTTCTTAAGTTACCGGTGGGCGCGTAGGCAGCACAGTTAACACAACCACTCTTATCTCCAATTGAAAAGATAACATGTCTTCTTGGAATTATCTTCGGATTTGCCGCCACAGTTCCTTTAACAATCACCGGATGATATGGTTTTATTTGGCTTAATTGCTTGATACGCTTTAGATGGGCGTCTGTGCCGTGGTTTGTGCGAAAAATCACCCATCTTTCAATAGGCTCAAGCGGCTTAACCATTTTAAAAGCCTTTTTAATAACCTCTGGGCTTTCGCCCCTTATACCGAAAAGGATGGGGTCTGGTCCGCGGGGCGTTATTAGGATTCTGCCGGTTTCTGGGTCAACATTGTTAAACGTGTAGGGAGCTGTAGCTCTATCCATTTCCACAATGGAGGCTTCGTCTATCTTCCTTTTTAAGCCATAGTTTTCTGGGGTACGATATGCAATAATTTCGAATGTGTAGTCGTCTTGCAAGGTTTCACCTACAGCCGCCAAACCGCCTATTATTCCACGTCCACTTTTAAAGCCAAAAGCCTCAGCTTTGAACCGTTTTAAAATTTTAAGGGCTGTTTTCATGTCAACAACTCCGGTTATGGCGTTTTTGGCGAAAGTCTTAACTTCCTTTGGGATTTTTGCCCTTGCGAAGAAGACAATGCCAGGCTCTGTGCCTTTATATTCCAAATCAGCATTTTCCTCTACGGTGTCTATAACTGCTTCTTTAACCTTGTCGACGATTTCTTCATCGCATTTTATTCGCAGACAGAGGGCGCCATTTCCTCTGGTTTTCCATGGAACATTTGGATTTAGCCTAATCAGGTTTGGATAGTCAGTAAACTGCACTCTAAGTTTGTGAAGTTTCTCTACGAGAAGAGCTGCAATGTGGGTTGTGCATCCTTTTCTCGGCGAATCTGTGTCGTCGAAGCCTATATGTATTTGTTGAAGAGCCATTTGTTACAGCCTAAAAGCCATTACGCTTTCGAAAGCTAAAAAGAGTGTGTTTGAAAGTTTTTGGATTACGGTGTGAAATAAAAGGGAGAATAGGCTATTTTGGTGATTCTTCAACTATTATCATTGTTAGGGTTGACCTAACCTTGTCAAGCCTTCTAATGCGCCAGGTCACAATTTCCTTCAGCTTATCCATTGATTCCGCGCCAACTCTGGCAATTATGTCGTAAACTCCGTAAACAGCAAAAGCTTCTTCAACGCCTTCAATCTTCTTTAAGTCTTTTAAGACGTCTGCTTCTGAACCTATTTCCGTGTTAATTAACACAAAGGCTTTAGGCATTTAAACCTCCTCGTATTATTGTCTGTTCTGATTGCATTAAAATATTTTGTTGTTATAAAGCAGTCTAATTTCATCTTTAGAAAATATTCTTATCTCTAATCGGAGATATTAGCTGTTAGGTCTAAAGTATGACGAACGAAAATGCTGTTGAGGGTTATATTACAAGTAGTGAGATGCGAGCTTTAGAGTTGAACGCTGAATATTTTGGGGTTTCACAGCTTCAACTTATGGAAAATGCTGGGCGCAACGTAGCCTTAGAAATAGCTTCAAAGTTTAAGCCAGACCAAAGTGTCGCAATTTTCTGTGGTTTAGGCGGCAACGGCGGAGATGGATTTGTTGCAGCGCGACATCTTTTAGCAATGGGCTTTAAAGTTACAGTAATTCTCGCAGGAAAAGCCAAGGAAATCTCCCATAAAGCAGCCTTAGAAAATTGGAGGGCACTGCAATTTTTGAAGGAAAGCATAACCATTCATGAAGTTTACGACAGCGCCCTTATTCCAGACATAAACGCGGAAGTCGTTGTTGACGCGCTTCTTGGCACTGGAACCAAGGGCAAACTGAAACCGCCAATACAACAACTTGTTGAAAAAATTAACTTTTCAAAAGCCTTTAAAGTGGCTGTTGACGTGCCCACAGGAATAGACTCTGACACTGGAGAAGTTTTAGGAGCTGCCGTGAAAGCCAACTTGACACTAACTTTTTACAAAACGAAAAAGGGGCTTGAAAACGCAAGAGAATATGTTGGTGAATTGATTGTGAAAGATATCGGTTTACCAAAAGAGTTGGAAAATTACGCTGGACCAGGAGATGTCGCCCTCGCTTTAAAAAAACGGGTTCCAGAATCCCATAAAGGAGACTATGGGAGACTGCTTGTAATTGGCGGAAGCGAAACCTTCTCAGGCGCCCCGGCTTTGGTGGCACTTTCCGCTCTACGGACGGGCGTTGATTTGGCGTATGTTGCCGCTCCGTGGAAAACTGCCCATGACATTTCAGCCATGTCGCCAGACCTGATCACCATAAAACTTGATGGAGACCACCTAAACATAACCAATATACCGCCACTAAAAGCCTATGTTGAAAGGGTAGACGCCGTAGTTCTAGGTCCTGGATTGGGGTTGCATGCTGAAACAAAGGATGCTGTTAAGATTTTGATTGAAATTATTGAAAGTGCTTGTAAACCGCTTTTGCTAGATGCTGATGGCTTGAAAGCTTTTGCAGAGTTTAAAAGGAAATTAAATGTGCCATCGGTTTTGACTCCCCATGCTGGAGAATACGCTGTACTAACTGGTAGAAAACTTCTTGAAAACCTAACAGACAAGGCTTCAGAGGCGCAGAAAACCGCTGCAGAATTAGGTGCCGCGTTGCTTCTTAAAGGTCCAGTAGACATTATCGCCAATGAAAAACGCTTCAAACTTAATTTTACCGGAAATCCAGGCATGACTGTTGGCGGAACCGGAGACGTGCTTTCCGGAATTGTTGGGGCTTTTCTGGCGCAGGGCGCAGATCCCTTTGAAGCTGCTGTTGCCGGAGCCTTCGTTAACGGTGCTGCTGGAGACTTTGTTTTTGAAGAGAAGGGCTACCACATGGTTGCATCTGACCTTTTAGAATGGATTCCAAAAGTGCTGGACAACCCTATGAGCCATTCAAAGGTGCGAAATACAGGTGCAGCGAAAACCAATTAAAATCATCGTTTACCACGCTGGACAATGTGACCCTAAAAAATGCACAGCTCTAAAGCTTAAACGCCACGGACTAGTTCGCCTAGTGCGTCAAATCAAGTTTCTGCCGAGAAGGGCTGTTGTCTTAAACCCTCTCTCAAAAATTGCCTTTTCGCCAGCAGACAGAGAACGCATAGAGGAACATGGCCTGGTGGCGTTAGACTTTAGCTGGGAACACGCTGAAAAACCATTACTAAAAAACGTTAGAGGAACATCTAGATGTCTTCCATATTTGGTTGCTGGAAACCCCGTCAATTTTGGATGCCCCACGAAACTTAGCACTGTTGAAGCCTTATCCGCGGCTTTATACATAGCTGGATTCAAGGAAGAAGCTTATAGGCTACTTTCAGTATTTAAGTGGGGACACACGTTCATCGACATAAACAAAGAAAGACTTGAAAGCTACGCCATGGCAAAAAACAGCAACGAAGTAGTTAAATTTCAAGAACGTTTCGTAAAAATTATTTAAAACTCTGTGCTCAGTCGTTTACCTTTGGAATTTTCTGCAATGTTCTCCGCAATGCATGAAGACGTCTATAAGAGATTTCACAGATGAAGCCTCTTTCAATTCACCTATTAAATATAGCCTCGACTCTTTTTCGCTGAGGGATAAACGTTTAATGAAAGCCTTCATTTCAAGAATATGTTTCTGGAGGCGATGGTCTGAAAGGAATTTATCTGCAATTTCTTGATTTGAGGCTAAGACAGCGAAATGTTTGTAAAAATCGTCATCCGAAATCACGCGAATTAGACCCCTTTCAGAAGCCACTTTCCAGCATAGTTTCTCTTCCTTTATTGGGAGAATTTCCATACTGAGAGGAACAGAGTCCTTGAAGAAACCCCAGCACGCCAGACGGTCTTTGTCCTTTGTAAGTAAAGCTAGTGGGTAATGCATTAGATTTTCGCGGTCCACGAGGCTGACAGCCATTTCGATTTCCGTGAAAGGTTCTTTCTCCTTGAGCTTGCATAGAGTTCGGAATCCGCCGCGACTGTAGGGACGAAAGCCCACGAAACTGCTGTGCGGCGACATGTGCTCTTTAATGGTTCTCGCGTAGTTGACTGCAATTTTTCTGTTCCGATACATGCCAATGAAATAGGTTATTAGGAATAGGAAGGCAAGAGCGAAAATTAGGGTTATCTCGTACATGCCACCGCTCCTTCTAATGTTTAGTTCTATCGCAAGTCTTATATTAAGATGACCAGCTAAACCATAAAAACCGAGGGACGAAACTTGCTTTCAGTAA
Organism: Bathyarchaeia archaeon; assembly: GCA_038882475.1. Lineage (GTDB taxonomy): Archaea > Thermoproteota > Bathyarchaeia > Bathyarchaeales > Bathycorpusculaceae > JABFQN01. Next base: position 39,923 of record JAVZOF010000002.1, read on the forward strand.
TTGTAATTCTGCTTGGCATAATACTGTACGCCATCGCCTACTGGGGATACATAAAATGGTTTGACAAAAACGTCATAATGTCGGACCCAAAACGAGAAACCCCAGCCCACACGTACATGGACGGAGTAGAATTCTTCCCGACGAACAGATATGTACTTTTCGGATTCCAGTGGAAAAGCATAGCAGCCCTAGGCCCTGTACTAGGCCCCATCATCGGCGTTCAATGGGGATGGTTGCCAGCGCTTCTATGGATTTTATTCGGAACTATTTTCATAGGCTGGATCCATGATTATGGAAGCCTAATGGTTTCTACAAGATCAGAAGGTTCATCATTCGGCCCAATAACCTACGAATTAGTTTCGCCGAGGGCCCGAACAATTTTGCTATGGTATATTCTTTGGTACATCGTTTTAATCCTCTCATCCTTCACCAACGTCGTTGCAGGCTTATTTATAAGCTACACTGTAAGCCCGATACCGGTGCTTATAGTTACAATAGTGGGAATGCTGGCGGGTTACATGACATACAAACTTAAAGTTAACATCGTTTACACCACAATTATCGCTGTAATAATAATGTTTTTAGGGATATGGGTTGGCATAGTTCAACCCGTCTCGGCTCCATTACCCGCCACAGGTCCGTTTCCAAACGCCAGAGACTTTTGGATGTTTATAACGCTGTTCTTCTGTTTTCTTGGAGCTGTCTTGCCAATATGGGTTTTCATTCAACCAATTAACTATCTCTCCTTCTACTTGGTATACGCGGGCATCATAGGCATAATCATTGGAGCTTTCGCAGGCGCTCCCAACTTCGTACAAGTGCCTACTACAACTTTCTGGACTACGGGAACATGGGCAGCCTCAGCAGCTATAGGGCCTTTATGGCCAATGATGTTTGTAACAATCGCTTGCGGAGCGATATCCGGATGGCACAGCTTAATCGGCTCTTCCATTACAGCAAAACAACTTGACGCGGAGCCAGACGCACACTTTGTAGGTGGCGGCGCAATGCTAGCGGAGGGAATACTGGCAACAGTTGCCCTAGTTACATGCGCAATTCTTGACCCAAGCGTAGCAGCAGCCACAGGAGCAGGCGGAATATTTGTCAAAGGTGGATCAACACTTCTAGGGTATATAGGGATTCCGACAAATGTGGGGAACGCGTTAACATCAGTCATGCTGATCATTTTGGCTATAACAATCATGCACATAGGTCTAAGAATTACTAGACTGGTGTTGTCTGACCTAGCTGGACCGCGAATGGGTGGGATCTTTAAAAACAAGTATATTAGCGCCATCCTAGTGTGTATAGTTGTTTACCTTATAACAAGTCCACACGTCGGCGCAGTTTTTAGCTATATCTGGGGAACATTTGGCGGAGCAAATCAGCTGATGGCTGGACTGGCCCTAATGATCGTGTCGCTGTGGCTTACAAAGGAGAAGCGCCCAACAATTTACACGTTGATTCCAATGCTTTTCATGCTGGCAACCACTCTGTCGGCGTTAGCTTTCCTTTCCTACAACGGAGTTATAGGGTATATGGCAGACCCAACAAAAATAGGAGCGTTAATAGCTGCCGCCGTGAACATTTTTCTATTAATTCTTGGACTTTTCATGTGTTATGAGGGAGCCAAAGCCTTTCAGAAGTTAAGAGCGGCGAAGACCGCCTAAATTTCCCCTATTTTTATTTTTTGGCTAAAGCCTCTGCAACGCAAGCAATCATTTTTAAGCCTGTTACTTCCGTTTCAAATAGGGGCACGTACCCGCGAACCATTCCTGGAAACTTTTCATGAATAATTTTTAGATAGCCATCTTGTTCCCTTATTTTATTAACAATATAAGGTGAAGTGTTTTTTAGGTCAAACTCCTCTTTTGGCAGAACCTCATTCACTATTACTCCGCCTGTTGGGATGTCGAAGGCTTGAACCCAGCCGATGAAGCGTTCAATGACTGCTATTGGAAGCGAAAGTGGCAAAGTTACAAAGAAGAAGGCAGTTCGCTCCTTATCCGTCAAGAACACACGTCCCTTCTCTGTTTTTTCTCTGGTAGCCAAGAGGCTAGCAAGAAGAGGATCCTTCTTTATTTCTTCCATAATTTTATCTTTCCGGAAAGACAGCTTTACACGAAGCGAGAGAGCTTCCTCTCGGCTTTTAATCATTTTATGCAGCCAAAGATCATAGACTTTTGACATACCAAGAAGGCGGTAGGTATGGGCTACTGGCGCTGTGTCGAAAACATAAGCGTCAAATTCGCCCTTTAATATTAGGCCAACCATGTCGTCAAACATGGCTGACTCCTCAAAGGCAGGATTGGTGGTGGCAATATCCACAAAAGGCTCTGGGTCTAGTGGAATATCGGCATATTTAAGGAAAGTGTAAATCTTTTCCCGTATCTCATTTTTATATCTCTCGATAGTGTCTGAAACGTCAATCTCAACTGCGTAAAGATTCTTTGTTCCCTCAATTTTTTGAATGCCCTTGCCCCAAATGTCCTTACCAAAGGCGCTTGAAAGGCTATGGACGGGGTTTGTGGAAGAAATTAATGTTTTTCTCCCAAGTTTTTCAGCTAAATAATAGGCTGTTCCTGCTGCCACCACAGTTTTGCCTACGCCGCCTTTCCCTCCGAAAAACAGGTATTTAAGATTCGATTTTGAGGCAATGTAATCGCTAAAACTTACATTTTTGCTCATGGTTATGCCTCTCCAAACAGAACTTTAGCTACTTCAGGGATCATTTTAAGTCCTTTAGGTTCACGGTCAAACATATGCACAACTCCACGGATAAGCGGTCCAAACTCTTTCTGAATGGTTTTCATATGCTCCTGCTGCATAGTTATTTTGTTTTTAAGAAAGGCTGGAATGTTCTTTTGCTTTAAGAGTTCAACAGGATATACTTGATTCACTATAACTCCGCTTAAAGGTATGTTAAACTCCCTAAACATTTCCAAAGCCCTTTTTGTGTCGAGTATCGGCATAAGCTCTGGTATAAGAACGTAGAAAAAGGCCGTGTGCTCTTGATCTCTCATCATGTTGCTGACGAAGCCTAATCTTGAACGGATAAAATCCAACTCTTCTAGGATTTTGTCTTCTTGAGCTAAGCTGCCTTTCCCACTCATAACTGCGGCTACATCGCCATATTCAGCAGCTTTCTTTCTCGTTTCAACTATTTTGTTAACCCATGCGTCGAGTATTTCCGACATGCCGAGAAATCGTATGGCATGCCCATGAGGCATCATATCGAAAATATAGTAATCGTAAGCCTCGCTTGTCATTAACTCAACCATAGCATCAAACGTCGCTGACTCCGCCATTGCGGGTTCAGCGGCAGATGACTTAATGTAGTCTTCCACCTCTTTGGGGACCTCCCCATACATTTTGATTATCTTCTGTCTTATCTCCTCTTGGTAATCGGCTATTCTCTTGTCGGCGTCAATCTCTAAGGCGAAAAGGTTAGAGGTTATTTCAACTTCTCCCTTGCCAAAAATGTTCCTCTCAAAAATGTCTGTGAGGCTGGCTTGCGGGTCTGTAGAGAAAACCACAACTTTTTTGCCTCTTTTGGCAAGCCAGTATGCAGTTGCTGCAGACAAAGTTGTTTTGCCTAAACCCCCCTTGCCGCCGAAGAGAATATACTTTATGGTTGGGCGACTCATTAAATACTCCTTTATCGACACAGCCTTTGACAAGCCCTAAGTCCTCCTTTCTAGGCAAAAACGGAGTCTGTCACATCGCGTTCCCTTAGTAGTGTCCGCTTCCACGTCTTAATATGCGGCACACAGTAGGGCAAGAGTCTAAGACAGTAGTATGGGGGCAACACTGGAACGCCCAGCATATCGCCCATTGTAATGAGCATGAAAAGGTTTTCCAAATGCATCCTTGTTTTTAAGGCATAGCTCACCATGCCATGCATAGCCATGCCATAAACCAAGCCCTTAACGGCTTTCTTAACTTCGCTTTCCTTCTTCTCCTCATTTGTTTCTTTTTTGGTCATAGTTTTTCACTTCAAGAATATGGAAAGCTCATTTGGGATAAAAATGTTATTATAACTTCCATAGTTCTACAGTTTCTCTGTTACATCCTTCTCTTTTAGAAGAAAAGTTTTCCACTCTTTAAGCCTAGGAAGCCAGTATGGAAGAAGCCTCAAACGGTAATAGGTGGAAAATGGATACCCAAGCATGTCGCCCAGCACAGCAAGCATCAATCCGTATTCCATGAGCAGTCTTCTCTCTTGAAAGTCTCTGATGGCGCTGTAAACTGTTGCACCAATGACGAAGTCTTTAATCTTCCGCAAAAACCCAGAGGTTGGACCGTTTTTAGCTGTCAAATTTAACCTTCCAAATTAAACTTAAATTTGCAGCCGAATATAACTTTACCTCAACATCGCCTTGGAAGGGAATAGGAGATGTTTGAAAGGGAAATCCTCATGATTCCCGGTCCAACAAACGTTGACCCCAAAGTTTTACGCGCTTTAAGCACGTCAACCACATCTCACACAAGCCAAGAATTTGCAAGCATATTCAAAGAAGCCTTAAACAATTTGAAAAAGGTTTTCATGACCAGCAATGAAGTTTTCGTAATTGCTGGGTCTGGAACATTGGCTTTGGAAATGGCTATCGCAAACATTGTAGAACCCGGCGATAAGGTGCTTAACACTGTTTCAGGGTTTTTCGGCAACTATTTTGTTGAAATATCGAAAGTTTACGGCGCTGTGCCCCGTGTTCTTGAAGTGCCTTGGGGTAAACCCGTAAAACCTGAACACGTTAGAGAAGCCCTAATGGAAGACGATTACAAGGCTGTTACGGTTACGCATGTGGAAACTTCAACTGGTGTGGCTAACCCGATTAAGGAGATAGGAGAAGTTGTTAAGAAATACAGCGACGCCTTCTACATAGTTGACACTGTTTGTTCGCTTGGTGGGATGGAAGTTCGCGTTGACGAATGGGGCATAGACGCTTGCGCTTCGGGCTCCCAGAAATGCGTCGGCGTGCCACCGGGTTTAGCCCTTATTGCAGTAAGCCAAAAAACTTTAGAATATTTAGAAAAACGCAAAACCTCTGTAGGCTCTTGGTATGGAAGCTTCAAAAATTGGCTTCCAGTAATGAGGGACCCTACAAAATATTTCGCAACACCGCCTGTAAACATGGTTTACGCCCTTCATGAAGCTTTAAAACTCATAATTGAAGAGGGATTGGAGAATAGATTTAGAAGGCATTATGCTTTGGCAGAGGCTTTTAGAGCTGCTGTAAACGCTTTAAACCTTAACCTTATAGCTGAAAAGGAAAATGCCGCCAACACTGTTTCAGCCATATACTATCCAGAAAACATTGACGACCCCCAATTCAGAAACGAAATGAAAAAACGCGGAATAATCGTTGCTTCAACATTGGGACCATTAAAGGGAAAAGGCTTCAGAGTGGGTCACATGGGAAACGTGAATCAAAACGATATATTTGCCACAATAACTGCCATAGAAACAACGCTTAAAAAGCTAGGATACAAGGTGGAACTGGGGAATGGAGCTGCAGCCGCACAAGAAAAACTGCTTTCACTGGAGCAATAAACGCTTGCTTAAACGTGAAACACCTAAATGTCACGGATGAAAAATGGAACCTATAACAGACTTTTACCTGTTTTTAGCATCTGTAGCGTTGGTTTCCTTGTCAGGGGTTATGATGCCTGGACCAGTATTTGCAGTGACAGTTGCAAAGGGGTATGGAAGTAAAAAAGCTGGAACTTTGATAGCCATTGGGCATGGAGCAATAGAGTTTCCACTAATTTTCCTCTTGTACCTAGGGCTTTCAGAGCTTTTCCGCTCCATCCTAGTTCAAAGGACTATAAGCTTTCTCGGAGGCTTAATCCTCATCTACATGGGTTTTCAAATGTTTAAAACGCGGAAAAAGGCGAGCGAAGAGCCGCGGCATTCCGGGCACACCTCTTTTGTCGCAGGTTTTGTCGCAACTGGTGCAAATCCATACTTTTTCCTCTGGTGGGCAACCGTAGGCGCTGCTCTCATCCTTAATGCTTCCATTTTTGGTTTTGCCGGGTTAATTGCGTTTGCAGTAGTTCATTGGCTTTGCGACCTTCTCTGGGATACATTTGTTTCTGTGACGGTTTTCAAGTCGCGGCGCTTCTGGACAAAGAAAGTTTTTAACATTGTATTCTTTTTCTGCTTTGCAATCTTAGCGATTTTCGGTTTATGGTTTATCCTTTCAGCGTTTTCATGGTAGGTGGCTTACTTTTTTCAGTCTATACCGCTCATAGATCAGTTCCACACCGCCATTTTCCACAATGAACTCTATTGGAAGTTTTCCACCCGACTGTATTGCATAAAACTTTTTCATGCTGCCTTCTAAGTTTTCGGGGATAAGCGAAATCACCATGTCAGTGTATTTGTCGCAGATTTCTATTTGAAGGATGCCTCCCTTGGCTGAAACTTTGGCTTCCATGGTTCCCTTATAAGTTTCGTACATTCCGCTTAGCAGTTCATATGTTTTCTCCATTTTGAGGAAGGGAAGCTCTTCAGGATTTTTACCCAGTATCATAGCAAGCGCATATTGTCCAATCTGGGAGAGCGGGTAGCCGCTTCCATTGGCTAAAAGGGCAACTCCCACGTTCTTTTCTGGAACATATCCAATGTAAGCGGTGTAAACAAGCACTGAGCCACCGTGTCCTACAAGTTTGTAGCCGAAAAAGTTTGGAATTATGCTTAGTCCGTAGCCGTAGGCTTCTCCGCCGAAAACTTGGAGTGGTAACTTAACCCTAGGCTTCTCCATTTCCTCAACAGATTCCAGCGATACTACAGCATGCCCATTATGTCTTCCGCGGTTCAAATACATGAGTATGTAGCGTGCCAAATCGATAACGTTGCTTATTAATCCACCGTCGGCAAATATGCCGTATGGATGCTTGGACTCTTTACATTCACCATCTCTGGTGACAATGTAAGGCGTAGCCACATTGGCATCTGCCTCCACATCTTCTTTCTTGAAAAAACTTCTATACATTTGCAGAGGCTCAAGTATATTCGCTTTAACATACTTGTCATAGCTCATACCAGAAACTTTTTCGATAACATGCCCTAAAATGACGTAGCCTTCATTCAAGTAGAACCATCTTTTCCCAGGTTTAGAAAAAGCCCAACTGTCTGCTTCACGCATGAAAGTAAATAGGTCTTCCGAACTTGCTATGGGAATCCATTTGCCGCCAGCTCCGGTTACGTATCGGATTAAAGCTTCTGCATAGGCTAAGGCGGGTATGCCGGAAGCGTGGCAAAGCAGATGCCATATCCTTATAGGCTCGTCTTTAGCCTTAAGCTTTAATGGAATATACTTACTGATAGGTTCATCAAGGCTTAGCTTTCCCTTTTCAGCAAGCTGCATTATAGACAAGGCTGTGAAGGACTTTGTGACAGAACCTACTCCGTAAAGGGTTTCAGGTGTCGCCCTAAGACCGTATTCAAGGTCTCTAAAACAGAAGCCCTTACTATAGGCTAGTTCTCCATCTTCAATTATTGCTAGGCTTAATCCCGGAAGATGGGTTTTAGAAATTTTTTCAAAAATGAAGGCTTCCAGTTTTTCATAATCCAACATGTTTCACCGTTTCTTTCTATGAATCACTCGCTGATAAGCTTAAACTTTTAAAAGGTGAACTTCGCCACACATAGAATGGTGTTGGGCAATGACTGAAAACATTTGCGAATTTCAAATAGGGAAGGCGAAACTCTGCTTGGTTCAAGGAGACATAACAGAAATGGAAACAGACGCCATAGTTAACGCCGCAAACCCTTCGCTCATGGGAGGTGGCGGAGTAGATGGAGCCATCCATCGAAAGGGTGGACCTAAAATCCTTGAAGAATGCAAACAAATAAGAGCAACAGAATGGCCCAATGGACTTCCAACGGGAAAAGCCGCAATAACTTCGGGAGGAAAATTAAAGGCAAAATACGTCATCCACACTGTGGGACCAATCTGGCATGGAGGAAACAGCGGTGAACCAGAACTTTTGGCTGAAGCATATCGAAACTCTTTAAAGTTGGCTGTTTCAAAGAGCTTAAAAACCATAGCTTTTCCATCAATAAGCACCGGTGCTTATGGATATCCAATAGAAAAAGCTTGTAAAGTAGCCCTAAAAACGGTTAAGGAGTTTTTGGAAAAGGAAGATAAACTTGAAAAAGTGATGCTTGTCTTATTTAGCAGACGGGACTTTGAGGTTTACAAAGAAGCGATAAAAGAAATTCTGCCACAGAAGTTTTAGCATTAGTACCTAATGTATACTTTGCCTCCAAGCTCTTCAACGCTTATTTTAAACTTTTCTAAAACTTGTTTCATTCTGTCATTGACTAAAATCCGCCAACCTCTTGGACCACTGGGGACTTTCACTTCTATTATACAGTAATATTGCTCGCCCACTTGATTAACCTCGCAAACTTCCCCGAACAAAACATTGAAACGGAGACATTTAAGCCATGCGAATTTAAAGTATGAATCATCTATATTCTAAAGTCGGATTCCGAATAAACACAGTTAATTTCCACCAAAATCACGCACTAAACACGGAACTATGCTCATATAAAACAAAATGCCTATATCGCTTGTAATTAAAAACGGATCTATGTAGGCAATTAACGTTTTTCCATAAACATCCGTCTTAATCCTCCAAAATCTTTTCAAGTCTTTTTCAGCAAGCCTCCTCCTCTCTTCCATGTTAGACTGCACCGCAAGTTCAATGGATTTTAGATAGAAATCGGTTATGGAATAATTTACCAATCGTAAATTGAATTTTAACTCCTTATCGCCGAGTTTTTCCTGCGTTCTGAGGCTGGCGATTATGGCGTTTCTAAAGTCTTTTAGGCTTTCCTCTTTCAAAACTAGTAGTGGGCAGATAAAGCATAAGCTTGAAAAAGCGAGTCCACAACAGGGTTTTCGTCAATTTTTGGCAAAGTTAATAGCTTCTTCCACTTCAACTCAAGCCCCAGAGTTTCAGAAACCCCTAGTTCTCTATACTTAAACTTCTTTTTAAGCCAGTCCATTTCTGCTTTTGGAGAATTCCTTTTGAAAAGTAGACTATTCCCCTAAGGTTTTTCACTAAATAGGGATGAAAAGGTTTTGAGATTCCGCACACAATAAAAGACTTATGCCTTCCTTAAAGTCTTAAACTTTTACTTGGTTTTTAAAAAGAGGCTGGCGTGTTGGCTGTAACCCGCCTTCTGTTTTATGTGGCATCCGGCTAATCGGGCTACCCGCGCCTAAGGTAGACTCTTCATCAGCGCTTGTTTGCCCTTTCCACGTGCAGGACGGCCGTTTCACCGTTTCCACCCAGCATTCTCAACAACTTAGCATGTTTCATAGGCATCTTGCCCGGGTGGACGTTTCGTTTCTGCTCCGTTGCCAAGGCTCTCGCCTTACGCCCTTACGGGCGTTGCACTTCTACATGTGGGCGGAGTTTCCTCAGGCTTCATAAGTCAGCCCGAAGGCCGCACGCCAACTCGCCAGCCATGAGATATGTCACGTGGCGGGTGCAATAAAAGTTTTGGAAAATTTATTTTGATGCAAGTGTTTATGGTTTGCAGGTTGGTTGAAGTTATGGCTAAGCTGGTGGTTTTGGTTACTGGGACGCCTTGCGTGGGGAAGACTTCTGTGGCGCGGTTGCTTACGTTGAGGCTTAATGCTGTTTATGTGAACTTGACAGACCTTGCCATTAAGGAGAATCTTGTTTTTGGGAAGGACGAGGAAAGAGGCTCATTGATTATTGATGAAGCGCAGATGAAACGCGCAATTAGCAAGTTTATAGAAAGCAGCACACAAAGCGTTGTTGTAGATGGGCATTATGCAGCGAACGTTGTTCCAAAACGGTTTGTAACTCATGTTTTTGTTCTAAGGCGTAATCCTATCGAATTGCGGAGTTTTATGGAAAAGGCAGGTTTTTCAGGGAATAAATTGTGGGAGAATTTAGCTTCTGAAATCTTGGATGTTTGTCTAATTGACGCGTTAAACAATTATGGAAAAAGTAGAATCTGCGAAATCGACGTCTCTGGCAGAAGCCTTGAAGAGGTTGTAGAGGAAATTTTGGAGGTTTTAAATCGTGTTAGGAAGTGTCGTGTGGGCGTGGTTGACTGGTTGGATAAGTTGGAAAGTGAGGGACTGCTTGAAGAATTTTTGAGAATTTAAAGTTTGGGCATTTTTATGCTTTTAAGCTTTGCAGAATCTGCCTCTTAGTTATTAGCACTATTTTTCTTCTGTTGGCATAGGATTTCGCATGGTCGCTGAATTTTTCCCCTATTATTACCGGGTTTGGTAGTTCAACTTCTTCGGAGGCTTTGTCAAGGTTTATTATGATGTTTATGCCTATTGTTCTTTTCCAGTCCTTTATCCAAACGCCTTGGGTTAGACGCCCTTTTTGGATTATTAGGTCAAAGTTTCTTGGGACTCCCCTGTAGCCTTCGAGGCTGACGTTTTCCTCTACTTTATAACCCTTTTTTCTAAAGTACTGTTTAACCGACTCTTTTAGGCTGGAATGTTGTGCCGAATTTGCTTCTTGGGTGCTCATCGGCATCCTCTTGCATTAAGCGTTATTTAGCTGTGTGGTGAAAAGGTTTTCGGAGTGGAGGGTGTTGCAAAACTACATAATTGTTGTCTGCAGTAAATGTGGAGGCTATTTATTGGCTAAAAACGGGCAGAAAACGAGAACATGTCCATACTGTGGGTTAAGAATCTTTTTAGGGAAAGCTTTAAAGGTTGCCTCGGTTGGAAACGCTGAAGAGGCGTCAATTTTGTTGCGAAGGTTGAAAGAGGAAAATGCTGCGAAAAAAGGAAAACTAGGCTTCAAGGGCAATTTTAAGAAAAGCCATAAGTCCTATTCCAAGTAGGATAACAATAAGTTGGACAAGCGATTCGCTGGCATGTGTTTTTTTGTGAAGCTCGGGCATAAGGTCTGTGGCCGCTATATAAATGAAGCCACCAGCTGCAAAGGGAACTAGAAGCACTTCTATGCTTTTCAAGTAAGCCAAAAAATATGTTGTTAAAGCGCCTAAAATGGCTGTTACAGCGGATATAAAGTTGAAAGCTAATGCTTTTTTCTTGCTTAATCCCCCGTAAACTAGTACTCCGAAATCGCCTAACTCTTGGGGAACTTCATGGAATATAACTGCTAATGTTGTGGCAAAGCCCAGTTCGAAGGAAAACATGAAAGTTGCGGCTATAACCATTCCGTCAATGAAGTTGTGGATCCCATCTCCTAAAAGGTTTAGGTATACAAACATGTGGGTTGGGCATTCTCTTTCGTGACAGTGGCGCCAATACAGAAACTTTTCTAAAGCAAAGAAGGAGACTATGCCGACAATCACATAGAAAAACACTGTTATAGGATCGTTCTCGGGAGTTAAAACTTCCGGCAGTAAATGAAGAAATGCACCGCCGAGAAGAGTGCCGGAAGCGAAACCGACTAGAGCCATGGTGATGCGTTTTAGCAAGAATTCTCGCATTCCGGCAAAAATTATCCCAACGAAGGCTATGAAACTTACAGCTGTTACGGAGGCTAAAATTGTAATTAAATCATTCATCAATCTTCAATGGTTAAAAGGCTTATGTTTATTAGGGTATCGGTTGTTAAGCTTTTATTTTCTGAAGCATTTCGCAAGCCTTGCATAGGTTTTGCACTGTTGGTTCTCCACATTGGCTGCATTCCTTTAGAATTTCGCTGCCTGCTGTTTCTTCTACGGCTTGCCTAATTTTCTCCGCTGCCTTAAACACTGTGTATTTTATTCCAGTATGTTTTTCTTCCATTCTGTTGAGGAAGAGCCGCACATCGTTTCTTAGGGCTTCCGGAGCGTATGGGCATGGAATTCCTTGAAACTTTATTTTTCTAACATACGCGAATAGGGCTGTTTCTTTTTCAGGAATTTCGCAGAAGGGTTTCACCCGTCTTATAAGCTTTGGATGGGTTTCGTCGGTAACCGGTTTTTCTCTTGTTATCCGCAGAACATTGCCATGGAGCATGTTGAGGAGAACTGTCTGGGCTTCGTCGTCTAATGTATGGGCGGTTGCAAGTTTATCCGCATCGACTTTCCGTGCAATAATGTTTAATGCTTTTCGCCTTAAGACGCCACAATATGCGCATGGTGTCAACTCGTTTTCTCCGCTTCTTTTAAGCATAACAATCTCGTCAAGGGTGAAGCCATAAAGCTCTCTGAAGGATATCACATGATGCTCCACGCCCAGTTTTTTACAGTTCTCTCCAGCAATTTTTAGGGCTTCATCTCTATATCCGGCGATTCCCTCGTCCACAGAAACCGCCACAAGCGAGGCTTTTGGATAATCCCGTTCTATTTTAGCTAAAATGTGGAGTAGGCTAACGCTGTCTTTTCCGCCAGAAACAGCAACGGCTATTCGGTCGTCAAACTCAAGCATTTTGTATTTGGCGATGGTGGCTCTAACCTTGTTTTCCACTGATTCCACGAAGCATTTCTTGCATAATTTTTCGCCAGAGTAAGGCCTGAAAAAGAAAGCTTCTCTACGCTTGCAAAGAGTACAAACAACGTTGCTCTTTAAAGTTTTCACTTTAACCAGCCTTCCGAGACGGTTATTTAGCCTCTAAAGAAATGGTTTGCACTGTAGAATTTAATGCTTCTTAAGATTTTTAAACATGCGAGAAGTCTTCAATACTGAGTAGCTTGTCAAAAGTGGAATGTAATGGCTAAGAAACCATTAAAGCGTTTAGAGTTTAAGGAAATCGTTTACAACGAAGAACGTTGGATGCTGCTTAAGAAGTTAAGAGTTAAGGCAATAGAGCTAATGGAAGCATTGGAAAAATTTAGCATACATGCCATTACTCATGGAAGCATTGCAAGAGGAGACGTGACTGAAAAAAGCGACGTCGACGTCTTCATACCTTATCAACCATCATCATTTCTTGTTGAGACAGCTCTTGAAAGAGCAGGCATACCGATAAATAGGCAGTTAATTGTGCAAGCCACACCCACCTATGCCATGAAAGCCTACATAGAAATTGATGAAAAAACAAGCGTTTCATTCCCATTAATGAAAATGCGCAAAACAGAAAGGGAATTCTACAAGTTCGGCGGAGAAGTAACCCTCAAAGATTTAAAAGCTGGCTTGCGGGTTCCAGGTGTAGACAAACGCCTAATGCTCATCGAACCAGCTGAGAAAGGGCATAAAGAAAGCGCTATTGTCGGATGCGAGGATCAAGTTGCTAAAATGCTTAAAATATCTGTGGAAACTGTTTTGGAGAGGGTTCATGCCCTTTTGAGAAGAGATGAAGTTGGTAGAACAGGAGTTTTCATTGAAAGGGAATTGGCGGAAGACGAAACTTTTGAATTGGCTTTGAAAAGGCTTGCAGATGAGAATCCAGCAGTGCGTAGAAGATTGGAAATGGTTTAATGGCTGGTAGGAAGCGAAAACCTTAGAAGGGCAGCTATTCCGCTTAATGCAGTAAGCTTTGCTCCCGCCTCGTGTTCTGTGCTTACAACCATGATTTTTCCACCTTTTTGCTCCACATCTTTCATCAACCGCTCTAGAGACAAACGTTCTTCATTTTTAGCTTCACGCAACATGGTGTCAGCTAAAATAAGCGTTTCAACAGCTCCAAAATGGGCGGCTCTGCGCACTTCTTCCATTCCGTAGGTGACGTTTCGTTCGCCTTTACCAAGCCTCTTGAGAACTTCTTCAACGATCTCGGTTTCTTCCATAACTCGTAAATGTTTCATGGTTTTTGTGAGAACGCCAGAACGTATGGCTTCGTAGATTCCGGCAACACCACTGTTGTTTACGCTTTTAACATCCACAACAGATTTGACTATTTCTGGCGCCTCTTTTTCCAAAAACTTTGCGAAGTCGTTTTTAATGAAACCCACGCCAATAATCGCTATTGGACTACGGGTTTCGCTCCATATTTGGCGTAAACTGTTTAAAGCTTTTTGATAAAACTCTTTAACGGCTGTGTTTCGCTTTTCCGCTTCAAGTTTTCCCGGAAGCCTTGTCTTCTCTTCAACTCTTAATTCAACGCCGTACTGAGTTGTTGTTGCGATGGCGTAGCCTTCATCGTCTACTGCAACTATTATTATTGGTTTTTCAGAGGCTTTTTTCGCTGTTTCTAGCCTCTCAAGATGATGATGTGCCCATTCCTCTTTCACTATTGTCAGCGGAGAGTTTAACGCTATGTTTAGCGTGTGATGTGCGCCAGTTGGAATGATTTCTGGCGCGTGACATATTATTCCATGAACTCTAAGTCTTCCAAGAAGCTTATCCCAAGCAACTTTTTCAACTTTAACGCCCATAAAAACTGAAACGCGTTCTCCACATTTAGCCCTAGCATACTTCTCGTCCTGCTTTATCTCCCGTGATGTGTAAGCGTAAACTTCATCACCTTTATAGATGATATTGTAGAGATGCCACAGATCATCAAATGTTTCAGGAACTACCTTAACGAAACCCTTTTTTAAGTTCATCTCTAAAATCTTCAAGACCTTTTGCCTCTTTTACTCTTTTCAAAGCTTTAAGCGGAGATACATCAGTTTTAAAATTAAGCGCATTAGAATTTTAGCTTAGTATGTGCGGTGGTGGGGTCTCACCAGTTCCTCCAATAGGCTTAGCATTTCCGGAACCTTCGTTACAATGTCGGTAAATGTGATGATGCCAGCAAGTTCCTCGTTGTTCCGCGTGACAAGAAGCTTTTTGACGCCTTTTTTGGCCATAAGCTTAGCCGCCTCATTCACGCTTGCGTTTTCATCAATTGTTAAAACGGGGCTTGTCATAACATGTCTAGCCGTCAAGGTTTCAGGAGCCAGACATGGCTCAACAACTCTTTTTAAAATGTCCCTTTCAGTGATTATCCCAACTGGTCTACCGCCTTGGACAACAATTATAGAGCCTATATCAAACTTGTTCATAGTTGCGACAACCTCCTTGACGCTTGAGTCGGGTCTCAAAACTCTAACATTTTTTGTCATAACATCTCTAACAAGAACTATTCCAGCCATTTAACAACCTCCAACAAAACTAGAGAAGACACCAAACCTATTAAAACCTTCCAGCAAAACCCTTAATAGAAGACTTGCAACGTTTACATTTTGGGCCGGTAGATCAGCCTGGTATGATCGCAGCGTTGGCATCGCTGAGGTCGCGGGTTCAAATCCCGCCCGGTCCATTTGACTTGGCTAGAAAGTTTGGCTAGTATAAGTAACTTAAGAGAATCTCGCACAAACATCTTATTTGATTTTCATTTATTCCTTGGTGGTTTCTATTGTTATTCCCTTTTCAAAGCCTTTGCTTGAAGGGTTAAAGGGATCTCCATGCCAGTAAGAAATTGATTGGAACTGTTGAAGGATTTTATTAGGCTGTACACTGTAGCTACTGTTAAGCAACATCCGATTAACAGTGGAATTATTAGGATAAATTTACGCTTCAATAGCCAGCATCTTAGCAAGATATGGAAATCAAAAATAAATTTCTCTTGCCAGCCTATTTACCTTTCGCCTGGGGTATTGTGCTGTTCCAAAGGTAAATTGTAGAGTATTTTTTATTGTAGTTGAATTTTGGGTCGTCGTAGATTATGTCAAGTTTTAAGCCGTATATTTCGATGAGTTTGTTCATATTCTCCCATATTGTTTGGGATGAATCGTCTGGAGGCCATAATCCCCATATCTTGTCATCTGGGCTCCGCATTCCCCAACCGTAGTCTTTTGGGAGCACGTAAGCCACTTGTCCATCTACTCTTTCTCCTAATGTTTTTGTGGAGTGTTGTAATAGGTTCCAAAATTCTTTCATAGCATTGAAATGTTCCTCTGTTAGTATGCCATATTCATTTAGTTTTGGATAGTTGAAGACAATTATGTATTTGGCTCCAGCCCTATAAGCGGTTACCAGATCCTCAAATAGGCGGGTTCCATTTTCAAGATATGGCGGATGGGTATAGGTCCATGTTATTATCACGCCCCATTCTTTGTTTTGCACTTTTGCCGCGCCTCTGCCTAAAGCTATGTGCTGGATTCGGCTGTGGTTCCATCCGAACTCGACGAAGACGCAGTCGTATCCCGCTAAATAGTCGAACCAGTAAAGGGCGTAATCCGACGTGAAAACTGGAATATTTCTGATTTTTAAGTCAATCATGCTTCCGCTGGAATTAATATCTTCAACATACCAGTTTGCTGCCTCACTATGATTGGAAAAGTCTTCTACCGACGCGCCGCCTCTCCACACTCCCTTGTCAATCTGATTTCCACCAGGCTCATCATAAAAGTAGACTCCCAGAAAATATTCACCAAACCTTTCTTTGGCTGTGTCAAGCCATGTTTGGTGCCATGGATATACTTGACGAGAAATAAAACTGAAAAACACTATAAAGTGTAGTTTGGCGTTTACTGCGTATTCGCAGATTTCATTAAGAGCGGTTTCGTTTGTGCTTATATCCCAAGAGTTTATGAGGAAAAAGTTTGTATAGTCTTTCACTTTGTCTATGAGCAGTTTTGCTTCGCTTGCTGTGTTCAAGCCAAAAGAAACTCCAAAGAACAATTCCTTTTCATCATCAAAGTAGTAAACGTAAATTATAGGCACAGAAATAGCGGAAACAACTAATAAGACTAAGAGTATGAGTAAACGCGCTTTCTTCATAGATTCTCGTAGATATTCTGCAAATTCAGCATAAATATATGTTTTGAAATGGTAAGGATGTGGAGCGTAACTTCTAGGCAGTGTTATGTTCCAATTTCGAATCTGGTTTGGAAATATTATAAAAATTAGACTCTAAATTGTAAAATTTACAAATATTGATTCTGGTTTCACATAATTTAAATGCAAATCACAGATTCATACAGTAAATCAGCAGCGTCTAAAAGGATGTTTACGGATATGGCAAAAACTGATAACAGCAAAAAAGAAGCCTCTGAAACGCCAGAGCCGAAAAATGAAGAAAAACCAGAAAAGCAGGAAATTGAAAAGCTGAAGTTTAACGTTGAAAAGCTTTCCGAAGAGCTGAACACCGCCGTCGCTGAGCTTAAAAGATCCATAATCGATATTCGGTCAGCAGTAAGCGAAATTGAAAATCCCTTCAACCTTCTGCGGGTCATCTCAAGCGAAAAGGACTTGAAAAAGCTAAACAGCGAAAGGCTTCCTTCAGGAGCTAAGTCACTGGTTTTAGGGAAAACCGAAGAAAAGCCAGAGGAGAAAGTAGAGGAAAGCATTCCAAAACCGCCAATGGAGACGATTGCACTGCCGCAGAAAGAAGAAGCCCTAGAAACTAAAGAAGCCAAGGTAAAACCAGCAGAAGAAATAAGGGAAGAGCCTCGCTTAAAGGCTGAGCTGCCTCCATCTGGGGCTGTGTACCTAGACTGGGTTTGGTCTCTCCTTGATTTGGGTTTCACTCCAGAAGACATAAAGCAGATTTCACAATCCTATGAACGCTTGGGTTTTATGCCGGAAGGTGTCAACGAACAAGTTTATTCTTTGGCTGTGGCGGCTGAAAAAGCTAAGTCGAAGGGTCTTACAAAGAGCAAACTGCTGCTGAACATGTATAAGGCTTCTGTGATTTCAGGCGTACGAATGGGCGTGGAAGATGTGAAGCGGCTTATCGCCATAGCTGAAGGAAGAGTTGCAAAGGCTAGAATGGCGAAAAGGGCTGTGTAATGGGCTTTTCTTTAACTTTATCCCACATAATAATGGTTATAGCTTCTGTATGCCTAGCAAGCGCTTTTTCTGTTTACGCATTTTACACTGGAAACCTTGTTCAAAACGAATTGGCGCAGAATGTTAATGATTATAAAAGAATTGTTAGTTTGCAGTTGGAGATAGTTTATGCCACCATAAACAGCACCACAAGCCCACCCCATTTTGTCCTATACGCCAAAAACGTTGGATACCTACCGCTCTCTGATGTCACTTTCCTAGATGTTTATGTGGGAGAATATGGAAAAGCTCAATTGTTTACCTATAACGCAACAGCAAGTGCTGGAAGTGGACAGTTCAGCCTATCAGACGCGGATGGAAATAATATTTGGGAACCGCGGGAAACAGCAGTTATAAGGGCTTATCCATCTAACAACGTGGAAGGAGTGATCTTCGAAGCCAAAATAGTTCCTTCAAAGGGGATAGGCAGCAGCTACCTCTTTCCAGCCCCTCCATCTTGAGGTGGTGAAATGGGTTTTTCAGTAACGATAACTTCATCCATCATTCTAATAGTTTTGCTCGCGCTATCCTCCACATTTTTAATAACAGTTTTCCAAGGTTTGAAAGAGATATTATACATCGCTGACGAGTATGTTAACCGCGGAAGAGAGAAAGTCGACGTAGCGTTACAGTTAGAAGTGCACTCCATTAATGCCACCTCATGCAACATAACCATAAAAAACATAGGGTCAAAAGTTGTTTTCTTTGGGAACCAGTCGGGGTACAAGTGGAACACCATAATTCTCTCCTATGGAAACAATTCTTTTTGGGCTTCTTACCCCATCGAAGATTATGAAGTTTTAGAGGTTAGGGTTTCAGGGACAAACTATGTTTTCACGCCGGATAACCACAGCTATATTGATGCTGGAGAAGAAGCTCAAGTCTTTTTCAGTATTCCAAGCGGTGCCCCAGAGATCCCCCTAAACGGCTTGGTTTCCATCGTTTTTGTTACGCATTACGGGGTTACTGCAAAAGGGGAGGCTGTTAGAACGCAATGAAAGTTATAAGTTTGGGTGTCCCAGAACTTGACAGAGACCTCGGCGGCGGTCTTCCACATCCAAGCTTAATATCTGTTGAGGGAGATTACGGTTCTGGAAAAACCATTTTCGTTCAACAAATAGCATCCGCCATGCTCAATATGGGGTTAAAGGTTTGCGTTATAACAAGCGAGGCAACAGTTAAAGAGTATTTGTCCATGATGAGGTCTGTGAAACTTGACGCGGACGACTACTATTTGTCTGGACAACTGAACATATACCCATTGCATATTGAGGGGGGAAGATGGAACGATTTCTTAAGCTCCTTCTTTCTAAAAGTAACCTCCAACTTTCTCGAATTAAAAAAGCGGTTTTACGACGCCGTAATAATTGACAGTTTAAGCGTTCTAACCGTAAACACTCCACGGTCAGAATTCCTCACTTTTGTCACAAGAATGAAAAATCTAGTGTCCGACGAAAGAACAGTTGTCACCACCTTCCACCCAGAATTTCTTTCAGAAGACACAATTATGAAACTAAGGGCAAGCTCAGACGTTTACCTTGTTTTAAAAAACGCCAGCATTTCAGGACTTGATGTAAAAGTACTCAGAGTTGTCAAGCTCTGGGGCGTCAGCGGCGAAAGAAAAAGCGCCATAACTCTAGAAATCAACCCTCAAATCGGCTTAAGAGTCATGCCCCTAAGCGGCGTGAAGATTTAGGAGGCATCCCATGGCAGAAAAACTGAAACTAAGTTTGCCAAAGTTTTCAGGTTTTAAAATTTCGCTATTTAAGAAGAAGATGGAAGAAACGGAAGAAGATGTTTGGCCTTTTAAGAGAACTGTTTGCGAAACGTTAGAGGAAGCCTTGACAGAGCACCCTTACTTAAAGGACTATTTTGATACATTGCCAGAGAAGCCCAAATATGTTTTGAATCTTGATTTAGAAGAATATGGAAAAGACACTAACCTATTGTATCCTTTAGGCTTAGGAATATACGCCCATATCGACGTTGGAGGAGAAATTGGAAAATACAATCTTATAGAGCCGGAAAAACCAGACCGCCAACTTTTAGATGATATTGAGGCTGCTGTTGCCAGGCTTATCGGGGACAAGGAATACAAGGAACAAAGAGAAAACGTGTTAGCTTCACTTTTTAGACAAGCCATAAAAAGGAAAATGGTTAAAATTCCAAAAAATAAAGATGAAGGCGCCGTACTCTATCACTTTTTAAGAGAAAAAATAGGACATGGCTTTATTGACGGTTTCTTGGCTGACCCATGGCTTGAAGACGTTAGCATTCCAGGGGCTGGCAAAGTTTTCGTTTATCATAAAATGTTTGGACATCTTGAAACCAATATTGATGTTTCAATAGATGAAATTAACCGCTTGTTAAGAAACATTTCCGAAAGATATGGAAAGGTGCTAAGCTACACGCACCCAATAATAGACATTCACTTGCCCGACGGCTCCAGATTTAACATAGTTTATGGCGAGGACATAAGCCTTAGAGGAAGCAACTTTACGATTAGGAAATTCCCTAAAGAACCCATTTCGGTTGCACAGTTAATTCGATGGAAAACTTTCTCGCCGGAGTTAGGTGCCTATTTATGGATGCTTTTTGAAGTGGGAATTTCAGCGATGGTTTGTGGGGAAACCGCGTCTGGAAAGACAACAACCTTAAACGCCCTTACAGGTTTCATAAACTCCGATTCAAAAATTATAAGCATTGAAGAAACTCCCGAGGTAAATCTGTTTCATAAGAACTGGATTAGAGAGGTCACACGACTGCATACAGGTGTCCCAGTAACCATGTTTGACCTTCTAAAAGCTGCTTTAAGACAGAGACCAGACTACATAATTGTAGGTGAGATAAGAGGCGAAGAAGGCAGAGTGGCATTTCAAGCCATTGAGACTGGACATCCAGTTTTGTCCACTATGCACGCTGGAACTTTGGGGCAGCTCTTTCAAAGGCTTACGTCCCATCCCATAGATGTCCCTAAAACACACATAGACGGCCTAAACTTGACAGTTTTCCAAGCGAGAATGGAACGTGGAAAACGGTTTATACGAAGAGTCACGTCAGTCAACGAAATAATAGGATACGAACCAGAAGAAGCTAGGCTAAACTATTTGCCAACCTTCATATACGACGCAGACTTGGACAGATTAAGGTTTATGGGCTCAAGCTTCCATCTGGAAACTAAAGTTCTTACCTTCAGGGGCTGGGGTAAAGAAAGATTAAAAGAGCTTTATGACGAATTGAAAGCCAGAGCTGAAATCCTCAATTTTCTAGCGGAGAACTTTCCAAGGTATACGGATGTTTGGAAGACTTGCATTGCTGTTCGCGAAAAAGGCGTATGGGAAATCTATCGAAGGGTAAAAGAGATGAGGGTTCCTTGGGAATAAAAACCTTGAAAACAATGAAAGTTTCAAGGGAGTCTGCTCTGTTAATTCTTTTGCTGGCTCCTTCATTACTGTTTGCAGTTTACTATTTGCTTATCGGAAAAACTTTAGAGGCTGTTCTTATTGTGCCCATAGGCTTAGGCACTTTATTGCTTTTAAAATACACAACGAAAAAGCGTTTCCCCAAAAAAGTGGACTTCATTCTCACAACTGTTGTCTTTCACATGTACGGCTTATCCCTTGGAGAAACCTCCCCTGATGACCTTGTAGGTACAATAGCGGAAAACAAGGAGTACGGTTTCTACAGCCGAATATTCCAGAAAATCCGCAGTTTAGCCAAGGATTTTGGATACGGCATTACGAAGGCTACGGCACATATCGCTGACGCTGTGAAACCGCCATTAAAGGACATCCTCGTCCGTTTCACAAATGTTTTTTCAAGCGTTGAGCCTAGAGGCTATTTGGAAATGGAATCTTCAATGCTGATTGAGGAATATTCTGGCTATTATACCCGCGCCATTGAAACTTTGAAAACTCTTGGTGGAATATTCACGTCTTTCCAAAGCGTGACAGTGTTCCTAATAATGACTATTGTTATCATGGCAATTTTCATGATTGACCCCAGCGCCATAGCCTTCGGCTATTTTATCGCTGCTTTTTCCGTTATAATGATGTATATTCTTTTTAGGACTTCCTCTCCAAAGGAAAACCTTGTTTACATAGGGAAGTACCCGCCAAAGCTTTACCTTGGAATGAAATGGGGGCTGATAGCAACCGGGGCTTCTTCAACAGTGCTTGCTATCCTGTTATACTTTTCTAGAGGCCCACCCTTCGCTTTTATAACGTTAGGCTTGGGCGTAATAGTTCCAGGAGTGTTTGGTTACACTCTTGAAAAACATGTAAACCAGATTGACCGAAGCTACCCAACTTTTCTGAAGGCTTTAGGAGAGAACTTGGCTTCCACTTCAGACTTGAAGGCTGCCTTCTCCTACATAATTCAAATGGAATTAGGTCCTTTTAAAAAGCTTGTTAAAGAAGCTTTAGCGCGGCTGAGGCTTGGGATAGGGCATGAGCAGACTTTGGAAACACTTTCCTCTGAGGCTGCGTCATATCAAGTTCATATAAGTAACAGGATTTTCTTGGATTCTATGAGCAGGGGCGCGAATCCCCTTGAAATAGGCAATGCCTTGGGAAACCGTGTTGTAAAGTTTATTGAATTTCGGAAGTCAAGGGATGTTGTTGCTAAAGGGTTTCAGATGATAATAATGGTTATGCAACCCCTCACTGTTGTTTTATTGGTTGTTATGCAAGTGCTTGCAGGATTCATGTCCCAGTACTTGATAAATTTGCCATATTTTGGCTTTAACGCTATTCCAATACCGTTGATTGAGGCTGGCAATATAGCCTTGGTTTTTATAATGGCTGTTGTGAATGCTTTAACGATTAAAGAGGTTTCAGCGGGATACTGGGGAACGTTTCTTCTTAATTTGGGCATTCTCCTAATTGTTAGTGGCGTAACTTGGATGACTGCCCACATATTTGTGGAAATTGCGTTGGGTTCTATGCCCAGCATCGAGTTGCCCGTGTAACTTTTGTTTGCAGGGTTTTCTGCTGGTTTGTTGCTGTAAAACTTAGCACGGTCTGGGTGTTCTGGATATATACTTTGAATTCATATTCGGAGTTTGTATTCTGATTCGCGATTTTAAATAATGTTTATTATATCTTAATATTCGCTATATTTGTTGGTGGAGGTGGTGGTGGAGTAAGTAGAGTAGGTGGTGGAAACATGGGAGAAAAACCGAATATTAAATGTCAAAAATGCGGGTACGAGTGGCACACCAAGTCAAAACTTAAAATGGTAACATGTCCTTCATGCAACCAGAAAAATCCAAACACCGCATTAAACAGACGCCGCCGATTGGTAAAGGCTCTCGCACAGCAGAAACGCGCAATTATAGGTTTAGAAGCAGCCATAGTGCTCATAGCTTTCGTAATAATAGCTGCAGCCTTCAGCTTCATGGTTGTGAATCAAGGCTTATACGCCACTGAAAGGGGCAAAGTGGTTATCCAAGAAGGCTTAAAGCAGGCAAGCACTCCACTGACAATAGACGGAACAACATTCGTGAGAACAACGCCCGACGGCAAAGCAGTAAACGTCATAATAATTCCCGTAAAAGCCTTCGGAGTAAAATTCGTGGCCGTCGGCAGAAACCAAACAGTCATAGTCTTAAGAGTCGGCGAAAGAGCTTGGGCAAACGCTTACCTGGGCGTATTATACACCGGATACAACGCAACATCCTACTACTATACTGATGACGAAACATACGATCCAACTGGAAAAGAATTCGACGATTTCGTAGGTTTTAGGTTCGCCAACCAAACCAATGAGGGAGAAGAACGCAATGTCTACATAAACGGAACATACAGCAACGGATACAGCGAAGGCTTGTTCAATGGAGCGGTTCTTGCTATCGCTTATAGCAATGGAGACGAAGCCTTGGACACAAACGAGAAAGGTTTCCTAATAATCACATTGGCAAACGATGCCGCAGCCCCTGCGAGGTCACAGATAAACATCGAGATAAGGCTTGAGAAAAGTGCTACACTCTCAATCGAGATTACAATACCAGAATCTATGCCGAAGAATACTTATGTGCCGATATTCTAGATGAGGCAGATAGATTATGCGAAAATACTAAAAAATAAGAGAGGCATAGTGGGCATCGAAGCAGCCATCGTACTTATTGCCTTCATAATTATTGCTGCCGCGTTAAGCTACGTGATCATAAACATGGGCTTTTATACTACACAGAAGACAAAGGAGACAATGCAAACGGGCCTTGACGAGTCTTTAACTGCCCTACAGCTAGACGGAGTAGTAACGGCAAAAACCGACAGTCTCGGATACATCAAATACTTGGCTATTCCAGTAAAACTTTCCGCTGGCCGCGCTGCCATAGACCTCGGAAAAAACGCGGTTGTGGTTTCAGTATATCTGCAAAACGCAACACTGATGAACAT
This sequence comes from Bathyarchaeia archaeon, assembly GCA_038882475.1. GTDB lineage: Archaea > Thermoproteota > Bathyarchaeia > Bathyarchaeales > Bathycorpusculaceae > JABFQN01. Next base: position 63,990 of record JAVZOF010000002.1, read on the forward strand.
GTATCAAGGCGCTGCACCGACAAACGAAACAACCTGGGACGCTTTGCTTAGTTCTCTTGATTTAACCAGCGAAGGCGCAAAGTTTGCTATATACAATGGAAACAATAACACGGTGCTCGAGTTAACTGGAAAAGCATTTCTCATAATCTGCCTCAACGAGGAACGTAGGATCAGCAACTACGAAACTGTTAAGATTGAGGTGAGAGGAGCAAAGGGTGCTGCTTTGACGGTTATGCGAACCGCTCCAGGCGGCATGCTTCCAAACTCGTTTGTTGACTTGGTTAACTAGTTTTCTCTTTTTATACCACAGCGCATTTGTTAAAGGTTCGTTGTTTTTCTTAGTCGGATTTCGAATTGAATTCAACATTTTATTCTTATTTTGAATCAAAATTAGCAATTTTATCAATCTAAATTATCATTTCATAACTCTTAATATAATAACAAGCATAATTCAAAACGCACTTAAAAGGAAGATGGAAAAATGAGTTGGAAAAAAGCTTTGATGAAACAAGTGAAACAGAAACGCGCCATGGTGGGTCTAGAAGCAGCAATAATCCTCATCGCCTTTGTCATAATCGCCGGCGCCTTCAGCTTCATGGTCATAAACCAAGGCTTATTCGCAACAGAACGAGGAAAAACAGTAGTCCAAGACAGCCTAAGACAAGCAAGCACGCCTTTAGCTGTTGACGGCACAGTGTTTGTAAATGCCAGCTCTGAAACAACAATTGACGCCCTGGTTATTCCATTAAGGGCTTATGGAGTTAGATACGTAGCAATGGGAACAAGTCAAACCGCTGTAACCCTCAAAGTGGGCGAAGATGCTTGGCCAAACATATATGAGGGAGTAAACGCAACATTCAGCTCAGCAGCTAACTTCACCGGTCTCGTTGAGGATGTTAGCAGTGGTAAGGCTAAACTTTTTATACAAAACACTAATGGCGACGACGCATTAGATGCAGACGAGAAAGGATATCTAGTGATACGCTTGAGCACTACTGCTTCTGCAAGAACTCACATAGTTGTCGAAATTAGACCTGAAAAGTCCGCACCTCTTACAGTTGAGTTCTTTGTTCCAGAATCTTTGCCTGAAGGCTGGGTGACGGTGGCTGGCTAAATGTTCGCCAAAAAATTCTTCAAGAATAGGAAGGGTATTGTTGGCGTAGAAGCAGCCATCGTCCTCATAGCCTTCCTAATAATTGCCGCTGCCCTCAGCTATGTGGTCATCAACATGGGGTTCTACACCACCCAAAAGACAAAGGAAACAATGCAGACAGGCTTAGACGAATCGTTAACGGCGCTCCAGCTAGACGGAGTAGTTACAGCCAAAACTAACACATCATCATCGCATATCCTATACATCCTAATTCCAGTGAAACTTTCCGCGGGCAGAGGCTCAGTAGACCTCGGTAGTTCCTCAGTAGTGGTCTCAGTATACCTCCCAAGCGCCACACTGATGAACATCTATCAAGGCGCCATCATCACAAGCAACACCACATGGGATATATTAATCACCACTCTCAGTTTAAGCAATAACCAAGCCAAGTTCGCAATATACAACGACAACGGAAACGAAAACACCGTGTTAGAATCCAACGAAAAAGCCTTCCTAGTAATCCGCCTAAACGCGACCAGTTCAACCGGCATGCTTGGAAACTACGAAACCATAAAAATCGAAGTTAGAACAGCAAAAGGCGCCGCGCTCACCGTTGTCCGCACTGCTCCAGGCGGATTAAGCCAAAACTCCTTCGTAGACCTAGGCTAACAACCGCTATAACCGCTCCACCCCACCTCCACCTTTTTTTAAAAAAATAAATAATATTCTAACCCCATTTTTCTCCCATTTTCACATTCCTAAAACGCGCTACACAAACCAGCAGTACACAACAAGTTCTTATACTTATGCGGGGGGTGGGATTTGAACCCACGAACCCCTACGGGACAGCCGCCTCAGGGCTGCGCCTTTGGCCAGGCTTGGCAACCCCCGCTTTGTTGTTGCGTTTTATTTTTAATTTTGTGGGTGGAATTAAATCTTCCTTTCGTTGATTGGGTTTTGTGAAGTTATTGAAAAATAAAGAGGGTGTGGGTTTAGGTTAGTCTGAAGTCTTCTTTTATGGTTGTTAGCACTACGTGGGTGTTTGTTCTTTCTACGTAGGGCATTGCCAGTAGACGTTTTGCGAATTTGCTTAGTTCTTCTCTGTTTTTGAATTTGGCGATTATTATGGCGTCTATTAGCCCAGTAACATCGTAAACGCAGCAGACGTTGGGGAGTTTTGCAATTTCGCTTTCCACTTCTAGAAGGCGGCCTTTTGAAACTGTTATTTCGCTTACAACTGTTAATGCATAGCCCAGTTTTTCATGGTCTAATATTGCTGTGTATCCTTTGATTATGCCGTTTTCCTCGAGTTTTTTGATTCGGGATAGGGCTGTGCTTGTGGATATGCCGCAATGTTTGGCAAGCTGTCTTGAGGACAGCCTTGCATCTGAAGTTAGAGCCTTTAATATTTTAATGTCTACATCGTTCAACCCCTCTTCTTTTTTAGCACTTTTAGTTTTCGCTTCTTCTGCGGAGACTGATTTCTGAACGTTTGTTTTGTTCATTATCCACGTGCTCCTTCAAGTATTCCACATTTGTACAATTAAATTACTTAATATTTAACATTTGTCATTATTTTTATGAAAAAAACTTTTATATTTATTGTTTGAATCTTTTTTGCTGTAAAATTAAGTGAGAGAAGCTACATGAGGAAACTTTCAGACAAGGCGAATCAGAACATTGAGTTGTGTTTTAAACTTATGAAAAATGCCGATCATGCGCTATTGCATTTCACTGATTTGCTTGGCTTCTTTAAAGGCAGAACAATTCCCGTTGAAGAGGTGGAGAATGCCATAGCTGAGGGCGTTGGTTTTGATGGCTCATCTTTGATAGGCGGTGTTAGCATAGAGGAAAGCGATATGGTTATGAAGCCAGACATAGCCACTTTCACAGTTTGCCCCTACTATTTTTACGACAAAAGCGTCGTCAGTTTCATCTGCAACTTATATACGCCTGATGGTAAACGTTTTGAAGGAGACCCACGCTATATTTGCCAAAAAACCTTTGAAAAGCTGGTGGCGGATGGATACGAACCTACAGCTGCTGCAGAGTTGGAATTTTACCTAGTGCAGAGAACCCCAGCGGGAAATTTCCAACCCGTTGAAAACCACTTAATAGATAAGCAAAGGTACTTTGACATAACACCAGGTCGAGATGTAACTGAAAGCTTCCGATTAGATTTGACAAACGCGCTTTTCACTATGGGTATGGAAGTGGAGAGGGAACACCATGAGGTTGGCGCCGCTCAGAATGAAATTACTTTCAAATATTCAGATCCTGTGACGACCTCAGATAATATAGTGCGGTATAAGTTTGCAGCTAAGGCTGTTGCGGATAGGAAATATGGGTGGATAGCCACTTTTATGCCTAAACCATGGTTTGGGAAGCCTGGAAACGGTATGCACGTCCATCTTGGACTTTTTGATGTAAAGAATGGCAAAAACCTTTTTTACGACAAGGATGGCTACGCCAACATTTCGCAGAAATGCCGCTATTTCATAGGTGGAATCCTCGAACATTCAAGGGCATTATGTGCTGTTGTGGCGCCTACGGTGAACAGTTATAAGCGGCTTGTGCCGGGCTATGAGGCGCCAGTTTACATTACATGGAGCAAAAAGAACCGTTCAGCCCTAATAAGAGTGCCAGAATACTTTCCAGGAAAAGAGAATGAAGCCAGAATAGAGTTTCGGTGTCCAGACCCATTATGCAATCCTTATTTGGCTTATGCTGTGATTTTTGAGGCGGGATTGGACGGCGTTAAAAGGAAAATTGAACCCGGCGACCCTGTGGATGTTAATGTTTACCATTTAAGTGAAGCCAAGCGCAGAGAGCTTGGAATCAAAGTTTTACCAAGTTCTCTTAAAGAAGCCTTGGAAGAATGGGAGAGCGATGACATTTGCATAAAAGCTTTGAGCAGAGAAAACGCCGAGAAATACGTGGAGCTTAAAATGCAAGAATGGAAGGAATATGAAACTTGCATGCCAAAAGAAAAAAGTGAAGTTACAATGTGGGAGTTGCAGAAATACCTTTACGCCTAACAAATCTTAAATCATCCTCTATTTCTAAGTTTTGAAGTCAATGTGGGTTGAAAATAGGCATGAAGTATGATACTATATTGGTGTTGGATTTTGGGGGGCAATACTGCCACCTTATAGGAAGACGCATAAGAGAAAACGGTGTGTATTCAGAAATTGTCCCCCACAACGTAAACCTTAAGACAATAAGGCTTCTAGGCGAAAAATTCAACATTAAGGGAATAATTTTTTCGGGGGGTCCGGCAAGCGTTTTTGATATTGATGCACCTAAACCAGATAAAGGCGTTTTGGATTTAGGATTGCCAATTCTAGGCTTATGTTATGGACACCAGCTTATAGCCCGAATCTTTGGAGGGGAAGTTAAGCCAGCTAAAAGAAGGGAGTATGGTTCAGCATATGTGACCATAGACAAACCAGTTGGGGTCCTTAAGGGTTTAGGCAGAAAAGAGAAAGTTTGGATGAGCCACAGTGATACAGTGTTTTCGGTTCCGTTGGAATTCGAAGTTTTAGCCCACACACAGAATTGCCCTGTCGCCGCTTTTAGGCATGAAGAAAAACCGATTTATGGTTTGCAGTGGCATCCAGAAGTTGTGCACACTGTGCACGGCATGCAAATGATTCGCAACTTTATTTTCGAAGTGTGCAAATGTGCTGCTAACTGGAAAATGGAAGACGTTGTGGAAAGAATGGTTAACGAAGTGAAAAACGAAGTAGGCGCTGGCAAGGCTATTATAGCCTTAAGCGGAGGCATAGACTCCAGCGTAGCCACAGCTATAGCGGCCAAAGCGTTAGGCGATAGGTTGACGGCGGTTTTTGTCGACCATGGTTTTATGAGGGAAAAGGAGCCGGAGTTTGTGAGGGATACTTTTGAAAGGTTTGGAATAAGCTTTGTAACGGTTAATGTGCAAGATAGGTTTTTTAAAAAACTTAAAGGCATAACAGAACCAGAAAGAAAAAGGAAGGTTATAGGCGAAGAGTTCATACGGGTCTTTGAAGAAGTTGCCGAAAAAACTGGCGCAGAATACTTAATTCAAGGAACAATATACCCCGACAGAATTGAATCCGGATTTAGGAGATTTTCAGACAAAATTAAAACACACCATAATGTGGCTGGGCTTCCAACAAAAATCAAATTTAAGAAAATAGTGGAGCCCCTACGCGACCTATACAAGGATGAAGTTAGAAGAGTGGCTAAAATGCTGGGATTGCCAAAAGAAATCGCTTTTAGGCAACCCTTCCCAGGACCGGGACTTGCTGTAAGGGTTATTGGCGAAGTAACCAGAGAAAAAATCGACATTGTTAGAAGGGCAGATGGAATTGTGAGGGAGGAAATTGAAAAAGGCGGTTTAAAGGATAGATTGTGGCAGTATTTCGCCGTTTTAACAGATACGAAAGCCACCGGAGTTAAGGGCGACGCTAGAGCCTACGGTTATGTTGTCGCCATAAGGATGGTGGAAAGCCGCGAAGCCATGACCGCCAGCTTTGCAAGAATCCCATTTAAAGTGCTGGAGAAAATTTCTACGAGGATAACTAACGAGATTCCGCAAGTTGTCAGAGTTGTTTATGATGTGACCCATAAGCCTCCGGCGACAATAGAATGGGAATAGTAATGTTGCTTTAAACCTTTGACTTGGCAATTAAATCTTCAACTTTTGTCTTTTTCAATGAGGCAATATGCTTAACTAGCTCGTTGACAACTATTTCGAAGACTTTTCTGCCTTTTTCCACTGAGGCTGTTGTTGATTTGCCAAAAACGCCTGAACCCGTGTGGTCTGCTGTGTCCAAAGGAAGCGTTACGCCTTCTGCTTCAACAGCGTGTTTGCGGATTTCTTCGTCAACAGCCTTTTCCATGCTAACAAGGTGCGAATGCAAAGCTAAATTCATGGAAGTTTCTTCCGCGCCGGCATGTCCCCTCTCATCTGGCTTGAATATGTCGGGCAAAAGCTTACTCGCAGCTGGCCACCATTGAAAAACAGACACAAAAACTCCTTTTTCTCTTAGTTCTCTGGCTAATTCTGTTAAGGCGCTTAAGTTTCCGCCATGCCCGTTGACGATAACAATCTTTCTAACGCCATAATAGTTCAATGCGAGGCAAACTTCTTTGACGTAGTTTTGGAAAGTTTTAGGCGAAACGTAAACAGTGCCCCAGAACTGCCTATGATGGTGGCTTACACCGAAAGGTATGACTTGTAGACAGATGACTTCTGTGCGTTTGGCGGTTTCTTCAGCTATCGCTTTCGCTATCAAATGGTCTGTTCCGAGGGGATTTTGGGGACCATGTTGCTCATTTGAACCTACTGGAACTATGGCGATGTCGTTTTTGCTGAAATATTCCTTTGCTTCAGCCCAGCTCATCTCGTGGAGTAAAACCTTCATTAGCTTTCACCGTCCACGAAACTGTTTTATTGGGAATTATTCGAATATAAGCTTGCAGCTTAAACAAGGTGACCTTTTTGAAGGCTTTAATTCTTGCCGGAGGATTCGCGACAAGGCTTAGACCTCTAAGTTGTACACGGCCGAAAATTCTTTTCCCAATACTTAACAAGCCCTTGGTGGAGTGGATTCTTGAAAGGCTTTCCCAAAGCAGTGTGAAAGAAGCCATATTTGCGGTCAACAGCCAAACAGCGCTTCATTTAAGGCGTTCAAAATTTTCAAAAAGCGGAATAAAAATTGTTTACTCGTGTGACCCGCCGAAAAAACCTTTGGGAACAGGCGGACCAGTAAAAAGGGCGGAGAAGTTTCTGGACGAAGAATGCTTTTTGGTAGTTAACGGAGACATTTTCGCCAATATAAATTATGGGGAAATCATAAAAATGCACAGAGATAAAAACGCCGTTGCAACAATAGCCCTCTACCGTGTTAAAGACCCTTGTAGATATGGAGTTGCGGAATTAGCAAACGACGGCAGAATTAAAAGATTCATTGAGAAACCTCCAGCTGGAGCCTCTCCTTCAAATCTTATAAATGCTGGAATGTATGTTCTTAGCCAGAAAATTTTTAGTTATATTCCAAAAGGAAGAAAAGTTTCCTTGGAACGGGAAATTTTTCCAAAACTTGTGGAGGAGGGTAGGCTGTACGGTTACATGTTTGAGGGATTATGGAAGGATATAGGTAAGATGGAAGATTATTTTGAGTTAAATAAAATTTTGTTAGAGAATCTCTTTGAAAAGGAAAAAGACGTGGCAAAAGGAGGGGGAGAAATTAGTCCGCCTGCAGTTTGCGGTAAAGGCGTCTTTGTTGGGAAAGGCTCTATTATTGGACCATATACGATTTTAGGGCAAAATGTCAAAGTTGGGAGAAACGTCTCTATAATAAACTCGATAGTGTTTCCCCAAGCTTTCATTAAAGATTCATGTGTGATTAATGGAGCCGTGATAGGCGAAAACGTTGCCATTGGGAAAAGGGTTAAAATAAGCGAGAACTGTGTAATAGGCGACTACGCCATTATAGGAGATGACGTTACACTGGCAAAGGGTGTTTCAGTCTGTCCAGCGAAGGAAATTTTTGAAAGCGTAACAACTTCAAAATGCGTTTTTTAACTGGAAGGAGGATGTTGGCACGTGTTAAGCTCTAGGAGACTTTTTGGAACAAATGGTATTCGAGGAGTTGCCAACAAAGAGTTAACCCCAGAACTGGCGGCAAACATTGGAAGTGCCATAGGGACTTTCTTCCAAGCTGGAAACTTGATAGTAGGATACGATGCTAGAACAAGCAGCCCAATGCTTGCTAAAGCTGTCTTATCTGGGTTAAACGCTGCTGGCTGTAATGTTTTGTTTGCTGGCATGGCACCAACACCAGCATTGCAGTATGCCGTTAAAAACCATGGGGCGGATGGTGCAGTTATAATAACAGCCTCTCATAATCCGCCAGAATATAACGGGATAAAGGTTGTGTGGAATGATGGAATAGAAATCTCGCGGGAGCAGGAAATAGAGATTGAAAACATATTTTTTGATGAAAAAATGCGTTATGCGGAATGGGATAAAATCGGAACTGTGCAAAAGCTCACTGGAATTATAGACGAATACGCGGAAGCTATCAAAAAGCATGTGGATGTCGCTAAAATAAGGGAAAAGCATTACCACGTTGTGGTTGATGCTGCAAATAGTGTAGCAGCCCTTGCAGTCCCAAGGCTCCTCAGAGACATGGGATGCAAAGTCACAACAATAAACGCAAACATTGACGGAACTTTTCCAGCAAGGCTGCCGGAACCGCGACCAGAAAACCTTAAAGATTTAGCTCTAACCGTTAGGGCGGTAAGTGCGGACTTAGGAGTTGCATTTGACGGAGACGCTGACCGGTCGATCTTTATTGACGAAAAGGGTGAGATTCACTGGGGTGACAAGACCTTCGCCCTTATTGAAAAATATTTTTTAATGCGGAACCCGGGTGAAAAGGTTGTGTCGCCTATTAGTTCTTCAACTTTGATTAAAGACATTGCAGATGCCTATGGAGGGGAAGTGGTTTGGACAAGGGTTGGAAGCGTCATCGTGTCCCACACGATGAAGAAGCTAAACGCAAAACTTGGCGGCGAAGAAAATGGCGGAATCTTTTACGGACTGCATCAAGCAGTTAGAGACGGAGGGATGGCGACAGCCATTATACTTAACATAATGGCTGAAACAGACAAGAAGCTTTCCCAACTCCTCGGGGAGCTCCCTAAATACTTTATTGAGAAGGGCAAAGTGGAATGTCCAAGCGAAATTAAAGAAAAGGTTTTGGAAAGACTTATTGAACAAACGAAAGGGCTGAACACAAATACAATCGACGGAGTTAAAATATGGTTTGAAGATAAAAGCTCAATTTTAATGAGGCCAAGCGGAACCGAGCCATTGTATAGGCTTTATGCAGAGGCAAAAACGAAGAATAGGGCTGAAGAGCTGATTAACGACTTTAGTTTAAAGCTTAAAAGGATAATTGGTAGCTTAAAAGCTAAGAAGTAACAGTTTCTGCAAGCTCGGAGGAAAATCAATTGTCATCAATAGTCGACAAAGAACTCGTGGGAAACAAAAATGAAGGACTAGGCGAAAAACCTACGGTAAGCGTTGTAGGCTGCGAGCGAAATGGGATTTTACATGCATGCCTTTTTGCAGAAGCGGGGTTCAGAGTTATATGTACTGATAACGACCGGGCTTTTGTAGACCGCGTTTCAAAAGCTAAAGTTCCATTTTTAAAAAATGAAGTGGAGCCTATTCTCAGAAGAAATCTGGTAAATGGACGCTTAAAAGTTGTTAGCGAAGTGGAGAACGCTTCAACTCAAAGTGACATCATAATAGTTACAACTACCGCTACTATGAATGAGAAAGGTAAGATAGACTACTCCAATATGGAGCGAATGCTGAGGCGGCTTGGCGCAAATCTTCACAAAAATACATTAATCATAATGGCAAGCGTCGTCGGAATAGGCGTTACAGAAAACATCATTAAAGAGATTCTTGAAAGCGTTTCCGGGCTTAAAGTAAACGCAGATTTCTATTTAGCCTACAGCCCAGCTCCATTTCCAGAAGAACAAACTCTTAACAATTTGTTAAATTGTAAACGGATTGTTGCAGCGTTAGACAAAGCTGGTCTAGAAAGGGCTTCAAATGTTATAGGCGCTATAACAAGAGCGCCGCTTATAAAAAGTTTGGACATAAAAGCCGCAGAGGCTGCCGTGCTCTTTGAGGCTGCGCGCAGAAATGTCAATTCTGCCTTAACCAACGAGTTTGCCTTTTTCTGTGAAAAAACAGGCATAGACTATTTGGCTGTTCAAAATCTAATGACAACACACATAAGCGAGTTTGCACAGCCCACTTTAGAATGCGGAAATGAACACGAAATCCTTCAGATGCTACTAGAGGAGGCGGAGAACCAAAACGTAAAACTTCGAGTTTCAGCGGCAGCCGTAGAGCCAAACAAGGAAACCTTAAAACATGGTGTCAACCTAGTTCGTGAAGCTTTAAAGAGTTGCGGGAAAGCCTTGCGAAGGGCAAAAATTGCGCTACTTGGAGTCTCCCAAACGCCAAATATGGCAGACACACCGAAGAACTCGATGAAAACTTTTGTTAAAATGCTTGAAAACAAAGGCGCTAGACCAACCCTTTACGACCCATATTTATCACGGAGAGCCATAACAGATTTGGAGCAAACAGCCCTTAAAAAAAGTTTAACAGAAGCTGTGGAAGGGGCAGACTGCATAGTCATATTCACCGGACACGACCAGTTTAAGCGGTTAAGTTTGAGGAAGCTTAAGCTTTTGGCGAAAGCTCCCGCAGCGATTGTGGATTTTGAAGGCGTTTTAGACCCTAAAAAAGTTGAGGAGGAAGGTTTTGTATACCGTGGTTTTGGAAGAGGAGTGTGGAAAAAATGAAGAAGCTTGGAGTTGCGGTTATCGGAGCAGGTTTTTGGGGAAGAAACCACGCAAGAGTCTTTAACGAGCTAAAGGAAACGGAGCTTCTGGCTGTATGCGATATTGATGCTGAAAGGGCGAAAGGTGTTGCAAAACAGTTTGGCGCCGAAGCCTACGTGAAAACTGGAAAAATGTTGAAAAGGAAGGACATTGAGGCTGTAAGCGTTTGCACGTGGTCCACAAGCCTTGCAAAAGAAGCATTAAAAGCGTTAAAAGCCGGAAAACATGTTCTAGTTGAAAAGCCTATGGCTGCAAACTCAAAACAGGCAGAAGAGCTGTTAAAAACGGCAGAAAAGGAAGAACTGCACCTTTCAGTAGGTTTTTTAATGCGCTTTATTCCTGGAGTACAGTACATAAAAAAGGCTATTGAAAGCAAGGCTATAGGCGAACTTGTTTGTGCAACGGCAAAAAGGGTTTCTCAGTGGCCTGAAAGGATAGGAGATGTAGGTGTTGTTAAAGACTTGGCAATCCACGACATAGATGTAGCGCGATATTTGTTTGGCGGCGACCCCATAACTGTTTACGCAAAAACTGGAAATATGAGACATAGGCTGTTTGAAGACTACGCTCACATCATGTTAACTTTTGAAGGTGGAAAAAACGCCTTTATTGAATCTAATTGGTTAACTCCTTATAAAACACGGATGCTGGTGGTGACTGGAAGTGAAGCCATATTAAAACTTGACTATATCACCCAAGAGTTAACAGTAGAAGATGCCAAAGAAACCGTTCAGCCAAGAATCCCATGGCAAGAACCCTTAAAGCTTGAACTCCAACATTTCGCAAATTGTGTTTTAGGAAAGGAAAAACCCCTCATAACAGGAGTTGATGGCTTAAAGGCGCTTAAAATCGCTGAAGCAGCGTTAAAGTCCTCGAAAACAGGCAAACTTGTAAAGATGAGATAAGGGATTATTCCTTTTTCAGGTTAAATGGTTTCCCGTCCAGCAAAATTTTCTCCGGAATTTTCTCCTTCCACTTCTTCAAAAACGGTAAGTCCTCACTCTTTTTTCGCAACTCGTCTGGAAGCATCTCTGGGATTTCATCTCTGATGGGATACCACCTTAAACATTTGGGGCAAACAATTAAGCCTTCTACAATTTCTTCCTTTTCTTCAAAAACATGCAGTTCAAGGGGGTGATACTTGTCAATTGGACACGCTAATATTTCCATAAGCTTCCTCTTCATGCACTGTTCCTCTCTTGAGAAGATATTTTAGAGCGTTTATTAAGTTTGCTAATTCCGGTTTTTAACAAAATGTCTAGAACAATCTGATACCAGTTGGGGCCGGTTGCCCGGACAATTCGTCCGAAGGATAATTCGAAGTCTACACCCATTCTTTCGAGTTTTTCAGCAACTTTTGCCTTAACTTTTTCTATTGCATTTTCAGTTCTGCTTGCATGTTCAAAATCATAGTAGTGTATCCAACCTCCACTGTTTTTTAATGCCAAAACAGCGTAAGGCAAATATTCAAAGGCTTTCTCGGGTAGGGGCATAAGGACTCTGCTTGCTACGCCATGTAGTCTTTTCTGTATTACGTCTTTTGCATCTCCCTCTATTGGAATAACTTTTCCATAAACTCTGTTAAGTTTAACATTTTCCTTCATAAATCGGACTGCTGTGGGGTTAACGTCTATGGAATAAATTTTTTCAGCGCTTGAATGTTTGGCGATTACTATGGAGAAGCATCCCACTCCAGCAAACATGTTTATGATGGTTTCTCCGTTTTTAACAAGTTTTGCAATTCGCATTCTTTCATAGAAAAGTCTGGGCGAAAAATAACATCTTTCTAAGTCAACCGAAAAAAGGCATCCAGACTCTCTATGGATTGTTGCTGTTTTGTTTTCTCCGGCTAGATGCTCAAGTTTTCGAAGCCTATAATCTCCGTAAACAGGGCTTGTCTGGGCTAATACTGTTCTAACGTTTTTATGAATCGCCATAATTGCTTCGGCAATGATTTGGCTATATTTTCTAGAAGTTTCAGTTAAACGTATAACGGCTATGTCTCCGATAATGTCATAAGAGTTGTAAATGTTAGCTAATTCCTTGTGCGAAAGGGTTTCTGAAAGTAGATATTTTAAACGTTTCTTCACGGAGACAGCCCGATAAGTAATTTTATTTGGAAATGCTTAAAAGCAAACATGCTCTCTTGTATGGGGGTGGCAGTTATGGAAAAGGCAACTCCGGGAATAGTTTACGAATGTTTAAGGTGTGGAGCTAAAGTTTCCACTGAAGAGCTTGAACTTCGAGGCGGAGAAATAAAGTGCACAGTGTGCGGCTACAGAGTTCTGAAAAAAATAAGACCACCTGTGGTAAAGCGGGTTCAAGCCAAATAGACTTTGCAATCTGTAAATTTTGGAAACCCGTGGGTTTGAGATTTCTCGTGTTTGATGCCATTGCTTGTTTAGAAGAGTTCTTTTTCACCTATCTTGCGAAGGGCTCTTCCGCGAAGTCTTATTCCTGGTCCAACAACCTCTTCTGGCTGCTTTTCCACAGTCTTTCTCTTTATGGTTTCTCCACATACTCCTCTGGGAAGGAGTCGCCTTTTAATGCATAAGGCATAGGAACAGTTTGCCACATTGCACATGTCTTCGGTCCATCTGCACCATACGCCGTCTCGACGGAAAACTGCAGCATTTTTGCCGCATTTGAAGAGTTCGCATCTGGGAGAACACATCTTTATCTGCGCCAAGGTGACACAACCCTTTAAAACTTTCCATAAAACTTGGTTCTTAACGCATTACCTCTTCTCTAAGAATTGTTCACAAAAATTGATATAAAGTTTTTCCCGCTAAACTTCATATTTGAACTCAACTTTAAAGGCTTATCTTTTTAGGCGTTTTCTCACTCCAAATTCTATTATGGAAAACAGCGCTATCGCTGAAATAGCCAATACAATCATTGAGAAATGAGCTGTTTCCATAAGAAGCCCAGCCAAGATGACATAGTTTCCTAACGTGACTTTAATGGGATTAGTTTCGCCCCTTGCCTCAACAACAGAGCATGTGAAGGTTAGCGCTGGCTGCTCTTGGTTTCCTAAATAAACTTTTACGGTTAGGTTTCCGCCAATCTCGGTAAAATCTGCTATGCCGTCGTTTCTCGTGCGTTTTGAGCTTATTTTTATTCCGTTTCTTTCCAAGGTTACATTAGCGTTGGGAATGGGTTGCCCAAAGTAGTCGACAACTTTAATATAAATGGGCAAATTGTAAAGGGTGCAGTGGATCATAGTCATGTTTTCGTCAAATAATTCAATAATTGTCTCTTTCAATAATATGTCGTTGGAATAGACTTTAACGCGGTAAATTCCAATAATACAGTTTAGGGTTGCATTTCCACTTTGGTCTGTATAGCTAACATAGTGTAAGCCGCCCATAAGTTCTTGAGCTTCTACCATGGCGTTTGCTATAGGTTGACCGCCAGCATCGACGACATTCACGTGGAGGGATTTCTCTGGACAAAGTATTACTATGTTATTCAACGGCAACGGCTGCAGATTTGAGAAGGTGTTGTTGTTTTGATTGAAAATTTTCCCATACCGGGAAGCATCTACTCTATAAACTGCGTTTAAAAGAAGCGAATGCAACTGCACTTTGCCCGTGATATCAGTTTGCAGAAAAACGGTTTCAGTCTTGTTTTCCACACCATCCAACTCTGTAGCATAATTGTATGTCAAGTTTAGGGACACAAAGGGAATCTTTACTGTAGGATTTTGTGCGCTTGTCACCGCAATGTTTAGGCTTGTAAGCTGACACTGAAGGTTCATTCTTATGCTTTCATCTGTAACTTCGAATTCGAGGGGTCCGCCGACTTTGACTCTTTTGAAAAAAGCTGTTGAATTGTAGCTGCCTTTTTCCAACCATGCGTTTGCAACACCGTTTCCGCCGCTTGTTACACTATAGGTTGTGTTAGCCGACATGTCATATATTCGTACAAGCACATCAGACACTGGTTCGTCTGCAAGGTTGGATGTAACAATTTCGGTTTTAAACCCTGGAACCGTGAAAACTTGTGTGTCGTTAACTTTTTTAGACGCTGGGGTAGGTGTGATGCTCAAAGTGTAGTTGCCAACAACAATATCGCTGGGAACCGTCCAGTTTACGTCAACAACGCCGTCTACAACCGTCCTATTAAATCTGTCAATGGTTTTGTTTTCAAACTTTATGGTTATAGTGACATTGCTGTTGTTAAACACAGAATAGTCCACAGCCTTAATCTTTACTAAGTCGCCTCTGTGGTACTCTGCAAGGTTCGTTAATCCTATGAAGAACGTGGCAGATGTAAGAGTTCCATTAAAGTAAACAGTGTATGTTCCAGTGTAATTTGTATGTGCGGCTCCTCCAAAACTATTTGGATATGTGAATCTTGTCGCATTTCCAATTCCAGTGTCTCCGGTGTTTGATAAGTGCACCAGTGTCCAATATATCTCGTTGGCAGGCGTCTTAACGGTCACGTTTGCAGCGTAGGCGGTGTTTGCCTTCCCTCCGGTTATGCTGACTGAAATGTTGACTGCCATCCCTTCTTGCAATTGTTGGGGATGCGGTGGCTTGCTTATTTCGAGGATGTAGTCGGTTTCTATGTAGAACCATGATGTAGCGTTGACGTTTGCTCTTTTATCATGTAGGGTTATTGTGTAGTTTCCATTTGGAAGCGGGGGAACAGAGAACGAGCGGTTCACGTTGTTTCCAAGAGCAGTTTCGTTTATCATGAGAATGTTGCCAAACCATATTTGATATAAGCCATCTGTAGTATTTATTGTTCCAACAATGCGAACAGAGTCTCCAACTTTTCCAGTCTGAGTGGACGGCGAAATAGAAGTTATCTCCACATCCACCGCGTTTACGTTTGGAGAAAAAATTTGTGAAAAAATAATCAAAGTTAACAAGGTTATCAGCATAGTTACAATCGTTCTTTTTTCCAAATTTAGTTACTCTCCGAATGTTGTTTTATGGCGTTGTGAACATTTACTATCAAGGGAGCATTTTAAACTTTACCTTTTCCCATTGCATCTGCAAAGTTGAACTTTGAAACCGCAAACCTTTAGACCCATTATCGCATAAAGACTTTGCACTGGAGTACGACTCTTATGATTAGTGAAATCTTAAGTTTGGTTGAGAAGCATGAGCAGTGGCGTGAAAAAAAATGCTTAAACCTTATTCCTTCTGAAAATGTTATGAGCCCCGCTGTGCGCAGTCTTTTGGCGTCAGAGCTTGGGCACCGTTACACTGCAAGAGACCGCTTCTACATGGGCACTCGCTTCATTGACGAAATCGAACAGTACGGCGAAGAATTAGCAAAGGATGTTTTTGGAGCTGAAACCGCCGACCTGCGTCCGCTTTCCGGGCACATCGCCGACTTGATTTTCTTGGCATGTTTTGCAAAGCCCGGCGATGTGCTTATGTGTATTTCACCTGAAGACGGTGGTTATCCAGGATTGTGGGATGATGGGTTGGCTGGTTTTTTGAGTTTGAAGGCTGTTCCTTTTCCTTTCTCGAAGGAGAACATGAAGGTTGATGTTGACAAGGCTGAAGAAGCCATCAAACGCTTAAAGCCTAAAATCCTAATTTTTGGAGCAAGCCTAATTCTTTTCCCCCACCCAGTTAAAGAGTTATCCAGCGTCGCCCACGAAAACGGTGCGCTGGTGGGCTTTGACGGTTCACATGTTTTAGGGCTTATTGCTGGAAAAAAATTCCAAGACCCGTTAAGAGAGGGCGCGCAAGCATTGTTCGGTTCAACTCATAAATCCTTTTTCGGTCCGCAGGGTGGCATTATTTTGGCTGACAAAGAGCATGGTGAACTAATGAAGGCTAAAATCTATACAAGGTTTGTGGACAACGCCCACTGGAACCGCATAGCCGCTTTAACTTTGGCGCTGGCTGAAATGAAGAATTTTGGCAGAGATTACGCTGAACAAGTAATACGAAATGCTAAGGCTTTAGCTAAAACATTGCATAGTTATGGCTTCCCAGTAAAATGTGCAAATCTCGGTTTCACTCAGTCCCATCAGGTTATTTTGGATTTTGGAAACTATGAACGGGGCAGAGAGATAGCTGAAAGGCTTCAAATGGCAAACATAATTGGTGACTGCGTCATAAGAATTGGAACATGCGAGGTTACAAGGCGCGGAATGAAAGAGGAGGAAATGGCTAAAATTGCTGAATTAATAAAAAGAACTGTCTTAGACAGGGAAAATCCAGAAGTTATAAAGAAAGAGGTTGCTAAACTTTGTTCAGAATTTCAAAGGGTTGAGTACTGTTTTAAATAAAGGAGCACTTTTATAATATCGTCTTTATTTTTACAAATGCGAAGCAGGTATCAGTAATGAGTCTTGTGCCAGATTCGTTGATTAAAGCGTTAAAGAAGCATAAATACCATGTTGTGGGAAGACACTCAGCCGTAAAAAGATGCAGATGGCTTTATGAAACCTTAATCCACAATAGACCATGCTATAAACAGAAATTTTACGGAATAAAAACCCACCAATGTATTCAGATGACACCTTCGCTTTTCTACTGCACCCAAAGATGTCTATTCTGTTGGAGGGCGCAAAGCGGCGACCTCCAAATCACATGGCAAGAGATGGAATTGCCAGAATGGGATTCCCCGGAAGAAATCGTTGAGGAAAGCATAAAGGCGCAACTCGCAATTTTAAGCGGGTATAAAGGAAACCCTAAAGCTAACCCTCAAAAGTTTAAGGAAGCCCTGAGACCTAAACACGCCGCAATAAGCTTGACTGGTGAACCGACCCTTTATGAGCCCATAGGAGAACTGATACACGCATTTCATAATAGGGGTTTCACCACATTCCTCGTGTCTAATGGAACAGTGCCATCCACGCTGGTTAAATTAAGCCATGAACCAACACAGCTCTACATTTCCGTTTGCGCTCCAAACAAGGAAATCCACAAAAAAGTCTGCCGTCCCATAATCCCAGACGCCTGGGAAAAACTAAATGAAACATTGGAGTTTCTCCAAAGTTTTAGCTGCCCAACAGTTATTCGCATAACCGCAGTGCGGGGTTTAAACATGGAAAATGTTGAGGAATACGCCAAGCTAATAGAGAAGGCTAACCCCACATATGTTGAGCCTAAGGCTTATATGCATGTAGGTTTTTCAAGACTGCGCCTAAGCTATGAAGGCATGCCCAGCCACGATGAGATAAAGGAGTTTGCATTAAAGTTGGCAAGGGAAACTGCCTACAATGTTGTTGACGAATCGGAAGAAAGCCGCGTTGTGCTGTTGAGCCGGCTTGAAAAGCCAATAAAGTTTTCAATGAGTTAAGTGTTGGTTTTCCTCTTAAGTTAACGGAGTAAAAGTTAAATAACACTCTCTTTTATTCATTGCAGTCTTAAGCTCAAAGAGGTGCAAACATGGTTAGTGAAGGAAGAGGAAGACTGTTTAGAAGGAAAGACGGCAAATTCCTGATATACTTGCCAAAAGACTTGGCTGAGGACAGCATGTTCCCATTCAAAGGCTCCGACTCCATATTCGTCAAAGTGAGCTTCAAAATAGGAGACAATAAGCTGCTCATAGAACGGTGGACTGAACAAGAAACACAACAAAGCAGCTAAAAACAGTCAAAGAAACCACTACTACCCATCCCCAATCTCTTTTGGCAATTATAAAATAGTAGTTTCCCTCTATATTTTAGAGAGTAGAGTGTAAAACATGGTCTCTTTAAAGGCTGTTTTGAGGCAAATTAGAAAAGAGCTTAAGGGAAAGGAAAAGATTCGAGAAAAAGCTCAGGCTGACATGCGGAAAGTAACAAGTCTTTCAAAACAAGCAATACTTTTCCTCCATCAAAAACGAAATCAAGAAGCAACAAACCTCCTCAAAAAGGCTAAAGAAATCATTGTAAAGCTTAATGCAATAGCAAAGGAACATCCAGAAATCATTCACAGCGGCCTATACGACATTGCGCTTCAAGAATATTCAGAAGCAAACATATTCCTAACATTAGTTGAGAAGTCCCGTTTTATTACACCAGCCGAAATTAACGTGCCTTCCATCGATTATGTGCTGGGGCTTGCAGACGTCATCGGAGAGTATAGGCGTCTAGCGTTAGACGCACTGCGGGAAGGCAATTCAAAGAAAAGCGAAGAATGCCTCCGGATAATGGATGAAATTTACACGGAGCTTATGGCTATGGACGAAGCCTACATGCTCGTGCCCGGACTTAGAAGAAAATGTGATATTGCAAGGAAAATCATTGAAACCACGCGGGGGGATGTGACCCATGAAGTGCGGAGACAATCGCTGGAGAAAATTATGAAACGCTTTGAAAGATTGGAAAAACACTTAAAGATTCACGAAAAGGAAGCCAAATGAACCTTGCCAGACTGAAGCCTCGCTTTTCTGTTGAAAAGGCGCATAAAATTCAACTGCAACTGTCCAGACGCATTGTTTTTGAGGATAAGCTGCCAAGGAAAATCCGTTACATTGCTGGTGTTGACGTAGCTTACACAGACGACTTATCTATAGGTGCAGTTGCTGTTTTAGATTATCACAACTTAAACCTTGTTGAAGCTCAAACAGCCGTACGCGGAACCACTTTCCCTTATATTCCAACATTATTGTCGTTTAGAGAACTCCCACCCACAGTGTTGGCTATTAGAAAGCTAAAAACCCAGCCAGACCTTTTTCTAGTTGATGGGCAAGGTTTTGCACATCCATATCGTTGTGGCTTTGCAAGTCATCTTGGGATTGTTTTGGGCAAGCCGACGATAGGGGTTGCAAAAAGCAGATTGGTAGGTGAAGCCGAAGATTTCAACGGAAAAGATTTTGCTTACCTGAAGCATGAAGGGGAAATTGTGGGAGCTGTAGTTAAGGCTAAAGTTGGACATAAGCCTGTTTATGTTAGTGTTGGGCACATGGTTTCACTCGAAACAGCCATAAAAATTGTCAAACACTGCATCCGCTACGGCGGCGTTCCAGAGCCTTTAAGAAAAGCGCATCAAACGGCAATATTTAAGAAAAGGGAAATCACATCTCCGCATTTAGCTTCTACCACGCCAATGTAATTAAACACGGAAATATTATATTCAGTCTGTAAAATAGGAATAGCTGTTTCCAGTGGATGTGTATGAAATTTGCTTCACTCAAAACTTAGGGCTATAGCAAACAAAATTCGCGACGAAGAACTGCGAAGAAAAGTTGTTAAGCTTCTTGAGAACCCGGTTTTTGAAGTTGATGGAAAAGTTTATTCCGGGCTGCCCCTCGATGTTTCGCCAGCGGGCTTGTCCCATCATCACTGTTATCCTGGCGGCTACATAGAGCATGTTGTCTCCACAACCAATCTTGCTTTGGCACTGTGCAATTCTGTCGAAAAGGTTTATCATGGAAAGGTGAACCGCGACATTGTAATAGCTGGTATTTTACTTCACGACCTCTTTAAGCCAGTAACCTATGAGGTGAATGAAAATGGAAGTTATGGCTCCACAAGTTTAGCTGATTACATGGACCATTTATCCATTGTCATATCTGAACTTGTGCGGAGAGGTTTCCCATTAGATCTTGTTCACGTGGTTTCCGCCCACCATGGAGACTATGGTCCAATTAGGCCGCACACCATTGAGGCTTTGATTTGCCACTTGGCGGATTTGATGGATTCACGACTAAATGGAGAAGTCTTGAATGCTGCGGCTTATTTGGCTAGGAAAGTCGTCGGCGAAGAACTGAAAGGTTTAACTTCGAAAGAGGCTTTCGAAATCATCCATTCGAAGGCCATCGAAGGCTGGGACGGCGTAGCAAAAACAATTGAAAAAATAAAGAGGAAAAGAGCTGCACGTAAAACTTAAAAGTTGTTTACACACGAGATTGAGTGGTGCCTCGAAAATGGAGATAACATTTGAAGAGTTTCAGAAACTAGACATGCGTGTTGGAAAAGTTTTGGAAGCAAATCAAATTCCGGGTTCACGAAACCTCATAAGAATGATTGTGGACTTTGGAACCGAGAAGAGGCAAGCTGTTGCTGGGCTTTTGCAGTGGTATAAGCCAGAAGACCTAGTGGGCAAAAAATATGCCTTCATCTTAAACCTTCAACGGAGAAAGTTCATGGGTGTGGAATCCCAATGCATGATTTTAGCAGCTGAAGATAACAAAGGAAACGTTGTGGCTTTAAAACCGGAAAAGGACGTTGCAGAAGGAAGCAAAATCCACTAAAGGCTTCAGCTTAGCAACTTATTTATTGCCTCAACCTTTTCCCTGTTTTCTGCCAAGTATTCAATCATTTCTTGGCTTAGGTCAAGCCACTTTGCAAGTCCAGCAGCCATTTCCATGTTGTTTTTGAATATTATCCGCAAATAGGGGAGAACCTCTTTTGAAGCTCTTGTTGCTGAAATGTGGCATCTGCGCTTAATTTTGCGGCCAATTTCCAGCTGCATCACACGTTCCTCTTTCGACCTTGAAAGCATTTGTATACGTGCTGGAAAATGGAAAGGCGTCCACCCAGAAGTTTTTGTGTTAACCCTTGCCATAGCCACGCCGGCAGTCATAAAGTCAATTACATAACGTATAAAACTCCAGTCCTGAGTGCTTCGTATCCTTCCACGGTAAACGTCAGCCATTGAAAGCGCATCCATAGCCCTCGCCAAATCGTGGGGGTCGGTTAAGTGGGCTGGAACATTTTCATATATCCATTCAAAAAGCATGTCAATGTCGACGTCTGCCATGTTCACAGCGCGCTTCGCGCCTTCACACGTCCTTCCATATAAAATCATCCGCAGAACTGTGAATATTGTTTCTTGTCTGTCTCTGTAACCAAGCCATGAAACATCATCATATGTTAGGTGCTTCTTGCCTTGCGCCAAAGCCTGTAAGTCGTTCACCGCCGAGCGGATGTCACCTTCAGAACGTTGAGCTATGAACTTTAAAGCGTTTTCCTCAGCTTTTATGCCTTCTTTTAGACATATAACTTTCAAATGTTTTAGAACATCGGTTGACGATGGTTTTTTGAATTCTATTAGTAGGCAGTAGTTGCGCAGGTTGATGAACCTCGGGTCGTAAGCATTATTTGCAATGAGCACAATTGGGCACTGAGCCGTTTTTATTATATCCGTTATGGCTTTAACTCCGCCTTTGTCTGCTGTTCCAGTCAGTCCGTCAAGCTCGTCAAAGAGAATTATTCTCTTGGCGCCAAACAGTGAACTATACTGGGAGGCTAGCCCAGCGAAACGTTTTACAGCCTCCTCTGTTCGATAGTCGCTGGCGTTTTTCTCCACCAACTCCATTTTAAAGTCGTTTGCCAAAGCCTCGACAGTAACGGTTTTTCCAATGCCCGGAGGCCCATAAAGGAAGGCAGCCCTCTTCTTGGGAATGCCCCTATCCCATGAATTTACCCATTCCACAAACTTTTGTATGGCTTCACTATTTCCAACAACTTCTTTCAGGGTTTTAGGCTTGTACTTAACAGTCCATGGGTAATACACTGTTTACACCTTTCCGCTGCCTTTCATTTCATAGGCTGCTTCGACAAGTCTGGCTAGAAGAGCGCTTAACTGAACTTCTTCGTCTGCTCCTTCAACAAGCCTATAATCTATTTCGCCAACTATGTCTGCTAGCTTTATCTTCCACGGTTCTGGAATGTCTGTCCTAAAAATTTCTGTATGGATTTGGCGGATTATGTCGCTTCCCGCAACGCCATATTTTTGAATCATATCTCGGAGCTGTTTCCTCGCCTCTAAAAAGTTACCCTTCATGGCCGTTTCAATCATCTTCTGCACATCTGCAGGGTTGGCTCTTCCAGCAATCGAATAAACAATTTTGGCATCTATGGGCTTTCCCAGAGAGGCGGCAGCCTGCAGTGTATTTATAGCCCTTCTTAAATCTCCGCCGCAAACTTCAAAGATGGCGTCTAACCCCTCCTCTGACAGGTTTACGTCTTCGTTTTCCGCTATGTACCTCAAGTACTTGTCATGCTCTTCTCGAGGCAAGTATGTAAAGCGGAAAGGTGCACACCGCGACTGTATGGGCTCTATTATTTTGCCGCTGTAGTTTGCGCAGAGTATGAAGCGGCATGTTTCCGTGTAGCGTTCCATAGTTCGCCTTAAGGCTTGTTGAGCATCAGCGGTCATGTTATCCGCCTCATCCAAAATCATAATTTTAAATGGAACTTCGCCTATAGAGCGAATTCTTGCAAAGGTTTTGACGGTTTCACGAACAACGTCTATGCCCCTTTCGTCGCTGGCGTTTAACTCCATAATGTGTTCCCGATATGC
Organism: Bathyarchaeia archaeon; assembly: GCA_038882475.1. Classification (GTDB taxonomy): domain Archaea; phylum Thermoproteota; class Bathyarchaeia; order Bathyarchaeales; family Bathycorpusculaceae; genus JABFQN01. The sequence continues at coordinate 86,715 of JAVZOF010000002.1, forward strand.
TTCACCATAAAGGTCCCGCGCCAAGCAAAGGGCAGCCGTCGTCTTTCCAGTTCCAGGCGGTCCAGCAAAAATACAGTGGGGTACATTTCTTGATTTGACAAAGCTCTTAAGCCGCTCCACTATCTCTTTCTGGTTCACCATATCATCCAATGTTTTCGGTCTGTACTTTTCAGCCCACATCTCAAAACTCAAGCAGAGAGCCTCCTACCTCTTCATAGGAAGAAACAATTAATAAATACTTGTTTAACTTTCTAAACCGTTTTATTCTTGTGCTTCGATTTTTTCTTCTTTCTCAAGAAATCCTGTTAGGAAGATTGCGTATTCGCATGGATGTTCGTTTTGGAGCAGGGACTTTATTATTTTTATTTTTCCCTTTTTACCGTGGCTTACGCGTGAGATAATATATTCAATTGTCTTTTTACGGAGACTGCACAACCATGTTTTTTGTCCGGTTTTTACGAGTTTGTAGTAGGGGCAGCTTTTGTATTTGAGGATGAAGCCTCCCTCGAAATATTCTATTTCAACTTCCACGTCTAGTTCTCTATACATGTCGGTAATTCTTTCGCCAACCTCCCTTATTGTCCAAGGATAATCTTCTGGGAACAGTTCATCAAGCTGTTCCTTTTCGATGGCGAAGGCTTCCTCCACAGAGTTGCACGACATACCCTCAATCAATGTCTGCATAAGTTTTTTCCTTGGCAATGGTTCCAAAACGGGCTTTTCCAAGAGCTTTAATTTAAAGCTGAGGAGATTTTGGAAAGTTGTTGTCGTGATTTCGTAGCCCAATTCCCTAAACATAGATTCTATTAAGACACGTTGACTGTTCATTACAAGAGGGTCTATGCGTTTGAAAATTATGGTAAAGTGTTCATCATCTACAAATCGCACTTCAGCGTCCGGTTGGGTTGCACCGATATTTTTAAGGATAAAGTTTTTGGAAAGCCTACGGATTTTTTCCGAATCGTTTCTAGCCAACATGCGGATGGCGTTAGATATGCGGGTTCCGGTTGCACGATATATTTCCTCAAATTTTCGCCTGTCACTTTCATAGACTTTTAGGGCGAAAGAATTAAAAAGGTCGCGTGGAACTGGAATAACATCCAAGAATTGTTTGCCTATAACCTGGAAAAGGCTTAACTCAGCTAGTTGGTCAAGAATGCTTTGATCTTCTGCGCCTACATACTGAATAGTCATGTCCACGGTTGTATGTTCTGTTGAATAGTTTAAGGTCTTCCATCCTCGTGTAGCCAACATCACCGAGAGAGCAGTCACCGACATTCTTGTTATGGGTGTCGCGGCAACTTGGAAAACAAGTTCTAAAATGTTTTCATCCTTCTCTGTTAGAACCTTTGCTTGCCTAAACCAGTTCATTTTGACAAATGCGGATAGCACTGCTTTCACAAAGTCTTTAGGCTCTTTTGGAAATTCACTTATCCCTAAAACAATTCTAGCATCCTCCAAAAGATTGCCTAAATCAGTTATTGGTTCTTCTAGGTGCCTTTCAGCCCAACCCATAAAGGCTGGTCCAACAAGCATCAAAGTATTCTTGAAAAGCCCGGGAGTAGTGTTTGCCAGTTCTTTTTCCATCTGCTGATCTAGAAACTCTCCAAACTCTTTTCTCCTTAAGGGATAAATTTCTGGGCGCACCATTTTGACGGCTATGTCTTCGCCCATAACGCGCATGTCAAAGTAGACGCCTATGCCTTCAAGTATTGTGGCAACTTGGAAGGCGACGATTACTGGCAAGCGTTGGAAGACTTTTGGTCTGAGGATAGCTATGTTGTCGATTTCGCTGTAGGATGGTATATCAAACATGTTTGTGAGATTCCTAATCTCTTCCACGACCAGGAGGAATTCTTTAAAGTTTGATGGAGGCTTCCAGCTGACAGAACTTTTAAGGATTTCTATGGTGTTTTTCGCCTCCCTTTTTTGCTCCTTTATAAAATCCTCGATTGTTTTATTACCTAGGGCTATTTCTAAAAGACTGTCTAGATTTCTCCTGCTGATTGAGGTTAGGTCAAGGGCTTCCCTTAGCTTAGTTTGCTCATTTACTTTGGCCTTTATGGCGCAGTCGTCGCATGAACCAACCTTATTCACTCTAAGCAGAGTTTCTACGGCTTTTTCAAGGACACGGCTCTTTGTGCCATAAGTTTTTGCCAACTCCTCAAGTATATCATTTGTCTTCTTCGATATTGTTGTGTGAAGGTGAACGGACATGAAGCTTCACTAGTTTATCTTATTTAAACGCTGCTTTTAAACATGTTCACAGTTTTCAAAAATTGTACACATAGAGAAAAAGGGGAGTTACCCGCGCATCAGCAAAGATTCAATAGGCTTAAACCTCGTTCCTTTTCGTGTCGCAAGGGCGTCAGCAACTCTTTTAACTGCTAACATATAGGCTGCTGTACGCATGTTCACATTGTACTGTTTTGATAGTTCGAGGACGTCATAGAAAGCCTTAGTTATGGTTTCTTTCAGTTTGTTTCGCACTTCTTCCTCAGTCCAATAATAGTTCATTTGGTTCTGCACTTGCTCAAAGTAGCTGACAATCACGCCGCCGGAGTTGGCTAGAATATCCGGTATCACAAACACTCCTTTCCTAAAGAGAATTTCGTCCGCTTCGGGTGTTGTTGGTCCGTTGGCGCCTTCTGCTATTATTTTTGTTTTTATGTTGGCTGCGTTGGCTTTGGTGATTTGGTTTTCTAGGGCTGCAGGCACCAAAACGTCACATTCCAGCTCTAAGAGCTGTTCGTTTGTTATGAAGGCACTATCTGGATAGTCAACAACAGAGCCCGTCCTATTTTTGTGTTCCAGCACTTTTTCAGGGTCTAACCCATTGGGATTGCATATACCTCCCTTAGAGTCTGAAACCGCTATAATTTTGCAACCAACTTTATGCAATAATCGTGCCGCGTGATATCCAACATTTCCATAGCCTTGCACAGCTACGGTTGCATTCTTAAGATTTATGCCCAAATATTTAGCCGCTTCAATAACAGTGTACATCAATCCCCTTGAGGTTGCCTCACTTCTTCCACAGGAACCGCCGACGCTGACTGGTTTGCCAGTGACAACTCCGAAGGCGGGATAGCCTACGATTTCGCTGTATTCGTCCATTATCCAAGCCATTGTCTGCGCGTCTGTGTAAACATCCGGCGCCGGCACGTCGATTTGTGGACCTATGAATTTTGCAATGGCCCGTACATATCCTCGTGTGAGGCGTTCCAATTCAGCCTTTGACATTTCCTTTGGATTGCATCTGATGCCGCCTTTAGCGCCCCCTAGTGGCAGTCCTGCAACCGCTGTTTTCCAAGTCATCCATGCTGCTAATGCTGTAACCTCGTCCAGTGTTAGGTCTGGATGGTATCGAATGCCGCCCTTTGTTGGACCTAACGCGTCATTGTATTGTACCCGGTAGCCCGTGAAAACTTGTATGCTGCCGTCGTCCATAACCACTGGGATGTTAACTATGAGAGTACGCACGGGGCGCTTTAACATTTCATGGATACCCGGGTCAAGTTTCAGTTTTTCAACTGCAACGTCCAACTGTTTAAGGGCGGCTTCATAAGGGTTTGGCGTAACAGTCAAAGGCGCCAAAGTATCTATTTTAACAAATACTGCTGATTGAAGTTTCTCCACAAGATTTGTGAGAACTTGCCTTGCCACTTCGCCGTTTCCTTCTCTGCTTCCATAAAACCATAAGTAGGATTCAGCCACAGCATCTTCCTTCTTTGAAAGCATTGAACCAGCAGGAGCCATTTTTGGATTTTCAGAGAAATAGTCCGCAAGGATTCGCAGCATGTTCAACTCTTCAGTAGTCAACGGCAGAAGTTTCCTTATAGGCTCTGGCGCCTTAACATGAACATATTCGGCTTCTATAATTTTCTTTTGAAGTCCCTCAAAGACCTTTAGAGAGTCTTCTATCGGTATTCCAAAGTTTTCAGAATAGGTTGTCAGAAGGGCGTAGTGAGCTGTTGTATAACTTTCTATTTTTGCGGTTAGCTCTGGTTTTTCAGCAAAGAAGTCCACCATAAGCTTTAGCATTCCCAATTCTCTTGCAGAAAGTTCCATTGAGTTTAGCATTCATTTTTCACCTCTTTCAGTTCCGGAGGCTTATTATGGGTGATGTTCAATTATAGAAATATTGTGTTCATCATGTACAAGGCTGTACAAAGCGTTAAAACATTAGAAAAAGTAACGTAACGTTTTTAATAACGCTTGTAAACCTTACACCCGGTGTATCAATTGACAGTTGATGAGAAATCAGTTTTCCACTCCACAGGCGTTAAAGGCCTTGACAAACTTCTTGGTGATGGACTGCTGTTGGGTGAAAATGTTTTATGGGAAGTGGAGTCTGGAACATTCGCAAGGGAATTCCTCTATTCCTTTATGCGACAAGGCATAATCGAAGGAAACCAAGTCATATATCTGGAGTTTATTTATCCCCCTCAAGCCATCATGCTCCAGATAGCTCCATTAACAAAAACATTGCCAAAGGGATGGGAGAAAAAGCTCCTTGTTTTGGATTGTTTCTCGGAAGCAGCCGGACAAGGTGAGTTAATATTTAATGACTTTTATGATAAAGCCCCACCTTGGATTAGAAAGGTTCCAAGCTCTAAGGATCCGGACCGTTTTCACCATTTTTTTGGAAGAATTGAAAGGGAATTTGTAACCCCTGGAACCAGACTTGTTTTTAACAGTCTATCAATAATGGAACACAACTGGGGAAGAGACGCCGTTAAAGCCTTTTTTGGACACGTATGTCCCGCCTTATATGCCTATCAAACTCTTGCCTACTGGACTATGGCTAAAAACGCCCACCCAAAAGAGTTTTGCGCATTGATAGAACACATGACACAGGTGGTTATAGACCTTACAAGACAGGAGAACAAGAACTTTTTATGGATTAAAAAAGCTGGTGGAAGATATAACCCTCAAACTTATATGCGACGTGAATACGCTGTTGACGGAATGCAAATAGAAGTTCTCTAGAGCCTTTTCCATGTACAAGAATGTTCATTTTTTGTTGTTTTTAGGATAACCTTTAAATGTTTACAGATTTTACCATCATACACCATTTACAAATGTAAAGGTGAAGTAGATGACGGAACGTGTTTTCAGAAACAGCTCCTACCTAAATGGAAAATCAACAACCGGAACAACAACCCGCGTAAAAGACACAAGCCCAACCAGCGGCATGTGCCCCATATGCATCCGCGATTGCCCAATAATGTGTGAGATAAGCTTATCAGCCTTCAGAGGTAGGGAAGCCCTTTATCCAGAACCGGTGCAGTTTGGATATAGCACTGCTGGAGCGCTAAAAGATTTCGGATTGGATTGGTCCCATTTTAATATACAAGCAGGCCTCTTTGAGGCTCATGGAATAGAGGAAAACTCCGATGTGGCGCTTTTCCCAAATGTAGACATCGAAGTTAAGGTTGGGGGTATTCCGCTTAAAGTTCCCATACTGTGCGGTGCTTTCGGTTCCACCGACGTTGCGAGGCTAAACTGGGAAGGTTTAGCTATAGGCTGCGCCCTTTCAGGCGCCATGATAATTGTCGGAGAAAACGTGTGCGGCATGGACCCAGAAGCCAAATTCACCAACGGCAAAGTGACCTACTCGAAAGAGTTGAAACGAAGAGTTGACCTTTTCCGAAAATTCTGGGATGGAAAATACGGCGAGATAGCTGTTCAAACAAACGTTGAAGACCAAAGATTAGGCGTAGATGTTTACGCCATTTCAAAACTAGAGGTTAACGTCATCGAAAGGAAATGGGGACAAGGCGCAAAAGCCATAGGAGGAGAAGTCCGCGTGAGAGACCTAGAAAAGGCAATAATGCTAAAGAAAAGAGGCTACATAGTCATTCCAGATCCAGAAGACCCAGCGGTACAACAAGCCTTCAAGGACGGCGTATTCAAATCCTTCGAAAGACACAGCCGAGTGGGCATACCTAATGAGAAAAACGTAATAGAAGACATAGAATGGTTGAGAAAACAAGGCGCAAAACACGTAACCCTCAAAACCGGCGCCTACCGACCATCAGCAGTAGCTTACACGCTGAAAATAGCCTCGGAAGCAAAAATTGACGCCGTATACTTTGATGGAGCAGGCGGCGGCACAGGCATGAGCCCCGTGCCAATGATGGATGAAATGGGCATCCCAACAGTCTACTTGGAGGCTATTGTTCTAAAATGCGCCCAAATGTTAAAGAAAAAGGGCCGTTATGTGCCTGACATAATTATGGCTGGAGGCTTCATAAATGAAACGCAGATTTTCAAGGCTATAGCAATGAGCAACTTTGGAGACGGACCATTTGTAAAGGCTGTTTTGATGGGACGCTCGCCTTTAACAGCAGTTATGAAGGCAAGCTACTTTAAACAACTGGCTGATGAGGGGAAACTGCCGAAAGCCTTCGCCGACAGGTATGGTGCGACTCCAGACAAATTCTTTATCGCAGCTCCGGAGTTGAAAGCGAAATTCGGTGAACGCTTTAAGGAAATACCATGGGAAGCAATAGCTCTTTACACATATCTCACAGACCGCATAGGCGTTGGATTAAAACAGCTGTTGGCTGGCAACAGAAAATGGAAGCTGGAGCTAATCAACAGAAATGACTTGATGAGTTTGACAGAGTTGGCTGCCAAGGTTACAGGAATCCCGCTGCCTCACGAGACAGAAGTAGACGCCATTGAAAGAATTCTGGATTAAAACCCCCTTTTTCTCCCCTTTTGTAAAGTTCAAACCTTTTAAGAAACACAAAACAATATGTTTAAGAGAGGTGTGTTTATGGAAGGAAGTTACTCTGCGCTAGATACTGCCCTAGAACAGTTAAGAATAGCGGCAGAAAAGCTTGAGCTAGACGCTGGAATCCATGAAATGCTAAAATATCCTAAAAGAACCCTTGTTGTTTCAATTAACATTAAAATGGATGACGGTTCCATCAAAACCTTTACTGGTTGCCGTGTGCAACATAATGATGCACGAGGACCTTTTAAAGGCGGCATTAGGTATCATCCAAACGTAACCTTGGATGAAGTTACAGCATTAGCCATGTGGATGACTTGGAAATGCGCAGTAGTTGACATCCCTTACGGAGGCGCAAAAGGAGGAGTTTGCTGCAACCCAAAGGAAATGTCTATGGGCGAACTTGAACGGCTAACAAGACGATACACCAGTTTAATTTTTGACTTAATCGGGCCATATCGAGACGTACCGGCGCCGGATGTTTACACAGACGCGCAGACAATGGCTTGGATAATGGATACCTATAGCCAAATGAAGGGATACAGCATTCCAGAGTGCGTCACTGGCAAACCAGTCAGCGTCGGCGGTTCCGAAGGACGGGCGGAAGCTACCTCTTTGGGCGTCATGTTTTGTGCAAGGGAAGCAGCAAAACTTCTGGGTTTAAAAATGAAAAACGCGCAAATAATTGTTCAAGGATTCGGTAATGTAGGGTGGAACACCGCAAAAATAGCTTATGATTGGGGCTGCAAAATAATTGGAGTAAGCGACTCAAGTGGAGGAATTTACTGCCCAAGAGGGTTAAACCCCTACAAGGTTTACCAACACAAAATAAAAACAGGCTCAGTCGTCAACTTTGAGGGATGCGAAAATTTGACTAATGAAGAGCTGTTGGAGCTGGAATGTGACGTTTTGGTGCCTGCAGCCCTAGAAAACCAAATCACCAAAGCCAACGCAGCCAACATAAAAACAAAAATAATAGCAGAAGGCGCCAACGGACCAACAACACCCGAAGCGGATAAGGTGCTTAACGAGAAGGGAGTACTCCTGGTTCCAGATATCTTAGCAAACTCTGGCGGAGTTACCGTTAGCTATTTCGAATGGGTTCAAAACTTAACAAGGGAACATTGGACTTTAGAAGAGGTAAACCGGAAACTTGAAAGTAAAATGGTGAAGGCTTTCAACGATGTATACAAAACCTCAAGGAATGAAGAAGAGCCTATGCGAACAGCAGCCCTAATGCTTGGAGTTGGCCGCGTAGCCGAAGCCATAAAAACACTTGGCTTATGGCCTTGAACAAACGCGCTCCCCAATTGCCTCGCCAATAAATATTATTAACTGTGAAAAACCTAAAGTTTCCTATCGCATTTTTTAGACTACAGTTTTTATATCCCGTCTCAGAGAGTGAAATCAGCTGAAGAGGAGAACTGGAATATTGCAAGTGGGTGTTGTTGGCAAGATTAAAGCCTTAGACTTCATGTTTGAAAATTCGCCGGTGAAAGTTATAGCCAACCGTAACTGTCCAGAAATTAAGTTGGCTGGATTAACTGTGGGGCCTTTTGAAGAGGGAAACGAGTATGAAGTGCCCTATTGGGTGGCGCGGGAGCTTGCAAAGTTTGGGGTAACGCGTTTTAGAAGTGAAGAGTTATTGGATTCGGCTAAACTTTATAAGATTCACTGGAAAGAACGCGTCCAAACTGCTGCACAGATATCCGAACTTCCTAAGGATTTTTATCCAAAACTTCGTAGATATCTCACAGAATTAAAGGAGGAATCTGCTAAGCATTTGGAGAAGATGCGGGAATATGAGAAGGCAAGACAATTGGCACTGGATATTTTAAATTTGAGGTTGAGAAAGATTATTTCGCTTGCTTCCGCACCCGCCCAAACAGAGCAAATCCTTAAAAACCTTACAGCTGAAGAAAGACTACTTTACGAGCAAATTTACAGGCTTATCAATAAATGGAAAACCCAACTAATAGAATATGAGAAGGGAGAAGACAATGACTGAAGAATTGGAAGTAATAGACCCACAAGAACGCTTCTTGGAGCTTTTTAAGACAGAGAAATACCGCCAAAGAATCTCACAGCTGGCAGTCTCCGGAAAAACTTCGTTAATAGTTGAGTTTGAGGATATCCTCACATTCGACCATAGGCTTGCAGATAACCTTTTGCAAAAACCGGAAGATTATCTGAAGCACGCGGATAACGCAGCTCAAAACCAACTTGGCATCCAAGCTCCGGAATACGCAGAGAAGCAAAAGATAACCGTTAGAATTGTTAGGCTTTTGGAGCCAACCCCGCTGCGGAAACTTGGCGCAGCTCACATAGGAAAACTTGTGATGATTGAAGGCATAGTTGTACGCTCAACCCCAGTTCGCCCAATGGTTTTAAAGGCTGCCTTCAAATGCAGAGGATGCGGCGAAATAACTTACGTAGACCAGGCAGGACCCTTTCTAAGAGCACCCTTTTCATGTAGAAATCCAAGTTGTGGGCGGAAGGGACTCTTCGACTTTGTCCAGGAAGAGTCAACGTTCATAGATTCGCAGGACCTCCGTATACAAGAACGCCCAGAAGACCTTCCACCCGGACAGCTTCCACGAACACTGCATGTTAAACTTGTTGGCAGCGAAATTGTTGATGTGGCTAGACCAGGCGACCATGTTTCAGTTGTGGGTATAGTTCGCGCCGCAGCCCCAACTATGCCAAGGGTTGGAAAACTCCGCACCTTCGTTTTACATTTGGATACAAACTCTATTGAAGTTTTAGGCAAAGAACCAGAAACAACGCTTCCATCTCCGGAAGAGGAAAAACAAATTTTGGAACTTGCGAAAGACCCGTGGATACATAAGAAAATAATAGACTCTATTGCGCCTTCGATATATGGTTATGACCATGTAAAAGAGGCAATAATGTATCTGCTTTTCGGCGGCGTCCCAAAAACCCTCCCAGACATAACGATAAGAGGCGAGTTAAACGTTCTTTTAATAGGTGATCCTGGAACAGCAAAATCTCAGCTTTTGCAGTATGTGGCTAGAATAGCTCCTAGAGGTTTGTACACTTCTGGTAGGGGAACAACAGCGGCTGGTTTAACCGCAGCAGTCATACGCGAAAAAGGCGGCGGAATGAGCCTTGAAGCTGGAGCCTTAGTGCTTGCGGATAAGGGCATTGCATGCATTGACGAGATAGATAAGATGCGTCCAGAAGACCGTGTGGCAATCCACGAAGCCATGGAACAGCACACAGTTTCTGTGGCGAAGGGCGGCATAGTGGCAACCCTTAACGCTAGAACCGCAATATTAGCAGCTGCAAACCCAGCCTTAGGAAGATATGAATCCCGCCGCACAGTCACAGAAAACATTTCACTTCCAGTGACTATTCTCTCAAGGTTCGACCTCATATTCGTGTTGAGGGATGTGCCAAAAAAGGAGGTTGACAGCAAAATGTCGGAGCACATTCTTGAAATTCATCGTAAAGGCTCAAGCCCCATTGAACCGCCAATACCATTAGAGCTGCTACGGAAATACGTAAGCTATGCTAAGGGAATAAAGCCCGCCTTAACCAGTGAGGCACTGCAGCGACTAAAAGACTTCTATTTGACTATGCGTTCGGTAAGCGAAACAGAAGGCTCACCCGTGGCAATTACAGCCCGCCAACTGGAATCGCTCATACGTTTAGCTGAAGCTAGAGCCCGTGCGGCCCTAAGAACAGAGGTTTTGGCGGAAGATGCTGAGGCAGCGATCAACATAGCGAAAAGGTCTTTGGAGGAGGTTGGAATAGACCTATCCTCATATAAGATTGACATAGACCTCATTATGACCGGAAAACCGAAAAGCCTCAGAGACAAACTGCAAATACTGCTTTCAATACTGACAGAGATGGAAAGAGAAATTGGAATGGTGGAAAAAGTGGCGCTGATTAATAGACTTGAAGCGGAATACAAAATCCCAAGAAACGAAATTGAACGCTTAATTACGCAGCTACAGAGGGAAGGAACAATATACGAGCCTAGAGAGGGCTATTTAAAGAAGACGTAGATTTACGGCTTTAAGGATGTTAGAAAAAGAAGCAGATTCGCGATGTTACGGCGCTGCCTCAATGTTGGCTTCTTTGTGATATTGAGCGTTGGCGGTGAAGACGATTATACTCACAGTTACACCAATGTCTGTGGTGGATATGTGATCGAGACCGAATATGTAGACAACCATGCGGGCTCCCGAAGGCAAAATTAAGGAATTTGTTCCCAACACATTGAAATCTGAACCGCTATAGTTACCTTCAAGATATGCTTCACTGCCAACAATCCATTCTAACTCGCTTGGCAGTGTGTCGCCAGAAGCAAGTTTCCAGTAGAAAATTTTCTGCGAATCAGCGTTACGACCTCTAACAGTTATCTTGTCGACAACAACGTCACGCCCACCAGTATTAGTTATTATGAAAGCAGCAGAGGCGTTGCCATCACTGGTGCACCACACATGCAGTTCTGTTATCTGCAAGTATTCATCTTGCACACGGGTTGTAACCACGTTTATGGCGTAAAAGGTTACAACAGTCGCGAGAAGCACTGAAACTACGAGAATTATTAGAGTAGTTACTACTACGCTTAAGCCCCTTTTATTATTTATCAGACGCATACATTCATCTCCGAACATGGCTTTATTGAACATTTAAATGGAAAAGAAAAGTAAGACACTTTGTATGTCACAGAAAAACACGCAACCTAAAAATTTTAATCCAAACAATTAATCAAAAGTTAAAACTTTTCCATAAGATTGAAGTTAAGGCTTATTGCTAAAATACTTTACAAATTCATGGGAAGCGTTAAAAGCAAAAGTGGCAGTTATGGAGTTTAATGGAAACCCAGACGAATGACATAATGGTTGTTGTCGGCACAAGACCCGAAGTCATAAAGATGGCACCATTAATTAGGGCATTACAGAAAAACAAAATTCCATTCACTTTTGTTCACTGCGGACAACACTACGGCTATGAAATGTCCCAACAATTCATCGAAGAGCTTGAGCTTCCAAAACCGGAGTACAGCTATAAAGTTAGGGCATATTCCCAAGGAGAACAAACCGCACGCATAATCGCCAACATGGAACGCCTATTGAAAAAGACAAAACCAGCATTAGTCCTCGTCGAAGGAGACACAAACGGAGTTCTTGCAACAGCCTTAGCCACAATCAAGCTTGGAATACCCGTGGGACACGTGGAAGCCGGATTGCGAAGCTTCGACTTACGCATGCCAGAAGAACACAACAGACGCCTAACAGACCATCTGTCCACCTATCTGTTCGCACCTACAAAAAACGCTGAAAGCAATCTAAAAAAGGAATCCGTTTGGGGGAAAATCTATGTCACGGGAAACACAGTCATAGACGCTGTAATCCAACACATCCCATTAGCTGAAAGAAAATCAAAAATAATGGAGAAAATACGTTTCAAAAAATTCGCATTGGCAACCGCCCACAGAGCAGAAAACGTAGACAACCCAGCAGTCCTTAAAAACTTCATAGAAGCCTTCACGGAAGCCCCCATTCCAGTGGTTTACCCCATGCACCCCCGAACAAGAAAAAGACTGAAGCAAAATAGAGTCTACACAAAAATCAAGAAGTCAAAAAACCTGCAAATTCTCCCACCTGTAGGCTATTTAGACTTCCTCATCCTCATGAAGAAATGCGAAATAATTCTTACAGACTCTGGAGGCATACAGGAAGAAGCCACAGCTCCACAGATAAGAAAACCCGTTCTAGTTTTACGCCTATCAACCGAAAGACCGGAAGCCGTTGAAGCAGGATTCGCAAAAGTTGTTGGCACCGAAAAACAACGCATATTGGAAGCTGTAGAGGGATCCTTGGAGAATAAAGTACGATTGCCTACAAATTCTCCATACGGAAATGGAGATGCTGCCGAAAAAATTGCTGAAATAATTAAATGTGAACTTTCTTTATGAAATATACGTGATTTTCTTATCCTCTTCTCTGCGTATTTCCTCCGCTTGCAAAGCCCTTTTCTCTTCAATCTTCTGTAGGCGGGCAACCATGCTATCTGCTTTGGCAATCTCCTCATCCAACTCAGACAAATCAACATTAACCCCCAAAATTTTAAGCAACACTTCTAAAACGCTTTTTGCTGCTTTGGGATCTGGCAGATAACCCCTTGTCTCTCCTAGAAGGCATAGGGCATCGATTTTTCTGAAAGGTGCCAAGCCAAGAATCAGCCCAGCTGTGCCGACAATGGGGCTGCCCATGGGGCTTATCACAGCCTCAGCACGTAAAGCGCGGTCTAGGAGATTTTGGTTTGTGGCTGCGGCTACAACTTTAGGCTTATCTTTCGTTTCGACTCTGTAACCGCCTATTGTAATAACAAGTTTCACGTTATACCTTTGAGCAAAGTCCAATATGCGGCTTGAAATTTCATACTGCCCTTCAATTGTTTGGGCTTGACTGTCTCCAGTGAAGAAAATTAAGTCGTTTTCTCCCTTGTCGTTTTTCCAGAAATAGAAGGCTCCCCGCAAAAGCCGAACACTTCCTTTCTTGCTTACAAGCACAAAGTATGGAAAGTGCGGCGAGTATAGATGTGCAAATTTTTGAGCTTTCAACTGTTTAATCAGGTAGCGGGTGGCAATCTTTCCAACAAGCCCAAGTCCTGGAAGCCCTTCAATCATTATGGGGTTCTTCAACTCAGCCTTCAAGAGTTCCCTAATAAAAGTCTCCTTCAACTTGGCATCTCCCTCTTTAAAGCCATTCTATACTTGAGGTATTTGTCGTCTGGCGAAAACTTTGGAGGATGCGGCACGTGAACTCTTCCTCCGCAGTATGGGCATTTGTCCTCCTTCAGCGTGTATTTTCCACAGTTTTCACATTTCCTCAAGAGCCAAACCATTACTTCTCCCTTCTGAAGGCTCCTTGCCCGCCAGCTTTAACAACGTTTGAAACAACATTTTCAGCAACTCTTTGTAGAACTGCTTCTGCATGTTTATAGTTGTCGGCTAGAACTTCAATACAGTATTTTGGCGCTGCCACGACATAAAAGCGGACTTTTGTGTCCCTTGTTTTCTCAGACTTTTTAGCGTTCAAAAAAGCTTCTTTAATGATTTTAACCCCGTTAGGTTTTAGACAGCGAAGTTCAACAACGCCTTTAATCTTAACCATTGGCAAGCGTATTCTCTCTCTTGCAACTTCAACAAAAACCTCTGCAAGTTCTTTTGGCACACCTATCTTCGTTAAAACTTCTATGCCGTCTTTTGCAGCCTTTTCAAAGCCCTCATACAATCCATACTCTTTTTCAATGATGGCTCCAGCTTTTTCATAAACTTCTTCAACGGATAAGCCCACTTTTTCAGCAACACTGCGAAGCAGTGCTTCCGCCTTCCGCTCCCTCTTCCAAGAAAGCATCTTCTCTATTTTCTCCCTCTTAGTGACTCGCCTAAGGGACAGGTCTATGTGCCCCTTTTCCGCATCAACCCGCAAAACCTTCAAAACAACCTTTTGCCCTTCCCTAACAAAATCGCGGATATTCCTAATCCAAGATGAAGAAACCTCGGAAATGTGTAGAAGGCCCCTCTTATCAAATTCGTCAAGCCTCACATAAGCACCATAATCAGTAACAGTCTCCACAGTGCCAATAATCAAGTCGCCCACTTCAGGCCATTCCTGTCTTCTTAAAGCCATTTCCTTACCGTCCTTCACTCAAAAACCGCAACAACCTCGCCCTTAATTATCGCTTTTCCACCAGAAGGTTCTGCAAGTTCAGCTCCACATACGTTGCAGTTAACCCTGTTTACAGCATGGCTAAATACCAGTTGCTCATTGCCACATT
>JAVZOF010000003.1:0-70744 GCA_038882475.1 Bathyarchaeia archaeon
CCTACACCGAGGCTGTCGGATTATTGGCTGACTACGGCGTCCAATGGGGCGACGACTTGAAAAGCCACCATGAAAAATCCCTTGTCCAAATGAACGGAAACAAGCCACTGTTTGTCACTCACTTTCCAAAAGCCATAAAATTCTTTAACATGCGGGAAAACGACGAAAACCCAGAGATTGTAAACAGTGCAGACTTGCTCTTGCCAATGAGCGGAGAGGCAGTTGGCGCGGCTGAAAGGGAATACAGATATGAGAGGCTTTATGAAAGACTTGTAAAATCCACAATGTTTAAGCAGCTTGTCGAAAAAGGCGGAAGCATAGAAGACTTTGACTGGTACCTTGACTTCTACAAGGAGCACAACGTTCTGCATTCGGGTTGCGGCATCGGCTTAAACAGAGTCACCCAGTTCGTCTTGGGCGCTGAAGATATTAGGGCTACAACAGCTTTTCCACTCAACAAAGAATCTATCATATAACCCACCCATCTTCTCCTTTTTTCAATCATTTCTTTTTTACATTTTTGGACATAGGCTCCGGCTTACTTTTCTTGAGAGTCTCACTGCCAGCAATCAAACTCACTACGATGAGAACAAGGCCCACAATAGTTGTATCAAGATTTAGATTTGGCCATGAAGCAATATTGCCAAATATAAAAATCAATAGACCAGCTATAACGATATAATCTTCTAGCTTCATTCCAGCATCCTTCGCGCTTTCGCCACATCCATTTACGCTTTTTCCATTTTTAGAACTTATGCTCAAATAAGATTTAAGCCAAGAAGACTGAAGTAAAGCGTAGTTTAAAGCGGTACAGTTTTATACTTGCATGCTAGGGAGAAAAATGGCGGACTGGAAGGTAACGTTTACATGTCTGTGTCTCCCAGCATTCGCGAAGTTCTTGCAAGAAGAATCGCCGGCGAAATTATCCTCTCAAATAAGCCTGGAGCCACCATGCGAAAGTGGCGAGAGCTTTTCGCTGTTTCGCAGACAACCCTTTCTGATAAAATGACGCTTTCGCCTTCCGTGATAAGCGACTATGAAAGCGGCAGGCGAAAAAGCCCGGGCACAAAATTTGTACGCCGGTTTGTTTGGGCTTTGTTGAAGATTGATGAAGAGAGGGGAAGCCGCTTTATCCGCGAATTTGCCAAGCTTACTAGTTCGCCGAGCATGGCGGTTTTAGACTTGCGGGAGTTTCCAATTCCAGTTCGTGTTGAATATTTATGTAAAGCCATTAAAGGCGAAGTTGTGGCGTGTTCAAGCCTAAACGTTAAAGAGGTTTTGGGCTACACGGTTGTCGACAGCAAAAAAACGGTTGAAACGCTTTCTGGTTTAGAGTATTCGCAGCTTTTCGGCGCCACAACTGAAAGAGCTCTCATATTCACAAATATTGGAAATGAGAACACGCCTATGATGCTGGTGCGGATGAGCAGTTTAAAACCGAAAGTGGTTGTTTTCCATGGCGTCAAACCAGATCAATACTCGATCCAATTGGCGGAATATGACCGCATACCCCTAATCTATTCAGCTTTACCAAACGTTGAACAACTTGTAAAATCTTTAAGGAAGCTTTACCGCATTGCATTGCACAGAAAACTCGGAAAAGCCGTTCGTCCGCCGCCAAAAGTAAGCACCTAAGCGGGAAACACCTTGATAAAGGTTGGATGTTGCGGTTTCCCAACTTCTATGAAACGTTACTTCGAAAACTACAGCCTTGTGGAGCTGAACAGCACATTTTACGAATATCCCCGCTTAGAAACCGTCGAGGGATGGCGTGAAAAAGCACCAGAAAACTTTGAATTCACAGTCAAAGCTCACCAAGACATAAGCCATAAGGCGAAAATGCGGCTAGACGAAACAAGCCGAAAAGCCTTCGAAACCATGAAGCAAATATGCAAAATCCTAAAGGCGAAAATATTGCTGATTCAGACGCCGGGTTCATTTCGTCCAGACAAACTAGACGATGTGGAGAAGTTCTTTCGAGCTGTGGACCGTGAAGGCTTAACCCTTGTTTGGGAAACCCGTGGACCCGAATGGGAACAGCTAGAAGTTTATGAAAAGCTTAGCCGTGTCTTAAACAGTTTAGACGTTGTGCATGTGACGGATCCGTTTCGGGTTTTGCCAGCCTACACAAGCCAAACAGCCTATTTTAGGCTTCACGGCTTAGGCGAAGAACTATACTATTACCAGTACACGGACAAGGAGCTACGGCAACTTGGCGAAATCGCCAAAAAATTCGAAGCAGAAGGCAAAACTGTTTACGTGCTCTTTAACAACCTCTCCATGTTCGAAGATGGGTTACGCTTTATGCAATACCTTTCAAGCGAAACGTTTCCAAAAATCACAGGCGCTGTAGGTTTGGAATCCGTAAAAAGTGTAATTGAGAAAACCCGTTATCCAGCGCCAAAAAGCATGCTAATCAAAAAGGTTGGGTGGAGACTCGTGGAAATTGAAGAAGGCAAACAGGTTAGGCTTGCGGATTTGTTGGCGGAACTGCCATCAAAAACCTATAAGAGTGCAGATGAAATCCTAAAGGAGTTGAAGGCTGCTAAAAAGCTGGAATGACCAACAAAGATTGAGCTTATTTTGAAAAGAGGTTCAAAATGAGACTTGTTTAATGGGGTTCTTGGGATTTTGAAGATGTGATTTGAGGTTTCCATGACTTTTTGGTTGCAAGGTTGATTGTAATAATTGCTAATATGCCTATTGCAATTATGAGAATGACTACTATAACTTTGAGAAGGTTAAGTTGGGACTGTAATGCGTTTATTTGGGCACTGGAGAAATCATAGATGTGTGTATGCCACCCGGCAAATCGTTGCCCATCATCAGTATAAAAATCATATTTCAAGTCTATCCAAAACTCAGTTTCATTCAATTTATGTTCAAACGACTCTGTCAATAACGCTATATCGCTTATGTTAAAATACTCTTTATCGAAATCGTCACCACAAATGGTGCCATAAAAATGAAAATAGCTAATTTTCTCGGTTCTATCCATGTGAAACTCGAAGACTACTGATATAGTGTCGCCTAATTTACTCTCCTTTGGTATTTTTACGGTGTAGTTCACACTGCGTCCTAACGTTCCCGCTCCAATTTCGGAAAGTTCCTCAGCTTTAACTCCTTCGATAACAACTATGAATATTAAGGCTAGTAGTAAGACTTTAATTGCTAGAAAGACTTTCCCTTTCAATTCAACATACGCTAAACATATTGTTTAGCTTAATGGTTCTTATTAACTTTATCTCGGGTTATCTTTGTCTAAATTAAGTTCCAAAATTTTCGCCTTAAGCAGCCTAAAATCCTCGATGAGCAGTTGCTTGTATTTGGCGCTGTAAAGCCCCGCCGCTGGATGCAGCGTTGGAAAAACCGTCATAGCCAAGCCTAAAACGTTCGCCTGATAAAATTTTCCTCTAGCTTCTGTTATGCCTTTGAAGGACAGTTCCGCCTTTGAGAAAATGTAGGCTGTGGAATAGTTTCCAAGAGTGATTATGAGTTTCGGCTTTATGGTTGTTATCTGCCTATCCAAATAAGGCGTGCAAGTCGCAATTTCGGCTGGCGCTGGTTCACGGTTTCCAGGCGGACGACACTTCAAAACGTTTCCAATGAAGACTTTGTTTCTTGAAAACCCCATTTCAGCTAAAAGCATGTCCAAAAATTTTCCAGCAGCTCCAACAAACGGCTTGCCCTTAACATCTTCCCAGTAGCCCGGAGCCTCACCAACAAACATTACTTTTGCGTCTGCGCTGCCTTCGCCCGGAACAGCGTTTTTGCGGGTTTTCCAAAGACCACACCTTGTGCAGGCTCTAACTTCTGAAGCAACAGCCTCTAAAACAGCCTCCTTCGATGAGTTCATGTTCCCTAGCCATTTTAGTGGTATGCTGGGCAGCACTTATTAGGATTGTTAGAAAATAATTCAAACAACCAATGTTAAATCGTTTAAGAAAAGAGTTAAACTTCGTTTTCTGAAACATCTTAATACTTTTTGGTTGTCTGGGCGTACGGATTTCGCCCATCTCCTTCCAGACACTTATTATTCGCTTTACGTTGAATCTTTGGGCGGCTCACCCCTCATAATAGGCTCAATTTTGTCAGCATCATGGTTTATCATGACTTTTCTGCAATTGGCAGGCGGTTTCCTATATGAAGTAGTCTCGCCGACAATACCATTCCTTCTCTTGTTAACAGTTATGGCGTTCACAGCAGTAGCGACAGCCATTTTCCTAACCGAACCGCAAAAGAAAGAGGCTTAGCAAAATCTATAGAGGGCTAGTCGCTATTGGCTTTCTCGGCAACCAAAAACTAGAGGGGACTACCAATTTTGCAGTTTGCCACTAGCAGCAAAATTGACGTTTACATCATACGCGTTAAAGCTTCTGTGCCTCGCATTCCCAACTGCACGCCTAAGCCCCTAGCCTTTGTTGTTGCGGCTTTAACTTCAGCGTTTAAAACGTCCTCAAAGGTTTTCACTCCGCTTACCATGGCTGCTGCCACGCCGAGGCGTTCCGCTGCTTCAATGTTTAGGAAGCCACACATGACAAATCCTTTTTCTGCAACGATAAGCAGCAAGGGCGGCGATTCTGGAAGCTCAACTTTAACGCCTAAACACTCTTTATCGCCAACTTTAACCGAAGCCACATTTATCAAATTCTTAACACCCTATGCCATTTTATAACGCCTAATTCTTAAATAAGAATTGCCACACAGAAAAAGCGAAACAACATGCTGACAAAGCTTAAAGCCAAAGTGCAGTCAGCCATGGCGGCACAAGCAAAAGCAGCCAACACGCTAGGATTGACGCCTAACGCTGTAAGCGCTGTAGGCATAGTCCTAGCCTTGCTTTCAGCTCTAGCTTACTTAAGTGGACATCAAAACCTATCTTTGGCAGTGGTTCTGCTATTGCTGTCGGGATACTGCGACATGCTAGACGGAGCCTTGGCAAGATTATGCCAAAAAACAACGCCCTTCGGAGGCTTTCTGGATTCGCTGCTAGACAGATACGCTGACTCAGCAGTTTATGCTGGCATAATCCTCGGCGGGTTCTGCACTTTGTCATGGGGACTTATAGCGCTGGTGGGCTCGCTGCTGGTAAGCTACGCAAGAGCCAAGGCAGAAGCAGCAGACATAAAAATGGAAAGCGTGGGCTTAGCGGAAAGAGCTGAACGAATAATAATACTTGCAATTGCAAGTCTAACGGAAATCTTTCTAAAAGGCGCCTTAGAAGTTGGCATAATAATCCTTGCAATCCTCACAAACCTAACAGTGCTGCAGAGAAGCCTCCACGCCCACAAAACATTAAAGAAAAGGGAAAAAGCCTAAACTAGAATCTTCTACCCGTACGAAAACGACGTTCCTCTTTGGCTCTAACCTTCACAATGCCATAATGCACAGCACATGAAACACAATAGTATTTAGTGTCAACTGGCGCAGAAATATAAGCACCTTTCTGGCGAAGTTCCTTAGCCAAAGCGGGATCAACCAAAGAAAGCCTACGCGTTACCTTTTTAGCTTTATCCCTAGGCACAAGCTCCCCGCAGTTGGCGCACTGGACAAAACCGCTTCTGCCTTTAGCGCCTTTTGACCTTCCCCGACTTTTCCTCTTGTAAGGCATACATTAACATCTCACAGTTGCTCTAACATTGGTATAAGCGCCCTTGCTTATATATCTGTCCGTAACTTCAAAATTGAGGCGATGTTGGCTTTCGCGTCGATTTTTGGAACAATTTTCCCAGTAGATGATGTAAAAAGGGTTGTGACTCCTGGGCCATGCCCAGAAGTAACGCAGTCTGTGTGGACGACTATGCCAACTGAAACAGCGCCTTTACGGTAAATTCTTCCATAAGAGTGGTCAGCATCCAGTATCGCCACCAAATCGCCCAATCGCAAGTCGTCAAGCCCATGTTCTCGGCGCGTGCTCTCATCGAAGAGCTGTATGTCATAATCGCCAGAATACGTTTGATTGGCTCCTAAACCTGAGCCCATGACAGCCGCCGGAATTACATGTGTAACCGGAACCTCCAGTTTGTCGCCGTTTGGTTTTGGGTCTAAAGCCTCTAGGAAACGGGGATCCATATTCATAACCTTAATTTCTGGAAAATCCAAAAGCTTTAAACCCACACCAAAAGCCTTTACGAGGACTTTGTCGCCAAGCATAAGCTTTTCAAGAGTTTCCAACGGAAAATCCACAAGCACATGCTCTATTCCGCCATGTTTACCAGTGACAACGCCCTTCGCTCCTTTGGCGTCGCCTGAAACCACAACGGCTTCGTTTCCAACACATGAAAGCACGTTTAAAGCAGTGTTAGCGCCTTGCCCAAAACGTGGATCGTTCTCCTTGTTTTCTATGCTTACGCTTGGTTCAACATGGTCGGCTTCCCAACCGCATGCGGGGTCGCCAACTCTAACATTGTAGGTTATTCCACCCACACCCGGCAAAACCATTGGAACTCCTTCAGCTGAAATGTTGTATACGCCCCTTCCATATACGGGACTGGCTACTTCTCCTACCACTGAAATTTTAACAAGCCTATCAATATTTGTTCTCAACATGTGTTTCGCCCAACCGAATAGAAACGATACTGGTTAGGATACTAATAAGTTTCCCTCCTCTTTCCGACAAATTAATAGTTGGTATTAGCAATATGGAACATGACAAGTTTTAAATGCTTCTTTTTATCTTGAGTTGAGTGAAAAACAAAAGGCGTAAGCATAAGGCTAGCGGATGAAGAATAATGGCTGAAATTGGTTTAAGGGCTAGAATGCTAGTTAGGGATGTCATGAGCAGCCCAGTGATAACCGTAGAAGAAGAAGCAACGGCGAACCATGTGGCGGAACTCATGGATAAACATGGTTTAGGCTGCATAATAGTAACAAACAAAGAAGGAAAACCCATAGGAATCATAACAGAGAGAGACCTCGTCACAAGGGTGCTTGCCAAAAACCTAAAACCAGACTCGTTAAGGGCTAAGGACGTTATGACTTCGCCTCTGATAACAATAGAACCCAGCGAAACAATAAGTGAAGCAGCCCGAAAAATGAGCAGACTAAACATCAGAAGACTGGGCGTCGTCTATAAGGGACAGCTAATTGGACTCGTTTCAAGCAAGGACATCTTAGGCGTGATGCCGGAACTCATAGAAACAATACAGGAGAAAGCCCTAATAGAAGGCGAAAACATGGCACAAACAATAGCTGAAGAAGAATCATCTCTGGCAGGTTATTGCGACAGATGCGGTGGGTGGTCGGAAAACCTCAGAGAATCTAATGGCGAGTTCCTCTGCGAAGACTGCAGAGCCGAGTTAGAAAGCGAAGAGTGAAAATGGGGAGATTTCTTGCGTGTTGGAGAAATAGCAAACGAAAAACACCCTTCCATTTATGAGGACGCGTTAGCAACAAAAGCCCGCGCAATTATACGCGACTTTTCCTTAAGAATCCTTCCAGTTACAAACAGAGAAAGAAAACTTTTGGGAATCGTTTCCCGCAGCGCAGTGATGACCATATCCTCGTCCGTGTCGCCGATAAAGGTTAAAGGCATAATGGCAAGCCCAAAGCACACAGCCACAAATGGAGACGACGCCTTCCAAACAGTTAAAACAATGATTCGCTTAGACGAATGGTGCATACCAGTCGTGAACTCTTTAACAGAAAAAACTCTGAAAGGAGTACTAGGCCTAGAACACTTCATAGAAAACATTATAAAAACGAGTCCGGAAAAACTGGCAAAACCTGTTTCTGAAATAATGTCGACAAACGTTTTAGCATGCTCTCCAGAAGACGAGATTGACAACGTTTGGCGTTTAATGCAAAACAAATCTTTAGGAGGACTGCCCGTCGCCGCAAAAGGCAAGCTTGTTGGGATTATAACGCAAAAAGACCTTATTGAAAGTGGAGCATTACTGCCAACCTTTGAATCCCACAAGGGAAGACACCGCGCTTCAACAAAAATTTCAGCCGTTATGAAGACCGATGTAGTGGCAGTTCAGCCTTTCATAAAGGCGATAAGGGTTGCAAAAATAATGGTTTCAAAGGACATTGGAAGAGTCCCAGTTGTAAATGAAGACAGAAAGCTAATAGGCATAGTGGATCGTGAAGATATAGCAAGGTTGATTGTTAAATAGAAGAGGGGTTAATTTGAGTAGAGAAACTTTTAGGAGAACCCTACGGGGTAAGGGACCAGTTTCCTTAAAGAGCTCTTCAGCCAAAAAGCGAGAAGGCGAAATACTGCACATAGCAAAAAGCCCAGTTATTACAATGGCTCCTACAACGCTTATTTATGATGCTGTAAAAATGATGGCAAAAGAAGGGTTCCGCAGAATTCCCATAGCCGACCCGGGAACAAAAACTCTGGCGGGAATAGTGACAGCCACAGACGTGGTTGACTATCTTGGCGGCGGCAAAAAATTTGAAATAATCCAGCAAAAGTTCGACGGAAATGTTTTCAAAGCCATAAACGAACCTGTAAAACTCATAATGACCCAGAAAGTTTTCTCTGTTAAAACATCAGCGAAAATAAGCGAGGCAATTCATTTAATGAAAGAGAAAAATGTTGGCGGCTTGCCGGTTGTCGACGAGGAAAACCATGTTAGAGCAATAGTAACTGAAAGGGACATAGCCCACATGTTTGCAGACAGAATAAGCGGAGTGAAAGTTTCCCAATTAATGACGGAAAAAGTGATTACAGCCTTACCGAAAACAACAATTTTTGAAGCGGAAAAAACAATGATTACGCAAGGCTTTAGAAGGCTTCCAATAGTTACTGACGGCAAGGTCGTAGGCATAATAACCGCCATGGATATCATACGCTTTTTTGGTTCGGGCGAAATCTTCAAACATTTACAATCTGGAGCAATAACACAAGTTTTGAACACCCCAGCCCTAGAAATAGCTACAAAAACCGTTACAACAATCGAGCCAGAAGCAGACGTGGGACAAGCGGCGAAAATAATGCGGGAGAAAAACCTCGGCGCATTGCCAGTTGTCCAAAACGAGAAACTTGTGGGCATAATAACTGAAAGGGACTTTTTCAAAATAATAGAATAAGCATTAAGACGTCTAGTGGTTTAATGCCCAGAAACTCCTTGTGCCTTAAAATACCAAAAATCAGCGGTGAAAAAGCCATAACAGCAGCTAATAGGCTCAGCGTTATTGACAAAGAACTTGAAATACAGAGAAACAACGCACACATTTACATTCCCATAACTCGAAATCTTCTACCAGAAGAACTTGAAACGCTTAAGAAGCTAATTCCAAACTTTGAATTTTCAACATACATTTTTAAAGAAAGAAAAAAGCATCCAGCAACATTGCTTGAACTCTTGTATGGAAAACTTCCCCCACACTTGTTAGCAAGCCTTCCCCGCGCAATAGACTTTGTCGGAGACATAGCCATAATCGAAATTCCACAAGAACTTGAAGCCTACAAAACAGAAATAGGAAATGCTATAATGCAATCCCACAAAAACGTGCGAACGGTTTTGGCTAAGGCTGGACCAGTGAAGGGCAAATACCGCTTAAGAGAATTTACGCATATAGCTGGCGAAAACAGAAGCAAAACCCTACACAAAGAACATGGATGCAAATACTACGTGGACCTAGCCCGCGTATACTTTTCACCACACTTGTCTAATGAGCATAAGAGGGTGGCGTCTGCTGTTAAGGAAGGCGAAACTGTCATAGACATGTTCGCCGGAGTAGGCCCCTATGCAATACTGATTGCCAAAACCCATGAAAATGTGAAGATTTACGCCATAGACATAAACCCAGACGCCATCGACTTTCTAGAAAAAAACATTAGGCTAAACAGAGTTGATGAAAAAGTCCGCCCAATTTTGGGAGATGCAAAACAGATTGTTGGGCAACAACTCCGCGGAGTGGCCGACCGTGTAATCATGAATTTGCCGGAAAAAGCCATGGAGTTTATAGGCACAGCATGTGAAGCATTAAAACCCGAAGGCGGCATCATACACTTTTACAGTTTTATAAGCCTGTCAGATTCTTTAGAAAATTTAAAAATTCGATTCACACGAAAGATTGAAAAGTTTGGAAGAAAAACGGAAAAAATTCTTTTGGTGAGGCTTATCCGCGAAACCGCCCCTTATGAGTGGCAAGCCGTGTTAGACGCAGAAATACGTTAAACTTCAACTGTTAAAGTTATTTTAATCCTCTGTTTCGGATTTTGGAGTTTTTCCACAAGCCTTCTTGAAAGGTTGCATGCCGCTTTGTCTGCGCATATTGCCAACGTCCTACTACAAATATAGTTGCTTTTTCTAACAACCAAATCCGTTGGATGCGCCATAATCAATTTAGGACTGCCAAAGGCATGAACGGTGTCGGTTGCTCCAGCAGCAGTAATCATAATGGTTAGTTTTGCACTTCCGCTTAGGAGGAGCCTCTTAAATTCGGAGTTAAGCTCTGGAAAGCCTTTATCAGCTGAAACTGCAATAACACAGTCACCCCTCAACGATAACTCTTTCTCCTTTGTAATTTCCAAAGTGGTTTTGTGGGCAGCCCTAATGTTTTGGTGACCAAAGGCATCGATGACCTCGATTGTTTTCATAGACAACATCACATTAGAATTGTTGGTGGATTACAGTTCTTTGGCGAGGTACAAGGCTGTTTTATCCTCGTAAAGCTTATTGTTGTAACCGCAGATTTTAAAGCCATTTTTAAAGCAGAGATTCAAGGCTGGGATATTGTCAATTGCCGTGTCGAACATGAGAACTCTTGCTCCCTTTTCCTTCGCAAACCTTTCCATAGTCTTCAGCAAAAGAGTCCCTATCCCTCTTCGCCTATATTCGGAATCCACAAGTAAGTTTATGGCGTATGCGCTTTTGTTCCATCTATAAAAGTGCACCCTTGAAAAACCGATTATTCTGTCGTTTTCCTCTGCCACAAAAAGCTTATACTCCTCATTCGGATTTTTCGCCGTAAAAAACACAGCCAAGTCTTCGTTTAAGAGTTCATTATTCCTTTTCATAAGCGCAACTATGAGTGCCAAATCTTCCATGGTGGCCTCGCGAACCTTTATCATGACTATTCCAGAACCTCTATTGAATCCACTTTTCCATCCCCGTCTAAGTCGAAACCTTGAATAACCACCGCAAACGTGTCCTCACCCTTATACTCTTTTAAGGTTTCCTTCCAAAAGTTTGTTAAACCCAAAACACATGCCTTTGTGCCAACAGCCTTGTTTCCAGCCAAAACTATAACCCGTTTGCTTGCATCCCATGGATTCACAATTTTCGCCACAAGCCCAATGTTATCAGCAGTATAAACTTGCCTAGTCTTAGACGACACCAACCCTCCAAACAAGAAGCCCTGCTCTGAAGGTTGCATGTTAAACTTTATGGGCAGACAATCATTCAATTCCTGTGTCAAAAGGTTTGTTCCCGGTCCGCCCACAAGAATTAAATTGTTCTTCTCTTCCTTCTCCGCTTTAACATCTACATCAAGCTTTATGGCGAAGTCTTCAGGCATACGGGCAAACTGCCCGAGAAAGAAAGCCAAATGAGAAGCATAATGCCCGTCCCTAGCGCTTGTTTTAAACGGCCCATGAGGCAAGGGGCTGCCCACAACTATTTTTCCATCAAAGGTTCCATTTTTGCCGATGAATTCTCCGAAGAATTTTTGAACACGCTCGCTAACCAAGGTCGGCGAAACCCTCCCCATCGCCCTATATCCGTAGGGCAGCTCTATCCCAAAGGCTGGCGAAGTTGCCTTGTAATATTTGGCTATGGCTCCCTTTTTCCCCTCTTGGCGGGCAACGGTTATTGCTCCGGCTTTTACCAGTTTCCTTACGTGATAGTAAACTTTCTGCTCGTGGATCCTCAGCTCCTTGGCTATTTGAAGCGGATACATCTCCCTTTCAGAAAGCAGCGTCAAAATCCTCCAACTAAGCTTGTTCAAAATCAATTTAAGTTTCTGCGGGTCCTCAAACACTGTAATCTCTTTAATTTTACGGGTTTTACCGTCATCGTGAAGCAACAGTTTCTTGTTCATGGTTTCCATAAGCATAAAGGCATCTCTATTATTAAAATTTTCATTATGGTCGCGATGTCTGTCTTAAGGCGAAAAATGTAGTTTAATGCAAGCTGAAGGTTTAACTACCCTATCCTAGATTTTACTATTTACCACACAAATGCCAAACGTGTCTGAGAAGTTGGATGTGGATAAATGATTGAGTGTTATGTCACGGGAATCCTTCCAAGACCAAGAGGGCTTATTGAAACAACCAGAGCCTACGACAGAAAAAAGGTCAACGAAGAAAAACTGGAAAGAGCCTTCAAAGAAGCCACAATTGAAGTTATAGAGGCGCAGGTTTCCGCCGGGCTCAACTATGTCACAGATGGCATGCTCAAATGGCAAGACCTCTTAAGACCCTTCACTGAAAACCTAAAAGGCGTAAAAATTGGAGCCCTTGCCAGATGGTTTAACAACAACACATTCTATAGAAAACCCGTAGTTTTAGGAGAGATACAGCGGGAAAAGGACATAGTTTTAGAAATGACATACACAGAATATTTGCCGAGCAACCTTCCATGGAAAGCTGTTTTGCCAGCCCCCTATACATTTACAAAACTTTCTGAAAACAATTTTTACAAAAGTGAAACGGAATTGCTGTTTAAATACGCTGAAATTCTAAGAGGGGAAATTAAAAGTCTTGCTGAAAGAGGTTTCAAATATATCCAGCTAAGCGAACCAGCGCTTGTCTATAATCCCTTCAAAGAGCCAATTTCGAAGGATACTTTTATTGATGTTAAAAATGCGCTGGAAACGGCTGTAAAAGGACTAAAGGTAAGGGTGTGTTTGCAAACATTCTTCGGAGACTTCGCACATATTCTACCCAATGCCTTAGACTTTCCAGTTGACGATCTGGGCATAGACCTATACGAGACGAGTTTAGGAAAACTAAAAGAATATACATTTGATAAAGGCGTGGCTTTGGGGCTTGTTGACGCCCGCAATTCTTTAGTGGAAAACGAAAGAGAGCTTACAACAGTTGCCATCGAGATAATAGAATCCATTTACCCATCAAAAATATGCGAAGTTTTCATATGCCCAAACTGTGACTTGGAATTTCTCCCGTGGGAAAGGGCGAAAGAGAAAATGAGAATTATTGGTAATGTAACGAAACGTCTCCAAAGCGAGTTGAGCTAAAATGGATAAACTTTTCCCAACGCAAGAGATAGGAAGCCTCGCCAAACCAGCGTGGAGAGTTAAAGGCTACAAGGGGGAAACCCTTTCAAAAGAGGAAATAGCAGAAGCGGTGAACTGGGGACAAAGGTTGGGTATAGAAAATTTAGAAAAATTGGTTAAAATTTTGACAAAAGGAGCACGAACCTTAGCAGATAAAAAGGCTTTGATTCAATGGTCAGCGAAGTTTGCCATCCGCTTTTTTGAAGCTGCCGGGCTAGATGTGATTTTTGACGGAGAACAGTGGCGCTCAGAAATGTATGAACACATTATAAGAAATGCAGAAGGTTTCGAATTTTTAGGGTATGTAAAATCCTTTGACTATAGATATTTTAACAAAGCCGCATGCGTAGACACGCCAAAATACGCAAGATCATTCTATGTTGAAGAGTTCATCTTCGCAAAAGAGAACACTGAAAAAATGGTGAAAGTACCCTTCACAGGACCCTACACACTTGTTGACTGGTCCTTTAACGAATACTACGAGAAGAAAACTGCAAGCCAAATAAAGGATTTTAAACAGAGGAAAACTGCGGCAAAAAGGGAGTTCATCTTTGATTTAATAAAGGAAATTGTAAGACCCGAAATAGACAAACTGGTAAAGGCTGGAGCAACATGGATTCAAATAGATGAACCAGCAGCAACAACAAACCCTTCCGAAGAAGAGATGCGATTGTTCGTGGAAGCTTTCAATGAAACTGTTAAAGGCTTTAACTGCACCTTTAGCCTCCACAACTGCTACAGCAACTACAAAGTCTTGGCAAAATATGCCAGCCAACTGCGCAACTGCAGCCAACTAGCCCTCGAGTTTGCTAACAGAGACAACAGACAAGCCGGGATAGGCGAAACAAGAGCGGGTTACAAAGAGCTGAAAATTTTTGAGGATTACGGCTTTCGTGGGAAATACGGTTTAGGAGTCATAGACGTTCACACAGACTTCATTGAGCCGCCAGAGCTTGTGAGGGACAGAATCCTCCACGCAGTAAACACCATTGGCGACTCAAGCAGAATACACGTGAGCACAGACTGCGGCTTAAGAACAAGAACTTGGGAAATAAGCTTTGCAAAGCTGAAAAACATGGTTTTGGGAGCTGAACTGGCGAGGAAAATGTTAACATAGAGAAACCGCTATAAAATTTTTCTAAAAATTATTGGAAAATGGCTAAAAGTTTATCTTCAAATAGCTAGGATAAGCTTGAAAGCCATTATAAAAAATTTTTAGAACTGAAATTTTTCTCTTAAAAATGTTTATTAAATGAAAATAACCCTAAAATACGGCAAGAACTTACAAAAGGACAACGAGGCTTACAAATGTGCGGAATCTTCGGCTGCATTCTAAAAGAAGGAAGTGCTGCGCCGCTAATCCATCAAGCCCTAAAAAGGCTTGAATACAGAGGATACGACTCAGTTGGTGAAGTAACAATCCATGAGGGGAAACTATACATCAAAAAGGACGGCGGGAAAATAGACGAAGTTCACAAAATCCACAATCTTGATGATTTGCCCGGAAGCATAGGCGTCGGTCACACCAGATGGGCTACCCATGGAGCCCCCTTGATGGTTAATGCACACCCACATGTTGACTGTAGCGGGCAGATAGCTGTAGTTCACAATGGAATCATTGAGAATTTCTCCGAGTTAAAGCTTGAATTGGAGAATAAAGGACACATTTTTGTATCTAAAACGGATACTGAAGTCATTGCTCACCTAATCGAAGAAGCCTTGAAAGGCAACCCGTTTCTAAGTCTTGCAGACGCTGTCCTTGAAACCGTTCGGAAACTTGAAGGCTCTTACGCCATCGCAGTAATTTCTCCAAAAGAGCCTAACAAAATAGTTTGCGCCAGACACGAGAGTCCCCTTGTGATAGGATTAGGCGAAAATGCATTGTACTGTGCTTCAGACATCCCGGCTTTCCTACCCCTAACCAATAAGGCGGTCATTGTTGAAGATGGAGAACTTGTAATTTTATCCATGGAAGGCTTCGAAATCAGAAAAATCGCAGATGCAAGTCTCATCATACGGGAACCAAAAATCATCGACTGGACACCTGAAATGGCTGTTAAGCAAGGTTATCCCCATTTCATGTTAAAAGAAATCCATGAACAGCCAGTATGCTTAAGAAACACGTTGAGACTTCAAGAGCACTATTTAGATTTGATGGCAACTTTTCTTGACCGTGCCCGCGAAGTCTTCCTCGTGGCTTGCGGAACATCTTATCATGCTTGTCTTGCAGCATCTTACATGTTCTCTAAACTTGCCTATCTAGCCACATACCCTGTGATAGCCTCGGAATTCGTCGAACAGCATGGAAAATCGGTAAACGTCGACAGCACCATTTTAGCTGTAAGCCAATCCGGCGAAACAGCAGACACACTGGCGGCAGTGAACGCCGCCCGCCAAAGGGCAGCAACAGTCCTCGGATTAACAAACGTTATCGGCTCCACCCTAACCAGAGTATCAAGAGTATACATAAGCCAACAGTCAGGACCAGAAATCGGCGTCGCCGCAACAAAGACTTTCACTTCACAGCTTTCAGTTCTCGCCCAACTCGCCCTTAGGCTGGCGAAGAAAAGGGGTAAAATTTCACAGGACGAAATGGACTTTATAGATGCAAAGTTGAAGAAACTGCCAGATATTGTTGAAACAGTGATTGCTACACAAGAAGATAAAGTTAAAAGTATAGCGAAAAAATACAAGGACGCTGAGGTTTTCTTCTTTTTGGGACGGGGGATAAGCACAGCCACAGCTTACGAAGGCAGACTTAAACTTATGGAAATAGCCTACGTTCCAGCCATAGCCTTTCCAGCCGGCGAAAGCAAACACGGTCCGATAAGCCTTGTTGAGAAAGGTTTCCCAGTGGTTTTTATATGCCCCAAAGATGAAACCCACAAAACAGTTGTGGGAAACATCATGGAAATGAAGGCTAGAGGAGCCTCCATAATAGCAGTCATAGAAGAAGACGACGAAGACGTTAAGAAGCTTGCCGACGATTATGTGGAAGTGCCGAAAGGAACCCCAGATGTTTTATCGCCAATACCGTTTGCTGTTCCGCTGCAGCTTCTAGCATATTACATGGCTGTGGAAAAGGGATACGACCCAGATAAACCAAGAAACCTAGCAAAATCCGTAACTGTAAAATAGAGACCACATCTTCAGTTTTGAAATACAAATGTGTTAAATGTTTATTCCACAATATTTAATTTGGTGCGTTTAGGTTGGAGAAAGACTGGGAAAGACTAGTCGAGAACCTAATAAAAGAGGGAGTTCTCCGCTCCACAAAAGTAATTAAAGCAATGCGCGCTGTACCACGAGCAAAGTTTCTGCCAGAAAACATGCAGTCATACAGTGCCGTGGACACCCCTCTTCCAATTGGTTTTGGGCAAACTGTTTCAGCGCCACATAGCTCGGCTTTACTGCTGGGCTAGGCGAAACATGGTAGCTATAATGAATGAAGCCCTCCAATTGGAAGTAGGCCATAAAGTACTTGAAATAGGCGCGGGTTCAGGATGGCATGCTGCTACAATAGCTGAGATAGTGGCTCCAAGCAGTGCGCCAAGAAGCGAGTGGGGACATGTCTACACAGTAGAGATAATTGAAGGTTTAGCTGATTTCGCTAGAAGAAACATTATGAGGGCAGGATACGGAGACCGTGTAACAATAATATGCGCCGACGGTTCCGTAGGATATTCAGAAAAAGCACCCTATGATAGAATTCTCGTGACAGCAGCAGCCCCAGATATACCAAAACCCTTAATAGAACAGTTAAAACACGGCGGAATCATGCTTATCCCTGTCGGAAGCGTCCACTTCTTCCAAAATCTAATAAAAGTAACAAAGGAAGTCAATGGAAAAATTAGACAAGAAAACCTCGGCGGTGTTGCCTTCGTTCCTTTAACTGGTTGTTATGGACACAGAGTTTAACAGCTTTTAGTTTACTTCTAACTTTTCCTTATAGGCTGCTATGTCTAGGAAACCATGACCGCTAATATTCATACATATTACTTTTTCAACACCAGTCTTTTCAGCTTTTAAGGCTTCATCTATTCCCGCGCGAATGGCGTAGCTGGATTCTGGGGCGGGCAGCCATCCTTCGCTTTGAAGGAAAAGCCTTGCGGCTTCGAAAATTGCCTTCTCGTCGGTTGAATAGGCTATGGCTTTCACAATGTTGTGATGTCTTAAAAGGCTTATTATCGGAGCTGCCGCGTGATACCTTAAACCGTCAGCTTTTATCGGCGGCATTTCAACCTTATGTCCCAAGGTGTAAATTTTTAAGAGTGGAGTGTGTTCGGCTACATCGCAAAAGTCGTAACGGTATTCGCCTTTAACAAGGTTTGGAGCTGCAAGCGACTGAGCCGCTAGAAATTTACATTCTCGTTTACCTTGCAAGACTTCGCCAATGAAGGGGAGGGC
The DNA here is from genome assembly GCA_038882475.1 of Bathyarchaeia archaeon. Lineage (GTDB taxonomy): Archaea > Thermoproteota > Bathyarchaeia > Bathyarchaeales > Bathycorpusculaceae > JABFQN01. Next base: position 17,602 of record JAVZOF010000003.1, read on the forward strand.
TATGCCGCCAAAGTTTGAGCCGCCTCCAAGGCAGCCTACTATCAAGTCGGGTTTTTCATCTATAATTTCGAACTGTTTTATGGCTTCCAATCCAATTATCGATTGATGCATAAGCACATGATTTAAAACTGAACCTAAACAGTACACTGAATCCCCATGAGTCTCTGCATATTCTAAACCTTCTGAAATTGCAATCCCCAAAGAACCCGGATGTTCAGGGTTCTTTGAGAAAACTTCTCTGCCAATTTTTGTCTTTTGGCTTGGTGAAGCATGAACCTTAGCTCCTAAAAGCTTCATCAAAGTTCTTCTGTCAGTTTTCCAGCCGTAAACGGATTTAACCCAAAAAATCACGCACTCCAAGCCTAAAAGTCTAGCTGCATAGGCAAGCGCTGTTCCCCATTGCCCGGCGCCAGTCTCGGTTGTTAAAGTTGTTTTCCCCTCTTTCATGGCATAATAGGCTTGAGCAACCGCTGTGTTGGTTTTATGAGAACCAGTTGGAGACAAATCCTCCCGCTTATAGTAAAGCCTAACCCTCTTAAGCCCCAAACGTCTTTCGAGTCTTTTTGCACGATAAAGAGGCCTAGGTCTACCCATGTGAACATAAAGCTCGCGAATTTCCTCTGGAATTGGAATCCAACGCTCACCTGCCATTTCTTGTTTTAAACATTCCTTAATCATAGTTCTGGACAAAAACTCCATCCGCGATGGACCAGTTTCCGGCTCTTTTGGAGGAGGAAGTGGTTCAGGTAAATCTGGCAAAATGTTGTACCAGTTTTTGGGGAGTTCATCTATGGGAAGCGTTATTTGACTGTTCATTTTCTTTCACCTTTTAGAGAAGACTGTTTTATCAGCGTAAGGTGGATTAAAGATTTCCTATGTCAACTTATCCGAACCATTTCTCCAGAGTTGTTTTCCCTTTGAGTTTTGCTATTCCTTTCTGCATCTTTTCTAAGGCTTTTCTCACACGGTCTTCTGAGAAATCCCGTTCCCTACAGATAAAGTCTACAACACCTTCCACATCGGGCCCCTTCCACTCTATCTTATAATTGTCTGTGACCTTTGGACGCAGGAAAATTTCCTTAATTCTTCGCGGCTCAACTGGAAACTCAGCATTTTTAATGTAAGGCAGAGCCCCTTCCAAGCTTCCATGTTCCTTTATAAGCTTTAAAGCAGTTTTAGGCCCTAACCCTTTCACGCCTTCAGGGTTAAAATCCGTGCCCACAAGAATACCTATGTCTATCAGCTGCTCATAAGTTATTCCACATTCCTTTAAGACCCCTTCAAGCTCAACGACTTCAGGTACAACTTCAATGTAAACATTTTTCCCTGGAAGCTTTCTTCTTCCAGAAATTGTGACGTTTCTTATGAGCCTTGGTGCGCCGAAGAGGAGGCTGTCATAGTCTTGGCTTGCACAATAGTCTGCATCTCCACGTTTAACCACATGGGCTGCTTGGGCTTCTCCTTCGCTTGGAGCCTGAATCCAAGGAATCCCCATTAAATCCAAAAGGCGTTTGCTGTCCTCAGCCATGTAATCCTTAAGACGTGAAGTGGCTTGCGCGTACATTCGCGCTTCTTCAATTTTGCCCTCTTTCAAAGCTTGCTCATACTTTATTAAGGCTTCTTCTTTAGCTTTCATACGCCTCTTGATTTCAACCTCCTTTAGGGCCGGCGGAACTCCGTCAAAAACGTAGATGGGCTTAATTCCTAACTCTACAAGATTACTTGTTCTATAAAGAAGACCGCTTAAATGACTTGTGATGCGGCCACTACTATCCTTCAAAGGAGTACCGTCGGGTTGGCGAATTATTGCTAAAAACTGATAAAGCGCGTTATAAGCATCTATTGCAATAGATTTTCCACTTAAATCCTCAAGCCTTACGATAGTTTTCGGAACCAAATCACGGAGGTTAACACCCAAACTCTTTACGCGCCTAATTCTAAAAGCGGAAGTTAAACAATAAAAGTTTTGCACTAAGCAGTAATTTCAATTCCAGGAATCTTTACCCGTTCATAGGTCTTGTCGGCAATTTTGGCAACGATAGTCACCCATGCAAGGTAAATTATGGCTATAAAAAGAAACGTTTCCACATACCGCCACGTGTGAGAAGCAATGGTGTTGCCAACCGATGTTAAGTCCTTAACAGCTATGACGAGAAGGGCAGAAGTGCTTTTGGTCAAAGAGCAGAACTCATTGCTCCACGCCGGTATAACTATTCTTAAAGCTTGAGGGATGATAACATAAAAAATCGCCTTAACTTTAGAGAGCCCTATAGATAGGGCGGCTAGCATTTGATCTTCAGAAATCACTTCCATAGCTCCTTTGATATACCCTTTCTGGTAGGCGGCGCTGTTTAAGGCGAAAACAATTAGCCCCGCTGTAAAACCATCCATCCGTATATTAAGCAATGATGGTATAGTATAATAGAAGAGGAAAAGTTGGATTATGATCGGGCTTCCTCTGAAAAATTCCGTGTAAATGCTAATAAGCATTGAAGCAAATTTTCCTCCATAAAGGTCGCCGATGGCCAAGAGAGTGCCGAACGCTAGTCCAATAAAAACGCCAAATAGGGTTACTTCTACAGTAACAATGAAGCCTTGCAAGATGTCCCCCAAATATTTTAGTAAAAACTCCATTTACTCCCTTCTCGTCCGTTTAATAAGCCTCGTCATAAACTTCTTGGCTCTATCACTTGTTGGATTTGTAAAGAAATGTTCAGGCGGTCCAGTCTCAACGATTGTGCCTTCGTCAAAGAAAATCATTTCATCAGCGACCTCTCTGGCGAAAGGCATTTCATGGCTTACTATAAGCATGGTTGTTCCCTTCTTCGCCAAGTCCCTAAGAGTGTCTATAACCTCTCCAGTTAATTCCGGATCCAAAGCTGAAGTGGGCTCATCAAGCAGTATGATATCCGGTTTTCTAGCCAGGGCCCTTGCTATTCCCACTCGCTGCTGCTGTCCACCGGAAAGCTGGGCCGGATAATGATACGCCCATTTTTCCATTTTCACTTCTGCAAGGGCTTCCATCGCTCTTTTACGAGCCTCCTCCTTTGACAGGCTCAATACGTGCCTTAACGCCAACTCAACGTTTCCAAGCGCTGTTAAATGATGAAAGAGGTAGATATGTTGAAAGACAAAACCTATTCTCGCTCTTGCCTTGTTTAAGTCAACACCGGGCTTCGTTAAGCACTCACCCCTTAAGAAAACATCCCCTTTTGTTGGTTGCGTCAACATTGCTAAACACCTCAAGAGTGTGCTTTTTCCAGAACCGCTGGGGCCAAATATGAGTTTTATCTCACCCTCCCTAACTTGTAGGGAGACATCCTTGACGGCTACTATGTCTCGGTATATTTTCCATAGGTTTTTACACTCTATTACTACGTCGGCGTCTGTCATTTCTTCTCTAACCCCAACTGCCTCTTTTTGCGACTTCCCCATTTATCAAGCCATGTGGCTAGCGGGAAAGTTAGCAAGATGTAGAGGAAAGCCGCGATAAGGTAAGGGGTAACAGTGTCCATAGTGGCTTTCCGAATCCAGTCTGTGTAAGCCATCATGTCAACAACGCCAATAACGAAAGCGTAAGCGGAGTCCTTAACGAGAAGAGCATATTCGCTTCCAAGCCCGGGTGTGGAGTAAATAACGACTTGAGGCAACATGACGTAGAGTATAGACTGCGGTTTGGAAAATCCAAGAGACATGGCAGCCACCATTTGCTCGTCGCCCACCCCTCTTATTGCACTTCTAAAAATTTGAGATTGATTCGCCGCGCTTCTCAACCCCAAAACAAAGTTAACAGTGAAGAAGGCATTCTTGAACGGAAACGGAAAATAAAGCCCAACTCCAAAATAGAACATGAGTAAGAGCACAAGCTCGGGAACGCCCCTGAAAAATTTTTCAAAGGCATCTACCGAAAGTTGGACACTTCTAGTTCCGTAAACGCGTAAAAATGACAGAGGCAAGCCCGCTAGCAGTCCAATAAAAAAGGAGATTATGGAGATGGCTATTGTTGAGGTTATCCCGTTTAATAGCAATGTTAGCTGTTGGAGCACGTCCAATGCTTATCACGTTATTCTTAGTCGCATTTCCATTTTTGCTTTAACTGGTCCAGCTTCGCAGATGCTATAAGCTCTGCGAGCACACCGTCTATTTTTGCAACAAGTGTGTCTGCATCTTTATGAGCCACGAAAGCTACGGGGTAATATGGTCTTCTGTAAATAACAACTATCGGTGCTTCACCCTTCTGTTCAGCCTCAAGTATCCAGTTGGAAGTTATCGGTGTTTCCGCGTAAACACAGTCAATGACGCCATTTTTCATGTCAGTTAGCGCCAAAAGGAAATCACGGTAACTTCGCAAAGCGGCTGGTGCTTTTTCCTGTAACTCTGCTTCTTGTGTTGTACCAGATTGGGTTCCACACTTTAAACCTAAAGTTACAAGGCTTGAAAGAGATGTTAGCTCAGTTATCCCTAGCTGGTTAGCCTTGCTTTGTAGCATTATTACTTGACCTTCTGTGATGCTATGGGGAATGGTAAACTGAACCACTTCAAGTCTGTCTGGGTACACGGAGAAACCGCTTACACCGAGGTCTATGTCCTTCGCTTGCACCGCTGGAATTATGGCGTCAAATGCCATGTTCACCCATTCAACGGTTAAACCTAGCTCGTCTGCAATCGTTTCCATTAACTCAATCTCAAAGCCTATGATGCTGCCGTTCTCGGCTAAAAACTCGTAAGGCGGCCAGCCTGGTTCTGTTCCAACTCGAATCTTGCCTGATTTGACAACGCTGTCCCAAATTGGATCTTCGGGACCCCAAACTTGTGGCAGTATAAGCGGACTTATGTATAACCCTGCCACAAAAGCTACAACCACCACTATAACCATTCCTATTGCTACGACATACCTCACTCTTTCAGTCCCTCTCCCTTAGATTTTTACCGTTTTAGACTTGCATGTTGCATATTTAAACTTAGTGGTAACTTGCACAAACAGACCAGAACCACACACCATATAACATATAAGTAAGATTGACAATTTACAACCATTACATCGATGAGGAATAAAAATGACTGAAAGAACAGCTACAATAACTTTGGTTACATGCACAAGCTGTGGTAAGCCAATCCCGCCGGGATCTGAAGCTACAAAGTTTCAGTGCCCAAACTGTGGGGAAATCTTGATAAGGCGATGTGAAAAATGCAGAAAGTTTGGGCGTCCATATAAGTGCCCGAAATGTGGCTTTGTGGGGCCATAAAGGAGGAAAAGGGAAAATGGGAAGCGTTGTAATTTCATATAAAATATTTCCAACCGATATAACCGTAAACTTCGACAGTTTGAAAAAGAAAATTGAGGAATCTCTTCCAGAATTTGCCACAATCTACGGGTATGGCGAAGAGCCTATAGCCTTCGGATTAAACGCCTTAATTTGTGCAATCAAAATTCCGGAGGATAAGACGGGCGTGCTTGAAGAGCTTGAGAAAAGGCTTGAACAAATAAGCGAAATAAGCCAAATACAAACATTAATGGTTAGGCGAACCAGTAGATAGAGGTTAAACCTTTATATAGGAATGAGACTTGTTTCGAAACAGAGCAGTTTGTTTATGGAAGGGTTTTAGGTGAGTGAAGTTCAGCTTCGCGTTGGAGATGCAAGACAGCGAGATGTTGGAAGAGGAATTGCTAGAATAGACCAGAGAACTATGCAGAAGCTGGGCATAAGTGCGGGCGACGTGATAGAAATTGTTGGAAAAAGAACCACGTCAGCCATAGCGTGGCCAGCTTACAGCGAAGATCAAAACCGTGACATGATACGCATAGATGGTTTTACACGCAAAAACGCGGGAGTAGCCATAAACGAATACGTCATTGTGAGGCCAGCAAAGGTTAAGGAAGCCTTGAACGTAACCCTTGCGCCCGTTGATATGCGTTTAAACGTCGACGAAGACTTCACAAACTTTGTTAAAAACCGTTTAATGGAGAGAACCCTCGTTGAAGGAGACACAACGCTTGTTATGATGCTTGGACACGCCATACCTTTTGTGGTGACAAAAACTCGACCTCATGGCATTGTAAAGGTTACAGCGGAAACAAGATTGACAATTTTAAGTGAACCAGCGCCGGAAGGAAAAGGAGTGCCAAGAACCACATATGAAGACATAGGCGGATTACATGAAGAAATTCAAAGAGTAAGGGAAATGGTGGAGCTACCGCTGAGACATCCAGAGCTTTTCCAAAGACTTGGCATAGAACCCCCAAAAGGGGTTCTCCTCCACGGTCCTCCGGGCTGTGGTAAAACGTTGTTGGCTAGGGCTGTGGCAAACGAGTCGGAAGCAAACTTCTTCTCCATAAACGGTCCTGAAATAATGAGCAAGTTTTATGGCGAATCGGAGGCTAGGCTTAGAGAAATCTTCCAACAAGCCCAACAAAACGCGCCAAGCATAATATTCATCGACGAGCTAGACGCAATAGCGCCAAAACGAGAAGAGGTCACAGGTGAAGTTGAAAGGCGGGTGGTAGCACAACTTCTAGCCTTAATGGATGGCTTGTCTGGAAGGGGAAACGTTATAGTGATAGGGGCGACAAACAGACCCGGCGCTTTAGACCCGGCGCTCCGCAGACCTGGAAGATTTGATAGAGAAATAGAGATAGGTGTACCAGATAAGCAGGGAAGGTATGAAATTCTTCAAATTCACACGCGAGGAATGCCGCTAGCCGAAGACGTAGACCTTAAGAAACTTGCGGAAATGACCCACGGATATACAGGTGCAGATTTGGCAGCACTTTGCAGAGAAACAGCCATGAAAGCATTAAGGCGATATCTCCCGCAGATAAACCTTGAAGAAGAGCGTATACCGCCAGAAGTTCTTGAAAAAATGGAGGTTAAAATGGAAGATTTCCTAAACGCCTACAAAGAGGTCACACCAACTGCCATGCGCGAAGTATACATCGAAGTACCAACAGTGCATTGGGAGGACATAGGTGGATTGGAAGAAGTTAAACAAGAGCTTAAGGAAGCTGTGGAATGGCCTTTGAAAAACCCTGAAATCTTTAAACGGTTGGGGATAAAGCCGCCTAAGGGAATATTGCTTTATGGTCCTCCGGGCTGTGGTAAAACGTTGTTGGCTAGGGCTGTGGCAACGGAAAGCGAAGCCAACTTCATAACAATTAAGGGACCAGAAGTCTTTTCAAAATGGGTTGGAGAATCTGAGAAAGCCATAAGGGAAGTTTTCAGAAAAGCGAGAATGGCAGCCCCAGCCGTAATATTCTTTGATGAGATAGATTCCCTTGTGCCCCGTCGAGGATTAGGCTTTGCAGACAGCGGAGTAACAGAACGCGTAATAAGCCAACTTCTAACAGAGATGGACGGCATAGTAACATTAGAAGATGTTGTCGTGATAGCGGCAACAAACAGGCCAGACATTGTTGACCCAGCAGTGCTCCGTCCAGGAAGATTTGATAGGCTAATATATGTGCCAGAACCTGACGAGAAAAGCCGCCTTCAAATATTCAAAATATATACAAAGAGCATGCCATTGGCTAAAGATGTAAGTCTAGAAAATTTGGTGGCAATAACCAAGAATTATTCAGGCGCTGACATAGAGGCTTTATGCAGAGAAGCTGCCATGCAAGCGTTAAGAAGAGATGTAAACGCGAAGGAAGTCACGATGAAAGATTTTGAAGAAGCCTTGAAGAGGATAGGCCCATCGATTACGCCTGACATGGAAAAATGGTATAAGAGTTTCATGCAGCAAGTTAGACAGGTGCAAAAGCCTGCCACACCAGTGGCATAGGAGAGAAGCCATGCCCATAAAAATTTGGAAAACCCATCCCGCATACTATGAGGTATTAGAAGCATTGAAAAAGAAGGGAGCCATGACAGACACAGAGCTTTTTGAATACTTAACCGAAGAATACAAAGATTTGGGCTTTAAAGACTTTAACGAGATACTTATGCGGCTTGAAATCGCTGGGAAAATACGTACAACATCGCTGACACGCGGGAAGAAAAGAGTTGAACTTATAACGTGACAAACGTCAATAGACATCATTTTAACGTGCCAACACATGGAAAACTTTTCAGACGCAGCAGTTGTTGGAGGCGGACCCTGTGGCTCTTTCTGCGCCTTGAACATGGCAAAAAAAGGCGTCAAAGTAACGGTTTTTGAAGAGCACAGTGAAATCGGTGTTCCATGCCATTGTGCAGGGCACTTAAGCATCAACAGCCTAAAAAATTTAAAGCTCTATCCATTACCAAGAGGAACCATTGAAAATGTTTTTTACGGGGCGAAAATTTATTCCCCAAGTGGCTTAGAATTTTCAGTTCGGTTTGTTTCGGCAATAACATGTACGGTTAACCGCACATTATTCGACAAACATATTTCACATTTAGCTGAAAAAGCTGGTGTTTGCTACTGCTTGAGTTCACGAGTTGAATCTTTAATCACGAAAGACAAAATCGTAAAAGGCGTTCTGGTAAAACAGAAAGGGAAAAGCGTCAAGTTTTTTAGCCGTTTGGTTGTGGATGCTGAGGGCACAGCTTACAGAATTTTGAGACAAGCTGGTTTAGCTCCACCTCGCAGAGACAGCTTCGTCTATTGCGTTAATGCTGAAGTTGAACAGGTTAAAGACCTTGAATCCGATGTGGTCGAGGTTTTTCTAGGAAACAATTACACGCCTGGATTCTACGCTTGGCTTATTCCCAAAGAAGAAGACAAAGCCAAGGTTGGGCTGGGCGCCATAGTTGGAAACCCCAAAACTCTTCTGCAGAAACTAATGAAAAGACATCCAGCGGTTTCAAAGAAATTTCAAAGAGCAAAAATTTTGCGAGAATCCTTTCACCAAATACCTATTGGTGGACCATTGCCAAAAGCGTATTCTGACGGCTTTCTTGCAGTGGGTGACGCAGCGTCTCAAGTGAAGCCAACCACAGGTGGCGGGGTCATATTTGGTTTGAACTGCGCGAAAGTGGCAGCAGATGTGATAGCAGAAGCATTAAACAAAGAAGATTTCTCTTCCAAATTTCTCAGTGCATACCAAAAACGTTTCATGAAACTTATAGGCTTTGACGTTAAGGTTATGCTTGAGGCTAGAAGAATGTTGGATAGAATATCAGATAAAAAGTTAGACAATTTTGTAGGCTTCTGCAGAAAAATCCATCTTAATGAAGGTTTCAAAGATTTGAAGGAGATAGATTTCCAAGGACAAACAATGCTTAAGGCATGTTGGAATCCAAGGATTATAGCTGCCCTTGCCTACTTTTTCATAGCTTACTTTCAACAAACAATTAAAGGTTGAAATTTAAAATGAGTTCTGAAATGGTTGAAGGCAACGTGAGTGAGTTCCATTATAAGCAGGTAATCGCATTCCGTTCTGATTTGAAAATGAGCAAGGGCAAAATAGCAGCCCAAGCTGGGCACGCGGCAGTTTCTGCATCTGAAGTAGCCCGAAAACATCATAAAGAATGGCTTAAAGCTTGGTTTAATGAAGGACAATGCAAAATAGTTGTCAAAGTTAAAGGCGAAAAAGAACTCTTAGAGCTGGAAAAACAAGCCAACAAATTGGGGTTGCCTTGCGCCTTAATAACAGACCGCGGGCTCACTGAAATCCCTCCCGGAACAATAACATGTTTGGGTATAGGACCAGCCCCGGCTGCACTTGTGGATAAATTAACGGGGAAATTGCCGCTTTTTTAGGTTATTTGGGGTTTTTATGCTTGTTTGTTTCAAAATTGGAGAAAAGCATTGGAATTGAGGTTTATGCTACAAGCACCTTAGGTATTGGAGGAATGATAAGGCAGTTTCCCGAAGACTTTATGGTCGAAGAGGTACTTGCGAATGGTTCAAGGGCAGAAATACATCCCTCAACAATCATGCCACAAGTACGCGAAACACCGCCCCCGCCTTTTATGCAACAGTACCTGTTGTGTGTTTTAGTTAAGCGAAACTGGGATAATTTTCAAGCGGTCAGGGCTGTTGCGCAACAGCTAGGCATAAGCCCGCAGAAAATTCACATCGCTGGAATAAAGGATGCTAATGCCCTTACTGCACAGCATATAACAATTGAAGGGGTTACGCCAGAATCCATTAAAAAGGTAAAAATCAATGATATAGAAATCTGTCCAATACGCTTTTTCCACACTAAGCTTTCATCATATTACCTTCTGGGGAACATTTTTAGAATTGTGGTGCGTGCTATAAGCCACTCTAAAGCGAATATAGAGCATCGAATATCCAAAGTTGTTGAGGAACTTGGAGCGTTAGGCGGTGCACCCAACTTTTTTGGACATCAACGATTTGGAACAAGACGCCCAATAACGCACCTTGTGGGAAAAGCGCTGATTAAAGGAAACTTTCGAAAAGCTGCCATGCTTTTCCTTGCAAAACCAAGTCCAAACGAGCATCCGAAATCCAGAAAAGCCCGAGAAGAATTATGGCAAACTCAAGATTTCAAAAAAGCCCTAAAAGAGTTTCCTAAAAACTTACATTACGAACGTTTAATGCTGAAGCATCTGGCGAAAAAACCAAACGACTTTGTAGGGGCGTTTAGACGGTTGCCAGCAAAACTGCGCATACTTTTCCCACAAGGTTATCAAGCTTATCTTTTCAACAGAATTTTAAGCAAGAGAATAGCTCGAGGGCTTCAACTGAATATAGTCGAATTTGGGGATTACGTTGTAGGCGTTGAGGCTTCAGGATTGCCAAAGATAACACAGTACAAGGTTGCAAGTCAAGAAACAATTTCCGAAATTAACAAGGCATTAAAACTTGGAAAAATGTTTTTAGCTCTTCCATTGGCAGGTTTTAGGCAAAAACTCTCCCAAGGTGTGCAAGGAGAAAATGAAAAAAATGTTTTGGAAGAGGAAGGTGTGTCTTTGGACAACTTTAAGATAAAGGGGATGCCGGAGTTAAGCCTAAAAGGAGGGTTGCGTACTGCTTTGGCACCTCTGAAAGGTTTTTCAACAAACAAAATATTAAAGGATGAAGCAAATCCGCATAAAAAGAAAGTGGCTATGAGTTTTATGCTTTATCGTGGTTCATACGCCACAGTACTCCTAAGGGAGATTATGAAGCCGCGTAATCCGCTTAACGCAGGCTTTTAAGGCTCTGTCTAGTGCAGTGTTCGCTCGGCATTCTCCAAAAGTTCCAGCTTTTTAGTTAAAGGCAGAACCACGTTTGCAGCATACTGGTGTCCGTCAGCCATTCCAAAACCTTTTGAGGCTTCATCTAGAAGGTTTACTGCTCCTGGCATTTTTCCTTCGTCAATCATCTTCTGCATTGGCCTAGGGACTCTTATAGAAGCCTTTACAAAGTTTTCTTTGAGCTTTCCCCATTTTGGAATTTCAGGCGGCACATTAACAAACCCTAGGATATACTTGTTGGGTTTTACTAAACGCGTTTGATATGAAAGGAAGGAGCAGAACTGCCCAATTACCTTTGTCCCCATCCCTGCATACATATCTCCGGCATCGAACCATTGGATGTGCTCTGTTTCTTTAAGCCTTTCATGGTAAAGTCTTCCCAAAAGCCTTCGGTTAACGTTTTTCCGTTTTTCCTCTAACACATTTATTTTATCATCTATTTCCTCGTCGATTCCTTCTAAGCACGCTTTTATTCCCAATTCCGGACCGCCTTCGTAATAGCCCACTGCCCCGAGAATCTGGAGTTTAGAAAACAAAGCGTCAACTTTGACCCCTAGACGCGGGATTTCTAGGCTTTTGCCTTTCTTGCGAATGATACCTTTTTCTAATGCCTCTTGCAGAACCATTTCATTTATGGATTTAAAACCACCGGGGATTTCGTTGCTTCCCACCAAAGCTAAATAAACTAAATCACTGTTTTGTTCATTTAATGCTTTTGCAAAAAGATAACAGCATGTAGCTCCCGAAAAGTCGGTTTCACCCTTAAACCCGAAATTTTCCAAGTTTAAGTCTAAGACTTTGGAATCCCGTGAGGGTTTTGGGTCGTGGTGGTCTAATATTATGGTTAAATTTCTTCCTTCATTGAGTTCTGATATTAAATCTGCATGTGATGAACCTATATCAACATAAAAAATTGTTCGCCCTTCTTTGGCGTGCAAATTGGCTATTACTTCTGTGTACACTTTCTCTAAACAAAAAGTTTCAGTGGATATTCCCTCACGTTCCAAAGCCCTTTGGATTATCACAGCTGAGCATAACCCATCGGCGTCATCGTGATGAACTATAAAGCCTTTTTTGGGAGGTTCCTTTCTAAGTAATGCGATCGTATGTTCGGCACATTGCTTAAAATTTTGCAGAGACATGCATTCACCCTATAGTTTTTAAGAGGTCTGAACGTGTTATTATCCCAATAATCCTTTTGCCCTTTGCGACTAAAACCCCTTGTCGCCTCTCAAGCACGGGACGAATTGCACTTATACTTGTATCTTCAGGAACCATCGGCAACGGAGGATCCATAACACTCTCAACTTTCTCCTCAGCAATGTTGGAGCCTAGCTTTCGGATTATGCTTTCCTCAGTTATGGTGCCTACGACTTTCCCTTTGTTAAGCACTGGCATCTGAGAAATGGCGTGGCGTACCATTATTTCGCTCACTTTCAAGACACCGTCATCAGGTTTCGCGAAAATCACTCCTCGAGTCATTATATCTTTACATCTTTTTTCTTTGCTTTCCGTTAAAACGCGCAGAATCTTGTTGACGGTTGAAAGCCTAGGGTCAACCTTTCCCTGCTCTATTTTTGCTATATGTGCTTGTGAAACCCCCACAAGCTCTGCCAGTTTTTTCTGTGTGAGTTTCGCTTCAAGCCTCAGTCTTCGGAGGGCAGAACCGGTTATGATCAATATAACCACCGGTTATTTTCAAATATAAAACTGATACAGCAAAGTATATATTTACTTTCCCGCATAAAACTGAAAACTTCACCGCATTGGAGGCTTAAGTTGAGGAATATAATTGTTGAAAGGTTAAGGCAAACACCCCTTGAGGAGCAGAGACTTGAAATAGTTGAGAGAAAGGGCTTAGGACATCCGGACTATATTTGCGACGCGGTTATGGAGCAGATTTCCCTTCGACTGAGTATGGAGTACTTGGAAAAAGCGGGCACAATACTGCATCACAACGTTGACAAGTCACTGCTTGTCGCGGGACAATCTGAAATCAGATTCGGTGGAGGCTTTGTTAAGCAACCCATGCTCTTTGTTTTTGGCGACAGAGCAACAACAGATTTCAATGGCACAAAAATAGATGTAGGAGAAATAGCCGTAAATGTTGCAAAAGAGTGGTTCAAGAAAAACATGCGTTTTGTAGACCCAGAGAAACACGTAAAGTATCAGGTGGAGCTGAAGCCGGGTTCAGCAGGGCTTGTGGACATTTTCAAACGAAAGGGAAAAGTGTTAGGCGCCAATGACACTTCAGCTGCCGTAGGTTACGCGCCCATGACCAGAACTGAGGAAATTGTCTTGAAAACAGAACAATTCTTGAATTCCAAGGAGTTTAAGCAACGTTTTCCAGAATCCGGCGAGGATATAAAAGTTATGGGTTCAAGAAACAACAACAACAACCTAAACTTGACAATATCAATGGCTTTTGTAGACCGCTACATCAGCAGCGAAGAAGAATACTTTGCCAAGAAAGCGAAAATTCTGGAAGAAATCAACAAATTTGTTAGGTCAAACACTGACTTTGGAAGCATAAACATTCAGTTAAACACGTTGGATGTAGGAGGCAGAGGCGTTGGAGGAGTCTACTTAACAGTTTTAGGAACCAGCGCAGACAGCGGAGACTCTGGACAAGTGGGCAGAGGAAACCGTGTAAACGGATTAATATCGCTGAATAGACCTTTCTGTTCAGAGGCAGCAGCGGGTAAAAACCCAGTAAGCCATGTTGGAAAAATCTACAACGTTCTAACTTTCAGAGTTGCTCAACACGTCTATGAAGAAGTGCCAGAGCTGGAAGAAGTTTATATTTGGCTATTAAGCGAAATCGGGCGGCCAATAGACCAGCCAGCCATCGCTGCAGCTCAAGTAGTTATGAAGGAGAACAGTTCCATAGATGAAGTTAGAAGCAAAATAGCAGCAGTCTTAGAATATGAGTTAGAGAATATAGATAAGTTCTGCATGGAACTAGCCCAAGGAAAGATACCAATATGCTAAAACATTTATTATAGAAACCCCAACTTTGAGTGAAGCTTATGGTTGAAACAGATGAAAAACTGCCTATATCAGAATTCTACAAAGTCGTCGACTACGTCACAATTTTTAAAAGTCAAAAATGGTGGGAAGCCATAGTTGTATTTGAATCCTTCGGAAGACGTTCTATAGGATTGTATCTTTGGCAAAACAGAAATGGCGCTTGGAAACGAAAACACAAGTTTAACATAAGAAACTTGGACGAGTGGAACAAGCTTAAAGACGCAATAGAAAAATTAACGCCGAAACTTACATCAAAGTAAATTTGAAATTTTGAATCTGGAATTCTTATTGTAAATAATAATCCAGAATTGAATAGTTTTATTAATTCATCTAACAAATCACAAGAAAGGGCGATTAACATGGAAAGCGAGCAAGAGGAACTCGAAGAAACGCAGTTTAGTGAAGAGTCGTTAGAAGAACAAGAGACCCAAGAATTTGACGAGGGAGAAATAGAGCAAGCAGTAAGCAAGCCTAAAATGGAAAATCAAGACAGAAGCGGCTTTATCCATGGGTTGTCTGTAGGCTTGGGTATGGGCTGTATCACAACCTTTATTATAATGTGGATTGCAGTATTCTTCTCCCCTCAGCTACCGCAAACAATAACCTATGAATCAATGCTTTCAATTTTCATCTATCCGCTGTTATATCTGCTGGCGATAGGACTTGTTGCATTAACAGCCGGCGTTGTACGAGAGTATTACGCTAAAAGATAAAGTAAGACAGTCTTTATTTCCACTTTAAAAGTTAAATATTTTTAATACAAGAACGCGAAGTATAATTGTGAAACCCTCATGGTTCATAAAATGAAACAGTTTTTAGAAAGAATCGCAGGAGAGAAGGCTCCCGGACCAGCTCCAACGTTTTCAGTTTTACATATACTGCGGGCTATGGAGATTGTAGCTGAGAAACCTATAGGACGCACTAAACTTGCTGCAGAACTGAATATGGGAGAAGGCGCTACCCGCACGATAATTAATAGATTGAGAGAGGCTGAGTTGCTTGAAACATCAAAAATGGGATGCAAACTTACAGCAAAAGGGCTAAGACTTTGGATGGAATATAAAAAAGTTTTCCAGAAAAAAATTGAAATTGGAAAAAGTGAGCTCACTCATGCAAAATATAACTTCGCGATGCTAGCCAAAAACTGTGGACATAAAATTAGGTCTGGAATAGAGCAGCGCGACGCTGCAGTCAAGATAGGTGCAAAAGGTGCCATAACAGTAATAGTTAGAGACGGACGTCTCATTATTCCATCAGTAAGCAATGACTTTGCAAGGGATTTCCCAACCACAGCGGAAAAAATTGTCAAACTTTTGCAGCCGGAGGAAAACGACGTAATCTTGATTAGTGGTGCTGACACATTTGATTTAGCCGAACACGGAATTGCTGCCGCAACATGGACTCTTCTTGACGACTGTTAAAGGATCTTTAATATGTATATTTGTCTCCTCCAGCCAGTATTCGTTCTAATGCCATGTTGAAGTTCACCATTCCCTCATTTGTCTTCGCAGAGGCTGGGATAAGTAAAAACTTTAGGCCAAGTTGGTGAATCGCCTTCATCATGTTTCTGCTGAGGAGGCGTTTTGTACCCTCAAGCTTCTGTTCAATGGCGTATTCCAAGGCGTTTGGATTAGCAGACCATTCCACAATTTTGTTAACATCCTCTTCTGAGAGCAAATCACATTTTGAAAGCACATGCAGTTGAGGCAAAAGAAAGCGATTGTAAACAGCCGCGGAAAGGAAGAGATTTGAAACATAATTCAAAGGGTTAAGCGAAAAAACAGCATCAAAGAGATAAACTATAGCTTTTGGCTCCCTTGTAAGTTCGCTGGCTATATAAGGTCCGCTGGCTCTAAAAGCAAACAACTCCATCTGCCCCGGAGTATCAACCAGAACAATGTCGGATTTTAAATCTTCGATTTCTCTTGAAATGTTTTCAACATCTTCCGCAAGCAAATCAGCAGCCATTATCAGCGCGCCATTTGGACCTAAACCATACTCATCCATTAACCTTTCCACACTCACATAGTCGCGGGCATCAATGTCCGGCGTGTATGGGAGAGTTAAGGCGCCTGGATCCAAATTTACAATTGCAACGTCTTGTTTTGACATTTTTAACCATTCGCTGAAAGCGGCTGTAAGTGCAGATTTTCCAGATCCAGCAGTTCCGATGATAAATACAAGGAACATTTTGTCGCTCCCTTGAGATAAATGCTTGTTAAATTACAAGCAAAGGTTGGCTGGTAAAAGCTTTTCTTTAGCTAAGGAGGGATTTCAGGGATCGTCGGCTCTTCGGTATCATAACGTCTTTGCGCTGACATAAGGAAGACTAAAACGCCAACACAAACCAAAAATGCCGTAACCGTTAAAACCATGATAAAGAATGATGATAGAACTGTTATGCCTATAACCGGGCTGTCTGCTGCAGCATATTTTTCATCACCAGACCAGCTTGCTCGAAGCTGGCATATTCCAGTTTTATTAGCATTCCATAGGTACGAGAACCTCCCGTTGGAATCTGTTTCAGTGATAGCTAATATGCTCCAATGGGAACCGCCCTCTCGAACGTAAATTGTTATCTGCTTGTTTGGCAGTTTTGGCGAAAGCTGTCCCGAAAGCGTAACGGTGTATCCTTGAATGACAAATATTGATGAAGCAACGAGCGATATGGTTGAAGAAAGCAAAGTCTCGTAACTTGCGGACACTTGCCCCGGAGCCCATTCTTCACAGTTTTCAAGCGTGATTATTTGGGGAGTCTCTTGCATCAGGTCTTGTGGGCACTCGCCAAACCTCCAGCCGTTTTTCCAATCGTCACCCGTGCATTCGGCCACATAATAGCGGACATTATTGTAAGTTACAAAGAAGACTGCGGTTCTGGTGTAACGAGGTGCATGGGGAAGATTCACGCCAATATTCATGTGAGCTTGGTCTTCATAATAAAGAAGCACTACGTCTAGTCCTCCAGCTTTCATTATGGAGGCGGCAATATAGCTGAATAGGTCGCAGTCTCCACGGTTTTCAACCATTGTTTCTATGGGATATTTGGCTGGTAAAGTTACACTGTAGGGTATTTGATGCACAATCATTAAAACCCCATTTGCAAAATTCTCGTAATCGCTGTAAATTTCCCAGAGTTTATCTGCCACAGGTTTCAAAGCATACGGAGTAACGAATTTGGCAAAATCTCTAACTGAAACTTGTTTGTGGTCTTTTCCATTATAATATTCGTAAAGCGATTCTGGAACAGCAATGTTTAGCTTATACTGTTTTGACCCAACAGGAGTTTCTAGGAGATTGTATGAGATGGTGTAGCCGTTAGATAGGCAAAGCTGCGGTAAACTTGAAACTGCGATTAAAACCGTAACTGTTATAAGCATAACAAAGTGTTTTAGTTTCATTTTGCCTCAGAGAATTTTTTATGGATTGGTTTATGGCTCTTATGAACCGTCAATTAGTAGCAGAAAAACGTATTAGAACGGTCGCTCTGGACACCCGGATTTTCAATCATCAATCAGCGTCTAGCCTGACCCTCATCGCAACCAGAATAAATTGTGTCTTACTGGTTTTTAAAAGTTTTAACTTTTCCACCTTTCTCCTTTATTAGTTCAGAAAGCTGGATTATGGCTTTTCCCAAACGGTCTTTTGCAGTTTTCGAGTCTTTCGCTGTTGTCGACAGATGAATTTCGATATGAGGCTTTTTCTCCGCGCCTCTTGGATGAGATTTTATATAAACGTAAGGGTTGTCATGCATTACGGTGTCAATTAACGGAGCCAAAGCTGACTCTACAATGTTGTCTACATATAAATTGGCTTCAAAGAACATTATATCCCCAGCTTCTTTCCTAAGCAAAACTGCCACAGAGTTGTCGAAAATGGCTTCCATTTCTGATGGAACCCCTGGCAACGCGATTATGTCAGTATTGTCAACCCTTATTTGCACTCCTGGCGCTGTGCCTACAGGGTTCGGTAGCGGTTCTGCTCCTTCAGGAAGTTTCGCCATTTTAACTCTGTGGGGGGTTAACTCTGCAGAGTCTATTCTGCCAGCTTTAACGTACGCCTCATACTTCTCCTTAACCATTTGCAAGGCTTTATTGTTAAGTTCCAGTTTGCAGTTTAGGGCTTTTGCTATTCCCTCTAACGTTTTATCGTCAAAGGTCGGACCTAACCCGCCGGTGGTTATTATAAAGCGAGGTTTTCGCTGTAGTACTTCGCGTAGGGCGTTTGCGATTTCTTCCACATCGTCGCCTACAACTGTTATCCTTTTAACAGCAACCCCAAGCGTGGTTGCACGTTTTGCGAGCCATTGAGCGTTTGTGTTCAATGTTTTGCCTATCAAAAGCTCATTGCCAACGCATATCATTTCCATCTGCACACTCATGTTTACCACCGTTTATGCTCTGCAAAAGAAAAGAGAAACTTAACCTTTTATGTTGTTCGCTAAGCCACTTAAACCTGGCACTCTACTGCGCGCGCCAATTGGTCGATAACCTTATGAGCATACGCATGGAACATTAGAAACAAGGGAGTTGATAAAAGTGAAAGAACCCGAAGGAAAATTTGAAAGAAGCCAAGAATATTCAGGTTCACCTATGCCTTTCGTTTTCTTTTTATTTATCGCCGTGTTATCCGCCATAATTGCGGTGTTATTGGCACCTTCACCAGCAGCCGCTCTGCCACTTTTCATTGCAGTAATTTCTGCGGTGCTTCTGCCCACAACGGTCGCTATTAACAAAGAGTGGGAAGAAGCCATTGTACTTCGTTTTGGCAAGTTTCAAAGACTTGTGGGTCCAGGGCTTTTTTTCAAGTGGCCGTTTTTTGAGAGTTTTCTGAAGCAGGATAAGCGTATTGTAACTTTGGATGTTTCAAGGCAAGAAGTTATGACTAAAGACAACATCAGCGTTAGCATCGACGCTGTTGTTTTCGTCAAAGTGGTGAACACGAAAGACAGCCTAATTAACATCAGAAACTTATGGGAAAGCGTCATGAAACAAGCGCAGACAACCATGCGTGATGTTGTTGGCAGCGTTGAACTGGACGAATTGCTTACACGCCGAGAGGAAATTGCAGAACGAATTGGGAAAGTGGTTGAAGAAGAAACGCAAGATTGGGGTGTCGACATAATTTCTGTAAAGTTGCAGAATGTTGAGTTACCTGAAGATATGAAACGTGTCATCGCAAGGCAAGCGGAAGCGGAACGTGAAAAAAGAGCTGTAATAATAAAGAGCGAAGGCGAGCTGACCGCGGCCGCCAACTTAGAGAAGGCTGTACAGCAAATGAGCAACCAAGCCCTATATTTGCGTACACTGGCAAGTTTGGAAGACATAAGTTATGACCCTAGTAACACTATAGTTTTCGCTTTACCCATGGACATTGTGAAAGGAGAAATCATTGGGCTCACCGCTCTCGCAAAAGCGTCAAAAACTGGAAAAGTTGAGCAAAAAGAAAGCGGAGGAGAACAGTAGAACTATAAAAGTCCAGGAAATGACTAAAGGAAAGCGAATTCCTACACGTGCTCTTTTCTTGGATAGTTCTACGTGTCTAGCGAAAATAGCATAAGCTAATAAAAGGGGCGCGTTAGCTTTTAAAAGCGGCTACTTTTTCTTGCTAAGCCACCATTTCAAGTATTCCTTTTTTCGTTTCTCCTTTTCCTCTTCATCACTTTCAACCGGAGCCTTCAGCTTTTCCCTCAACTCAATAAGCTCTTGCTGAGTGACAGAAAGCCCACAGCTTTGGCAGACAAAGTGTTTAGTGGCTATTATGTAACGCATTTCTCCGCCGCATTCTGGACAATAAGGCATCCAAACCACTTTCTGTCTCTAGAAGAGAGCGGGCTATAAGAAATAGCTTTCGATTAGAGCAGAGCCCTATGTTATAAAGTTTGCTAATTCAGCCTCCCTAGCAAGCCTAACCGCTTTTTCCATCTCATCCTTTGTTAATCTCCGCTGCAGTTCTGGGATTTCGTATGCCCGCCAATCAGGCCTATATTGGAACATTATGTTTACCCTTGTTTCTTTGCCAAGATTTTCAGCAATCCAGCTCAGTATAGGCTGTGTGCAGCATTCTAGATGCCCTGGCAAGACTAAAACACGGATTATAAGCTCGCCATGTTCCTTGGCAACCAGATGGTTATGGGTGCAAACCTTCCAGTAGTTCGGAGCCTCAGAAATCCTCTCAGCACAGTTTCCAGGTCCATACTTAAAATCCAGTAGGTAAACGTCTACAAACCCAGCCAAGAGTTTGGCAGTTTCAGGGCTGTAATAGGTGTTGGAGTTCCAGACAACTGGTATGTTTACACGCACGTGCTTGAAGGTTTCAAGCCACTGTTCCAGCCATGAGGTTGGTTCGCCTCCGACAAGGTTTGCGTTTCTGCATCCGCTTCTATGTAAGGATTCAACTTCTTTCGCCAGCATCTCCGGCATGTAGACTTCACCTTTTTCTATCCATTGGGATATGGTCCAGTTTTGGCAGTGTTTGCAGCGCATCGTACATCCCATTGTGAATATGGTCCCAGAGGGGACAAGCTCCGGCTCTTCGCCCATATGTTCGAAAATGCTGGAAACCGTTATCTCGGTTCCACATTTGCAGAAACCTCGCTCACTTTTAAGTCTGTTGACGCCGCATTTTCGGATGCAGAAGTGGCATTTCTTAAGGATTCGTTTTGCAATTTCAATTTTAAGGTCTAAATAAGACTTTTCAGGGTTGGGAATATCACCCAAACTTTTTTGCTTTGCGTCAACCTCTTTTTCAAGTTCACGGAAATTCTGGGTAAGCACTGCATGCTTCTGCCACAACTCTTCTATGAGTTCGTTTTCTCTAAAATCTGCTGGAAGCTTTTTGGCTAGTTGAAATTTAGCCGGTTTCTCATTTTGCATTACAGCAAAATACCTAGCTAGGCTTTTTCTCGCCAACTTATCGTTTAACACAACCACAGCATCTGGTCGCAGATAACGCCACATGGTTTCTCTAATAATGTATGTAACAAACCTTTAAGATAAAATGTGCTTTTCTCTTCATTTTTTGAGGAAAATTCAAACCAATAGCAGACTCTACCCTCTAGTTTTTCACCATCCAAAAGACACAAAATAAAATGAAGTAAGCGCTAGAATAGGGCGTACGGATACGCATACCCGCTTGTGTGTAGTTTTCCTTTAATTGGTATTTCCCGCCCACAAACAGGACAACGCATGTCCTTTGTCAAGTTCCATTTTGTAATTTCGAAACTGAACCGTTTAATCAAAAGCTCATTGCAACTTGGACAATGAGTGTTTTCTGCAGGATGCCCGGGAACATTTCCTATGTAGACAAAGTTCAAGCCAGCGCTTTTGGCCGCTGCATAAGCTTTTTCTAAAGTTTGGATGGGGGTTGACGAGATATCTGTAAGCCTATAATCTGGATGGAAGCGGAGCAAATGGAAAGGCGTGTCCTCGCCAAGCGCCTCTCTTATCCAAGCTGCAAGCTCTTTAACCCTATCTATTGAATCGCCTATCTTTGGCACAACCAAATTTGTAATTTCTATGTGGATGTCGTTGCGTTTCATTTCCTTCAAACACTCAAAAATGGGGTCAACAGAAGGCACAGCTGAGAAACTCCTGTAAAACTCCGGGTCGCCGCCGCCTTTAAAGTCTACAGTTGCCGCGTCTAGATATGGCGCTATTGTTTTCACAGCTTCAGGCGTCATATATCCATTTGTGACAAAAGTGTTAAAGAAACCCACTTGATGCGCAAGCTTCGCTGTTTCGTAAGCGTACTCGAAAAATATAGTGGGCTCTGTGTAGGTGTAGCTTATCCCTTGACAGCCATTATCCCTTGTAGCTTTAACAACTTCTTCCGGAGGAAAGTCTCTGCCGGCAATCTTCTTTTCTTGACTTATCATCCAGTTGTCACAGAACTGACAGCGAAAGTTGCATCCAACAGTAGCAATTGACATGACTAAGGCTCCGGGATTAAAATGGGAGAGAGGCTTCTTCCCAATAGGGTCTACACAAGCAGAAATGGCTTTTCCATAAACAAGCGTGTAAAGGCGTCCGCCTTCGTTTTTCCTTACAAGACAGAAACCAGTTCCGCCATCTTTTATTGTGCATCTTCTACCGCACAAGTTGCACTTAACCTTATTATTCTCCAATTTTTCGTAAAGCATAGCCTCATGCATACCTATTCCTCCTCCACATGGAAGCCGTTATTGTTAAACCCTATGTTTACATTCTTTCGCGCAGCCCTAAACCCTCTCCTGTGCCCGTCGGTTGTTATTAACCCTGCCTCCCGAAGCTTTTTCAGATGGAAGGATATGGTTGTGGCTGAAACTGGTTTCGGCAAAATCTTTTCTATCTCACTAACGGTACGGGCTTCTGGATACTCCTTAATCAAATATTCTAGAATTTTGGTTCTTGTGGGATCGCTTAGGGCTTCACATATTTTGTGCCCGTTAAACTGCTGCTTCCGCAATTCTATTCACTATTTTCATATTAAAATAACAAAATCATTTAAAGTTTCCTTTAAACCTCAAATCCTTTCGTTTATGCATTTAGTTGAGGTTTAATCTCAAAAACCAAAGGCGCAGTAGGTGTCTTAATATCTAGCTCCACACCAAGCAAACTTTCCAGAAAACCAGCCCAAATTTCGGGTTCACTGATAAATGGAGCCTTTATGAGGATATATTTATCTTTAAGGTAAAAGTCCCCAAACCCTTGAACTCTCAAGCGTTTAAAAACTTCCGGCCACTTTTCCTGGTTTGTGGTTTGGATGCCGAGGGTTGCTTCCATTGAAACTTTTGCCGCTTCTCCCATTTTCTTTCCAACATCCCGCCATTTCTCTTCTGGAATATTTTTGATTAGAATGTTTACAAGTTCTATGTTTACGAAGGCCATGCGACTTATTCCACAATAACATTCTCCTGGGAATCGCCAATCATAAATCATCATACTTCGATAAACGTCAAGCATTTTAGAAATAAGCGGTTTTATGCCAGCTTCCTTCCCTTCCTGGATTAGTTTGTCGATAAATTCCCGTTCTTCTTTATCAAGGATTATCGTTGTCCTTTTTGTTGAAGCTTTTTCTTTGTTTAGAATTTCTTCGATTTTCTCTCTATCTCCTTGCATAAATGATATATCTTCCAGCATATCTTATATGCTTTGCTCCCATACAGAAACAACAACCAACCCTTTTTAACAATTCCATAACTATTTCATCCAATGAAGAACCAACATGCTGAAAGAATAACGCTTCTTGAAGTATCTGAGACGCAATGTGCAATTAGGAAATAATCTTCCTCTTGATAAGCAACATTAAAAGCGCCAAACCAATCAAGAACAAAGAAAAACCCGAAACCATCGATAACACATAATCCAAATCCAGAACCCTCCAAAATGCAAGAACAACATAAGTGGGTCCAGCAAACATCAACATCACAACAAGCAATGTAAGGAACGTTTTCCAAAACTTTGAATTCAAATCAAACCCAAAGGATTTCTTTCCCGCGCCCAATTTTTCACCATTCCGACAACTCACAAACGTTTCATATGAATTAATGTTTTCCCCTTATAACCCTTCCTTCACCTCGTTCCCAAGTGCCTTCATAAGAAACTTAAAAACTGAAAACCCAGCTCCACGATCCGCCCTAAAACCCGTTGTGGCTCCTAACAAGCATATACCCTCTAAACCGCGTTCCTTAGCCATCCCAAGCATCAGTCCCGTGGCGCCCACAATCCGGCCCTTCCCATAGATTACAGCGCCTTTCTCCATAAAATCAACGGCAAGCCTCGGCGAAGTAGCGGCAACATAAACCCGCGCCATGTTTTCAGATGAAGGAACCCCACCCATTGTTATTACGAGGCTGCAGCCATATTTAGCGACAAAATCAAGGATATCGCCGCATAGTTCATAGTGGGCAACAACATCCTCAAAAGACGGTTGCGTATCCCCAGTCATTATTATAAAATCATTCTTTTCCATAGGCGCAGCATAAAACTCGTATTTAGGCAAGCGACAAACACCACCAGAATCAACAGAAACATAATCCGGAAAATAGGGCGCATACAACTCAGCAAAAGGCTTAGCTCCACAAAACCTTATCAAAAGATGAACAGCAATCTTCCCAACATTCCCAAAACCCGGCAAACCCTGAACAAAAATAGGATTCTCAAGCACAGGCGCGAAAAGTTCACGGAAATACGGCCTATCCATAGAGGACTAACCACGCTCGATAAAGCAAACCACAATAATAAAGATTTCCAGTTTCCTAAAAGGATTTAAGAAAGTTTTAACTCAGCATACAAACAGCGGGGTGGGGTAGCCAGGATTAACCCGCTGGGCTCATAACCCAGAGATCGGTCGTTCAAATCGACCCCCCGCTACCAAAATTCCGCTCGTAAGTGTTAGTTGATTTCGAATTGGAATTTAGGTTAAGATTGAAATTGCGTCAACTTGTAAGCAACAGAAATAAAGGATTTGCATAAGCTATTTTAGAATTTTAGGGTTCCGGCATAATTGTGAGATAAAAGTGGAATACTGATTATTCCCGTCCAGTTAGATAGAGTCCATTTAGAAGAATTTCATCGGAAAATACTACTTGTCCGTTGATTGTGACGGTCTCGCAGTGAAGAAGGGAATTCCATAATTTCGCTTCGTTGATGGACTGTCGTAGGCTCTGCTTAAGTTTCTCTATAACTTTGAATTTTTCAGTGTCCGGTATTTCCAGAAGGTTTATTTTTATTTGCTTTTTTCTGTTTTTTGCGCCCATGTGGTTTCCCTCTTTTACGCGTATTTATCGCGTATCTTAATAAAACAGTTCCTTCAACATTTGAAATGTTTCAATAAACGATATATATCAACGCTGTGCTGGGAAAAATTATAAGGAGTTTGCTGCTGGATACATTAGTGTGAAAAGGGATCTTTAATGCAAATGGACTCTGTAGAAAACGCTTTGCTTTCGGTGGTTGTTAATCCGTTGTTGCAGAGGCTTATTAGTCGCTTTGATGTGGAATGCCCCAAAGATGGAAGCCTACTTCTGAATTCGTTAAAGGATTTTTTGGGCGAACCCATGTCTCTTTGTCCCACGTGCCAACATTTAAGTCGTAACATTGCAAAGCCTTTCTATGAGGTGGGCAGCCGCCTTTTAAAGGCGGATAAGGACTTCATGCGGAGACAGTTTGTTAAGGACAAGTATGGAGGAGCGTGGTTTAAGGGCTTTGGTTTGATGATGAAAGGTATAGAAAAATATGGTATACGCATACCTTTTGTGCCGGCTGGACCTTTCGAGATTGTTTGGAACTTTACGTATAAATGTAATTTGAAATGCAAACACTGTTATGAAGATGCTGGAAGCGGAAGACTTCCAGAACTGTCGACGGATGAAGCGGAACAAGTTGTTGACATACTTTCAAAAATTGCGGGTGTGGGGTTGCCAGCGCTCTCTTTCAGCGGAGGCGAGCCCCTTGCGAGAAAAGATTTCTTTGAGTTGGCGACCTATGCAAAAAAGCGCATTCCATATGTCAGCATAGCCTCCAATGGAACATTGTTGACAAGGGATAACGCTAAAAGGGTTAAAGATGCAGGAGTGGATTATGTGGAGATAAGCATAGATGGTGCATCTCCGGCGGTGCACGACGAGTTTAGAGGAATTCCAGGCGCCTTTGAAAAGGCGGTTCAAGGCGTGAAAAACTGTATTGAAGAGGGCATAGACACGTGTATCGCAACAGTCTTACATAGGGATAATTTTGTGGAAACAGAGAAAATCCTACAGTTGGCTAAAGAGTTAGGCGTTCGGTTTATGCATTTCAATTATATTCCAACGGGACGAGCAAAAATTCATGTTAAACTTGACTTAACTCCAGATGAAAGACATCATGTTTTACAGATGATAGGCAAAGAGATAATCAGCCTATACTTGCAAGCTAAAGAGGAGGAACTAAAAACTGGAAAGTCAAACATCAAGGTGGACCAATTCTTTAGCACATGCCCCCAATACGCAAGCGTTACAAAAGAACTGTCTCAACAAATAGGCCAAAAATTCATGGTGGAGGCGCATTATGCTGCAAAGAAGGGTGTGGAAAACGTTGCTAATTTTCTTGGTGGCTGCGGTGCTGGACGTTTGTATTGTGCAATAGAGCCCAATGGTGACATAAAACCATGCGTCTTCTTCCCAACCAATGATAACACAGTTTTAGGCAACATATTAAAAAACAGTTTTGAAAAGTTATGGGATAACGACCCAATCCTTTGGCAGTTGCGTGTAAGAGAAAACCTAGAAACATACATTGTAAACGGCAAGGAAGTAGGTTGCGGAAACTGTCCGGACAAGTACATTTGTGGAGGGTGCAGAGCAAGAGCCTACGGCTATTTTAACGGCAATGTTAAGGCACCAGACATAGGGTGCATCCACAACAAGCTTTTATGGGAAAAAATAGTGCTTAAAACAACATGAATTTATGGTTTAAGCCTTACCTTTTTCTTCTTTACCGAAGTATGTTGTCCATTTAAGTTTCCGCGCGTCTCTCTTGAGCTTCAAAGAGTTTTTTCTACATTTGCTTGAACAGAACCAAAAGATTGACCCGTCATTTTTAACATACATCATGCCAGTGCCTGCCGGAAACTCGTTACCGCAAAACGAGCATTTCCTAGGTTTAGGCAATAGTGCCATCCTCCAAAATGTTTATTGCCACATCACCGCGTTATCTTCTTTGCTTCCCTTTCGGTTTCCCTAAGCATTAAGATGTCTTGTACGCGCACAGGTCCTTTAACGTTGCGGGTTATTATACGCCCTTTGTCTTTTCCCTCTAAGATTCTAACCCTTACTTGTGTTATTTCTCCGGTCACACCAGTCCGTCCTATAACTTGGATGACTTCTGCTGGAGTCAGTTCTTCTTCAGCTGCCGTTGTTTCTCTTTCTTTGCTCATTACTTGGCTCCTTTCCTAACTTGCTCAAGCCTCTTAATTATCTCCTTAACTAGTCCTCCAGCATCTCCTTCGTTGACTATGCATGCCGAGGCGGCGGAAACATCTATTCCAACAGCGTTTCCTAGTTTCTCTTTACTGGGAACATAAATGTAGGGTATTTTCCTCTCCTCGCATAGAAGTGGCAAATGAGCTACAACCTCTGGTGGGTCAACATCTTCCGCGATAACCACGAGTTTTGCTTGCGCTCTTTCAACAGCTTTAGTCGTTTCGTTTGTGCCTTTCCGTACAGTGCCCGTTTTGGATGCTATTTGCAGGGCTTCATAGGCCGCATCTGCAACTTCTTTTGGAACTTCAAATTTTACGTAGAATGGTTTGGACATGAGCCTCACCCTTAAATGCACAGTCTTTATCAACAACACCTATTTATGAATGTTTCGACTACGATAGAACAAAAACTCCTTTTCTCTACGCAAAGGAACGTAGAAAGATTTAAATAACATGTCTCGTTTGAAACCTTTGTTTTTCGAGGGGAATTTAAAGGGTTGATTAGGTTAGGTCGAGTGCTTCACATAAGTTCAAGTAAAAATATTATAGTTAAAATCGAAAACACCCCAAAAATAGGCGAAACCGTGGTAGACGAAAATTTAAAGGCCGTGGGAGAAGTTTTCGACATTTTCGGTCCAGTTTCATCACCTTATGCAGCAGTTAAACCAAAAATCTCCAAACTCGAAGTTTTAGCGAATAAAGTGTTATACGTGCTCCCCTCGAAAAGAGAAGGGAAAAGTAAATGAGCGATGCGGAGATTGAGGACGCAAAACCAGCTTTACATACTCACCATGCAAAAATACAATCATGCCCAGAATGTGGCAGCACAAGGCTTATGCGCGATTATGAATGCGCAGAACTTGTTTGTATGGATTGCGGCTACGTCATAGCCGCCAAAATAGCTGATAGAGGACCAGAATGGAGAGCCTTTGACGATGAGCAAAGGGCTAAAAGAACACGGGTTGGAGCACCCTTAACTTACACTATTCATGATAAAGGCTTATCCACAATGATTGACTGGCATGACCGGGATATTTATGGAAAGGGATTGTCTCCGGGGCAGAAAGCTCAAGTTTACCGCCTTAGGAAATGGCAACGCCGTATAAGGGTTTCAGATGCAACGGAACGTAACCTCGCCTTTGCGTTGTCGGAAATAACAAAAATTGCTAACAATTTGAATTTGCCAAAAAACATTCTGGAAACCGCCTCCCTAATTTATAGAAAAGCTGTTAAAGAAAGACTCATACGTGGAAGGTCCATTCAAGGAGTGACATCTGCAGCTATTTATTTAGCTTGTAGACAATGTGGGTTGCCCAGAACCCTTGAAGAGATAGCCCAAGCTTCAAATGTGAATAAAAAAGAAGTTGGACGAAGTTACCGCTTCTTAATAAAGGAGTTGAACTATTTTATTCCACCATTAAAACCAAGCCAGTACATAACCAAATTCTCAAATCAGTTAACAATGCAGGGAAAAGTTGAGGAAATAGCCCACAAAATTTTGGCGGCTGCCAAAGATTTGAAACTTACATCTGGAAGGGGTCCAACGGGGATAGCGGCTGCAGCAAGCTACATAGCTTCAGTGCTGACAGGAGAGAGAAAAACGCAGAGGGAAATTGCAGAAATAGCACAAGTGACTGAAGTCACTATTCGAAACCGTTACAAAGAACTTGTTGAACGTTTAATGTTCAATATAAGCATTTGAGCGGCAAAAACGCGCACTTCGTAGAAGTTTTTCTTCTCTCTATTCTTCTTCACCGTTTCACTTGGCAAGGGGTAAAGGGTTTTCCTCTTCTAAGGCTTTAATTTTTCTCCTTGTGGTTTTTCGTTTAGTAATCTGCATTTACACATTAATTTGATTATAACGCGTTTCTATGAATTGCGATTTTTACAAAACACATTTTAGTCTCTAGAGCCTATTTATGATAGGGTTGCGGTTTGGTGAAATGCCCAAAATGTGGGAGTGAAGTGATTACTCCCGTTAAGACATGGACTGTTTCTCCACGAAAACCTGCAGAAGGAATATCTAAGCTCATGGGGATTTACGAATGCCCTAACTGTAAAGCAAGGTTCAGAACTGCCGTAAAATCGGAGGAAACGACTGAAGAGACAGTAAGCATTAAAAATATGGTTGAAAGAATTAAGATGATAAAGGGAGAGCTTATGCAGACTCTGAAAAACTTGCGGGAAAAAATAAAGACTCTTGAAACTGAACGTGCAAATTTAATGGTTGAAATTGAAAAACTGAAGAAGGCAGCGGAGTCAAGAGTCAGCGCACTTGAAAGTGAAGTAAACATGTTGCGAGAAGAAGTAAAATCATTAAGAGAATTACTGGGCTATACAGAAGAGAAAGAAAAATAAAAAGAAATCTGACATGCGCATTACAATGGGTTTTTGCGAATCAAGATTTTAGAAACTTTTCGTAATACTCTTGAGCTTTGGCTACGGCTTTTTCAGGATTCTTTAAAATTGGGTAGCTTTCACCAGATAGTTTCTCGCATTTACTAAAGTACTCGACAACTTTTTCCACAGCGCCCTCGTAAATTGCTAATCCACCTGCAATTTGGTACCACACCCTTGCCTTTGTCAAATCCTTTTCTTTTTCAAATTTTTTAGCGTTTTCAGCTGCCTCTTTCATTGAAACGCCTATCTTTCTGGGATCAAGAAACATGGTGCTAAGCAAAGCCTCATAGGTTTCTTTGTCATCGCCGCAAAGCTTTTCAAGCTCGGTCATCTCTCTCTGAGATTCCATTGTTTTAGCATCCTCTTTCTTTTCCTTCCTCCTTAAGAAATCTAGTAAACCCACTGTTTAGCCTCCTCAACTCTCTTAAGCTTGAGACTAACTATCTTAATAAGAAAGGGTTAATTTTAAAGGTTTGTTTATCCACTTTTCTAGTTATGCCATATAAATTCACATTTGACCTCTCAAGAATACCTCGATTCTTTTTCACAGAAATAGCCAAAATCAGTTATGAAAAGAGAATGCACAGAAAAGTTGGCAACACTATGCAGGATATTATTAGAAAGTTTAAGATTGAAGAGATGACAGGTCTCAATTTGTCTGATGCCGTCCAGCTTTTAGAAGACTTAGTGGACATGGAAGCAAGGAACTTCTTAGAAAGTGAAAAGTTTAGAAAAACAAGAAAAAGGGCGCTTTTTCTGTCGCATTGTTCCAGAAAATTTATGGACAACCGCTGTAAGGCAAAATTTGAGCATGATATTCCATCCTATGTATGCGCCCACTGTTCTCCTGACTGTTTGATTAATAGAGCTGCTTCTGTTGCTGAAAGGAAGGGTTACGACGTTTACATCTTGCCTGGCGGCTCCTGTATCTCGAAGATTTTAAAGCTTAAGCGTTATGAAGGTGTGGTTGGAGTTGCTTGTGGGGAGGAGTTAAGGCTAGCTGGGGAGATATTGTATCAGTTGAACGTGAGTGGGCAAGCGATTCCTTTATTGAAAAATGGATGCGCAAACACATTTTTTAATATCGAAACATTATTTAAAATTCTCTAAAATTGCAAAATGCCGTTTTCATTACTTAACTATTTCCCTTTTCTTCCAGCGGAGGTTTTTGCTGCGGCATTTTCTGCATTTAACTGCCGATGTAGCGTTGCGTGCGCCACATTCTCTGCAGATTTTCACATAAAGTCTGCGCTGCTGAGCTAAAGTTTTTTTGAACGGATCCATTATCGGCATAGTGGTTATTCCTCTCGTAGTTACAACACACAGAAGGAACAGTCAAATATACTTTTTGTCATTGCCTAAGCAGCCTTTCCAATAACACAGCAACATCGCTTGGTTTTTCTGCCACTTCAACATTCGCCTTCCGGAAAGCTTCAATCTTGCTTTCAGCAGTTCCAGCTTTACCCATTATTATAGCACCTGCATGGCCCATACGTTTTCCAGGCGGAGCGGAACGACCAGCTATGAAGGCGACAACAGGTTTTGAATAGTTTTCTGTAGCTATGTATTCTGCTGCAAGTTCCTCTAGGTTTCCGCCAATTTCTCCTATGAGGGTTACGGCTTCTGTTTGGGGGTCTTTTTCAAAAAGTTTCAGAACGTCTATAAAGTTTAACCCTACTATCGGGTCTCCGCCTAGGCCAATGCATGTGGATTGGCCCAGTTGCCGTTTGGTTAAGCCAGCGGCTATTTCATAAGTTAATGTTCCACTTCTCGAAACCATTCCAACGTTCCCAGGCTTGAATATGTGGGCTGGCATTATGCCGAGTTTACATTCTCCCGGCGTTATTATTCCCGGCGTATTGGGACCGATTACTGTAGCGCCAACTTGATTGGCATAAGCCATAACATTTATTGAATCTTTCACTGGGATGTGTTCGGTGATTATGACAACTGTTTTAATTCCGTTTTCCAGTGCTTCTAGTGCTGCGTCTGCTGCGAAGGGGGCTGGAACAAAAATTATCGACGCGTTTGCTGCGTGTTTTTCTAAGGTTTCTTCAACAGTGTCGTAAACGGGAACTCCGTGGACTTTTGTTCCACCTTTTCCAGGTGTTACGCCCGCCACAATCTGTGTCCCATATTCTAGCATGAGCTTAGTGTGGAAGCTTCCTTGAGTTCCGGTTATTCCTTGAACTATTGCTTTTGTGTTTTTGTTAACTATTACTCCCATTGTTTCACGTTCCTTTGATGATTTCTACCACTTGATGTGCTGCTTCTTCCATGCTGTCCAGCACGGGGATTCCAGCTTCCATCAAGATTCGTTTTCCTTCTTCCTCGTTTGTTCCTACCAATCGTATCACCATTGGTTTTTTGATGCCTAGTTTTTCTTTAGCTTCGAGGACGCCCCTTGCTACTTCATCGCAGCGGGTTATTCCGCCTAAAATGTTTATGAAAAGGGCTTCCACAGCTGGGTCTGAAAACACTATTTTTAGGGCTGCTGCTATTTTTTCTGAAGGAGCCCCGCCGCCAACGTCAAGGAAGTTTGCGGGTTTGCCGCCATAAAGTTGTATAGCGTCTAATGTTGCCATCACGAGTCCAGCGCCGTTGCCTATAACCCCTATGTTTCCGTCAAGCTTAACATATGCCAAATCATTTTTTGCCGCTTCAATCTCTTGCGGGAAAAGTTCACCTTCCAAGACTCTTTCTTTGAACTCTGGGTGGCGAAACAGTGCATTATCATCGATTATTATGCGAGCGTCAACTGCCATGAAGTTTCCGTCCGAAGTTTCAACGAGGGGGTTCATTTCAATTAACTCTGCGTCATAATCCATTCCGGCTTTGTGCAAGTTGTAGAAAATGTTTGCAAGCATGGAAAGCTGGTTCCCAGCATATCCCATACGCTTTGCTATTTGCCTAGCGTGATATGGTCTAAAGCCATATGGTGCTTTCAGCGGAAACCTTATGACTTTTTCTGGAGCTTTTGCTGCAACTTCCTCTATTTCCATTCCACCCTCAGATGACGCAATAACAATATAGCTCTTGTTAAGCCTATCAACAGTTATGCCAAAATAAAGTTCTTTTTCGGCATGTATTCTCTCTTCAATCCATAGGCTTCGAACTGGAAAACCCTTTATCCGCGTGTTGAAAAGTTTTTCTGCGGCTGTTTTAACCTCTGTAACAGAGTTAACGAAGAGTATTCCACCGGCTTTTCCCCTTCCAGCCACTGGGACTTGTGCTTTTACAGCAATTGGAGGTTTTAGGTTTTTGGCTATTTCGCAGGCTTGAGCGGTGTTTGTTGCTAAATCGCCTCTGGGTGTTGAGATGTCGTATTTTGTAAGGATTTTCTTAGCCTCATATTCGAGAAGCTTCATCAATTTCTCCTCTGCTTTACTTTAGGGATTCTATAGCCACATAAGACCTTGTATCTTTTACGCCTTCAATCTCAGATAATCTTCTTAAAACCTCATTGAGCTTATCTCTGTCAACAACAAGGATGGCGTCTACGTCACCCGTCACTCTAAAAGCTCTTTGGAGAACTATTTCCCTAATTTTTCCGTAAACTTCGCCTCTTTTTCGGGGAGAAACCTTTATGAATATGAAGGCTGGCGTTGATGAAAATCCGAGAGCGTTTAGCCCTTTCTCTGTAACGTCTATAAAGCCTCTTCCAGTTCTTATGTAGTTTAGGTTTCTCAGTCTTTTGAGGTGGAGATTTAAGGCTTGTCTGCTGATGCCCAACTCTTTTGCTAGGTCGTTTTGCCTAATGTGGGCAGAATACGTGCTTGTCATTTTTCCCTTTTCGTAAAGCAGTTTAAGCAGCTGAATTGAACGTTTTGTAAGAGCTTCCAAGGTTAACGCTTCTTAACCTTTTATTAAGTTTATTTTTACAATGGTATAGGTTATTTAAGCATTTGGCACAGCCAAAAACAAAATAAATGCCAATCATTGCTTCAAAAGCTTTATCGCTAGAACTTAAAACCGCAACATATTTATTTATCGAGAAAAATGGTTATGAAGCCACAGAAAATGTGAGAACAAGGAGTGAGGCGGTACAAAATGTCAGAAAGCAACTCAGTGTTGATCGGGAGAAAGCCAGTAATGAACTACGTACTGGCTTGCATAACCCTCTTCCACGGCGGAGCAAAAGAAGTAAATGTAAAAGCTAGAGGAAGAGCCATAAGCCGAGCAGTTGACGTCGTTGAAGTCGTAAGGCGTAGGTTCCTACCAGACGTTAAGGTGAAGAAAGTGGGCATTGGAACAGAACAGGTGGCACCCAGAGAAGAGGGTGGCACGCCCACAAACGTCAGCACCATCGAAATAACGCTGGAACGCTAAACAAAAACTGCGAATAAAAATTCAAAGCTCCGCCGCCCCTCCTTTATTTGTGGAGGGCGCTTTCAAAGGTGAAAACAGTATTATGCAGTTTCTGTTTGAAAAGCGGAATACTATGCCAAAAGTGTTCAGAGAAGGTTAAATCTGGCGAAGTAACAGAGTTGGATTTAAAAATTGCCCGTTTACTTTTAGCGCTTGAAGAAACTTATCCTTCTCTTCAAAACATTTATTTTTACAAGGCTGTGGATGCTGGAAAAACTTTAGCTATACTTGTTGGCAAGGGTGATGTGCCTCGTCTTCTAGGCTATGGAGGGAAAATCATTAGGGCTTTGGGAGAAAAAACTGGAAAAGCTATACGTGTTTTGGAGTATGGGGTTGATGATAGGAAATTTTTGGAGGACTTGTTTGCTCCATTAGGCATTGTCACCATTAACACCATTTGGCTGCCTGATGGAACAACTGAAACTAGAGTTATTTTGAGGAAGAAGGGTGGTAGGCAGCCTCCTTTTGATGTAAAGGCTTTAAAGGAGATTGCCCGTAAAGTTCGCAACATGATATTGCGGGTAGAGTTTACCGATTAGCTGGGCGTGAACCAATGAAGCTGGATTCAATTGGAGAATGGCGGAGAACCCACTACTCCGCTGATGTTCACCCAGAACTTGACGGACAAGAAGTCACCCTCTTCGGCTGGGTTCAAGAAATTAGGGACTTAGGTGGAATCCGTTTCATAATATTGCAGGATAGAGAGGGTACTGTGCAAGTCACAGTTCCGCGGAAAAAAGTCTGCAGCGAAGTTTTATCGAAAGCTGATGCTTTACAGAAGAGGTACAGCATTGGCGTGAAAGGCATCGTGAAGAAGACCGAGATTACGCCTAGAGGGGTCGAAGTTATACCGAAGGAAATTAGAATTTTCAGCACAGCCTCACCTCAACTGCCAATAGACATCGTTGGGAAAGTGCCGGCAAAGCTTGAAGTTCGTTTGGACGCCCGCCCATTAGACCTTTGCCGTGAAGAAAACATTGCAGTTTTTAAAATTCAGCACACAGCTGTTGAAGCAATACGAGATTTCCTTTTCGAAAGGGACTTTATAGAGGTCCACACTCCTCGTATAATTGCTTCAGCAACGGAAGGCGGTGCAGCCCTCTTTCCAGTAGACTATTTCGAAAGGAAAGCCTTCCTAGCGCAAAGCCCTCAATTGTATAAGGAGCAATTGGTCATAAGTCTCGAAAGAGTTTTCGAAGTAGGTCCATTTTTTAGGGCTGAGGAGTCGCATACTCGCCGACATCTAAGCGAGTTTGTCTCGATAGACATTGAGCAAGCTTTTGCAAAAGCGGAGGATGTGATGTATTTGCTGGAACAGCTTATGCAGCACACATGCAAAGTGGTAAGTGAAAAATGCCAGAGGGAGTTGGCTTTGCTGAACTATAGGCTGGAAGTGCCTGAAACACCCTTCAAACGTTTAACATACGATATGGTGCTAGAAGACTTGAAGAAGGAAGGCGTAGAAATTCCATGGGGCGAGGATATACCAACACCAGCCTTTAGAACACTGGGCAAAATCCATCCATACTTCTACTTTATAACTGATTGGCCTACTCAGTCCAAAGCCTTTTACATAAAACCAAAAGACGACAATCCGGAACTCTGTGAAGGGTTCGACCTCATGTGGCGTTGGATTGAACTTGCCTCAGGTGGAACGAGGATAGCTTCAAAAGAGCTTCTCATAAAACGGCTACAGGAAAAGGGGTTAAACCCGGAATCTTTCAGGTATCACTTACAAGCCTTCGATTATGGTATGCCGCCCCATGCTGGTTGGGCTATTGGCTTAGAAAGGCTGACCATGATGTTAACTGGCAGAAAGAATATTCGAGAAGTTACGTTATATCCGAGAGATAAGTTTAGACTTACACCATAATTTTGGTTGCTGGAAAAGCCAATAGCAGTCTACCCCCTCTAGATTTTCAAAAACCATTTTTTATTAGAATTTGGTTTGTGTTTCTCTTTTATTTTCCCTACCCCCTTCCCTCTCTAGAATTTCAGCGGCGTCATATTTGTGGGTGTTTTAGCTTAACAAATACACTAGCCTCTCTAGGTTTCCGCAGTGCGTAGGGCTTAGGCTACGCTTTCTTTTCAATGATTTTATTTAAACTTGTCATAAAAGTTGATAAAGAACCCCTTATTTATCCACGGACATGGGAGAACCGCTCAAAATAGCATGCGGAGTCTTCGGCGCAATAAACTTCAAAAAACAGCCTATATTCCCTCACATATATTGGGGTTTGAGAGCTCAAAACCACAGAGGACATCAGTCCCACGGTTTCCTCACGTTACTAAACGGTGAATTTTACATCCACAGAAGCCTAGACCTTGTTCCGAAAATTAGGGCAAGCGCAATCCACGAATGGTTCGGGCGCCTGCCTGGACACGTTGGAATAGGCAATGTTAGGTATACAACTTCTGGAAAAACGGATGAAAAATCCCTTATTGAAGGAACACAGCCAGTTACAGCTTCAAAAAACGGTTTAAAACTCGCCGTCTCCTTTAATGGAAACGTTGTTAACACTGTTCAGCTTAAAAGAGAGATTAGCAAGGATTTTCCAGGCTTTTCTTATGGAAGTGATGCCGACTTAATATGCCACAAACTCTTAATCGAGTTGACAAAAGGGAAAAACCTTGAGGAAGCAGTAAAAACTTGCATGGAAGAAATTGAAGGCGCCTTCTCAGTGGCTGGAATAACAAAGGATGGAAGGCTTTTCGCCTTTAAAGACCCCTATGGAATAAGACCCCTATGCGCTGGCCACAGTCCGGATAAAGACGTTTACGCTTTTTCATCTGAAACTGTGGGTTTGGACATAAACGGCTTTTATAGGGACTTCGAACTGGAACACGGCGAAATTGTAACGGTTTCGGAAAAGGGTTTTGACAGGGTAAAGTTGGCAGAAGGCCGCAAGGCCTTCTGTGCTTTTGAATTCGCCTACTTTGCTAGGCCAGACTCCTTTTTTGATAATAAACATGTTTATGAGATTCGAGAGGAGTTTGGCAGAAACCTCGCCAGGGAAAACCCCGACATTGTAAAAGACGCTGATATAGTTATTTCCATGCCGGAAACAGGCGACGATGCAGCCTTTGGAGTGCATGAAGAGTCTGGTTTGCGTTGGGAAAGAGCCACTAGAAGACATCGCTATGTAACGGAGCGCGCTTTCATCCTCCTTGAGAGAGAACGTTACGCCACCATAGACAAGAAAATCAACATTCTAGCTTCAAAGGTTAAGGGGAAAAAGGTCATAGTGGTGGACGACAGTATTGTGCGCGGCGACACGACGAAGGTCACTATAGAAAAGCTTCGCAGAATGGGTGCCAAAAAAGTTTACATGTTCGTAACGTTTCCCCGCATAATTGGTCCATGCTTTTACGGAATTGACATGGCAACCTACGGCCAACTAATAGGCTCCAAACACACGTCAGATGAAATAGCCAAAATCATAGGGGCAGACGCCGTTTGTTACCAGTCAATCGACGGACTTGTAAGGGCTACAAGCTTCAGAAAAGACGAGTTATGCTTGGGATGCATAACTGGCGAATATCCAACACCTTTAGCTCAAAGAATTGCGGATGAAATGCGGAAGAGGTTTTTGGAAGGTTATGAGGAGACTGGAAGGCTTTACGAAATTCCAGAAATCCTTGATAAGAGTTGGTGACAAAATAGATTAGAGCCTTTCGGTATCTTAGCCTTTAAAGGTGGATGCATTGGTGGAAAGGGTTGGCATACTTGTCGTCTCTTATGGTGCACGAGAAGCAGCCATGATTGACGTTTTCACTCGAAGCCTAAACTATAATGTTGAGGTTTACGTGGCTGACAAACAGCGAAACCCTTTCAACGTGAAAAAGGCAACCCAACACGTGGTTATACCAGACTTAAACGTGGAGGACATATGCAAGTTCGCCGAAGTCCATAAGGGCAGAATAGACTTTGGCATAGTGGGTCCGGAAAAGCCCATAATAGAGGGCGTCCGCGATATTGTTGAGAAACGCACCGGCATACCCGTAATTTGCCCAACAAAGGAATACGCCATAGAAGCCAGCAAAGTCCAGCAGCGTCTACTCTTTGAAGAAACGGTTCCAGAGGTGAACCCCCGTTTTAAAATCTTCAAACCAGAAGACTATAAGACTAGAGAGGAAGCGCAAAAAGCCCTCTACAAATGGCTGGACGAGCTGGAAAACTTGGCAGTGGTGAAGCCCGACAAACCGGCAGCGGGAAAAGGCGTCGGTGTGTGGGGAGACCATTTCACAACCCGCGAGCAGCTTTTTGAGCATTTTTGGGAAAACCTCAAACACGGCGCCGTCATAGTGGAAGAGAAAATCGACGGCGAAGAATCCAGCTTTCAAGCCTTTTGCGACGGCAAACATTTGGTGCCGCTTCCAGAAACAAGGGATTATAAGCGTGCCTTTAACGGCGACAAGGGACCTAACACTGGTGGGATGGGCTCTTACAAAGATTCTGGCGAAGTTTTGCCTTTCATGACAAAGGCGGACAGAGAGAAAGAAGTTGAAATTGTTAACAGAGTTTTCAAGAAGTGGAAAACCTCCGACAACCAAGCATTACGGGGAATCCCGTTCTACGTGGCGTTTATGCACACTGGTAAACAGCCTAAAATCCTCGAAAACAACAGTCGCCCCGGAGATCCAGAAATAATAAATATTTTGCCAATTTTGAAAGACGATTTTGTAGATGTCTGCTTCAAAATTGTTGAGGGAAGCCTAAACCGCATAAAAATTGAGAGGGTTGCTACGGTTGTAACCTACAAAGTGCCTCCGAACTATGGTGGTTTTGAAGAGGTTTACCCAGAACAGGTAAACAAAGTGGAGATTGGCACGCCAGTGGACTTAACGAAAGTCTACGAACTAAGCAGAAAACACGGCGATAAAATCTGCGTTTACCCAGCGTCTATGGAGTTACGCAACAGCCAAGTTTACGCTTTAAAATCTAGAGCCGTCGCAGTTGTAGGCATAGGCGAAAACATAGAAGCAGCCAGGAAAATTTCTTTGGAGGGCATAAACGCCATAAAAGGCGGAGCCCTTTGGCACAGAACAGACATAGCCTCAAAACAGCACATTGAAAAAAGCATCCGCCACATGAAGGAGCTTAGGAAACGAAAATGAAAAAGGCGTTTATTTCAGACTGCGAAGGCCCAATCTCAAAAAATGATAATGCTTTCGAATTAACCGCCTATTATGTGCCTAACGGTGAACGCTTTTACACGGTTATAAGCAGATACGACGATGTGCTGGCAGACGTTTTAAAAAGACCAGGCTACAAGGCAGGCGACACTTTAAAGCTTATACTGCCATTTCTCAAGGCTTACGGTATTACGGAAAGAAAAATGCGGAGCTTTTCAGCTAAAACCCTTGTTTTAATTCCAAAAGTAAAGGAAAGTCTCGAATTTATACGGGAGTTGGCGGACGCTTACATAGTTAGCACAAGCTACGAGCATTATATTGCGGCGTTGTGCCACGCCATAAACTTTCCATACGAAAACACCTATTGCACAAAAGTTGAAATCGACAAATATGAGCTGCAGGAAGGTGAAAAGGCTAGGCTTAAGGAGTTGGCGGCTGAAATAGCAAAAATGCCAGTCATTGAAATCCCGCCAGGCGCAAAAAACATTGAGAATTTCCCAGGAAAGTATAGGCAAGCTATACGGCGTCTTGACGAAATCTTCTGGCACGAGATAGCAAGAATGGAAATCGGAAAAATTTTCAAAGAGGTTAACCCCATAGGCGGACGTGAAAAAGCAAAGGCTGTCCGGCAAATTGCCGAAAAGTTGGGTTTAAGCCTATCAGAAGTTGTTTATGTAGGCGACAGCATAACAGACGTGGAAGCCTTCAAAACAGTTCACCAGGCTGGAGGCTTAACCATATCCTTTA
Source organism: Bathyarchaeia archaeon (assembly GCA_038882475.1). Taxonomy (GTDB): domain Archaea; phylum Thermoproteota; class Bathyarchaeia; order Bathyarchaeales; family Bathycorpusculaceae; genus JABFQN01. The sequence continues at coordinate 57,345 of JAVZOF010000003.1, forward strand.
ACGGTAACGAATACGCCGTGAGAGAGGCGGAAATCGCCGTCATAGCTGAAAACGCGCTTGTAACTGCGGTGCTGACGGAGGTCTTCTGCAAATATGGCAAAAAAGGAGTGATTGAGCTTGTGGAAGATTGGAGTGTCTCCACTCTTGGAAAAATTGATGCAAACGCCAAACTCAAAACCATGTTTTTAAACGTGCAAGGCGCTAAATTGCCATCAGTTGAAGTTGTTAAAGCGGATAACATAGAAAGGCTGATAAGAGAAAGCACAACTTTCCGAAAAACCGTTAGGGGCGAGGCCATAGGAAGGCTTGGATAAAAGTTGGTCCCGTCTTGCAGACGCAGATGGGTGATTGCAGCAATCTTCATAATTATTGCTCTTGTAGCAACTACCGCAGCTTTTTACCTAACAGTCAAAAAACAGCCAACAAAATGGGTTTATCGCGGTGTCGTAATCCCGGCCAAAGGAGACATTTCCAGCATAAAAGACCCAGAGTTTGTACGATACCCTAACCACACACTCTTCAAAGACGATAAAGGCTTTTACTACATTGTGGCGTCCTATTTCAAAACAGACGGGACATGGCTCACTGGTGCTCTAAAGACTAAGGATCTGTTTTCCTACAACTTCGTTGGTTTTACGCCTATCCAAATGGATGGGAAAATAGCGCCTTACTGCATATACAACCCAGACGATGGAAAATTCTACCTATACTACAGTGACTGGAAAAACATCAGTCTCTATAATGGCACCCGCTTTGCAAGGCTTGGACTAGCTGTCGGGACAGACATTAAAAACCCGTCGACCTTCACTGATCATGGTTACTTAAGAGTGGAAGGCATGCCAGATCCGTTAGCTCCAAACCTTGGCTGGGACCCCTATATAGTGAAAGTGGAAGACATCTATTATATGCTAATATCAGCCGCAAAATATGAAGTGCATTTGGCAACAGCCGAAACCCTTGGAACGCGATGGAACTATACAAAAATCGCTGTTACGGGCACCCTTGAGAACCCGACGCTGTTCTATTTGAATTCAAAATGGTACATAATGCTGGGAACATATGATGGAACATGCTACGACTTATACTCTTCAGAGAACCTCAAATACTGGAACATTGTGAAAAAGAACTTTTTCCAAGACGAAAATTACAGTCAACTGCCATCAGGCTCCACAAGCCTAATTGACAACAACATATTCTACCACCTTTACCAAACCCCTCTGGAACCAAACCGTTTTCAGCTGTCTTTGGCTTATATTAAAGTTGAAGATTTAATAACTGAAATGTCAAAATAAAATACTCCGTTAAACGGTTGCTCTAGGAGATTAAGGAGTTGGTTGGCAAAGAGCTTGTAGAAGACACTTACGCCGAGGCTTTTGAAGGCATCTACTGTCGAATAATCGTTACGGCAGACGATGAGGAAACCATAAGAAAGGCAGCTCTACATGCAACAGCCACACCTTCAATAGTCATTGGAAGAGTTGAAGGGGGAATAGAAAAGTGGCTAAGCCAAAAGGAGACGCCAGACGGCCGCAAGGGTGCAGTGCTGCAGTTCTGGGGTGGAATAGACCTCAAAAAGCCCTTTTCAGAATCCCTTAAAAAGTTTGAAATTGAACTCTCCTATCGGATACGCCAAGACATTCTTGTAAAGCCTTTCACAGCAGTTTTTGACGCTTTGCGAAATCCGTTGGGCAGGATTGACATGATGGAACGGGTGGGCCACTGTGGCGACGGTTATGAGTGGGTGGAAAGGCGTTATGGACGCGAAATTATTGTTGTGCCAATAATGGTTCCAGACTTTGTGATTGAACGATTTTTAGGTTATGCACGAGGTGTTATGGGGGCAAACTTCTGGGTAATGTGCAAAACAAAAGAAGCCGTCAAAATAGCCGGAGCAAAAGCATTAGAGGCCATACACAATGTTGAAGGTGTGGTAACGCCCTTTGACGTGTGTTCTGCGGGTTCAAAACCAGAAACCCGTTATCCATGGATAGGCCCCACCACAAACCACCCCTACTGCCCATCGCTCAAAAATCGTTTGGGCAAAGAGTCAAAGGTTCCAGAAGGCGTAAAATACATTCCGGAAATCGTTATTAATGGTGTTTCGCTGGAAACCGTTAAAAGGGCTATGAAGGCTGGCATTGAGGCGGCTTTAACCGTTAAAGGCGTTGTTGGGATTTCTGCGGGAAACTATGGCGGAAAACTTGGCGATTATAAGATTTATTTGCGTGAGCTGTTCCCATGAAACGCCTCTTTGACGTGGTGGGCTTCGGAGCCCTAAACGTGGACAAACTCTATAAAGTAAATAAGATAGCCGGACCAGAAGAAGAGGGCTTCATAATAAGCTGCGAAGAAACATGCGGAGGCTCAGCCGCCAACACCATTGTAGGCTTGGCAAGGCTAGGCTGCAAAGTCGGCTTTATTGGGAAAGTTGCCAACGACAGAGAGGGAAAAATGCTCTTGGAAGACTTCCATAAAGAAAGTGTAGACACAAAAGGCATCATCAAAACAAAAACTGGAAGAAGTGGCACAGTGATGGGCTTCATTGACGAAAAGGGAGAACGAGCCCTATACGTAGACCCCGGAGTAAACGACACAATAGAATTTGAAGAGATAAACAAAAAATATGCTTATGAAACAAAAATTCTTCATATAACATCTTTTGTTGGAGAAAAATCCTTCGAAGCCCAAAAAAGGCTTGTGGAAAGCCTTCCTAAAAACGTTAAAATAAGTCTGGACCCCGGAGAACTTTATGCAAGGAAAGGTTTGAAAGCCCTAAGCCCCATTTTAGACAGAAGCTTTGTCTTAATGCCTAATGCAAAAGAGATTGCACTTTTAACTGGAGAAAAGGATTACATGGCAGGCGCTGAAACTCTCTTGAAAATGGGAGCAAAAATAGTTGCCGTTAAACTGGGCAGCAGAGGATGCTACGTCACAGATGGGAAAGAAAAACACCATATAGAAGCCTTCAAAGTGCAAGTCGTTGACACAACAGGCGCCGGCGATGCCTTCTGTGCAGGGTTCCTCTACGGTTTGATAAATGGAAAACCATTATACGAGTGCGGCAAAATCGGCAATTTTGTGGCTTCAAAATGCATAACAAAAATGGGTGCCCGCGCCGGGCTACCACGTCTAGATGAGTTAAAACTTCTTCTCTAAATATTCAATTAAGCTTTCGAAAATTAGTTTCCCATCGCCGTATTGAGGCATCAGCATTTGCCTCGTCCAGTCTGGCTGCTGCCACCAATAGAAGGCTCTCTCTGGATGGGGCATTAAACCGAAAACTGTTCCCTCGGGGTTGCATATGCCAACTATATCGTGGAAAGAACCGTTGGGGTTTGTTGGGAACCTCCCTTCAGCATACTCACCATTTTTGTCACTGTATCGGAAAACCAGTTGATCGTTCTCGTAAAGTCTTTCCAAATACTGCCTTTCCTTTTCCTTCGGAAACAGGAATCTGCCCTCTGAATGGGCTACCGGCATGCGCAAAACCTTACCTTTCGGAATTTTCCATGTAAATATACACTTGCCACTGTTTTCATGTTTAATGTAAACCCAGCGACAATTATATCCAGGCGGATGATTTGTGGCAAGTGCCGCCTCTGGATATGGCGTTATACCTTCAAAGGCTGGAAGGAAACCTGCCTCAACAAGCACTTGAAAACCGTTGCAAATGCCGAGAATAGGGCGGCCTTCTTCAACAAAGGATTTCAGTTCTTTCCCAAGTTTTGCAAGTATCCACTTAGCCCAAATGGCTCCAGCCCGCACATAGTCGCCGAAGGAAAAGCCGCCAGGGAAGACTAGGGTATCATACTCCAGAAGATTTTGGCGCTTAACAACTTCGTTCACATGCAAAATCTCGGCTTGGACGCCTAAAGCCTCAAAGGCTGTTTGAGTTTCAGCGTCGCAGTTGGTTCCGCCTACCCGCAGAATGCAGACTTTTATCTCTTCACGTTTCATGTTAGACACCTCCACTTAGAAGGCTTCTCCAACACGCTAACAACTCGCTAATGGCTGCGTCGACAACAACATCGCCATTCAACCCGTAAACGCACAGCCTCGAAGTTTTCGTAACTTTCCCAATTTTCGCGCAAACAGCATCCCTCATCACGGCCTCAAAATCCCTTTCACACTTTTCTGGAACTTCAACTAGGAAGCGACTGTTAGACTCCGAAAACAATACAAAATCATCCCTATTCAAGTTATCAACAGGAACATTTCGCAAGTCAACCTCCACTCCATAGCCGCCGGAAAAAGCCATCTCCGCCACCGCAACCGCCAAACCGCCTTCAGACAAATCGTGGCAAGCACTAACAAGCCCCAAGTCAATGGCTTGGATTAACGCCTTAAAAGTTCGCCTAGCTTGACCCGGCCGAACCTTCGGTACAGAATTCCCAATAAAGCCCTTAAGCCTATAATATTCTGACCCGCCAAGTTCACGGTAGGTTCTTCCAACAATGTAGATGGTGTCGCCGGGAGCTTTAACATCCATCGAAACTGCGATTCGAACATCTGGAACAATTCCTATAGCGGTTATCAGAAGCGTTGGCGTAACAGGCCCCAATGGGGACTCGTTGTAGAGACTATCCTTTCCAGATATGAAGGGTGTTCTGAAAGCTTTAGCGAAACGGTAACAAGCCTTACAAGCCCTAACAAGGCTGCCAAGCCTCTCAGGTTTTTCAGGGCTTCCCCAAGTGAAATTGTCTAGAAGGGCTATTCTTCTGCCGCCCACTGCCACATTATTACGTATAGCCTCATCCATAGCAGAAGCCGCCATCCAATAAGGGTCTATTCGCCCGTAACTGGGGTTCATGCCGCAAGAAACAGCTATACCCCTCCAAGAATTTTTAAGGGGTTTAAGCACCGCAGCATCGTTGGGCCCTCCATACTCACCATGGAGCGGCTTAAGAACCGTGTTACCCTTCACCTCATGATCGTAGGTTCTTATGACACTTTCTCTACTGGCAACATTAAGCGAAGCCAACAAACACATCAAAACATCAGTTAAATTTTCAGGCTTTGAAAAGTTTGGCTCCAGAAACTTTGGCGACTTGTATTCGGCAACTCGCACAACCCTCGGCGGTTCAAAGAGGAAGGAAATGTCAATTTCCGCAACTTTCTCATCCATGTAGAAAAGCCGCAGAATCTTGTCATCCGTGTATTTTCCAATGGCTGTTGCCTCAACATCCTCTTCTCTGAAAACTTCCAAAACATGAGGCAAATTTTCCGGCGGAACAGCCAAAAGCATTCTCTCTTGGGACTCGGAAATGTAGATTTCCCACGGAGCCAGCCCTGGATATTTAAGAGGAACCTTTTCCAGCTGAACAACAGCGCCGCAGTCAAATCTCTTTGCAGTTTCACCAACAGCTGATGAAAGCCCACCCCCACCAAGATCCGTTATCGCTGAAGCTAGTTCGCAGTCTCTGATGGCGATTATAGCCCTTTTCAGCTTTTCCTCCTCGATGGGGTTCGCAATTTGAACTGCGGGTCTTGAAACTTCTTCGGATTTTTCAGTTAGTTCTGCAGAGGCGAAGGTTACACCGTGAATTCCGTCTCGGCCTGTTTTCCCCCCAGCCAGCACTATTATGTCCCCTGGTTTGGCGCTTCGCTTAAACTTTTTCAGCGGCAACACTCCTATGCAACCGCAGTAGACAACAACATTTCCAGTGTAGCTCTCATCAAAGTATATGGCGCCGTTAACTGTTGGAATACCCATGTTGTTGCCATAATGGCCTATGCCCGCCACCACACCCATGTAAATGTATCTCGGATGCTTAACCCCCGGAGGAAGCTTCTCATATGGATAGCTTAGTGGACCGAAACCCAAAACATCCGTGCATGCAATCGGGTCCGCCCACACACCCAAAATATCGCGGATCACACCGCCAACTCCTGTTGCAGCACCGCCGAAAGGTTCAATAGCAGAGGGATGATTGTGGGTTTCAACTTTAACGGCTATTCCATAATCCTTGTCAAAACGTATTATGCCAGCATTATCCTCAAAAACGGAAAAACACCAGCGAGGATTGATCTCCTTTGTCGCTTTAATGATGTAAGTTTTGAAAAGGCTGTCAATCTCTTTTCCCTTAAACTTTATAATGCCTTTGAAGGTTTTGTGGAAGCAATGTTCAGACCATGTTTGGCCTATAGTCTGAAGCTCTACATCCGTGGGGTTTCGCCTTTTTCCTCGAAAATACTGTTGCACAGTTTTCATTTCTTGAAGGTTTAAACCTAACCCCAGTTCTCGACTGATAACTAGGAGCTGCTGGCTGGAAGCTTTTTGAAGGTTTATTTCGAAAAGCGGGAAAGACGTGTTTTTGCGAGTATAGAGGGTTGCAGTCATTTTTCTTCCTCAACTACAATAGCGTAATTATCCTTTGTTGGGTTAGCCAAAAGCTTCCGACACATTTCTTCAGCCTTTGCTAAGGCTTCTTCCAGCGAACTCGCTTCGAGAAGGATATGGTAGGCTTTACTTACATTTACTCCTTCAACTTTATAGCCAAGCTCCCTTAACAAACGCGCTGCAGTCTCGCCTTCAGGGTCGCTGTGGCCTGGTTTTAAACTAACCTCAACTTTTAAACGGTATTTCATAGGCTAGTCTTATTCTCGACGGGATTTAAACGCTTTCGCCAGGTAAATTACAAAGTCATCTCTTCAGAATAATCTTTCTGCCCTTATAGAAAATTTTAATTCCAGGCTTGTCTGTCACGCGTCCTATTTCTTCAGCATCCACTCCCGATTTTCCCAAAGCATCTATGGCTTTATCCCTGTCAGCTTTATCGACTATAACAGCAAAACCCCATCCCATGTTGAAGGTCTTAAACATTTCCTCATCGGCTATTTTGCCGCCAAGCTCCACGGCAGTTTTCTGGATTAAATCGAAAATGGGTTGCGGTTTGAAGTTGTTGAATTCGAAGCCTATACCTTTTGAAAATAAAGTTAAGCGTTCAAATTTAAGGTAAGCGTCACCAGTAATGTGTACAGCAGCCTTAACCTTCATTTTTTCCGCAACACCCAGGAGGGGTTTAACATAAATTTTAGTTGGCTCCAGAACAGCATAAACCACTTCCCTGTCTAATGGCTCTGGAACATCGTAAGGCTCATATTTGCCACCCCACTCCTTGAAAAGAATCCTCCGCGCAAGAGTCACACCGTTGCTATGAATCCCAGAACTCCGCAAACCAATTATAACATCGCCTGGTTTTATACCCTTACCAGTTATCAATTTTCCGCGGAAAACCTCACCCACCGCCGCAAAAACCATGTCAAAACCTTTCCCTTCAATTAAACCCTTAATCAGTTCCGCCACATCGCCAATCTCGCCGCTTGGCACAATACATCCAGCTTCAACTGCACCCTTAACTATCCCCTTTATCCACTCCCCAACCAAAGCAGGCTCTGAAACTTGAGCATGAATATTATCTGCCACGGCTAAAGGTCTCGCACCGGAACGAATAACATCATTAACAGCCATCGCCACACCATCAATACCAATAGTGTCATACTTATCAGCTAACTGAGCAACAAGCACCTTTGTACCCACACCCTCAATCACAAGATCCAAAAAGCAGCCACCGCGAAAAGGAAGAACACACCCATATGGAAGCTGAACCACCCTGCCATAACGACTAAAATTGTAGGTCTTTCGCAAAGAGCGCAAGGCTTCCTTCGCTTCAGCTCTCAATTTCCGATCCACACCAGCATCAGCATAGGTGTATTCTCTAGGCAAATAACAACCCTCACACCATCCATCAATCTAATGAGTGGCCTTTTAAAAACCTTCACAAAAGTCAGATAATAAGGGGCAGGCGGAGCTTATTTTTGGAGTCGAAGGAGAAGGGAGAAAATCACAAATGAGACATTATTCCGCCTGCCTTTCCCATTCATATTTTACTAGACGACCGATGAACAGGTGAGAAAATAACATCAATCTGTGTCCGTGTTTCAGAAATAAACATCCTCAACAGAACATGATATAACCTCAGAAATTCAAAGCCTTTTTCACAAGTCTTATATGAAATTTGCCCTTCATTTACCTCCACATCAATAAAACCTGTCTTGATTAAAAAGTCCAAGTACTTACGGAGATGAGAATAGTTTGTATTTAAACGATGCGCTATGGCAAAGCGACTGGCTCCAGTGCTTGCAACCTCGAGGATCAAAGCAATAGTCTCAAAAAAACTTCTATATTTCTTACCGAAATTAGTAGACACTTCTGAGAAGCCTATTTCACGTGTAAATGAACAAGTTTGCCAAATATTTTCCACTAATCAACCCCATTTAATGTTGCAGCTTTAAAAGAATATGGATTATTTCTATAGACACTGTTGAAAACAATCCTACAAAGAATCTTCTGTTGATTTCAAGAAAAGGTAATTATATATATTCCATTTTACATTGTTTCAATTGAAATTGTTGAAGTGATGAAATGTCACATCGGGAGCTAATACTCCCCGAAATACGATTTTTAGAGGAAGCCCTACGTTCAGATTATAAAACTGTAGGGATACGCTTGCGAGAGGGAGAATATCAATATGAACTTTCAAAAGCGATTGCAAGTTTCCAGTTAGAACTGTACTTTCCAGACGTGAAAGATTTGGTTAAAAAATTATACAGTGAAGAAAAGATAAACGATATCCAACTTATCCGTAAAATTCAAACCATACTTAAAAAAATGGAGAAAAACAATGTAATAAGAATTTTACCCAAGGCTAAGCCTTGGGAATTACAGAGATACGCCCTTTCAAGTTTCAAATTCCTTGACAGCGACAAAAATCAAATTTCTTTAGCAACAGATGAGCAAATACAACAAACGCAAGAAAAGTTAAAATTGTTAAGTCAGCAGAAAATGCTGAAAACTAACACAAGCAGCATTTTTAAAGTGAGAATCTTCACATTGTTTCTCATAATCACTTTTTCCTATGCCGTTATCATCTGGAATTTATTGCAACCCAGTATTAATCCAGTAATTTTTATCGCATCACTTTCGTCAGCAACCTTATGTTCCATGATGCTAGGAAAAGTATTATCCAGAGGGTAATGGCAACATGCCCAGTTAAATACTTAATAGTTTAAAAACAATTTTAAAAATGGTGGTAAAATTGATGAAAACTATTTCAACCTTATTTATAGCTTTATGTTTATGTTCAACTATATTTATCCTAAAAAACAATAAAACCATTGTCAGCGCCAGCCCATCAACATTGATTGTCAGCGATGATGAATTCAACAGCATCCAAGAAGCCATAAATAACGCCAGCACCGGAGATACTATTTTTGTACGTAAAGGGACTTACTACGAAAATATCGTCATTAATAAGAGTATAACGCTTATAGGAGAGGACAAAGAGAATACAATCATTGATGGGAGTGGTAAAGAAACCGTAGTTTCAGTAAAAGCCCCCTACGTGAACATCAGCGGGTTCACCATAAGAAACAGCGCTCCACTCACGGGTTGCGGAATATCAATAGAGCGCTATAAAAACATCATAAACAACAACAAAATAATAAACAACGGCATAGGAATTCAAGTAATTTTTCCAGGTGAAAATCAGATTTATGAGAATTTAATATCAACAAATTATTGTGGAATAGAACTCACTTATGCCCGCGTAACTACTATTTATAAAAATGTCATAACACATAACACTTACGGAGTCAACATTATTTACTATTCTATTAATAATATCGTTTACGAAAATAGTTTCTCCAGTAACAATTATGGCGTCTATATTTCCTTGTATAGTAACAATAACATTTTTTACCACAATAATTTCGTTGATAATATATATCATGTTTATGCTGAGCAAACAACAAACATTTGGAGTTACAACAACGAAGGAAACTATTGGAGCGATTATAAGGGGCAAGATATAAATGGAGACGGTATAGGAGATACTCCGTATAATATTACAGGAAAAAACAAAGACAATTATCCTTTAATGGGAAAATTTTATGCGTTTGCTGTATCTTTGGAAGGGTATATTTATAAGGTTGCCATAATTTCTAACTCAACGATTCTCGGTTTTACTTTTAAAAATGCGGTGGAGTCAAAAAGTAGGGTGATGCTTTTCGACGCGAGTTGCATTACTGGTTCTTCTGGCTTCAGCAGGTTAGCCATTCCTAGGGGAGTAATGAAAAGCATACATACAGTGCTTGTTAATGAGAAAGAAGTTAATGCAACGTTGCTCAACATCACAGACGAAGCAACCATTTTTATGTATCTTATATATTCTGGCAACTGCTCCATAACAATAGTATATTCAGAGTTGCTTGATTTATATTACCAATTACTCGCTAACTATCTCGAACTGTTGAATAGATATAACAATCTGCTAAATGGATATAGTAATCTGAGTGAGTCGCATTATATACTTCTAGAGGAATACTTAAATTTAAAGGAAAAGATGCTTGCCCTAAATATCAGCAATAGTGGGCTCCTTGAACAGTTTCAAATGCTGAATGAAACACTTTACAATCTTTTAGAAGATTATAACAAACTTCAAAATGAAATTGACTCTGCAAATTTGTCTTATCAGACACAAGCACAGAACTTTAAAGACTTATTGTACATCTTCGCTGCAATGACAACGGTCTTCATTGCAACTACCATTTATTTATCGAAAAAAGCCCATGAAAAAGGTGGAACCGAGTTTACCAAGAGCTAATGGATATTTGAAAAAGCTGAGTCCAATGGATTGTTAGTGTTAACTTTGCATGTTTATCTTCCTTAAACTTCCAATTATAAGGGTCTTCTAGTAATTTAATGTACTTTGTTAAAATTTTGTTTTAAATTAAAGGGTTTGCAGAAACGAATTCCACGCCTTTTTTGCATAATTGTAGGTTTATGGAAATTACATTCTTAGGTAAGGTGTCTTTAATTGCCTTATTTAATGATTTTCCATTTACTAAATTAGCGATTTTGATTAGAGCCCCTAGTATTACCATGTTAGCGTAGAGTTTTTGTCCGGAAATTTCTTCTGAAATTTCTGTGGCGGGTACAGCGTAAATTTTTGCATTAGCTTTAGGTATATTTTTCACCATGCTTATGTCAACCAAAAGAATACCGTCTTCTTTTAAGTCCTTGATGTTTCCCTCTAGGGCTTCTTGGCTCATTGCGACCAGTATGTCGCATTTTCTAACTATGGGGAAGCCTATTTTGTCTTCTGATATTATTACTTCGCTTTTTGCCGTTGTTCCTCTGGCTTCTGCTCCATAACTTTGGGTTTGCACAACATTTTTCCCATCGTATACTGCGGCTTTGCCTAAAATTTGGCCAGCTAGGACCACCCCTTGGCCGCCTAGTCCACATATTCTTATTTCAATTTTCTTCAGTTTTTTGTGCCTCCTTTACCGTATTGTAAATTGTTTCTATTAGGGTGGAGCGCCTTTTCTGGACAAAATCGCCTACAACTATTTTTTTGGCGATGTCTTCTTCGTTTAGGTTTTTTGTTTGTTCTATTGTTATGGAGTTCGCCTTAAACCATCTGACCATTTCTCCAGCATCTTTAAAACCGGCTCTTCTTCCAAAGGCTGTTGGGCATTGACTTACGACTTCAATAAATCGGAAGCCTTTCATTTGCATAGCCTTTTTTATAGCTTCTTTTAGTTCGTTTTGATGGGCGGTTGTCCATCGTGCTGTATAGTTGGCTCCTGCGGTAACGGCTAGTTTTGCAGCGTCGAGTGGGTGTTCAAAGCTTCCATAGGGAGTTGTTGTTGTTTTTGTCTTGAAGGGTGTTGTTGGTGCGACTTGGCCTCCGGTCATTCCGTAAATCATGTTGTTTACCATTATGACGAGAATGTCTAGGTTTCTTCTCGCGGCATGTATGAAATGGCTTAGGCCTATTCCGACTATGTCGCCGTCCCCGCCGAAGATGACAACATTTAGGTCTGGGCGCATGAGCTTAACGCCTGTTGCTACTGGTATGCTTCTGCCATGGAGGGTGTGAATGGAATCCGCCTTAAAGTACGGCGATGGAATCCACGAAGAACAACCAATTCCACTACAGAAAACGAATTTGCTTAAATCTGTATAACCCAATTCATAAACAGCCCTTAGAAAAACGTTAATTACAGTGAATGCTCCGCAGCCCGGGCAAAAGGGTAGTTTCAAATCTCTAAGGTACTGCTTAACAGAGAAGACTTCAGTCATTTTTCTTCTTAGCCTCCTCTAAAATTTTGTCCAGTAGCTCTTCAGGAGTTATTAGTTCTCCGCCTCCAATTTTGTTTAAAGGAATAACTTTTGCTTGTCCTTCTGCAGCCCTTTTCACTTCGTAGAATATTTGGCGCAAATTCATCTCTGGAACTATTATTTTTTTGGCTGTTTCTGCAAGTTTTTTTATGATTTCGTCGGGGAAGGGCCAGACGGTTTTAAGCCTTACATAGCCTAACCTTACCCCTCTCGCTTCGACCTCATCAATTACATCATATACTGCTCTAGAAGTGCAACCGTAGGAAACTATTCCTATATGGCAATCTTCGATTTTGTAGCTTTCCACATCTGCAATTTCGTTAATATGATTTTGGATTTTTCCGTTAAGCCTTTCCACAAGGTTTCTATGCACAAGGGGGTCAGCGGTAAACCGTATCCCATACTCATTGTGGGTTGACCCGGTAACAGCAACAGTAAAGCCTTCTCCGACAGAGGGCATTGGCGGAACCTCTTCTAAGCCAAAGAAGGCTTTGTCGCCGGGCTTAGGCTTTTTCCTGTTAATTATTTCCACTTTTTCCATTGACGGTATCATAACTCGTTCACGCATGTGGGCAGTTACTTCATCTGAAAGTAAAATAACTGGTGTGCGATATTTCTCGGCAAGATTGAAAGCTCTTACGGTTAAAGCGAACATTTCCTGCACAGAATTTGGCGAAAGCACTATGGCAGAATAATCGCCATGCGTCCCCCATCGAGACTGCATAACGTCGCCTTGTCCACATTTTGTGGCTTGCCCAGTGCTTGGCCCCGCCCTTTGCACATCTACTATTACGCATGGAGTTTCGGTCATAAAGGCGTAGCCTATACTCTCCTGCATTAGGCTGAAGCCCGGCCCAGAAGTTGCAGTCATCGCCTTTGCACCAGCCCAGCTGGCGCCTATAACAGCCCCTATAGAGGCTATCTCATCTTCCATCTGGATGGCTATGCCGCCAACTTGTGGGAGACGATTTGCCATGTGCTCTGCGATCTCGGTAGCAGGTGTTATGGGATATCCAGCAAAAAACCGGCAACCCGCCATAATAGCAGCTTCAGCGCATGCCTCACTCCCCTGCAAGAAATAGATGCCAGACTTAAGTGCTCCCATTTTTACTCCTCTTTCCACAAATACTAGGAGAGTAATGGATAAAAGTTTAAGTTGAATATCTTCCTTTTGCTGCGGCCGTAGTCTAGCCTGGTAGGACTTCGGCCTCCC
>JAVZOF010000004.1:0-57254 GCA_038882475.1 Bathyarchaeia archaeon
TTTTTTCCACCCATAGTTTTCAGCTTCCATTAAGAGAAAGTTTTCCCGCTGTTTTTATGGTTATTCTCATTCTATACGTACTGCATTATTTCAGCTTTATGCCTATTCTGCCACTCTTTTATCGACATTCCAAGCTTCTTCTCTATTTCAGCCCTATGTATGGAGTTCATCGTGCAGAACGGTATTATGCGCCCATCTGGTATGGCATAGTGGATAACGCATCTCTGTACGCGTTCTAGGTCGAAGTTGTACGGGTCCATGAAATGCATGGCAGAGAGTAAAATTGATTTTCTCTGCAGTTTGCCAAGCGCCTCGTAGCTTCCTTCTTTCAACACACCCCAAACATATTTCCTTAGGAAACTGAATTTGATATGCCGCAAAGCTCCGACTAAACGTAGTTTCGCCTTGTTTTTGTTCCCTTTAGAGGCATCATCATATATTTTCCGCATCGTTTCGACAAACTTGTCCACGTTTCCATAACGCGTTATTGGGACGATTTCGCCGTTTTCGATGAAAAGGTATGTTGCCATGCCACAGTGAGGATGCGCAGTGAACTCCACATACCTTTTGTCCTTAAGCGCTCCAACAGCCTTCGAAACTGGCACGACGGTTGGCACTGGATAGAAGTCTGAAACCTTGATTTTGCCGTTTGTTTGTTCCTGCACTAGGCGCATAAAGTCTGGGATTGTAATACGCATCTTGTCGCGTTCAGTTTGGGGTAACCTTCCACAGAGAGAAACAGGCTGAACGTTTATGCAGCGTATAACATCGAAGTTTTTAACTGCAAAACGTATTATGTCGCCGAGTTGGCTGTCGTTTACGCCCTTAATCAGCGTGACGACTAGGACTATGCTGTCGATCCCAGCTTTTCGGCAGTTTTCAATAGCCTTCATCTTAACGTCTAGAAGGTCTATCCCACGGATGAACTTGTAAACGCCTGACGTTAAACCGTCAAACTGCAAGTAGACAGTGCTCATCCCAGCCTCTTCCAAGCCCCTGCAATATTCGACGCTTTGGGCAAGTCGAAGCCCATTCGTATTAACCTCAACGTGACGGAAGCCAAGCTCCTTTGCCATTTGAATGAGCTCGAACAAGTCATTGCGAACAGTTGGTTCACCTCCAGAAAACTGTAGGGCAGTCGCGGGTACGGGGTCATTTTTGCGCAAGTTTTCAAGCATTCCACGAATTTCTTCTTTCGTCGGCTCGTAAACATATCCAGCGGCTGCAGCGTTCGCAAAGCACACTGGACATTTTAGGTTGCACCTGTTTGTGACGTCGATTATGGCTAGGGCTGTGTGCGACTTGTGTTGAGGACATATTCCACAATCATATGGGCAACCATTGACTGTTTTTGTACGCGGATTTCTTAAGCCGTCACCGTCATACCGAAGCTTTTCAGCGCGTAAATACTGCTCATAATCAGACCAGTAGACATCTTGGAAAAAGCCGTGTTCTGGACAAGTCTTCTTTATGTAAACCTTTCCGCCATCCTCAAATATTGTAGCGTCTATGACTTTTAGGCATTCGGGGCAAATGCTTTTCGTATTTTTTATGAATTGCATGTTTTCACGCATCATAAGCCAATTGTAAAGTTTGTAAGAAAAGGGTAGAATATAATAAGGTTTCCAAACTTTTCATAAGGTGATTAAGGGGAAATGCTTTGCCAGTAAGCGAAGAAGCTAAAAGGATTCTACGAGAGATGGGACTGAACACATACGAAGTTGATACTTACCTAGCGCTTTTGGAAAGTGGACAAATGACAGCCATGGAAATAAGCAGAAAAGCAAAAGTTCCATACTCAAAAATCTACGAAGTTTTAAACTCGCTTAGGAACAAGGGATGGATAAAAAGCGTTGAAACCCGACCGACAAAATATCATCCAGTGGCTCCTCTTGAAGCGATAGCAAATGCTAAGCTCAAATTCGAGGAGAAATACAAATTTTGGGAACAAAAAATCGCTGGTGAACTACAACTCTTGTATGAGCAGCAAGAGCTCGTTGAACGCCCAGACATATTAATATTGTATGGACAGAAGGCTGTAATGACTAAACTAGAAGAAACAGTGCACAAAGCAAACAGAGAAATAATGGTTGCAATTCCAGAATTCGCAAAAAACATGATTGCATCTTCAGCCACGTTTCTTCAAGAAGCGCTGAAGAAAGCCGATGTTAAAGTAAAGGTTATGGTTTCAGAAAAAATTGTGGACGATAAAATTAGGAAACTAGTGCGTTTTGTGGATTTGCGCGCTAGAGACCAGATGTTCGGCGGAGGCATAATTGTTGATGGCAAAGAGGCTATGCTTTTTCTTGGTGAGGATAAACCAAGCTTAGTAATATGGAGCAACCATGTTGGACTTGTTCGCTTTGCTAGAGAGTACTTTCAGTTCTTGTGGGACTCTTCCCGAATAGTTTAGAAGGGGCAAATTGCGAAAAAGAAAGGGGAAGCTGGAGAAAACAGCTTTTACCTACCCATGACTTTTTTCGCTGCAATTTCAATGTCTTCCGCCTTTATGGTTTTTCTTCCAGCATGCATCGCAAAATCAAGCGCCTCTTTGGCAATTTTAATGCCAACCTCTTCCAAAGCTTTAGCAAGCTCTTTCGCTGCTGCTTCGCTAACACGGTCTGCCCCAGCTTTTTTACATATTCTATGCATAGGAGCAACAGCTAACTCCAAATCAGCCATAAAGACTCCTCCGTAGCCTCTTTTTCTATTTAAAACAATATTTAACCTTTTCTTGTTAAATGGGATAAATTATAAAAGTGCATGTAATAACGTAATTTGCATCTAAGAGGATGCCCTAATGAAGTTTGTTGACGCCCACATTCACTTGTCAGATGAGGAATATGTCAACTGCGTAGAAGAAATTATAAGTGAAGCGAAAAAAGCCAATGTTGTTGCCCTAGTTTCAAACTCTATGGATTTGAAGACGAGCATAAATAGCCTAAAGCTCGCTAAAAAGTATGATGGACTTGTTTACGCCGCTTTGGGGATACACCCGTGGAACGTGCAAGCATTGACAAATGACGAACTTCAAGAAGTTGTGAAGCTAATTTCTGGGCAAAGGACAAACCAAGCGGTTGTTGCTATTGGAGAAGTGGGGCTAGACGCAAAATATGAGAAGATTTGGGCTAAGCAGTTAAAGGTTTTTGACGAAATGTTACGCTTAGCTGAAAGGCTTGACTTGCCAGTTATAATTCACTCGCGCGGCACAACAGCATATATTGTTGATATGCTTCCCTCGTACCGCCTCAAGAAAGTGCTTCTCCACTGGTTCAGCAACCCAATAAGCGCACTGGCAAAAGCCATAGAAAACGGATATTACATTACAGAAGGACCGCCAACGGTATACTCCAACGGCATCAAAGAGGTTGTAAGGCGAACGCCATTAACGAACTTGCTGACGGAAACTGATGGCCCAGTGAGGTACTTTAAGCAGCCGTTTAACGGTGAGAAAACGACTCCCGCGTTCGTACCAGTGGTAGTTGAGGCGGTAGCGAAAATAAAAGGGTTAAGCGTTGAAGAAGTTGCAGAGCAAATAGTAAAAAATTTCACAGAGTTTTTTGGAAAAACATAATGTAACGAGAGCTGTTGCCGCTGGGAAAGAAAGAAATATCGAAAATGTAAGATGCAAATTTTACTGTTAGTTAAAGAAAGCTTTAATTCGCCATGCTTTGTCATGTGATTTTCTGGAGAAACGCTAATGGCTAGACTTGCCGAACTTCGCTTTGCCATGGGAACATCCATTTTCTTAGTGGCTTTTATATTTGCGTTGTTCCTGTCGGTAATCATGATTGCTTTCAGTTTCCCGTTGGAATGGGCAATAGTGGGCACAGCCCTATTCATACTTTTCCAATACCTTATAGGTCCAGCGGTTGTTGAGAGTTCAACGAGGCTTCGCTATTTGGAGCCTGGCGAGAACCCCTGGCTTGAATCAACCGTTAAAGAGTTGGCGGATAAAAGTGGAATTCCGACGCCGCGCTTGGCTATGGTTCCGGATGATACGCCTAATGCCTTTGTTTTTGGGAGAACCGCCAAGAATACAACGTTAGCTGTCCATGAGGGACTTTTAAAGAAACTTAACAAGGATGAGATTAGGGGCGTTATTGGACACGAGTTGGGGCACATTAAGCATAAGGATTACGTGGTTATGACTGTTCTTTCGGCGCTGCCGCTTTTGGCTTATTTAATTGCAAGGGGGACCTGGGAAGTTGCAAGACACGCTGGTTCGTCCAGAAAGAAGGAGGAGGGAAGCATAAAAGCCGCTTTCTTCGCGGTAGCCATAATCTCATACATAGTTTACATAGTTTCGCTTTTCTGTGTTATGCGCCTAAGCAGACTTAGAGAGCACTACGCAGACGCTTATTCCGCTTACGTTACTGGCTCTCCAAGAAGCCTTCAAAGCGCATTGGCAAAAATCACTTACGGCTTGTCGCTTTCACCTAAACCTCCATCTGGCGCAAGAGCGTTTTATATTGGCGACCCAGCGATGGCTAAGCAAGAGGTGCAAATGATAATTGAGAAAAAGCAAGAGTATGACTTGGACAAGGATGGTGTTCTCGACGAGAGAGAATTGGAACTTGCCATGGAGAAAGAAGCGAAGTCCGCTTGGGTGAAAATAAATACTTGGTTTGCAACGCACCCGCCAACCTTCAAGCGGATATTGCTTCTGCGGGAAATTGAGACAGAGATGGAAAGTGGCAGATACACAAGCGACCGCATTTACGCGCATATTTAGCATTTACCTAGGCGTTTATTTACAAAATTGATTATGTTGTTTAATGCTTTGTTATCTGTTTTAAATTGAAAAATGCCATCAGTCCATTGTTCAGCAAGTCTAAGTAAGGTTGTGTCAAAATCTCTAATTAGATACAGTAGTATGCACATTGCCTTTGGATTGTATCGTTTCAAGATTGCAAATGAAGCTAATGCCGTTTTTAGGCGTGCGGCATCCAACTCGACTTTCGCTTCAAAAACCATTTTCGGCTCGACAAAATCGTTTAGTTTCTCACCTATGGAAACGTCGAACTCCATGGCATATTCGCTTTTGCCTTCACGCCAAACTATGCATTTTTCGCCCCAAAACGTTTGGAGATTTTTTGGCATGTTGGCTCTCGCACTTATCAATCTATAAATGTATTCCTCAAATGCGTATGCACGGAATTTGCCGAAAAACTGTGGAACACCAATCTTGCCTTTATTCTCCTTTATTATTTCAAGGAAAAGCAGAAAATCTTGTAAATTGAGGGATTTCGACCACTTATCATAATGCTGCTTCAATTCTTCGCCGAGTATGCTTTTTGCTTTTTCTTTACTTGAGCACAAAGCCTCTATATAGTCAATGGCGCGTTTTATTCTTGGCAAGCTTTTCCCAAAACCCTTTTACACAAAGCAAATTTATTACCTTCCGTTAAAAGAGTGGTGAGGCGCAAGGTTTGAAGGTTAAACTTCTCCGCTACACGATGGATGCGGAACTTCTATGTGGAGCCGCTGCCCTGACATCGACGAGAAGCGGAAGCCCTTCTGAAATTTTTGAGAAGATGGATTTGAAGACTGCTAAACGAATAATCGAAAGGGTTACGGGTTACGGGCACATGTCGGTTATAGAACATGCGTCCTTCACATTTAGCATTGAAGGCGTTTCAAGGGCTATGACACACCAGCTTGTTAGACACCGCATTGCTTCTTACACGCAGCAAAGCCAACGTTACGTGGCTTATGACACGCTTGAAAAGTTTGTTACACCGCCAAACATTGCAGAAAACGCCGAAGCAAAAAAGGTTTTTGATGAAACTTTGGAGAAGATTTCTGATGCTTACAAGAAACTTTTGGATATGGGCATTCCAAAGGAAGATGCAAGGTTTATTCTTCCAAACGCCGCAAAAACGAACATAATTGTAACAATGAATGCGCGGGAACTACGTCACTTTTTTAACTTGCGCTGCTGCAACCGTGCACAATGGGAAATAAGGGAAGTAGCTATTGAAATGCTGAAACAAGTACGAAAGGTGGCGCCGGCGCTTTTTGAGAATGCTGGACCTACATGTGTTGAGTTGGGCTACTGTCCAGAAGGAAAAATGAAACCGCCAGAATGCAACATTGAAGAGATAAAGGAGCAGTTCAGAAGCCTATAGGCTTTAAGCCAGCGGTTTAAATGCCGAACTACAAGGCTTTTGCGATTATAACGCGTTACTGGAGACCCGGAACAAACTATGTGGAGGAAATCGTCAGAAGCATTAATGGGAAATTAGATAACGGAGATTTTGTTGTAATATCCGAAAAGGCGATATCCACAGCCTCAAACAACATTGTTGATGAGGGCAAAGTTAAGCCAAGCCTAACAGCGAAAATAATTGCGTGGTTTTGGATGCGCGTGGTATGGGGTTACGTTTTAGGTCCAATATGTAAGTTCCGGAAAGGATTGCTCAGAAATATTCGCGAATATCCATTCGAGGAGGGAAGCCGCCATAAACAAGTTGCGCTGCAGAATGTTGGTTTTTTGCAGTCGTTGATGTTTGGTTCTGAAGGGGGCATAGATGGGAGCAACTTAGCCTATTCGTATGTGAGTTTGCCTCTTGAAAATGCGGACAGAATAGCAAGCGAAATCAGAGAGCAAATACGCTTGAGACTGCACAAGGATGTTTCGGTTATTATTGTAGATACCGACAAGACGTTTTCCATAGGAAACTTTCATTTTACGCATCGACGAAAAACTGTTAGGGACATACACTGTTTTAGCTTTGTCGCCTACATCGTTGGAAGAGTTCTTAAACTGAAAAGGAGAGCAACTCCAGTGGCTGTGGCTGGACGGAGAATACCAGTCGAGTTAGCTTTAGACATTGCCGAGTTGGCGAACCGCGCGAGGGGGTTTGGTGCTGGTTCGACTGTTTGGGAGATGGCTAGAAGGTTTAGGGTTGGTTTGACTGAAGTTAGTTGGGAGATGCTTGACACAGTAAAGCATAAACCCATAGTGGTTGTTAAAGGCAAAAGGTGAACACGCGTGGAAAAAGCGATAAGATTGTTAGACGCCTTTTTTAATCCAGGCTCTGTTGCTGTGGTGGGCGCCACAAAGAGGATTAACAAGGCTGGACACGTAATCTTCAAAAATTTTGTGGAAAACAAGAAAAGAGGCGTTTTTAAAGGAGAGATTTTTCCAGTCAACCCCCACGAAGACTCCATTCTAGGATTTCAATGTTACCCGTCAGTTCTGGATATTCCTAAAAATTTGGACCTCGTTGTTATTGTTGTTCCCGCGCATCTTGTGCCGCAAATAATGGAGGAGTCCGCCTCGAAAGGAGTTAAAGCTGTTGTCATAATAAGTTCTGGTTTCGCTGAAATTGGAAATCGCGAACTTGAGGAAGAGGTTATAGGTATAGCCAAAAAGGCTGGAATACGCGTTTTAGGTCCAAACTGCTTAGGAGTTTACGATCCAAAGACTGGTGTTGACATGCTTTTCCTTCCAGAAACAAAGGTGTTAACAACTGGAGAGGAGGTTATCGCCACACCGCGTCCCATGCCTGGAAACATTGCAATAGTTACACAAAGTGGGGCGTTCGGCGTTGCGGCAATAGACTATTTAACTGGGAGGCAAATTGGTCTAAGCAAATTCATAAGTTTTGGGAACAAACGCGACGTTGATGAGGCTGAGATGCTCAATTACCTGCTGTATGATAAGGAGACGAAAGTGATATTGCTTTATGTCGAGGACATAAAGTCCGGAAGGAGATTCATCGAAACTGCAAGGAAAGTAACAAAGAAAAAGCCTATTGCGGCTCTTAAGGCTGGAAGAACCGAAGCTGGAGCACGGGCTGCAGCATCGCATACTGGGGCAATTGCTGGTTCTGACAACATCTATAATGCAGCCTTTGCCCAAACTGGGATTTTAAGGACGAAGGACATGGAGGAATTTTTTGATGTTGGAAAAGCCTTGGCAATGCAGCCTCCAGCCGCCGGAAAAAATGTTGGCGTTATTACGGATGCTGGTGGTCCAGGAATAATGGCTGTTGATGAATGTGAGCTTTTGGGCTTGTCTGTGAAACGTTTTTCCGAAGAGACCATCCAAAAGTTTGAAAAGTTAAAGGCTGATGAAAAAATTCCAAGATTCGCAACAAACCTCAACCCAGTGGATTTGACGGGCTCTGTCACTTCCGAGATGTTCGAGTTGGCGACTGAAATACTCTTTCAAGACCCACAGATTCACGGCATAATACTGCTTGGCCTGCATCACACGCCAGCTTTACAAGAGGATTACGTTGACAGAGTGGCGAAAGTTGCCACTAGATACGAGAAGCCCATTGTTGCATGTGACATAGGTGAAACTGAAATGGCACTGCACACGCGCTTTAGATTTGATAAACTTGGGATACCCGCATACTCCTCACCAGAAGACGCCGCAAGGGCGATGAACGCGCTTGTTAAATATGGCTTGTACTTGAAAAAGAACAACTGTCTAGAAGAGTACATAAGAAACTTTCTAAAAGACAAGCGTGAGGAAAAGTCCGTTTAGGAAATTGTCAGTTTTTGGCTGTGCAACACGCAAAATTGACTAGCCCCTCTAGATTTTGCTGCAAAAATGGCGCCTAAAAGTGGCAAGTTAAAATTTTTACTTTAACAGTGTCACCATCTTTTAACTTGAATCTTTCTCTTAAGTTTATGGGAGCAACTATTTCGATTACGTTCCTTGGGTAGCCGTTAACTTCTGGTATGACTATTGCGCATTCCAGTTTGTCCATAAAAACTGCTTTGAAGAGTTTTCCGTGGCAGAACCCTTCTTGTGGAATTATTTTTATGGCCTCTGCTTTGTCCAAGATATGCCTTTTAAGGGCTACACCATCCTCGTTCAGCCTTATGTTTAATGTTCCGTTGTAGGGAATGAACCCTAGCTTTTCGGCTATCTGCCTTTTCACCCATGGAAGGCTAACGAATTTTGCGCCTTCACCACTTCCAGAGAAAACTTTGCCTTCAACTTGTATTGCGTTTATTTTTGTTCTTTCAGCCAATTTGCAACCTTTCTGAACATGGGGTTAGAGGACATGTCAATAACCGGGACGATTATTTTTTCTCTCGTCTCTATCGTCTGCTGGTACTTTGGCATAAGCGCATAACCGACGAAGGTCCAGTAAACCCTATTCTCTTCGATGAGCGCTTTTGCAGAGGCTTCTGTTGATGCTGGAAGCGGGAAATAGAGGAAAACCACGCCTTCAGCCCAGTATAGCCCAGCGGGTTTGCCACCAGCAATTACGGATACAAACCTTGCCATGTCATCTGGAGTTGCGAAAAAGTTGCGTTCCATAATCACGATTTCCTTGAAAGGCTCAAATTTTATTTTCACGTCACCTTCGCTCATGCAAACACCATTCCTAAACGGGTCTTCTCTGAGCTCTTCTCGTTTAATGTTCCCTTTTAATTTTGCTATGCCCTAGAAAAAGTTAAGAGCTGCTCAAACCTAAACCATTGACAAAACGCCTTCAAAAGAGAGTGTTATATTTGCCAGAAATCCGCGTCGCAATAGTAGGCGTTGGCAACAGCGCCTCAGCTCTAATTCAAGGAATAGAATACTACAAGAACGCGAAGGAAGACGAGGCTGTTCCAGGACTTATGCACGTTAACTTTGGAGGATACCACGTAAGAGACGTGAAATTCGTCGCGGCGTTTGACGTGAACAAGAACAAAATTGGAAAAGACCTTTCTGAAGCAATATTCACTGAACCAAACTGTGTGGCAAAGTTTGCAGAAGTTCCGCATTTAGGCGTGAAGGTTTCGCCTGGACCAATATTGGACGGCGTAGCTGAACACATGAAAGCGCCTTTCAACGTTTACAATGACAGCCAAACCCGAAAGGACGATGTCATAAAAGTTTTGAAAGAAGCTAAAGCAGAAGTCTTAGTCAACTATTTGCCTGTTGGAAGCTGGAATGCCACACGTTTTTATGCCCAAGCGGCGTTAGATGCTGGATGCGCCTTCATAAACTGCATGCCAGAATTTATAGCCTCAGACCCAGCGTGGAGCAAAAAATTCGAGGAGAAAGGGTTGCCAGTTGCTGGAGACGACATAAAAAGCCAGTTGGGCGCGACTATACTGCACAGGAACCTTGTTAGGCTTTGCGTTGACAGAGGCGTAATAGTTGACGAAACCTACCAGCTTAACCTTGGAGGTGACACAGACTTCCTAAACATGACCGTCGAGGAACGCCTAAAAACAAAGCGCATAAGCAAAACAGAAGCTGTAAAAAGCCTCGTGCCATACGACTTGCCAACGCGAATAGGACCATCAGACTACGTGCCTTTCCTAGGGAACAAGAAGATATGTTACATATGGCTTAAGGGTAGAAAGTTTGGTGACAGACCATTAACAATATCTGTTAAGCTTGAAGTTGAGGATTCGCCGAACAGCGCTGGTGTCGTAATCGACGTGATAAGAGCTGTGAAGTTGGCTTTGGACCGCAAAATCGCGGGACCACTAATAAGTATATCATCATACGCCTTCAAACATCCGCCAATTCAAGTGCCAGACCCAGAGGCAAAGGTGTGGGTTGAAGAGTACATAAGCGGAAAAAGGGGCAGATGAAACTGCAAGGCTGACGTTTCTAACACCTATTTTGACTTAACAATAGCGCAAGATAACAGTTAATTTTTAATGGTTGAAACGCAAAAGAATAACAACTAATTAAGAGGTGAAAACAACATGGTGAAGGTTGACGGATACGAGGTGCCAGAAGGCCTCTACTACACGAAGGATTTTGAGTGGGCAAAAATCGAAGGAGAAAACGTGCGCATCGGTATAACAGACTATGCACAAAAACAACTCCGCGAAATCGTCTACGCAGAACTCCCAAGTCCAGGGACAACAATAAAACAAAACGAGCCCTACGGAACAGTTGAGTCCGTTAAAGCGGTTTCAGACCTCGTCGCGCCAATAAGCGGAACAGTCTTAGAAGTCAACACTGAAGTCCAGTCAAAACCAGAAATTTTGAATGAAGACCCGTATGGGAAGGGTTGGCTACTGCTTGTAAAGCCATCCAATCTTCAGGCTGAACTGGCAAACATAATGGACTTCAACAAGGCAGTGGAATGGCACAAGAGTTTAATCAAGTAAAGAAGGAACAGAACAATGCCAAGACACATAGTTATAATTGGAGCGCACGCAGCGGGGGTCGACGCAGCCTCGGCGGCAAGAAAAACCGATAGGACTGCGGAGATAACATTGATAACTGAAGAGAAGCATGCTGGCTATTCACGTTGCGGGCTACCCTTCGTCCTAGGTGGGCAAATACCAAGCTTCCAAAACCTCATCGTGTTTCCGCCGTCGTACTTCCAAATGATGAAGCTGAACCTAAAAACCGAAACAAAAGTCACCGCGATAGATACTGGGAAAAAAACCGTTGAGACCTTAGACAAGGATGGCAAAAGCGAAACCATCGCATATGACAGCCTAATAATAGCAACGGGTGCAAGCAGTTTCATCCCACCGATCAAAGGCAGAGAAAAAGCGGGCATCCACTCACTTCGCACAATAGAGGATGGCGAAAGAATTGCCCAAGCAGTCAAGGAAGGGGCAAGGAAAGCGGTGATTATGGGCGCTGGCTTAATTGGCTTAGAAACAGCCGTAGCCCTAAAAGAAAGAGGTTTGGACGTGACTGTTGTGGAGTTGCTGCCCCAAATTTTGCCGCAGATGCTGGACGCTGACATGGCTAAGGTTGTCCAAGAAATGCTTCAACAAAGGGGAATCAACATTCTAACTGGAAAGGGTGTTGAAGAGTTCCTCGGAACAGAAAAAGTAACCGGCATCGTCGCTGGAGGCGAACAGATAACCGCAGACCTGTTCATAAGCGCCTTTGGCGTAAGAGCAAACACGCAACTTGCCGTGAACGCGAAAATAGATTTGGGAGAAACCAGAGCCATCAAAACAAACGCAAGAATGGAAACAAGCGCAAAAGACGTTTATGCTGTTGGCGACTGCGCAGAGTCCATACACATCGTCACACAGAGACCAACCCTTCAACAACTAGGCACCGTTGCAGTTAGACATGGAAAGGTTGCTGGAATAAACGCAGCTGGAGGATACTCGCTTTTCACCGGAGTTTTAGGCTCTGCCGTGACAAGACTTTTCGACATGGATGTGGGCGCCACGGGCTTAACTGAAAACGCTGCACAAAGGGCGAGAATTGAAACCGTTACCGGAACGATTTCTTCGAAAACAAAGGCAGACTATTATCCAGGCGCTCTGCCAATAAAAGTGAAACTGGTCGTTGAAAAAGAGTCTGGAAGGGTTATAGGCGCCCAGATAATCGGCGGAGAAGAGGTAACACAGCGAATAAACGTCATATCATTAGCTATACAAAAACAGATGACAGTTAAAGAGTTGGCCAAGGCAGACACAGCCTACGCACCGCCCCTATGCGAAACTTGGGAGCCATTCGTCTTGGCTGCTGAAATGGTCTTAATGAAGCTTCGCTAGCGCAAAAATTAATTAGCAAATGTGGGTATTTAAAGCAGATATAACATAAGGGTGGTTTAAATGGCGATAAAAGTAGCGATAAACGGTTTTGGAAGAATTGGAAGGCTCCTATACAGGGCAGCAATCGAAAGAAACGCAAACATAGACTTTGTGGCAATAAACGACATAACAGACGCCAAAACGCTCGCACACCTACTAAAATATGACTCTGTACATGGACGGTTTGACGCAGACATACAAACAAAAGACAACAGCATAATCGTAAACGGCAAGGAGCTAAAAGTGCTAATGCAAAAGGACCCAGCGCAGTTACCATGGAAAGACTTAGACGTTTACCTAGCTGTGGAATCCACTGGACTTTTTACTAAAAGAGAAGACGCGGCGAAACACCTACAAGCAGGAGCAAAGAAGGTTCTGATTTCGGCACCAGCTGAAAACCCAGACATAACAATAGTTCTTGGCGTAAACCACGACAAATACGACCACCAAAACCACAACATCCTCTCAAACGCCTCATGCACAACAAACTGCGTAGTGCCATGCGTCAAAGTACTACACGAGAACTTCGGAATAAAATCAGCGCTGATGACGACAGCCCACGCCTACACAAACGACCAAAGAATAATGGATTTAGTTCACAGAGACTTGCGCCGAGCAAGGGCTGGAGCAATAAACATTATACCAACAACAACAGGAGCTGCAAGGGCATCAGCACTCGTTTTCCCAGAGCTAAAAGGAAAAATTGACGGAATAGCGCTCCGCGTTCCAGTTCCAAACGTTTCAATAGTCGACCTAACAGCAGTGCTTGAAAAAGACGTAACAAGAGAAGAGGTTAACGAGGCGTTCAGGAAAGCGGCAGAAGGACCCTTGAAGGGGATAATGGCTTACACAGAGGACCCAATAGTTTCAACAGACGTTAACCACACATCGTATTCCGCCATTGTTGACGGTTTATCTACGATGGTCGTGGCTGGAAACCTTGTCAAGGTATTCGCGTGGTACGACAACGAGTGGGGCTTCTCCTGCCGAATGGTTGAACTAATAGAGCTCATAAGCGAGAAAGCTGGCTTCTAAAGGCTTCAAGGCTTAAATTTAGAGCCCCCAATTTTTTATTTTATAAAGGTTTAGAGGGAGTAAAAATGGCAAAATGTCTAACTCTAGATGATGTTCAAGTCAGGGATAAAGTTGTGCTTGTTAGGGTTGACTTCAACTCGCCGGTAGACCCGGAAACTAAAAAGATTTTGGATGACTCGAGAATTCGAGCGCATGGCGAATCAACGATAAAGGAGTTGGCGGAAAAGGGCGCGAAAGTTGTTGTTTTGGCGCATCAGGGACGAAAGGGTGACCCAGACTTTATACCGTTGAAACAGCACGCGGAAATCCTCGGAAAAATTTTAGGCAGACCAGTTAAGTATGTTGATGAGGTTTTCGGAGAAAAAGCCAAAGAAGCCATAAAAGGATTGAAAAGCAGCGAAATACTTGTCCTGGACAATGTTAGAAACTTTGCTGGAGAAACAAAAGAGGGGACACCAGAACAGCACGCGGAAACAGAGCTTGTCAAAAACCTTGCACCACTAGCTGACATCTTTGTGAATGATGCATTTGCAGCAGCACACAGAGCACACGTTTCGATCATAGGTTTTACGGCGGTTCTGCCAAGTGTCGCTGGACGTATAATGGAGAGAGAACTCAAATCCTTAAGCAGAGTGCTTGAAAAACCAGAAAAACCATGCGTCTTCATCTTCGGCGGAGCAAAAGGCGACGACTCACTTGAGATATCAAAGTATGTTTTAGGCAATAACATAGCAGACTATGTGCTCACAGGCGGCGTTATCGGTCAACTATTCCTAGCGGCGAAGGGCGTTGACCTTGGAAAACCAAACATGGAATTCCTAGAAAAAAAGGAGCTTACGGGCTTAATACCTGGAATAAAGGAGCTTATGCAAAAGTATCCAGGCAAGATAAAGACGCCGGTGGACGTTGCTGTAGAAGCTGATGGAAAAAGGAAGGAGATTACCGTTGACGCTTTGCCCACGAACTATCAAATGTTTGACATTGGAGCGAAAACAGTTGAGGAATACGCGAAAATAATTAGAAATGCAAAGTCCATCGTTGTAAGCGGGCCAATGGGGGTCTTCGAAAGAATCGAGTTTGTTTTCGGAACAAAGCGAATATTTGAGGAAATTGCAAATTCAAAGGCTTTCTCGCTTGCTGGCGGAGGACACACAATAGCAGCGCTGCAAGAACTTGGATTATCAAGCAAAATATCCTACGTAAGCACGGCTGGAGGTGCACTAATAGAATTTCTAATGGGAAAGAAACTGCCAGGCGTTGTGGCGCTGGAAAAAGCCGCTGCGAAAAAAGCTTAACGAATTTTCCCTTTTTCTTTATGCTCTTGTAATTTTTTCCATGAGATCTACGACGCGATACTCGTCTTGCTCTTTCGGATGCTGAAGCTTGCTGTATATTTCTAGGGTTTGTTCAGCGGCTTTCCTCCACGTGAAGTACTGCAGGACACGTTTTCTGCCGTTTTCTCCCCACCTTTTGGCTCTTTCTAAATCGCACAGAACTTCTTTTATTCCCCATGCGATGTCCGCTGGGTTTCCACCGTTCACGTGTACTCCGTTCTGGTCTGGGCCGTATGGTGCAACCTGTTCTCTGAAACCGACCACGCCTTGTGCGCCAACAACTATTGGTTTTGCCATCGCCATGGCTTCCAGGCTTACTATTCCAAATGGCTCGTAAGTGGATGGAAAAACGCAGACATCCGCAGCTGCGTAGTGCAGTATGCGTTCTTTTTCTGGAACAAAATCGAATCTGCAGATGACGTTTTTACTTATTCCAAGCCTATCTGCAGCTTCAACGATGTCGTTTTGTTGTTCGCCTTTGCCCAAAATCACAAGTTTGGCGTTTGGGTATTCGCTTAAGATAAGGGGCATTGCTTGGATAAGGTTTGTGACGCCTTTAACCCATGTGAGCCTGCCGAGAAAGAGAATCATCTTTTCGTCTGGTTTTATGTTATATTTGTTGCGTATGGCTTCAACTTCTTCAGCCCTACAGTTTTTGGGGTTATAGCGTTCTGGGTCAACACCGTTCCATACAACGCTTATTTTCGATTTTGGCCATCCATGTCGGACAAGGTCTTCCTGCATGGCGTGGCTTACGGTTATTATTCTGTCGGCTTTTTGGGCTGTCTCCCACTCTAAGTACGAGACCACTTCGGAGCCGTGTCCTCCGCTTCGACCCCATTCGGTGCTGTGAACGTGGAAGACAACTGGAACTTTTGTTTCGTTTTTCACGAGGATTCCAGCGATGCTGCTAAGCCAGTCATGAACACATACAACGTCGTAGTTGCAACATTCCTTTTTCAACATACTGTTTATGAATTTTGTTGCGCTCAGAATATTGTATATGAAGATGTCGTTGAACAAGCGAATGTTTGTTCCCCACTTCTTTAAGTCGTCAATAACGAACATTGGAAAGACGTTGCTGGCGTTCACAATTAAGGGTCTGTGAACCTCAACGCCCCTAACAATTTCGCGGGTTTTCAAGTTTCCAGGATTAAGTGTAAAAACGGTTACGTCATGTCCCATGGAAACAAATTCACGTGTAATGTAGTCGGCGTACGTGCCCAGGCCGCCGACAAGCGCGGGAGGATACTCCCAGACAAAGAAACCGATTCTCAAACAGAAACCGTCCAAGTAAGTAAAAGGGCAGAAACGGCGAAGCGATGTTTTAGAACAGCTTTAGTTTTCTCTTTGGCTGCTCTGTTGGTTCTTGCTTAACTGGTTTCTCCTCTTTTGGCTCTGGTGGTGGCGGAAACGGCGGAAGCTCCTCTTTCGGTGGTTCCTTCACTGGTGGCGGTGTTGGTTTTGGTTCTTCCTTCTTCTCAACAACTGGAGGCGTTTGCATAGGCGGCTCTTTCTTTTTTATGGGTTTTGGCTCACGTTTCTTTTCAACTGTTTTTTCCTCTTTTTCCCTCGGCTTCTCAGGTGGCGCCCAAGTAAAAATGGGTTGGAGGTGGAGCCCCTTATGGTCTCCGAGCTTTAGATATTCCCACTCGTACAGGTCAACGCGTATGCCTTTCATTCCCTCTACGGCAAGGCGTAAAGCATCTGAGAAGTGTGGCGCAATAAGTATTAGTCTCGGTTTGGTTTTGTCGTCGATTTTGTGTTTGTTGTACGTTGCTTTTAGGAAGGATTTGAACTTGTCAACGTAATCAATGCTTTGGATTCCATGTAAGAACATGGTGTCGTCTTCTTCGACGCTTACCTGCACTATGACCAGTTGCCCATTATCGTCGTGGCACAGAATGTCCAGAGTTGCTTTATCATTTATTGGTATGTTACTGCAGATGACTGTTAGGTTTTTCTCCACCTTATTTATCTCGCTGGTTATTAGCTGTTCTAGTTCCTGGTGGCTTTCAACTTTCAGTTTTTCAATTGACAAACGTTTCACCTTTGTGTTATGGAGATGTGGTGCAACGGATAAATAAATTATGAATTCAAAATCCGAATCAAATATAAAAATTACTAAAACAGCGTTGAACTAAGCAAATAAGCTAAAATAACATACAGCGATAAAATGGGATAGAGGCTAAGCTTTGACAGACATAGTGTTTGTATTCGAAGTTCACCAGCCACATCGCCTAAAGAAGAACTTTTTCTGGGAAAACAAAACGTTTAGGCATGTAAAGAAAAATGAGCTATTCGAATATTATTTTGACAATGTTGTGAATAGAGAAGTTTTCGACAGAGCGTGTAGAAAATGCTATTTTCCATCAAACCAGATATTGCTCGAGCTGATAGACGCGCATAAAAGGGAGAAAAAGCAAGTGAAATTTTCGTTTAGCATATCTGGCATTTTCCTAGAACAATGTGAAATGTTCAACAAAGACCTCCTAGAATCCTTCAAACAACTCGCAGAAACTGGATGCGTAGAATTTCTAAGCCAAACATACTACCACTCTCTTGCAAGCCTATACCCAGAAAGAAGTGAATTTATCGAACAGGTGAAAATGCACAAGCAAGCAGTAAGGGATTTGCTTGGATACACGCCAAAAGTCTTCGAGAACACGGAACTACTGTATAACAACGCCATAGCAAAAACAGCTGAAGAGATGGGATACAAAGGAATATTCACAGAAGGCGTAGAAAGGATACTTCACGAGAAATCGCCAAACTACCTCTACAAGCCCAAAAGCTGCCAAAAAATCAAAGTTCTACTAAGAAATTACAAGCTGACAGACGACATAGGGTTTAGGTTCTCGGCAAGATGGTGGAGCGAGTGGCCGCTAACCGCAGACAAATATGCAAGCTGGCTCGCGGCAACACCAGGACAATGCGTAAACATCTTTCCAGACTATGAAACCTTCGGCGAACACCACTGGCCAGAAACTGGCATCCACGATTTTTTGAGGCATTTGCCAAAGGAAATTTTGAAGTGGTGGCACATGCACATGGCTACGCCGTCAGAGGTTGTAGATAAATACGCGGTTTCTGGAGAGATAGACGTTCCAGAGCTTGGTGGAACAGTTTCATGGGCTGACTTGGAAAGAGACGCCAGTTGCTGGCTTGGCAATACGATGCAGTGGGCTTATTACACATGCATAAGGCGACTTGAACCTTTAATTAGGGAGGCTGAAGACAAAGACCTAACGCGGATATGGCGTTATTTGCAAACAAGTGACCACTTGTACTATATGTTTATGGCTGGCGGTGGACCAGGAGAAGTTCACTCCTACTTCAGTCCCTTCAACTCGCCCACAGACGCATTTGTAACCGCGCATGCTGTGGCTTTGGACTTCGAAAATAGAGTAAAACTTGCAATTTCAGCTGCCAATGAACCGTTCCTGTTCTACACTGGCGTTGGAAAAGACAAGTTTACGGGCTTCATGGCTTGGAGTCTAAAGGGCTTCATAAACGCCCTCAAAAAAGTAGACGCAAAATCCATAGAATTTCACTGGCACCGCGGCGACTTTGAACAGTGGGTTGAAAATTCGCTTCATGATAAACAGTTGGCGAATAAGCTGAAGAAGATTAGGGTTGAAAAGCAAGAAGGAGAAGAGCTAAGGAGGTTACTAATTAAAGTTGCAAGTGAAAGGTTCGCCGAAATTAAAACGCAAGTGCAAGAGGCAACAAAGTATTTATGAACTTGCGAAATGTACGCACCTATTTATAGGCGGAAAGCGCAAAACTATGTTTGAACATTCAAGGGTGAGAGTTTGATGGGGGAACTCCCAACATCAGAAAAAATTTTGCAGACACTGCACAATTTATGTGCTACCGCCGCTGATTTGGCAAGGAGAAGTGAAGAACTGGCGCAAGTTTTGCAGCTCGACATTGGCGAGGTTGAACGAGCACTTGACAACTATAAGATTGAGGGTTTTGTGGAAAGCTTCATGGACAACGATGGGAAAAAGCGATACTACCTCACTGGACGTGGAATAATAAAGGTCTGCGCGCTTTTCACGTAGTGAAACCAATGCGCGTAATAATCTTTTCATGGGAATACCCTCCAAGAATTGTGGGGCAACTCGCATATTACGTTAAGAAGTTGGCAACACAACTTACAAAAAATAGCGTGGAAACCCATGTTGTCACGTACCATGACTATTTGACTGGAGAATCCAACGAGCAAAACGGCGTAAAAACACACAGAGTAACAAATCCTGTGCGCACACACATAGGCGTGCTCACATGGGTCTTAACATTAAACCAAGAAGTTGAAAGGGCAGCAGCAGACGTGTATTATAGGGCAAACAGAAAAGTAGATTTGATAGATGCCCATGATTGGCATTTTATCCCAGCGGCTGTAACCTTGAAAAAGGCGCTTGGCATACCATTCATCTATTCTGTTGAAAGCCTTGAAGAGCACCGTTCACACGGGGCAAACTCGCCTTTTAATATGGCTATAAAAAGCATTGAGTGGCTTGGAATGTATGAAGCTAAAAGGCTCATTGTCAAATCAGAGTGGATGCGAGAAGAAGTTTTCAGAATCTACAAGGTTCCACTGGAAAAGATAAGCGTGGTAAAGCTAAAATCGCAAGGATGGTTGAAAAGCATCTTGGAAATATACTGCGCGGTGGCTGGAGGCAAAAACGCGAAATGAAAGACCTGACAGTCATGATGCTCACTTGGGAGTTCCCGCCAAGAATCATCGGAGGAATCTCACCTCATGTTTACAATTTATCCAAAAGTTTAGCGCGAAAGGGCATCAAAGTATATGTGGTTACATGCGATTTTCCGGGGGCGCCGCAGCACGAGGTTTTGGATGGTGGAGTTGAAGTTTTTAGGATTGACTCCTACAAGAACCCCTCTCCAGACTTTGCAACATGGGTTTACTTGATGAATGTTAACATGCAAAAGGAAGCAGCGGCAATAGTGCGCAGTTTGGGCGGAAAAGTTGATATTTTCCATGCGCACGACTGGCTTGTGGCGAACGCGGGAATAGGCTTAAAACATGTTTTTAGGAAACCACTTTTGGCTACAATCCATTCAACAGAAATTGGACGCAGAAATGGAATACATTTTGATTATGAACGAATGATTCATGAAACCGAGGCTTGGCTAACCTATGAGGCTTGGAAGGTTATATGCTGCAGCAACTACATGGTTTCACATGTTAAGTGGGCTTTTGGGCTTCCAGAAGACAAGCTTGTCATGGTTCCAAACGGCGTAAACGTAGAAGTATACTCGAGAAACGAAGCAGAAGACTTGCGGCAGTTCAGAAGCAAATTCGCATTGCCAGAAGAGAAAATCGTGCTCTTCGTCGGAAGACTCGTCTACGAAAAAGGAGTTCACGTGCTTGTGAATGCTGTTCCAAAGGTTCTCGAAAAGGTTAACGCGAAGTTCATAATTGTGGGCAACGGCTATATGAAAGAGCAGCTTTCAAGCCTAATTGGTAACATGGGCTTGTCCCACAAGGTAATTTTCACGGGATTCGTTGATGATGACACGCTGAAAAAACTGCAGAAATGCGCAGACGTCTCGGTTGTGCCATCGCTCTTCGAACCCTTCGGCATAGTAGCCCTAGAGGCCATGGCGGCCAAAAGCCCGGTTGTGGTTTCGGATACTGGAGGCTTGTCCGAAATCGTTGAGCATGACGTTGATGGAGTAAAAGTCTACGTGAACAATCCAGAGTCGCTGGCTTGGGGGATAACGAGGGTTTTAACAGACGAGAAATATGCGGATTGGATAAGGAACAATGCCTTCAAAAAAGTTAGAGAGAAATATAATTGGGATGAGATAGCCAATCAAACAAGAAATGTGTACGAAGGCGTTTTGGAAGAATATTTGCGGAGCGCTTGGGCTTGATCTATGGATATCTCACTTTTATCGCGCCGTATGGACACGCATCAGCACACTTTAAACAGTAAATGCACTCTGGGTCGCTGAACTTCTCCCAAGGCAAATTCAAAATCTTAACACGCATAGGACACGCTTCAACGCAAAGACGACATGAACCTTTGGCACATTTTGCTGGGTCCCTACGCAAACCAATGAAGCTAAACTTGTTCATTATAGCCATAATCGCCCCGTGTGGACAGAAGTACTTGCACCAACTTCTCGGAACATAAACCGTGAATATAATGACGCCAATTAACATGAAAATTTGAAACCAGAAAAGCGGTGGCAAGTTCGCTATTTGGGAAAAAACATCTAAGGTGCTTGTGCGAAAATCGTGGATTGTCCGCGGTATTGTCCCAAAAAGGATTTCTGCTGGGCTTATTGTAGTGAATGGCGCTTTGGCGAAAACACCAAATGCTTTTTCATAGCTCTGGTGGACGCCAGCAAGCTTAGATGCTGAAAATGTTAAGCTTATAAACAAAGTTACGCCCAGAACGAGATATTTCATGTAGAGCATGCTTTCGTGGGTGCGCGGCGAAACTTCTTCCTTTTTACGTTTTATAAAGCCCAATAGGTCCTGGACAAAGCCGAAGGGGCAAATCCAACCGCATAGAGATTTGCCAAGCAAAACGCCTACGACTAGAAATGAGGCAAGAGCTAACCATGGGAAAACAACATCATAAAGCATCAACTGTATAGCAGTGAAGGCGTCGCCCACAACATTTTGTTGAAGACCCCAAGTCCAGAGGACAGGAAGCAAAAGCGTCGCGCCAGCATTAAAGAATGCAGTGCTAAAGAGCACGAAGGAAACGACCTGGACAATTCTGCGTAGTGTGTTAAATTTCAGTAAGCCCTGTTTGATTTTGCCGCCCACATGCACCGCCTCTTTTTAATGCGGATACAAAGACTCGGTTATTTATTTTCCTATAGCTTTAACGTTTTCCACAAGCACCCAAGGAGCAACAAGCTGACCAACCTTCCGTTCGTTGTTCGCTAAATCCGAAATGTTCTTTAGCATATCAAAGACGTTGCCAGCCAGCATTACCCCCCTAACAGCATACGCAACCGCACCATCTTTGATTCTCCACGCTGGAGTAGCCACAACAGAAAACTCGCCGCTTGCAGGATTACTGCTGTGAGCACCTTGCAAAGAATATACGAGCAAGCCATCACCAATTTCGCCTATAAGCTCTTCCGGAGATTTCTTTCCGGGCGTGAAGTGGAAGTTCGTTGCATCCACGTACGGCGTTGATAGGTATCCTGCTCTGAAGGCGTTTCCAGTGCTTTCTCGTCCCTCCCTCTTTGCCGTATAGTTATCGTATAGGAAATTGCGTAAAACGCCCTTCTCCATTAATGGAGTTTTTTGCTGTGGAACACCTTCACCGTCAAATTCCCATGTGCGAAGACCACCACTTAATAAGCCATCATCATAAACCGTAACAATTTCAGAAGCCACTTTTTCGCCAATTTTGCCCTTCAACGCAGACTGGTCTCTCTGCACATAGTCCGCCTTAACAGCGTTCATCAAAGTGAAGTAAAGAAGTTCGTGAAACGCGGCGTGCGCAAACACAACCTTTGTGCGTTTAGTTTCAAATTTTTTGGCTTTCAAAGCTGAAGCCGCAAGCCTTGCCGCTTCTTTACCAACCCATTCTGGGTCTATTTTGTAGCTTCGTTCAGCGTTAAACTCGAAGCACACAGGTGTCACTTCGCCGCTCTCCTGCCCAACCGTAGCTAGGCTGCATTCAATTATTGTTCCTTTTTCAAAACATGAAATACCATTTGAGTTTGCAACAGCCCTTACAAGTTCTGAGGCGCCGACTCCACCCTCTATTGGGAAAACGCGTTTATCCGTTTCCTCAGCAGCGCTTAACATGGACGAAGCTAGTTTCACCAAATCCTCAGATTGCAGTTCAGTAACCCTTCGGTCATAAATGTTCTTAACTGAAGCTCTAGGCTTTTTTGATGCGAGACCACACCAATCCTTGTCTGGCTTGCTTGCCTTAGCAGCCTTTAAGGCGTTCTGAACAGTCTTTTCAATTGCCTCCTTACTTTCCAGTATGTTCGTGTAAGCAAAACCTACCGCCTTGTTGATTATGGCTCTAACGCCGATTCCTTGGTCGATGATACGTGAGTTACGTGCAACTTGTCCACGCTCTATGATCACGTTTGTCGTCAAACCTTGATATGCAAAAGCCTCAGCTTCATCAGCACCAGCTCTTAAGGCAAACTGAACAGCACTTTCGACCAAACTTAAAGTGTCATCTTTTTTAAGCGCTTCCACCAACAAGCACCTCCCTCACCCTAATGTGCGGACCCCCATCACAAACAAAGGCTGTTTGCCCCTTCCCGCATCTCCCAGGCCAAAGCTCAAAGTCTTTTCCAACAGCGTCAACCTTCAAAAGCGTTTCAAGAGTGTTTCCGCTTATAGAGGCATTGCGAACAGCCTCGCCTAACTCGCCATTGACAATTTCGTAAGCTTCTTGTATGCCCACTTGAAAAGTGCCATCCAAATTTGCTTGGCCACCCCTGAAACTTTTTAGGTAATAGCCAAACTTTATGCCTTCAATTAGTTCTTCAAATGAATGGTCTTTTGGCTCCATGTATGTGTTGCGCATGCGGATTATTGGTTCAGCTCGAAAATCTTCAGCCCTCATGTTTCCAGTTGGCTGCATGTTGAATTTCTGTGCAGTTTCTCTGCTGTGCATGAGTCCAACCACTATGCCCTTGTTCACGAGAAGCGTTCTTTGCGATGGAACGCCCTCATCGTCATACTTGAACGAGCCGAAAGCACCCTTTATTGTGCCATCATCATACAATGTAACAACATCAGACGCTATTTTCTTCCCAATCTTCCCCAAAAGCACCGAGCCAGACAACGTGAGATCCGCTTCAGCTAGATGACCAAAAGCTTCATGAACGAACACGCCAACAACATTTGGTCCTATAACCGCTGGAAAAGCGCCGCCTTTTGGAGGTTTCGCTTTAAGCTGTTCAACTGCACGTTTTGCAACCCTTTCGCTAACAACTTCCGGAGTTTCCACATCAAATATTTCGTAGCCAGAGGTTGAACCTATTTCTTCCCGGCTGAAAGAGAAAATTTCGCCCGTTTTCGCTGTTGCTGTTATCCTCGACCAAACATAAAGCTTGTCTTGTTCGATGTACGTGCCATCACTGTTTATGAAGTAGTCTTTTCCAGTCATATCCAAATAATCTATTGTACAACTTTTGACGCTCTTGTCATATTCCAAAACATTGTTGTTTATGGCCAAAGTCAAGCTTATCTTGTCCTCTATTGAAATTTTTGATGGGTCTTTCCGCGGCTTAACTGTGACCTTGTCCTCAACAGCCTTAACCTTTGCTAACATTATTGGATTTTTAAGCTTGGAACTTGCGGTTTTAGCCATCCTACACGCAGACGAAACTGCCTCAAGCAAACTTCTGGTTTCAAAACTTCCAACAGAGGCAAAGCCCCAAGCGCCATTCACAAGAACCCTCAATGCCACACCATTTTCTATTCCTTGCCTTGCAGCCTCAACACGTCCCTCTTTAACGGTTAATGTTGTCCTAAAAAGTTCTTGAGCACGCACTTCAGAATACTCGGCGCCAAACCCTCGCGCTTTATTCACAACCTTAAGCAAATCATCTTTCAAGTAAGCCTTCCCTTCCAAACTGGGTTAGGGAAGAAATACCCGGAAACAAGTTATAAAAGTTGTTGTAAAACTGCCCTTAACCTTACAAAATTAGTTTTAAGTGAGCTGTTTTACGCGTTCCGCATCAGAAGCTTAATGTGGCTTGCAAAATCGCGTTCCTCATGCATCTTTTCCAGCTCAAGCCTACGTAGCAGACCATAGCTGGAATATATGTCCTCTAGTATTTTGCGTTCAACAACGTAGGCTCCAGTGCTTAGAAAATCCTCGAGACCGCGTGCAAAAACATCGATTTTTTCAGCTATTTCGTCCCTCTTAACATTGTAGTTTGCTTCCAGATACTTATATATTAGGAGCGTTGCCTCTTCGCCGAAGACTTGCTTAAGAACCCTGTCTACGATTTTTGATATCTTGTTTACTTTTTTAGATTCCATGTTGCATCACATATGTATCGTGTATATTACGACTTTATAAGTTTTGTCGTATACTCGTACAACACACATACACAACAAAAACATGGAGAAAAGGCTCACATGAAATCTGTAAGATTCATTTGTTGAACTCTTTGAGAAGCAGCTCCCTCCCGCATAACCTCATCAAAAATCACGAGTTGCCCATAAACCCCATCGTATCCAGGTATAACCTTTACATGACCTTCTCTCACGCGAACTATTGCCTCGGCGATATTTACATCAACAACGTCTTTTAGGGCTTCCTTCGACGCATCGATTAAAACGCTATACTCGTCACCAAACTTCTCAACAAGCCTATTGTAAATGCTCCAAACTTGCCGTGTAGAAGGAGAATCAACGCCTAACATTGTTGCAATAATCTCAGAAAGTGGCAGCAAATGCTTAAAGCCAATGGCACCGTCTGGTTTAAATCCATGGGGGCGGTCGGCAAGCTCCTCCACACGCTGCTCGACACCTTTTGTGAGCTTTCTGCGGCAAACAGGACAAGTATTGCCAAGTTTTATGGCTTCTTGCGGAGGTAGGGATACTTTGCAGTTTCTGTGCCCAGTCCAATGATATTTTCCATAAGCTGGGTCTGTCTCAATCGTGAACTTGAAGCGCCTAGAATCCTTCATTCGTATAGCCTCTAAAATCTCATGGTAGCTTGGTTTTCCGATTTCGAAGACGTTGGCTTCTCTGCCTATCCGCCATGGCCAAAAACTGTGGCTGTCGCTATTTGAGACCAGCGCAAACTTGTCGAGTTTACTTAAACGCCAGTTCATCGGCGGATCTGAGGAAAGCCCAGTTTCCAAAGCGTAAATGTGCTTTGTCATGTCCTGGTAGCATTCCTCAACGCTATTAAACCCGCTGAAGGCGCCAAATATGCTGAACCATGGAGTCCAAGCATGCGCCGGAAAAACCATATTGTCAGTTGATATTTCCATAACTTCTTCAACAAGATGTGGTGCATCCATGTTTAGTGTTGGTCTGCCATCAACGGCCAAGTTGCCATAACTCGCCAGTCTATCGTTGATCTGGATGGCTATTTCAATGCTTGGTGTTAGAATGACATGGTGTATCTTTTTAACTTCATTTTCATACGTGAATATTGTGCTTACCTCGGTTGTCATCATGAAGTACACTGGAAGTTCGGGGTTGCTTGCAACTTTATATAAGCCAGTGTCGGATTCGGGAATTAACGTTTCTTGCAGTTCTTTTAACCACTTTGGATGCGTGAAGTCTCCTGTGCCCACA
The DNA here is from genome assembly GCA_038882475.1 of Bathyarchaeia archaeon. Lineage (GTDB taxonomy): Archaea > Thermoproteota > Bathyarchaeia > Bathyarchaeales > Bathycorpusculaceae > JABFQN01. The sequence goes on from JAVZOF010000004.1 coordinate 26,155, forward strand.
AGGTTTAGACCCTTTATTTTTGCGAATCTTGCAATCTCTTCGATGCACATTCTTTGGCTTGTAGCGCGGCTATATCTGCCATGAATGTGAAGATCAGCTATAACTCTCATATTCCTACTGTTGACCTTCACGCTTTATTTGTGTTTCCCGAAGAAATATTATCTTGTCTTTCCCGTAAATGTAACACGGAAAACACCTCTAGCAACTTTAGAATCTTATATATGAGGAGGCTTTGTTAAAACAAAAGTCGCGTGTATCCATATGCGAAAAATCAAAATTCGATTATTGAATACGAAGTCTCGCAATGACCTAATAGGCTACGTGAAAGTGCATAATGAGGGTTATTCAACAGAATCGTGGTTTGGAGTGTTGCAAAATGCTGTCTCTATGGAGGAAGCCAAAAAAATGAATTATGATGCCACTTTTTTGGCAGAAATTGGAGACAAACCAGTTGGACTTGTCGATGTAAAACTGCGTAAAAATGGAGCGCATATAGAAAATTTAGTTGTCTTAAAGACGTTCCGACGCAGAGGTGTAGGAACAACACTTCTTATGACCGCTGAAGACTTCGCACGAAAAAAGGGATTGAAAATAATTTTGGCGGAAACTCCAATCGAGGCTGAAAGTGCTAACATGTTTTATAAAAAGGCGGGTTACAAAATTGAAGGGCAAGCTTACCTTATTAAAACAATTGAACCTTTAGAAGAGTTGCACATGAACGTAAGTGCTTATGAGGTGAAGAGTGGAATTTATTGGATTCCAGCAGAAAAAGATTTTTCTCTTATTAAGCAGCAAGAATTAAAGATTAAGCTATTGGGCATTTTTAACGTTTGGAAGAAGGAGCTCTAAAAGTTGCTTATGAATTAGTCATCTTCTCTTAATCACGGCTTCAGCCCAGCCTCCATATTTTATCCAAAGTATTGCTATTGTTCCCCCAACAATGTTGCTTAGCGCTATTGCTAGCCACGCTCCAATGGAGCCCATTTCAAATGTGAAAGCCATCAAATAGCCTAAGACAAGTCTTATTCCCCATAGGCGTACTACACCTAGGGATGTTGGAAAAAGCGTGTGTCCGGAACCTCTTCCAGTGGACATTGCGACTATGAATAGTCCGAAAAATGGAAGTGTTGGCAGCAAGGTCTGCAGAAAAAGGTCTGTTTCATTAAGCATGCTCGGGTCTTCTGTGAAGGCGCTAGCCACGTTCCTTCTAATTGTGTAGAGTATGCTTGCGCTCACTGCCATAATTGCGAAAATTACGAAGGCCGTTTTAAACGCGACCTCTCTAGCCCTCTTACGGTTTTCCGCGCCCAAGCTTTGTCCAACCATTATTGCCGTGGCTCCGCTTAAGCCCCAAAGCGCAGCATCAACGATATCCATTATTACGAAGCCTATGGAGAAAGCTGTGGCTGCCACTATGCCAAGCATGTTAATAATTTTGAGCTGTATCAGAAAGGCGAAGCCGTTTGTTAAACCCAAAGCCAAAACCGGCAAGCATATACGAAGTACTAAGCGAATCCAGCTGGCACTTATGTCTCTGGTGAATTTCACTTTGATGTCTGGATAATGCTCTCTGAGGATGTATGCCAAAGCGCTTGCTGAAATTATTTTTCCCATAACATCTGTTATGGACGCGCCTATAACGCCAAGCTTTGGGAATGGACCTATGCCTAGCACTAGAAACGGGTCGAGAATTAGGTTTATGCCGATGGCGATGCCGTTTACAATTGCCGGTCTTTTGGTGTCTCCTACACTCTGCAGCAGTGTTGTAAAGGTTAGGGATATGTAGTTGAAGAAGATGTCAAATGCGATTATGCCAGAATACGTCATCAAATCATCAAAAATATCCGCTGGTGTGGACATAAAAGTGAAAATAGCACCTCTAAACGCTAGAAGCGAGGAGCTTAGGACTGCCCCAGAAATAAAAGATAATGTGAAAAAGCGTGAAGCAGCCTTACCTGCATCATCGTAATCCTTGTTTCCAACATACTGCGAAACTATGCCTAGGCTCGCGGCTGTTAAAGCCATCAAAAGCGCTTGGAAAAGCACTATGACTGGCCACATCTGCCTTGGAATAGCCACTGCTACATCGCTGTAAACGCTTAGCCAGTAAGCATCAGCAAGATTGTAAGCCACAACTATAATCTGATTTACAAGCGGAGGAATGCCCAACCAAAAGAAGGTGCGAATTATGGGGCCATTTACAATTTTGTCTCTGTACTTGCTTATTGAGCGTGTTTCTGGCAGCTCTTCAGCTTCTTCGGGCATAGAACTTTCTGGATTTTATACGCTGTCATAAAAGCTTTTCCTAGAGCATTATTCATCGGGCTGTTTCGCTTCTTTTGCTTTACCTTCCTAATGAATTGGCTTATGTCCACTTTCAATAACAAGATTGTTACTACCACTGTGAATATTATTGAGGCAATTACCAGAACTTCTTGGCTTACAAAAGGCGCAAGTTGTTCTTGAACTGTATTTCCAAGGTAAGCTCCAATCACGGAGATTAGCAACTTTCCAATAAAGTACGGCACAAAAAACTTAACTGGGTTATATTTCAAAATCCCTAATGGTATAATAATGGGCTCATCTGGAAGTGGTGATGCAGCCACGATAAAAAGCGCCAAAAAAGCCCAGTTTTTAATTTTTGTTCCAGCTGCGTCAAGGCGTTTTCTACGTTCTTCGTCTACGAAGCCGCTGACGAAAAATGTTACGGCGTAATGGATGGACTTTGCTAGGGCTGAACCCGAGGCAACAAGAAAGCCAGTAGTAAATGGGTCAGCGTTTACAAGTAAAGCCATGTTTGCGGCAATAAGCATGTTGGATGGTCCAGTGAATGGTATAATGTTTAAAATGAATGAAGTGGCTAATATGCCTAGAAGTTCATACAGAGCAGTCAACAGTTTTACCTCGCCTTTTAACTTAACAAAAATTATAAATCACCATTTAAAGATGTAGGTATTCCGCACTCGCCCAATAGAAATGTAACCATTAAGGAGTGTTTAATTTGTCAACCAAAAAGGAGCAGATTTGGATAGCCAGAGACCTAGCAAAATGTAGCGGCTGCAGAAAATGCGAAATTGCTTGTTCGCTATTTCATGAGAAGCGCATTTGGCCCGAAGCCTCCAGAATAAGGGTTTTTATGCTGGTTCCGGGCACGGATTTTCCACATTTCTGTGTGCAGTGTGAGGATTATCCGTGTGTTCAAACTTGCCCGGTGAAGGCGTTGTCAGTAAGCGAAGAAACTGGTGCCGTTTTGGTTGATAGGGAAGTTTGCATTGCTTGTGGGCAGTGTATTGAGGCTTGTCCTGGAAGGGTTCCACACATGCACCCCACGGAGGAACATATACTAATTTGTGATTTGTGTGGTGGAGAGCCACAATGTGTTAAAGTCTGTCAAGAAGGTTCATGGAATGTTCTGCGCGTTGTTTCAAAGGGGAATTACGCATATGGGCTTTATGCCCGCAAGCCAAAGGAGATAGCGCGTAGCTTAGCCATCAAAATCTACGGGGAGGAGGGAGAGAAGCTACTATGATTTTGGGTTACGCTGGAAAGTTTTTAGAGGTCAACCTTTCAACTGGAAAAATTAAAGAAACAACATTCAGCGACGAAGTTTTGAGAGATTACGTTGGCGGCAGAGGTCTAGCAGCAAAAATTTTGTGGGACAGGTTAGGCGACAGATGGGAAACCGTTGACCCGCTTGGACCAGAAAACATTTTGCTGTTCTTAACTGGACCGCTCACGGGATTCTTTCCAGGCGGGAGAATATGCGTTTCCGGCAAGTCTCCCCAAAGCAACGGCATGGTAGGCTCAACAGTTGCAGGTGAATTTGGTGTAGAATTGAAGTGCGCTGGCTATGATGGTATAATAGTGACTGGAGAAGCAGAAAAACCATCCTACCTTTTCGTCAAAGATGGCGACGCCGAAATTAGGGATGCCTCTCACGTTTGGGGCAAAGACGCAAAGCAAACAGTTGCCATCCTGACAAGGGAATGCAGAGGACTTTTGGATAAGCGGTTTCCATGGAAGGGCGAGTGGAAAGAACCATCCATCTTATATGTTGGTCCAGCCGGGGAGAACAAGGTTCGAACAGCTGTTGTTGCGGCTAAGTGGACGCATGCGGCAGGTTATGGCGGTTATGGCGCGGTTATGGGTTCTAAAAAGCTTAAGGCAATAGCCGTCAAGGGTAGCGGTCCACTACCAGAAGTTGCGGACATGGAGAAGGTGAAGGAGTTAATGCAAGCAGTGTGCAACGATGTTTATGAGAGTGAGCTTTGGAGGCGTTGGGGAACTGGTTCAGCCGGCTATGAGGTTGGCGCGAAAACGAGTTCCGAGCCTGTTCGGAACTGGCAGGAGGAGTGGCATGATGAAAAGAATTTTGGCGTTGACCAGTTTGAGAGCCGTGTTTGGGTTAAGCCTTACTGGGGAGATTTTGGCTGTCCAACAACATGCTTAAAAGTCGCCGTAGTAAAAACTGGAAAGTTTAAAGGCGCGATAACGGATAATCCAGACTACGAGTTGCAAGCCTATCTTGGCCCTAACCTGGGTATTTTCACACCTGAAGAAAACGTGTTTTTGGCTTCACTCATTGACGATTTGGGACTTTGCGGAATACAAACTGGGAATGTTATGGGATTTGCGGCTGAGCTTTTCCAGAGAGACATATTAACGAAGGATGATTTGGATGGTTTAGAGCTTAAGTGGGGTGACGCTGAAGCCTTCGCAGTTTTAGCAAAGAAAATTGCTTTTCGAGAAGGCATAGGCGACTTGCTGGCTGAGGGAACTTACCGCGCAGCATTGAAGATACAAGAGATGAAGGGAATTGACGTTTTGCAGTATGCTGTTCAATGTAAGGGGATAGGTATAGGCGCGCATGGAATAAGAAGCGGAAAGGATTATCCAGAAAGCTACTCTTACGCATGTTCAGTTCAGGGCGGAGACCACACCTCAACTGCTTGCCTTCCACTAGACGATTTCAGAAGCGAACTTGCAATGACATTTAATGATTCAGCCGTGTACTGTTACTTCAACATTTTCGGAATACCACGAGGCTTAAAATTCGAGTTTTACAAGGCAGTCACGGGCATAGAACTAACACACGAAGAATGGATTAACACGAAAGCACTACGAATCCTTCAACTGCAAAGGGCAATGCTGCTGCTGGGTGGACCAGACCTAAAATGGAACCCTAAAATACATGATTCAAACCCGCCAAGATTCTATGAGCCACTACCGTCTGGACCATACAAGGGAAAAGCCGCTGACAAAACTGAGGTGGAGGCAGAAATCAGGCGATATTACGAGGCTGTTGGTTGGGACGAGAACGGCATTCCAAAAAGCGCGACGCTTAGAAAACTTGGCTTGGACGACGTTGATAAGGCTCTTGAAAAACTGCGCTGAAAATTCATGTATTTTTGGCTTGGAAAAAGCCAATAGTGACCTAGCCCCTATAGGTTTTCTGCGCAGAACCACTTTGGACAACAACACGGATAACTCTTGTAGGCGTGACAATCAATGATACTTTCTCGTCTTTTTCCTCAAACGGGACAGCTTCAACAACCTGCATGTCGTGTACGGTTGTGGCTATTGGAATTTCTCCGAACATCCTTTTTATTATGGCTATTTCCGTGTCGCCGTAGCCATGTCCCTTCCCAAGCCTATGCCCATACACATCAACAGCCACTGAACCCTCAACTATCAAGTCTGGCTTTGGAAAAGATCGCGTTTCCACACCGAATTTAAATGCGCCTTTGATAGTTGAGGCGAAACGCTCCTTGCCTTTCACTTTAGTTGGGTTGATTAGGATGAATCCTCGTGCAAGCCTCGGAGAAGCCATTATCAGTGTTTTACCGTCCAATAGCGCGTTTTCTCTAACCTTTTGCTGAGGCGAGTCTGGATTTGCGAATATCACTTTTGCCTTTTTCCACTCGTCCGTTTGGCGCAGTTTTTCAGCGGCAGTTGATGAGCCTAAAAAGTTTGGGATTCGTCCCCTACAAGGTTTTGGAAAAGTGGCTATTCCTCTAAGTTCCATTTCGCTCCAAATTTTCTCGCGCAGCTGCTGTTTTTTCTGGGACACGCTCATTAGCGAACATCTAAAAAATAATTAGGATTTTAGATTATTCCAAGTTTTTTGCCGCCTTCTTTGAATGCATCTAAGGCTCTGTCCAGCTGTTCGCGCGTGTGTTTTGTGCAGACTTGAACTCTTATTCTTGCTTTGTCCCTTGCCACCATCGGGTAGAAGATTGGCAACACGAATATGCCCTTAGACCAGAGGTAATCCGCCAAGTCCTTCGCCGCTTTGCTTCGTCCACACATCACTGGAATTATGGGCGTTTCAGTATTTCCAGTGTCAAAACCAGCGTCTTGCAAGCCCTCGAGCAGATGGTTGCGGTTCTCCCAAACATGCCTAACGTGCTGCGGTTCTGTTTCCAAAACATCTATGGCTGCAATGCACGCAGCGGCAACGCCAGGTGGAACAGCACCGCTTAGAAGCCAGCTTCTAGCTTTGTTGTAGGCGAAGTTGCGCAGGTCTTCGCTTCCGGTTATGTGTCCTCCTATTACGCCGAAGGCTTTTGAGAAAGTGCCCATTTCGATGTGCACTTCGTCTCTTGAAAGCTTATAGTGGTTTACGATGCCTCTTCCGCCCTCGCCTAGTACGCCTTCTCCATGGGCATCGTCAACATAAACTCCCGCGCCGTGTTCTTTGGCTATTTTCGCTATTTCTGGTAGTGGTGCGGTGTCGCCGTCCATACTGAAAACGCCGTCTGTCAATATCCAAATATGCCTGTACGGTGGGTCGTGTTTCTCAGCCTCGTCCAAAACGCGGGCTAGGTCTTCAACGTCCTTGTGTTTGTAAATTGCTCTGTCAGCATGGCTTAGGCGTACACCATCAATTATTGAGCCATGGTTTAATTCGTCTGAAACGAAGAGGTCTCCCTTGTCGGCGAGTTGCGGTATAACTCCCTCGTTAGCCATGAAGCCCGTCTGAAATGTTAGTGATGCTGGGGCGTTTTTGAACTTTGCAAGTCTGCGGTCAAGCTCCTCATGGAGGCTCATGTTGCCCGCAATTGAACGGTCGCTTCCAGCTCCAGCGCCATATTTTCTTGTTGCTTCTATCATTGCTTCAACAACTTTTGGATGGGTCGCCAAGTTCAGATAGTTATTTGCGCAGAGCATTAGAACCTCTTTGCCGTTTACTATGCATATTGGCTCGCTTGCACTTTCCAAAACTTTAAGTTCCCAGTTTAGGTTCTCTCGAACCAAACGCTGATATTCTTCGCCTAAATATTTTGTTGGATGACGCTTAATCATAAACTGTCACCTTCAAAAAGAGAGTTTGCACAGAAGCTCTTTTAACGTTTCCTATACAACAAACAGCATTTCACTATGCCGCATTTGTGGCTAGCTTCTTCGATAACTTCTCAATCATATCCCTAGTCATAGAAGCCAAATCATATTTCGGATTCCAGTCCCAGTCCCTACGGGCTAGACTGTCATCTATGGTCATTGGCCAAGAGTCTGCGATTTTCTGCCTAAAGTCTGGTTTATACTCGCATTCAAATTCTGGGATATACTTCTTAATTTCTGCAGCAAGCTCCCCAGCGGAAAAACTCATAGCCGCTACGTTGTAGCTTGTGCGGCAACTAATCCTTTCTGGTTCTGTTTCCATAAGCTTGATTGCAGCGTTTATGCAGTCCGGCATATACATCATAGGCAAAATTGTGTCCTTACGCACAAAACATGTGTAGCGCTTTCGCCTAATCGCTTCGTAAAAAATTTCAACAGCGTAATCCGTTGTTCCACCACCAGGAGGAGTTTCACTGCTTATGATGCCGGGATAGCGCACACTGCGCACATCCAAGCCGAAGCGTTGAAAATAGTAGTTACACAAGAGCTCGCCTGCAACTTTCGAAACTCCATAAATTGTTCTTGGAATCAGAACTGTGTTTTGCGGAGTTTTTATGCGCGGGGATTCTGGACCGAAAACTGCGATGGAGCTCGGCCAGAAAACTTGTAGGTGGAACTCCCTTGCAATTTCAAGTATGTTGTAAAGTCCATCCATGTTAATGTGCCATGCAAGTTGCGGGTTTTCTTCACCAGTAGCTGATAAAATTGCCGCCAAATGGTAGATTGTGTCTATGTCGTATTCCTTTACGACTTTTCTTATGCTTTCCCTATCAGTAACGTCAGCGTAAACGAATGGACCAGAAGCTAGGAGCTTATCGCTTGGCTTTCGCTTGTGTCCAATAGCCACAACGTTTTCGTTGCCGTATCTTTCACGAAGAGCCTCTGTCAGTTCGGAGCCTATCTGCCCAGTTGACCCTGTAACCAAAACCCGTTTAGTGCCCTTTTTTGACATTGGTTTACCTCGCGTTTAAATGGGAGAACAAGTTTAAAATTTCAATGCATATAAGAATTTTCAGAGAAAATCAGAGTTTTGTATACTTCAGTTGACGGAGCAGCTCATCAATTGGCTTTTGATGAAAATCAACTCTCAAACTCAAAACCACCTTTCTAGAATCCACAACCATGATTGCCGCGGAACACTCTCCACGCCCATCTCCGCCACTTCACTTCCAGCCCTTAAAGCCTCAACAAGCCTTAAAGCGAAATCGCTTCGAGAATTCTCAAAGCTTTCAGCCATTCTGTTTACCACTTCGCTTGCGGCGAGCAAGTTTCCAATAGCAATACAGTTCTCCCTCACAATTTCAGCCCAGCAGCCTGGAACGCCTTTCCCAGTAAAAACCGCCTTTCGCTTTTGAAAGCCCATTATTGCCACTTGCCGTAAATCCCGTTCTACACCCTCAGCCAAAAGAGCACCTAAAGCCTCTTTTGGAGGAAAGCCCCTTTTCGAGTAAATCTAACCCCTTAACGCCATGCATAACGTTCGTGTATGCTTGAGTGGCTATGACGCATATGCCAGGCTTTGCGTGTGGAACCCTGTCGCCGACAGACGTTGAACCTGAGGCAACAGCCACGCCCATAAGTTTTCCGTTGCTTGAAATTGCAAGAATCGGAAATGTCCCATCAGATTTGTTGGAACCGGAATTTGCCGTCAGCAACTTTATTTTCAGCTCTCCCAAATTGTCTTAAACGTGCATATGCTAAAATAGTTTGCAGTGTAAACGAAACATAGTTTTGGGCGGTTGAAGAGAAACATGAAGCTGGGCTTCATCGTTAACCCGATTGCGGGCATGGGTGGTAGAGTTGGACTTAAAGGGACAGACGGCGTCTTAAAAGAGGCTATCGCAAGAGGCGCCAAACCAGTAGCTCCAGAAAGGGCAACTGAGTTTCTGAAAAAACTGAAAGAAAACCGTGGAAAAATAGAAATTGAAATTTTAACATGCCCAGGGGTTATGGGCGAAGAAGAAGCGAGAAACACCAGTGTCAGCGTTAAACTTTTGCCAATGAAGTTAAGAATTGAAACAAGCGCCGAAGATACTAAGATTGCAGTTAAGATGCTTATCGAAGCCAACGTTGACCTAATCGTTTTTGTTGGCGGGGACGGCACAGCCAAAGATATTTTTGACGCTATGAAAGGCTGCAGCGCTGATGTTCCGGTTTTAGGCGTTCCAGCAGGCGTGAAAATGTACAGTGGAATCTTTGCGGTTAACCCCGCTGACGCTGTGGATGTGGTTTTGGCTTTCGCTGAAAACCAAGCTGAAATTGCAGATTTTGAAATTATGGACGCTGACGAGAAGGCTATTCGCAGCGATACGTTCGCCGTAAAGCTTCACGGTTTCTTGAAAGGTCCTTTTCTTCCAATGCGGATCCAGGGAAGTAAACAGGTCAGCCCAGAAACGGTTGATGAAAAGGAGAATCAAACTGCAATAGCGAAGTCCATAATTGAGGATATGCGTCAAGACTCAACGTATATACTTGGTCCAGGAACAACGGTCAAGCGCATAGCTGAACTTTTGGGTGTTGAGAAAACTGTTCTTGGCGTGGATGTATACAAAAATGGCAAGGTGATACTTGATGTTGATGAAAGGCGAATATTGGAGGAAGTTAAGGATTGGCAGAAAACTTGGATTATTCTCTCGCCGATTGGACATCAAGGAATACTTCTGGGAAGGGGCAACCAGCAGATAAGCCCAGAAATAGTCAAACGTGTAACAAAACAGCGGATAATAGTTGCCGCAACAAAGAGCAAACTTCAAAGCATAGAGGGAAACGTTCTGCGCGTGGACACTGGTGATGCTGAGGTGGATAATATGCTCCGCGGATACATAAAGGTCATAACGGATTATAGGGAATGGCGACTAATGCCAGTTCAATAAACGCGCTTTAAGCGCCAAACTGCCTTGTTTTGCCAATCAGACCCATGAGAATTGGCATTAGGTCAACGCCTCTAATCCTATTAAGTCCGCCCTTAGCACAGGAACGCTCATCAAACTCCTCAACATGATCGCTGCGCACATAAGGTCCAGTTATTGCCACTGGAACCGGGTCGCCTTCGTGTCTTCCAGTTAAAATCGATGTTGTGTGGTCTGCAGTTACTGCCAAATAAGTCGTGTTCATATTCGCCTTTTCAAGTATGAACGCGAGCATTTCATCAATTTTCTCGATAACCGCAATTTTCTGTTCAGCATTTCCGTCATGGCTAGCGACGTCAGTTGCCTTAACATGCAAGAGCACAAAATCATAATGTTTTAATGCTTCAACGGCGGATTTCGCCTTAGCCATGAAATCCGTTTGAACTGTTCCGGTGGCACCCTTAACGTCCATGAGGCACATACCAGCGACTTTGCAAACACCCCTAATCAATGGCACAACAGCTATACACGCGGCGTTTACACCGTAAATTTCCGAGAAGGCCTTAACTTTTGGGATTGTACCTGCGCCCCTACACAAAATCACGTTTGCTGGCGGTAAACCACGCTTAACCCGCGCCTTATTAAGTGGATGATACTTCAAGGCGTCGTGAAACTTTATCATAAGCTCATTTAAAATTTCAGCAGTAAACCGCGCCTCTTCACTTCCATCCAAAGGTTTTACTTCTCGAACCTTTTCTCCAACCTTTCCTGGGTCGGAATCGCTAACATTTGGGGAAAGCCCACGTCCGCGAAGAACGAGAACTGCTCTATGCTGAACAGTGTTTTCAAAGAGAAACTTGACAGCGCGATTTTTAAGCTTAACATTCCGCAAACTTTCAGTCAGCAGCGCTGCATCCTCGGTAGCTATTCTTCCAGCACGTCTATCCAAAACAACAAAATCCTCGCTGATAGTTGCAAAATTACACCGAAAGGCAACATCGCATGGCTCTACGCTTATGCCAAAGCCAACCGCTTCCAAGGCTCCCCTTCCAGAATAAACCTTGAATGGGTCATAGCCAAGCAAAGCAAGTGTTGCCGTGTCGCTTCCAGGAGGGATTCCAGGTGCTATTGGGTCCATTATACCGCAGATGCCGCTTTTTGCTATGCGGTTCAGTGCTGGCTTTTTTGCAACTTCTAATGGTGTCTTCCATCCTAGTTCTTTTATTGGTCTGTCCGCCATGCCATCTCCAACAACAAGCATTGCCTTCAAATGCTTCACACCCAACTTAACAATACACAATTGAAGTAGTCACATACAGTTAAAATTAGTTGCGTAAGAAATGTTTAATAGTTTCCTTTGTTATTGTTCTGGAAGTGGTTGCAATGGGCGATTGCGTTCCACGTTGCTGAATTCTGCCTTCACTTATTTGACATTAGAATTAGTTTTACACTAGAAATATATTCTTCAATAAACGAAAACAAAGGGAGAGACGAAAATGTCTGACGTAGGCGTTACCGTAAAAAAGAACGAAGACTTTTCAGAGTGGTACACCCAAGTAGTCGTGAAATCCGAACTTGCAGATTATGCTCCAGTAAAGGGCTGTATGATATTCCGCGAGCTTTCCTACGCCATATGGGAGAAAATCCAAGAAATCTTCAACGCGAAGATAAAGGCAACTGGACACAAAAACGTCTACTTCCCAATGTTTATACCTGAAAGTTTCCTAAGGAAAGAGGCTGAACACTTCGAGGGCTTCGTTCCAGAAGTTGCGTGGGTAACAATAGGTGGAAGCACACCGCTTGAGGAGAGACTCGCGATAAGGCCGACTTCTGAAACGATAATGTACGCCACATACGCAAAGTGGATAAGAAGCTGGAGAGACTTGCCGTTAAAGCTGAACCAGTGGAACAGCGTTGTACGATGGGAAACAAAGGCAACCAAACTCTTCCTTCGCACAAGGGAATTCTTATGGCAAGAGGGACACACAGCCCACGCCACAAAAGAAGAGGCAGACCGCGAAGTCATGGAAATACTCGGCATGTACAAAGACCTGATGGAAAATTACCTGGCTATTCCAGTGCTAGCAGGAAGAAAAACAGAAAACGAAAAATTCGCTGGAGCCCTCTACACAACAACCCTAGAAGCGATAATGCCAGATGGAAAGGCATTGCAGATGGGAACATCCCACCAGCTAGGACAAAACTTTGCAAAGGTTTTCGACATAAAATTCATAGGACAAGATGAAAAGGAGCATTACGTTTGGCAAACCTCTTGGGGATTCTCAACACGGATTATAGGCGCATTAGTTATGGTTCACGGCGACGACAAAGGATTGGTTTTGCCTCCGAAAATAGCGCCAACACAGGTGGTCATAGTTCCAATACCCTACAAGGAAGCAGATGAAAAAGCAATAATGGAAAAGGCTAAAGAGACTCTTGAAAAACTGCAGAGAAAAGGCATATCCGCAATACTTGATGACAGGAAAGAGTACACTCCGGGATGGAAGTTTAACGACTGGGAACTTAAAGGAGTGCCCCTAAGAATAGAGATAGGACCAAAAGACATAAAACATGGACAGCTAACGCTTGCTCGTAGAGATACGTTTGAAAAAATTGCAGTAAAAGAGGATGATGCTGTTGACGCCGTCGAAAAGCTGCTTGATGAAATCCAAAGAAACCTTTTCAACAAAGCCAAAAAATTCCTCGAAGAAAACATAACCACGGTTAAAAATTATGACGAGTTCAAGAAAGTGCTAAAAGAAAAGGGCGGATTCTTAAGGGCGTGCTGGTGCGGCAACTCAAGCTGTGAGGAAAAAATCAAGGAGGAGACTGGAGCAACCATCAGAATTGTGCCCTTCGAGAGAGAAGAAACATTCGCAGATTGCATATACTGCGGAGAAAAAGCAAACGAGGTTGTTTACTTTGCAAAGTCTTACTAGGCAAGAATAGGGCGTCAATCATAGAGTTTGACGCGTTTCTGAAGTTGCTTTGCAACGTTTTCTAGTCCAAGCTTCTTCAAAGTTGCCTTTCTCGGTATTCCGCGTTCGTCCCACCCGCGCTTCTTGTAATATCTCTGCAACATAATATCATACCGTGTTCTGTCAAGTTTCCCGCCCTTTAATGGACCTTTTGTTAATGGTTCCTCGAACCACCTTGCTGGTGGAACATCGAATTCTTTGCTCCAGTTTTTGCCGTACTCGCGAATCCAGAAGGCGCGTATTAAATTGAAGATGCGGTCCGCAATCACGTTAAAGTCGTCCCAGCTTACTTCCCAGCCTGTAGCAGCATACATGAACTTCGTGTACCATTCAAGTTCGAAGCCAAGCTCAATCCATGGAAGCCTACAAACAGTCAAGGATTCAAAAACTCCTCCACGAATGCGCTGAAACTCTATAACCTTTTCAACTTTCTCTTCGCCGTAACTCTCGCGTCCGAATTTGACTTCCCAAGATATAACCCACGCATCCTTATGATGCGCACCTATAGAGCTTGTTGCATAGGCTAAGGCCATGGCTGGTGCTGTGTGGCAGTCATAAGCTGAAACCTCCAGTCCCTTAACGTGCATAGCCCAACGCTTTGAATCGCCGCCAAACTTTTCAGCTGCAAAGCGGACACCTTCCGCCAGTGTATCGCCCAAGCCGCGTCTGTAGGCTATATCCTCAATTAGGGCTTGCGTCTCCTTGAACTTTCCCCAAAAAACTTTTTCTTGAATCAGTTTCTTTTCTGAGGCTTCCATCGCGAATCCTATAACATTGCCAAGCGAAATAGTGTCCAATCCAAACTCGTCAGCGGCCCTGTTAAGCGCAGCCACTTGCTTTAGGTTGCCGATTCCTATGTTTGAGCCCAGCATGGCAACGTTTTCATAGTCAAGTTCAGATTCCCTGCGAACAGAGTCTTTCACAACATTTCCGCATGTCATGTTGCAGTGTGGGCAGCCCCTATTTGCAATTTTGATTTTCTCCATTGAAAATCCACCTATGGCTTCAGCCTTCTCGAAAACGCCTTCGCTGTAATTGCGTGTTGGCAGCACACTGTTTTCTTGGCTCCACTCGATGGTCATCATCGTTCCTTGGCGCTTCCAAAAGGCGTAGTTTGGCTTCATTAGAACTTCACGGTAAGCTTCCGCGCCCAACTCCTTCATAACCTTCGGATAGGCGGCAGACAATTCGCCAGAACCAACAAAAATTACAGCCTTCAAATTCTTAGAACCCATCACCGCGCCCATGCCTGGTCTGCCGCCAGCACGACCCCCTTCGCAAACTATGTTCGCGAATTTCACAAGGTTTTCGCCTCCTTGACCAATCGTCAATATACCAGCAGTTTGACCATAAAACTCCCGCAGCTTCTTTTCAGTCTCAAAGGAGCTTAAGCCCCAAAGGTCCTTCGCATCCAAAAACTCAACGCTTCTATCTTGGACAAGCAGCACAATGGGCTTTTCAGCTCTGCCCTCGACAATAACAGCGTCGTAACCCGCCTTACGCATCTGAACAGCCGCATGTGAACCAATATTGCCGTCACCATAACCATAAGTTAACGGACTCTTTGCAGCCACAACAAGTTTTCCGCTACTTGGCAAGGCAAAACCAGTTAAAGGTCCAGCGGCAAAAACCAGTTTGTTCTGCGGCGATAATGGATCTACTCCAAGCTTAAGCTCGTCCCACAAAATTTTAGCTGCAAAACCCCTACCACCAAGAAAGCTTTTCGCAAAATGACCATCATAAGGCTCCGCTACGGCTTTGCCTTTGCTGAGGTTCACGCGGAGAAAATTTCCAGTCCATCCAAACATAGGTTAACCATCCTGAAACATTGCATACTTATATCGCGTAGAAAGTAAATAAGATTAATGATTACCGTAACGCCAAAGCACAGAAAGCTAAATTATCAGCCTTTCAGGTTCAACCTTTCTCTCTTTTAGGCTTAGGTCGCTAACCTTAAACTTTCTACCATTAAATAAGATGGCGTATTTCTCACCGTTATAAAGCGCAGCGGCAACCCGCCCTATGGCATCAGCTTTCATTATACCGCTTCCGCTGGCGCCGCCAACAACAATCAAGTCGTTCTCCTCAAAGACGATGGGTTGCCCATCTAAAGTATTAATTTCATATAAACCAGCAAAAGCATTTGTTGGACGGCAATCCCTAAACTGTGGAAAATACTTCACCAAAACCTGGTATATCCCATACTGATAAAAGTTCTTTTCAGGTTGGGGTTCATCCTCTAACTTAAAGGCTCTTGGAAAATCATCAGCATAACCAAGCCAAAATACACCCTCATTCGGGAAGGGGCGAATCAAAACTTTAGGTTCTGGCAAAATCGTAAACGGAATGCAACCCACAGAGTTGAATCCTTTTGTAAAAAGCAGCTGTTTCAAAGCAGGGCTTTTCGCTGGTATTGTAAAAAGCTGCCTCTTTTTAGGCTTAATGAAACATTCGATTCCAACAGCGTCCAAAAGCTGCGGAATCCAAGCCCCAGCAGCCAAAACAGTCTTCTTCGCCTTAATAACGCCCCTATTCGTTTTTACACCAGCAATTCTCGACTCTTGCCAAAAATATGGCTCCTGGGGAATACCTAAAGGCTCACGGGGTTCGACCATGAGGTTTTCCACGTTTACGCCATACTCGATTCTTCCGCCTAACCGCAGAAACTCCTCTTCATAAAACTTGACAAGACAATCAGCATCGATTGTGCCAGCCTTTGGAATGAAAATTCCCTTGTAAACATTCCCCAAACGCATCAAGCAAGCCTCATCATCACCGCTCAAATCCGTCCGCAAACAAAGCTTACGCGCCAAATCCTCAGCATCACGCTCCTCATACACGAAACCCTTATCGGCTAGCCCCTTCAAAACAGGAAAAACCTCACGATAGCTATTCTCGTTTAAAAGCCACAAGTAACCAATCCACAACAGCTTCAAATCAACCTTCAAATCTTCTTGCACATGGCGGTAAAACTCGACAGAGGAATCAGCAAGCACATAATTAGTGTAAGAGGAAAACAAGCAGCGGAAAGCCGAAGCGCTTTTGGCTGTGCTTCCCTGACCAGCAGAATTAAACTTGTCAACCACAAGAACACGTAAGTCAGAATTGGTAGCTTTTATATGATAGGCTGTTGACAAACCAATAACGCCCGCCCCAACTACTAGAACATCGCACTCCACCATCAAACTCCCTTCAACCAACAGAATTTTAGAAGGACGCTCAGACCATTTATAAAGTTTGACACAAATTTCACGACCTTAAATATCTTGTAAGAGAACACTTATTTATTCCAACACGGTATGAGATAAAACAATTGTTTCAACATCGGAGGAATAGTGCATGTTGGTTGACAAAAGGGCAATTTCAACTCTAGCATTAATAATATTGTTATTGTGTTCAGCTACTTTTGGAGCTATAATATCTTACATTTGGGTTATGGCAAGCTATTATAACATGCCAGAAGATATGACATTTCTTATAGTGACGGATGTTTCTTTTAACGCTGCAAACGCCACATATTTTAACGTGACGATTCTCAATCCTTCAAACTCGGCTTTAGACGTAAACATAACCGCAATTCGTCTAAATATTGAGGGAAAAAACGAAACATACGATATCACAAGTACAGAACCAGCACTTCCATTTCTGCTTCAAAGAGGAACCAAGCAGACTTTTAAATGTCTAAAAAATTGGAGTAAATTTGCCGGTGAAAATGTTACAATAGACCCAGTTACGGCAGAAGGCGCTTCAATAAAGAGTTACTTATACCAGACGCCAAATGTGAAGTTGAAAGTGGCGCCATACTTTAATGTTTCAGAAAGCGTCAATTACTTCAACATAACGGTGAAAAATGAGAGCCCGACGTCGAATCTCACAATTTCAGATATACTTTTGTTTAGTAATTCTATAAAGGAAAATGTTACACCATCACTTGATTTTGTTAACATTTTGCCAGTAAATTCAAGTTTAACGTACACTTGTAATTATAATTGGGAAAGTTTCATGAACATAAACGTCACTGTAACAGTGAAAACTCTTGAGGGTTACGAAGTTTCGTATACCACAAACAAACTTCCGGGCGCGATTTTAAATATACAAAACGTTAAGTTTGACTATTTTGATGTGGAGCGCTTCTACGTTAATATTAGCAGTTCAGAGGATTCTACGGCATACGCCTCAATAAGAAGGATAAACATAACATTGGAGGATGGAAGGGAAATAACAATAAACCAAACGCTTCCGCCTGTGGGAGAACCATCAGTTTTTAATTCCGTTCCTCCAAATGGCTCTCAAGTTTTCCAGTGCTTATGGAACTGGAGTGATTATCGAGACAAGAAAATATCGGTTAAAGTGTACACAAATGAAGGGTTCACTGTGCCAGCCAAAAATGTGACAACTCCGCCACAGATTGTCTGGGAAATAACAAATGTGACATTTGACTTAGATTACACAGATTACTTTCTGGTTGAAGTTAAGAATATGCCGTGTTCGCTCTCTGGAATAAACATTACACGAATAATGCTAAATGACAATATAACGGAAATTACGCCACAGTTCGCCTTTCTCGACAAAGGCGACCAAGTGACTTTTAATTGCACAATAAATTGGAAGACGTCTATAGGCACAAATATCACGATCACCGCAATAAGGAGCGATGGAGTGAACATCTCAAGAACAATCGAAATACCGCCAGTGCAATTAAAAATGGAAAAACCAGCCTTAAGCGAATTGTTAGGCCCATACGTTAACATTACAATTTCAAATTCGGTTAACTCCATTCAAAACGTGACAGTAACATCTATAGTGTTTGAAGTGGAAAACCAAACATTCATCATAGATGGAACACTAACTATTCCAGTTTTAGTCCCAAATGGATATCTACTAAAAGTAGGCGAAAATGTCACCATAGTTTGTCGATGGAACTGGGGATTGTATCTTGCGGGCAGCTTAAAGGTCACGGTTTACACGGCTGAAGGCTTCCAGATATCAAAGGTTTGGTATCCTTCATCACCGTAAGTGCACAAAATTTATTTCTTATAAAAGTCTAGGCTAGATTCTACAAGGTAAAGTGGGTCTTATGGCTAAAGCCAAAGTTAAGGTTACGGAGCGCGTGCGCACAATCGAGTATGCCATTCGTGATGTTATTGTTTATGCGCGGGAACTGGCAAAGGCTGGGAAAAAGATTTACTACTTGAACATTGGCGATCCAGTCGCGTTTGATTTTGATACGCCCAGGCATATTAAACAAGCTTTGTTTGAGGCTGTTGAAGGTGGTGCAAACGCCTATTCGCCTTCTGAAGGTTTGCCTGAGCTTAGACAAGCCATATGCGACAAGGAGAAGCGTGTTAATGGCGTTGATGTGTGCGCTGAGGATGTTATTGTTACTTCTGGAATTTCTGAGGGTATCCAAATGGTTATGGCTGCGCTTATTGACGGGGGAGACGAAATTCTCCTGCCGGGTCCGACTTATCCTCCGTACATTTCTTATGCCAAGTTTTTCGGCGGCAAACCTGTAACTTATGAGACAGTTGAGGATGATGGTTGGCAGCCCAACATTGACGATTTGAGACGCAAAATCTCGAAAAGAACCCGTGGGATAGTTGTTATAAATCCCAACAACCCATGCGGCGCGCTCTATGAAGAAAAAACCGTAAAGCAGATTTTAGATTTGGCCGGCGAGTTTGGGCTTCCAGTATTGTCGGATGAGATCTATGACCAGTTAACGTTTGAAAAACGTTTTGTTAGCACTGCGCGTTTGGCCAAGGATGTTCCAGTAATTGGGCTTAACGGTTTTTCAAAAGCTTATTTAATGACTGGGTGGAGGCTAGGCTACATTTACTTTCATGATAAGAACGGCGAACTGGAAGAGCTAAAGCAGTGCATCGAAAAAGAAGCGAGAATAAGGCTATGCGCAAACACGCCTGTCCAGAAGGCTGGAGTAGCAGCATTGAACGGACCGCAAGACCATATCAAGGAGCTTGTGGATAAGCTTAGGCAAAGGAGGGACTACGTGTTGAAAAGGATAAGTCAGATAAACGGCATTAGTTGCGCTAAGCCTGAAGGAGCCTTTTACGTTTTTCCGAAGGTTCATGGTGTAGGGCAAATGTGGAAAAGCGATGTAGAGTTTGTTCTTGAACTTTTGAAAGAAACCGGTGTGCTTTTTGTGCACGGTTCTGGTTTTGACCCAGTTTACGGTTCTGGTCACTTTAGAAGCGTCTTTCTCCCACCAATTGATGTGCTTGAGCAAGCCTTCAACGAAGTTGAGCGTTTCATGAAAAGGAATAAATAGGGTGAATAGGGCTAAGCGCCATACTAGCTGTAGATTGGTATTCCCTCTTTCGGGTCTTGAACCATCTTCGCAAATTCTTCCATAAGCCTTCTTGTCACCGGGCCGGGCTTGCCGTCACCGATAACCCTTTTGTTTATTTCTTTAACTGGCACGATTTCAGCGGCTGTCCCGGTAAAGAAAACCTCGTCCGCGTTGAACAGCTCGTAAGGTGTTATGTTCCTTTCTACGACTTCGTATCCGAGTTTTTTGGCGAGGTTCATTACTGCTTCGGCTGTTATCCCTGGAAGCGCGCCCGTATAGCTTGGTGGTGTGAAGATTTTGTGTCCTTTAACTATGAATATGTTTTCTGCCACGCCCTCGCAGACAAAGCCGTTTTTGTCGAGGCATATGGCTTCGTCTACGCCGTTTATGTTTGCTTCGATCTTTGCGAGTATGCTGTTTAGGTAGTTGAGCGATTTTATTTCGTGTGTTGTTGCGTCTACAGGGTCTCTTTTAACCCATGAAATCATGGCGGTTATCCCGTTTTCTTTTGCCTCTGTTTTTAACAGTTTTATGGTGTCTGTTATGACGATTATTGTTGGTTTTTGGCATTTTCTCGGATCTAGTCCCAAGTCACCTACGCCTCGCGTAACGACCAGGCGTATGTAAGCGTCTCTTAGTTTGTTTTTACGAAGTGTTTCCAAGACTATTCTTATCATTTCCTCTTTTGGTATTGGAATTTGCAGCATTATGGTGTGTGCGGAGCGATAAAGCCTATCTATGTGTTCTTTTAGTCTAAAAACAACGCCGTTGTATGCGCGGATTCCTTCGAACACTCCGTCGCCATACAAAAGACCATGGTCATAAACAGAGATTTTTGCTTGAGACTTTGGATAGTATTCACCGTCGATATAAACTAGAAGTTCCTTTTCCAATTGTTTTCTCCCCTAGGCTAGAAGATTAGCTATCGCCTTTTGGGTTTGATATATTTTTTGCAAAAATTTGCCTTTTTATAATGTTACTAGCCGTAGAACTGCGGTCTCTTTGAAAGGTGTTTTGGAAGTGGCAGCGGCTTGAAGGGTTTAGCTTTGACCTCCTCTTCAATTTCTTTTATGAGTTCTTCAAGTTTCATGTTGCGTATTTTCCCAGCTTTTCTGTCCCTAACTGGGAGCGTTTCTGATTGTACCTCCTTTTTTCCTAAAACGATTATGTATGGGACCCACTCCATCTCGGCTTCGCGAATCCTTCTCTGTAGCGTCATAGCTCTTTCATCAATATCGTAGCGTATACAATGCGCTTCTAACTCCTTTCCGAGTTTTTCTGCGTGTTCAAGATAGCTTGTTGACATTGGAATTATGCGCACCTGTGTTGGCGAGAGCCAAAGCGGCAGCATCGGCGGTTTACCATTTTGCTGGTCTTTGTAAGCTTTTTCCAATAATGCGTACACGCATCTTTCGATGGCTCCGCTTGGTGAACAGTGCAAGATAAGCGGGTAGCGTCTTTCGCCTTTCTCGTCAACGTACGTTATATTGTATCTTTTCGCGTTTTCTATGTCGATTTGGTCTGTTGAGAGGGCTGCAGCCTTATCCTGATTATCCACGAAGTTGAAGTCCCATTTTAGCGCGAAGTAGAAAAAGCGTTCCTCCCACATTTCTACAAGGGCTGGTTTGCCGAAAATTTTCGCTAGGGACTCAACGAAATCCTTGTTTTCCTTGTAAAAGTCTTTTGTGAAGCGTATTGCCACCTCATAATCCTCTTTCGGCAAGCCTATCTCTTCCAAAACTTCCATACAGATTTTGAACCTAACGAGGAATTCGCTTTTGGCTTGTTCGAGATCTTTACAGAAGGCGTGGCAATCTGGCATTGTGAAGGCTCTTAAACGTCTTAGGCCTACAACCTCGCCGCTTTTTTCGCGTCTAAAGCTGTAGCGTGTTAACTCGTAAACTTTTAGTGGCATATGTCTATAAGAGAACTGCGTGTCATGAACCATAAGGAACTGCCCGAAACACGCGGCAAAACGCAGGAAAAGCTCCTTGTCTTCCGATTTTAGCAAGTACTGTCTTGCTGGAAAACGGTTTATGTAGTCGGCTAGACTTGGATGCTGGAAATCATACATTATTGGAGTTTCAACTTCCATGGCGCCGTACTCTATCATTTTGGCTGTCACAAATTGTTCAAGCAGTGATTTGATTAGCCGCCCCTTCGGGTACCACCTTATGTTTCCAGGGTCGCTTCCAAACTCGTAATCCGCTATTTCAAGCCTCTTCATTAAAGGAACATGTGGAGGCATCTGCTGGCTTGCCCTAACCTTTGAAACCTCGTATTTCATGAACTTTTTAAGGTTTTCATGATTCCTAAAATCGAATTCTTCAACTGGAACCATTTTGCCGTCTGGTTGGAGAATATACCAATGCGACTTCAGTTTTTCTTCGGCTTTTACAGCTTCGGATACAAGCTCTTTCTCCTCTTTTTCTGCTTCTGGAAGAAAAACACGCGATTGCTCTGCTAGTGGGTGACCCTTAATCGCGATTGTGAACTGCTTGTTCCAGCCGAAAGGCGCACGGTAGGTTTCTAGACCCTTCTCTTTCGCATATGCCTCCATGGCTTTAATTACTTTTAGCGCTTCTGATGGTTTTGCGAGGTTGCTGCTTAGGTGTGCGTATGGATAGATTAGTATGCGATTTACTTTCAGTTTTTCGAGAAAGTCGCAAATTTCATCTATTGCCTTTTTCGCTAAGGCGGTGTTGTCGCCCTCTTCAACCGCCGTGAAAAGAACAACTATTTCTTCTAGGCGTGTTTTCTTTTTCTCCGCCTCTTCAGCCATTGCTATTTCTTTTTGTATTGGCTGAAACTCGATGAAGTCGGAGTGCAACTGTAATACCCGCATTTTAATAATCACCCTTCCCTAGCCCATATGCCGCCACTTTTCAAGCTGCTTCTCCTTCTTTGTACGCTTCTTATACTCCTTATAATGCCCCTTACAAAGATAAGCGCGTCTGCCCTCCACATTTACACTTAAACCAGAAGACCTTACCTTGTCTAGGGAAAGCGATCGAACTGCTTCCTTACCGCATCCAGAAACGTTGCATTTTGCGCCTTTATCGATGCGACCCAAAGTCAATGTCTCCTTTTCTGAAATACTAATGCAGTTCATTCTTAATTTCTTTTTCACAGAGCAAATGTGCCCTTCTATAAATTTCGGTTCTGCAGTCAGCAAAAGTTGGGCCAACAGCTTCAACAGCAACCGAAGCCGCCCCGGAGCCCACACAAGCACACCATAAGGCTTCTTTACCTTTAATGTACTCGGCAAGGAAGGCGCCTATGAAAACATCTCCAGCACCAGTTGGGTCAACAACCCTTGCTGCTTTATATGCTGGAATGTTGTAGACTGCTCCTTCAACCGATAGCAAAGCGCCCTTTATGCCCAAAGTGACTATGACTATTCCCACGCCGAAGTCGTGAATCGCTCTTACAGCCGCGCTAATATTCTTTAAGCTTGTTGCATGCATGATTTCTTCAGAAGAAGACTTGTAAATGTTAACGTGTTCGAGAATTTGCTTGTTTGGCAATTCGCGATAAGTTACATTTCCGTTTTCGTCGAAGGTTCGCAGAAAACCTTGAGGGTCTAGAGATACGCAATCTGCATGTGCCTTGAGTTTCTCTACAACTTCGTTTTTGATTTCATCCGCTATTGGCGCTATGTGGATTGCCTTTGCCTTTAAGGAGTTTGGTATATCGTCAATGGTTATTGGTGGGGCTTTGGTTGCAAGGCGCAGACTCCTACTTAATAGGTCTGGGCTGTACTTCAATTCAAAACGTGTGGTAAGGGCGTCTTCAATTTTTAATATGCCAGAAAGGTTTATGCCCTCTTGTCCAAGCCACCACATGTAGGCTTCTGGAAAGTCGCTGCCAACCTTAGATATGACGGAAACGTTTGCGCCTAAGCGTTGGGCTGAAAGCGCCACGTAAGCCACCGAACCGCCAAGAACGACGTGTGGCCTTTGGCTTGATGGAAGAAGAATGGAATCTATTGAGAAATGTCCAACTGCTGCTATGTCAGTCAACGCTAGCGGATTGCCCCCAAATGAACTAATATACGAATAAGACGAAAAATATAACTTTAATTTGTGAATGCGTGCAAGAAGGGTTAGATTTTTGATTGAAGTAGGAGAATTGCCTTCGCCAGATCGCCTCCGCACTCTTCAAGGGCTTTTCTTGCTTCTTCAAGGCTTTTTCCAGTCTGGTCTGCCACTAATCGCACGTCCTCGTCTGGAATCGTCAATTTACGTTCAAGCGCCTTTTCTGTTACTTTTCCGCCGGTTATCTGGAAAATTTTTTGTCCTTGCATGTCAAGTATGGCTACTTCTGGTTCTTGAATTGTTATTTCTTTGTCGCTTGTTTTGATTATTACTTGTTCAACGTCTGGGATTGCGTCCATGCTTAAGCCCATGCGTTGCATCATGCGCCTCGCTTCTCTGGGACTTATGCGCCTATGCATAACCTTTTCTCTCCACCACACTTTACTATTTGATAAGGCGTTCAAATACTTAACTTTCTTCCAAGCATCCACGCCTAACCTTGACAGCCACGCCGCACTTGAAGGCACACATTTCCACACCAGATAATACCGCTTTACCAACAGCCAAAACATTTCCATGCTTATCAACAACGATAACTTCGTCTTTTGGGCGGATGGCGTCATCAGCCTCAACAACATGCGCGGCAAAAACGTCTCCGCCCTCAGCAACAAACTTTGCAACATCATCGCGAACAACAACCATGCATCTTGCTTGACAATTGCTTTTGACAATCCTTTTTGCGCCAGTAATACTTAAGGAAAACAGTCCATCAATTGGGCGTAGGGTTGCAAGCCTTTTGCCCTCTAAGTAGACGTAACGGATTCTGCCAGTGCGCTTGGAATAGGCGATTTCCACGTTTTCTGGAAAAAGTTTTGCGCCCACACCCTTTCCAAACTGGTAGTCTGCCACGCTTCTAATCCTTTTAAGGTCTTCTTCTTCCAAGGTTTATGCACCCCAAACCGCCATTACAATTCGACAACTATAAACACTAGCAGTAAAATAAAAACAGTAGGTGTGTGAACGCGTGCGGTGCGAAGTCTGCGGACGCAAAATCTACGGCAAACCATGCAACGTCATGATCGAAGGAGCAAAACTGACAGTGTGCAACGAATGCGCAAAACATGGAAAGCCAATTTTGGAAGAAAAACCGAAAACGCCCATGCAAATACCCATACTAACAAAGCCTAAAACACCCCTAACGCCAAGGCTACAGCAACAAAAGAGGCACCAAGAAATAAAGTTAGCCTCATTCGAGCTTATCGAAGATTTTAACGTGAAAATTAAGCAGGCGAGAGAAAAACTTGGGTTGTCCCACGAGGATTTGGGCAAAAGATTAAACGAGAAAGTTTCTGTCTTGAGGAAAATTGAAACGGGCAAGATGACGCCGGACGACATTCTCGCAAGGAAGTTGGAACACGAGTTGAAAATTAGGTTGCTTGTTCCGGTCGCTGAAGAAACTGCTTCTCAAGCAAAAATTCCGAAACTGGAAAAGCGTGAACTAACATTGGGCGACATTATCCAACTTGGGAAAAAAGAGAAAAGCTCGGAAAAGGGGGAAACCGCCGAACGAAAGCAATCATAGTTCAACGCAGACGCCCCACGGAACCATCAAGCCTAGAAGAACTCAAAAGCCTAGCAGAGTCAGCAGGATACACCGTAGTCGGCAAGATCGAGCAAATTAGGGAACCAGACTCACGTTATCAAATAGGCGCTGGAAAAGTTAAGGAGCTCGCCGAACTCGTAAAAGAAACTGGCGCCCAAAAAATAATTTTTGATAATCCACTAAAACCAGTGCAAGCATACAACCTTGCAAAGTCCACTGGCGTCGAAGCTATAGATAGGTTTCAACTAATACTCGAAATTTTCACGAGAAGAGCTACAACAACAGAAGCAAAACTACAAATTCAACTGGCAAAACTCCAATACGAACTCGCACATGCAAAAGAGAGGGTGCGACTCGCAAAGATGGGAGAGCAACCAGGCTTCATGGGGCTTGGAGCCTACGAAGTTGACGTTTACTACGAAGCTGTTAAAAGACAAGTTCACGCTATAAGGCGGAAGCTTAAGAAGATTCGTGGGAAGAGGCAGTTGCACCGTGAAAGAAGGGCAGAACTTGGCTTTTCGTCAATTTCTTTGGCTGGATACACAAACGCTGGAAAAAGCTCACTTTTCAATGCCCTAACGGAAGAGGAGGTGCCGGTTGATACCACGCTCTTTACGACGCTCTCCACAACAACGCGGCTCGTGAAAATCGCGAGAAAAAAATTCTTGTTAACGGACACTGTTGGTTTTATAGACCGCTTGCCACTGACGCTTATCGAGGCTTTCCACTCAACCCTTGAAGAAACCATTTATGCAGACTTAATACTGCTCGTCGTTGATGTAAGCGAGCCGGTAAGCACTGTTGAAAAGAAGCTTAACGTGTGCCTAGAAACAATAGAACGTATAGGAGCGTCAGGAATCCCCATAATCACTGCCTTGAACAAAATAGACCTTCTACGAGAAGAAGAAATTAGCTTGAGGCTGGAGGCGATAAAGGATGAGGCGCCAAATCCTATACCAACATCGGCACTGCGTGGAACAAACATTGAACTGTTGAAAGAAGCTATTAGCAAGCAATTGCAGAACTATGTTAAAATGTCGTTCACAATACCATTAACAAACGAGACAATGCAGTTCATATCATGGCTTTTCCAAAGGGCAGATGTGCAACACGTAGAATATAGGGGCGACTCAGCTAACATAATTTTTGAGGCGAACCCAAGCTTCGCAGAAAAAGTTAAAAATCACGTGGAAAACTTATGGAAAAATCGAAATCCACCAGTGAAGATGCAATGCCAAAAATTTTTGTTTTAAGATGGGGACATAGGCCACGAAGAGACGCAAGACTAACAACCCACGTGGCGCTAACAGCCCGAGCACTAGGCGCCGACGGCTTCATACTAGCAGACATA
This sequence comes from Bathyarchaeia archaeon, assembly GCA_038882475.1. GTDB lineage: Archaea > Thermoproteota > Bathyarchaeia > Bathyarchaeales > Bathycorpusculaceae > JABFQN01. Next base: position 52,684 of record JAVZOF010000004.1, read on the forward strand.
AAAGACCAAAAAATCGCCAGAACAGTTAAAAAAATTGTGGAAAACTGGGGTGGACCATTCCACTTTGAAATGGGAAATCCGTGGCGAAAAGCTGTTGAAGAATGGAGGGCTAAAGGCGGAATAGTCGTGCACTTGACAGCCTACGGCGAAAACATCCAAACAAGCGACGTGCTGCAACGGATCAAAAACTCTGGAAAAGATATCTTGATAATCGTTGGAAGTCAAAAGGTTCCAAGGGAATTCTTTTCCGAAAAAGTTTCAGATTTCAACGTTGCCATCGGGAGTCAACCGCACTCTGAATGCGCCAGCCTAGCCGTCTTCCTCGACAGACTGCTTGAAGGTAAAGCCTTGGCTAAAAATTTTGAAGACGCTAAGATACGGATAATTCCTCAGAAACGCGGGAAAAGAGTTGTGAAGGGCAACATAAAATCTGACTCTGATCAGTAAAGAAATTTAAATTAAAGCCTCACAATATTATTGTTAGAAGAGAGGCAACTGTTCAACAATTAAGCGGGAGTGATTATTACGTCAGCAATAAACGATGCCACACTAATGAAAGTTGCACAAGCGCTGGGCGAAGAAGAAGCGGTGAAACTAATCGAAATATTAAAGGACTGTGATGAAATAACAGACGACGAAATAGCCAACAAAACGGGAATAAGACTAAACACGGTGCGCAAAATACTCTACAAGCTTTATGACCATTCACTTGTAAGCCTAAGAAGAACACGCGACCCGAAAACTGGATGGTTCATATTCCACTGGAAACTCCAACCAAATCAACTTGAAGGCTTCATACTAAGTCAAAAACGCCGCGTGTTGGAAAAATTGAACATAAGGCTGGAGTACGAGAAAAACCATGACTTCTACTATTGTTCAACAGTGGGTTGTAGAAGGATACCGTTCGAAGAGGCTGTTGAGCTTGTTTTCCGCTGTCCAACATGTGGAAAACCGCTGATGTATTATGACAACGATAAGATAGTTAACGCCTTAACGAGGAAAGTTGAGCAGTTAAGGAAGGAGCTTGGTGAGTGAAAAGCTCCCTTCAAGGGAAGAGGCAACACAACTTCTCATACAAGCTGGATGCTCAAAAAATGTTATAAAACATTGTGAAGCCGTGGCTGAACTAGCCTTGGAAATCGCAAAAACATGCAAAGAAAGAGGGTTGGAAGTCGACCTTCAACTTGTTGAAATCGGCGCTTTGCTTCATGACATTGGAAGGGCAAAAACCCACAGCGTCCACCACGCAGTCATAGGTGCAGAAATCGCAAAGGCAATGTCTTTACCAGAACCAATATTAGCGATAATTAAGAGACACGTGGGCGGTGGAATAACGCCGAAAGAAGCGAAAAAACTGGGATGGCCAAAGGACATTTACGTTCCAAAAACCCTTGAAGAAAAAATTGTTGCCTACAGCGACAAATTAATTGAGGGAGCCCAAAGAGTGCCCATAGAAAAGGCCATAGAGAGTTTTTCAAAAAAGTTGCCTAAAGCGGCGGTTATGCGCGTACTGAAGTTGCATGAAGAAATGATGCGTTTAATAGGCGACTGCAAGTGCACACAACCCTAGCCATAAAAACCTACAACGAGAATCAACTTGAAGTTGTCGAAGCATTCCTAAAACTAAAACTCAAGGGGTTAAAGGTTAAAACCCAAGTTTGTGGAACACTGAATAACTGGGTTCAGGTATCTATCTCTGGCGAAGATGAAAAAATAGCGTTACGCTACATAAGTGAGGAAGTTGGCTTATGCCCAAACACCATTGAAGAAATCAGAAAGTTTTCGACGCTGAAAGGGTATATAACGGCAATAAACAAAGACCAAATAATAATTGACATAGGAGTTTCTTCTCCACAAAAGGTGGAAGCAGAACTAACACTTCAGCATCTGCAAGCGCAGTTGGCTGATGGAAGAAAACTGGCGCTTGCGAAATTGGCTGAATTGTATGGTTTTCGCGAGAACATACCATTAACAGTTAAAGCCCTAAACATGAACAAAGAAGAAGGCATCGTGGAAACAACGTTTTCGGAGGCTCAACTAAGGATTTATAAGGGTTGGATGAAATCGCTTCTTGACAGGCTAATAGTTCTTGGGGCAACACGCGAAAAAGTGATGTCCGTTTTGAGGGTTAAGCGATGCTTACGAGACGTGGTGGATGTTGAATCCTTGGGGCTTTTTGAAAACGCTATGGTGTGTAAGCTTGGAACGGATGCTGCTGGGCTGATTCCAAAAATTGGCAGAGAACTTTCAAATGCCGCAATCACGGTCTTTAGTCCGAGGAGAATTCTGGAATTTTTTGGAGAAAATATGCTTCTGGAAAAATGGGTATAAAACAGTTTAACTTTGAAATCCCATTAGAAGTTCGTGAATGGCTTTTCCAATGATTTCGCCGTTATAGCCGCCTTCCAAAACAAAGAACGTAGGCTTCATTAAAGATTTAATCAGTTTGCCGATTTCTCTGTAAGCCTTTTCGGTTAAGCCGAGCGAAGCAAGGTCTCCAGCGTAAGTGTCAAACCCAGCCGAAACCGCAACCACCTCAAACTTGCTCGCATCAACTTTTCTGATGGCTCCAGCCAAAGTTTCCAAATAAACCTTTTCTCCGCAATCAGCTTGCAAAGGAAAGTTTAGGCAGTTACCCTCGGAAAAACTTCCAGTGCCGGGATAATGCGGATATCTATGCAAGGAGATGTACACAACACTTTCGTCTCCCATGAAGATTTCTTGCGTCCCATTTCCATGATGCCCATCAATATCTAGGATCAAAGTCGGCTTGTCCAGGTACTTGACCGCTATGGCTATGTTGTTTAGGTAGCAGAATCCCCTTGTGTAGGCGCCTAACGCCCTTCCGCTCTTTCCAGCATGATGCCCAGGCGGTCTCATAAGCGAAAATCCATTTACTTTTGCTGCCAGCATGGCTCCGCCAGCCGCTAGTCTTGCATATTCATAGATGTTTTCGTAGGCTGGTGTGTCCACGTCTTCGATGAAACCCTTTTTCAAGTTCCAGACATATTCGATATCATGAACTTTAAGTATGTCCTCTTCGGATGCTGGCTCTGGCTCAAGGAACTTGTAGCCTTTTGCTTTTAGGATTTCGTAGGCTTTTCTAACCCTTTCTGGACTTTCGATGTGCCAAGACCCGTAGCCCAAGCACTTCTCTGAAAAGATTATTTTTGTTTCCATTTACTCGCCTATTTTGTTGTGCTGTTGCAAATTAAAATATAACTTCAACCCTAAAAGGTTTAAGAAAAGCTCTATAACAAATGGAGAAAGCATCAATGATTTCGGAAAGCCCATTCGCAGATTTCCGCACGGAATGCAAAGAGATTTTAGAAGAAGCCTTAAAGAAACGTTTTCCCGAGGTTGAAAAGCCAGTTTTAACGTTGGAAAAGCCGCCAAACATAGAGTTCGGACAGCTAGCATCATCGCTTTGTTTTGAACTTGCAAAGAAAATCGGCGTGAAACCAGTCGAATTAGCTGAATGTTTAATTGAGGCTATGGATAAGACGCGGTTTTCTCTTGTAGACCACGTTTCCCAAGCGGGCGGAGGCTACATAAACTTTCACGTGAATTTTGCGAAACTTTCAAGTTTAACTATTGAATCGGCTAGGCAGTTTGACGCTGATTATGGCTTTGTTAAGGCTGAAAGACCATTGAAGATTATTGTTGAGCACACAAGCGTGAATCCGCTTCACCCGATACATATTGGACAAGCCAGAAACCCGATGCTTGGCGATGCCATTGCACGGATTCTGAAGGCTAGGGGACACGCTGTTTTCCGCCATTACTATATCGATGATGTTGGAAGGCAAAGCGCAGTAATCGCCTATGGATATAAGAAGTTGGGCAAGCCTAAACCAGAGGGCAAGCCAGATCATTTCATCGGCAAAATCTATACCATAACCAGCTGCATAATCGAAATAAACCGTTTAAAAAGGGAGCTTGAGCGCGCAAAGGCTGTTTCAGCAGTGGATGAAATTGCAAAGATAAATAGGGAACTTGACGATTGGATGTCCGTGGCCGTGGAGCTTAAAGAAAAGTTTCCAGAATTATTCGAAAAGCTTCTTGATAGAATAGGCGAGGACAAAGACCCAGAAAGCGAAGTTGCAACACTTAATCAAGCTTATGAAGTGGGAGAGAAGTGGGCTAAAGAGCTCGTAAGGGAAGTCAGCGAGCTATGCCTTCAAGGCTTCAAGGAAACTTTAAGCCGCGCAGACGTTTCTTATGATTCTTGGGATTGGGAAAGCGACTTCGTCTGGAGCAACAGAGTATCCGAAGTCCTGCAAAGACTGAAAGCAACACCATACGTTTACAGAGTTGGCGCGGTCTTGGAGTTCAACGCGGAAAAGGTTGTCCGGGACTTTAACTTGAAAAAGAAACTTGGATTAAGAGAAGACTATGAAGTTCCGCCTTTAACTCTTGTTCGCGCTGATGGAACAACGTTGTACACGACGAGGGATATGGCTTACACCCTATGGAAGTTTGAAAGGGCTGAAAAGTGCATTAATGTTATAGGCATGGAGCAAAGCCTAGCGCAACTGCAATTAAAGATTGCGCTTTACGCTTTGGGATAT
>JAVZOF010000005.1:0-25162 GCA_038882475.1 Bathyarchaeia archaeon
AAGCGAGTCCACCTTCTCGTTTGTCGCCACAATAATGTCGTAACGTTCCAGCCAAGGATCTGAACTGTCATAGTCGCCTGTTGATATGCCAACGCTGATTCTTCTACCGTCGCTTTTGGTTATAGCCGAATACTTCTTAAACTCTTCATATTTCTCGCTGGCCAAAGCCCTTAAAGGCGTAAGATAGAGGACTTTTCCGTCTTTTTCAAGGATATGCTTAAGGGCGCAAAGCTCAGCGATCAAGGTCTTGCCAGAAGCTGTTGGACTAGCCAAAACAAGGTTACGTCCATCCAAAGCTCCAGCTTTTATGGCTTCTTCCTGCGGTGGGTAAAGCTCCACAATTCCGTCTTTAATAAGAACCTCTTTAACCGACTCTGGAACCGGCAAATCAGCAATCTTCACCTAGATACTCCTGTTTATGCTCCTTACTGCACAATAAAAGAGCACCACTGGTTTAAAACGTTACGCGGAGTGTCGAGTTTTGGGTTGTTGTTTTAACTTTGCAATTCATATTACGCGCAGATGGAAAATCTAAGGGGGGAGGACTGCTATTGGGTTTTTCTTCAACCAAAAACTATAGAGAAGCAGCGTATTTGCAGCCAAAAATATAATTGCCAATATGGCAGAAAAGCGAACTCCAAGCCAAATGCCTTTTCTATAAGCTAAAACCTATTATTGTTAAAGCAGAGGACTTGAAGTTTATGGTGGAAAATGTTAAGGAACTTCTCAAAGCCCATGAAGGATTAAGACGTGAAGTCTACCTAGACATTGAAAACTCGGGCATAGTGCCAAAAGAAGTTTTGGAGGCTATGCTACCATACTTTAACCAACGCGCTTATGGCAACCCAACCCTCACCCACAAGCCCGGCTGGGAAGCCTTCGAAGCCATAATGGAAGCATCCCAAAAAATAGCCAGCTTCTTAGGCTGCAAAAACCTTGAAGAAGTCAATTTCACTCCGGGAGAAACAGAAGCCAACAACCTTGCACTTTTGGGAACTACGCTGCAAATGCGGGGTAAAGGCAAGAAAATTGTGATTTCTGAAATTGAACCCTTAAGCATCGTACACGTGGCGGAAATGCTGACCAAATATGGTTTTTCCATGGTGAAGGTGCCAGTCAACAGCGAAGGCTTTGTAAACCTTGAGAAACTAAAGGAAGCTGTTGACTCGGAAACGGTTCTCGCGAGTTTATCAACCGTAAACCATGAAATAGGAACAATACAACCCATTAAAGAAGCCGTGAAAATAGTTAAAGACAAAAATCCAAAGACAATTTTCCATACAGACGCCTCCGACGCTTATGGAAAAATCCCCTTCAATGTACGAGAACTAAACGTGGATTCGGCAACCATAAGCAGCTACAAAATTCTAGGCCCTCGCGGAATAGGCGCCCTCTACGTGAAAGAAGGCGTAAGCATAGAGCGAATTTTAGAAGGCCAAATTGGTACACAGAAGCTTTGGCCCGGAGTTGAAAACACACCTTTAATTGCTGGTTTTGCACGGGCTTCTGAGCTAGCCTTCCAAAACTTTGAAGAGAATGTGGCGCATATGCAGAGACTGAGGGACAAGCTTATTGAGGGGATAACAGCAAACATAACTGATGTACGGCTTAACGGACCTAAAGGCGAGAAAAGGGCGCCGGACAACGTTAACATAAGTTTCTTGCGATGTGAAGGGGAAGCCTTAACCATAGAACTAAGCCTAAACGGCGTTTATGTTTCAAGCGGAAGCGCATGCACAAGAAGGCTTTTGCAGCCAAGCCACGTGCTTGTGGCTATAGGCAGAAGGTTCGAGGAAGCTCATGGCAGTATTCTTATGAAGGTTACTCGCCATCACACAGAAGATGACATAGACTATGTTTTGGAAGTGTTGCCTAAAGCTGTTGAAAGGTTAAGGGGGATAACAGGCGCAACAGGGGTGGAATAAAAGTGTCGCGTGTGCCATTACCCTACAGTCAAAAAATCCTCGAGCTTTTTAGAAACCCGAAAAACCTTGGGAAAATGGAGGACGCCACAGTTTCGGCTGTGGCTGGAAATCCAGCATGCGGAGACATGATAACCTTCTACCTAAAAATTAACGAGCAAGACATCATTGAGAAGGCTTCCTTCGAGAGTTATGGGTGCGCCGCCAACATAGCCACATCCAGCATTGTAACCGAAAAGGTTAAGGGAATGAAGCTTGAAGACGCTTGGAAAATCACATGGAAAAGCGTCGCCGAAGAAGTTGGCGGACTGCCTGCCGTCAAATTCCACTGCGGCATCCTAGCCGTAGGCGCCCTAAGACGCGCCATCCGCACTTATTATAAAAATAAGCAAACCTCGCCAGGATGGCTACCAAAAGACTTAACCTTCGAAGAGAAACAAGCTCTTGAAGAGGAGGAACTGGCGAGAATTCTATCAAAAAAGATGAAGATGGCGGAAGAGGGCACCTAATGTTTGACCCTTACAAGATAAGAGAAGACTTCCCAATACTGAAACGGAAAATAAACAATCATCCGCTAATCTATTTCGACAACGCGGCAACCTCCCAAAAGCCAAGACAAGTCATCGAAGCCATAAAAGAATACTATGAGCAACACAACGCAAACGTACATCGCGCAGTGCACACGCTGTCTCTTGAAGCCACAGAGCTTTACGAAGAAGCCCACGAAGAAGTAGCCAAGTTTATAGGCGCCCACAGCATGGAAGAAGTTGTTTTCGTCAGAGGCACAACAGAAGCAGTAAACCTAGTTGCCTACTCATGGGGGCTTAAAAACCTAAAACAAGGAGACGAAGTTCTAGTCACCCTAATGGAACACCACAGCAACATAGTTCCATGGGAAATCCTCTCAAAAATAAAAGGCTTCAAAGTCAAATACTTAGACGTAAACAATGATGGAACTCTAAACCACGAAGCCTTTAAAGAGGCACTTTCTCCAAAAGTGAAAATAGTCTGCATAGCTCACGTCTCAAACGTTACAGGCGTCATAAACGACGTAAAAGCTCTTGCAAGGCTTGCCCATGAAAACGGCGCCCTAACGCTTGTAGATGGAGCCCAATCCGTCCCCCACATACCCATAAACGTCAAAGACTTGGATGTGGATTTCCTCGCCTTTTCTGGACATAAAATGCTGGCACCCACGGGTATAGGCGTCTTATATGGAAAAAGGGAGATCCTCCAGCAAATGGAGCCCTTCCACGGAGGGGGCGAAATGATAAGGGAAGTCTCCTTCAACCCTAAAACACGCAGATGCACAATTTCTTGGAATGACTTGCCTTGGAAGTTTGAGGCTGGAACCCCCAACATCTGCGGCGGCGTAGGATTGATGGCCGCTGTAAAATATTTGAAGACCTTAGGAATGGAAAACGTGAAAGCTCACGAATGCGCCTTAACCGAATACGCCATGAAACGACTAAAAGAATGCGAAAAAGTAACAGTTTACGGTCCCAAAGATTCAAAGATAAAATGTGGCATAATACCATTCAACATTGAAGGATTCAACTCCCACGATGTAGCCTTGCTGCTTGACAGTTACGGCATAATGATAAGAAGCGGCTTCCACTGCGCCCAACCCCTACACCAAAAATTCAGGCTTTCATCATCAGCAAGGGCAAGCTTCTACATTTACAACACCAAAGAGGAAATCGACAACTTCATCGAAGCCCTAAAGGAGATAGAACAATCGTTATGAACGCAGAAACAAGCGTAAAAGAATACATAGCCAGAATGGAAGAAGCATGCGGTGCAGAAAAAGACTTCATAGTCCACTTCAAATACGACAAAAAAGACGAAGCAATGGCAAAAATACTGAAAAAGGCAAAAGTCGAAAAAACCGTCGCAAAAATAATCTTCGACCTTACCTACAACAATTTTTCCTTCCGCCTATACGCAACTGGAAAAGCCATTTTCAAAAAAATAAAAGACAAAAACGAACTATACAAGGTTTTAAGTGATCTTCTGTTATAGTTGTGGGTTTAATTAACCGTATTGAATCGCAAGAAGTAATATTTAAATCGTTTGCAACCAATAAAACTAATGAAAACAGAAGGGAACGTCATTGTCGCAGCACAAACAAAAAATGGAAGAAAAACCAATAGTCACCGTCGGTTTCGGACACCAAGGCGGAAAAAGAAAACTTGGCAATGCCTCTTATGTTACAGAAGAACAGACAAAAACCGAAATCAAGGACACAAGGATATCGGTTTCCATAACAAAAACAACTGCAACAGACACCTACACAAACACTGAGTTGAGGAAAAAATACCGCATAGAAAAATACGACCTCCATCCGGGATATGTTTTTCCAGAATCGGTGCGTTCCCTCATTCCCAGAAACACCCCAGAATACGTGGACAGAGGCTTCAACTATGTTGAAAGAATAGTGCGCGCCCTCTACTACTTCAAACAATGCGCTTTAATTGGGCCTAGTGGAACAGGAAAAACCCACATAGTTTACTTGATTGCTGAATTGTGCGGACTGCCCATATGGGAGATAAACTGCGGACTGCAAACATCCTCCTACGACTTATTCGGGAGATACATAGGCCTTGGGAAAGAAAATTGGATTGACGGACAAATAGTGATGTGGTGCAGAAACGGCGGCATCCTATACCTAGATGAAGCGAACATGATGAAACAGGACATAGCTTCAAGGCTTAACCCAGTTCTAGACACAAGGGGACACATAGTCTTAACAGAAAAAGACAACGAAATAGTGCAAAGACACCCTTATGGATACCTAATAATATCGATGAACCCGTTTTCCGCAGAGTTCGTTGGAACAAAACCCCTAAACGCAGCCCTTAGAAGACGCATGTCAGTCTGGATAAACTTCGACTACTTAAGCATAGGAGAAAAAATAGCCTCAGAAGAAGTGGAATTGATTGTAAAAAGAAGCGGCGTCGACGCAAAAACAGCAGAAAAAATAGTCCAGGTAGGCGCCGAACTTCGGAGGCAGTATAAAAACGGAGACCTACCCTATGGACCTTCTCCCGGAGACCTAATAAACTGGGCGACGCTGATAGTTGACGGATGCTCACCTATCGAAGCAGCAGTTGAAACAATCGTCGGAACCACCAGCGACGACGTGGAAATTCAAGCAGCAGTAAAACGCATAGTTGAGTCTGTCTTTAGCTAGTTCTGAATATGAAAATGGGTTAAAGCCTTGAATTTTTTTGATTTTGCCTGGTCAACAGCCCTTCAAGTCACAGAGAAACCCTATAGCGAAATTAAAATTCTCCTCCATGAAGACTTAAGGTATCCATATTTAGGAAGGGATGAAAAAGGATTTGTTTTACACCTAATCAAGCCTAAAAGGTTAAGTAATAATTACGCCGCCTTCCAAGGGTTAAAATTCAATCTTCAAAACCCAACCCATAAAAAGATTATCTGGTATTTGTTTAAGGCGTCGGTCTGCCACTTAAGCTTGCACGCACTTCTGTCAGACTTTAGGGTATACTCAAAATGGGCTAGAGGAAAACAGCTTAACCTATCCACTTTTACGGTAAGCCTAATCGAAGACGCCGTGATAAATAAAAATCTAAAACAGTCTTTCAGTTGGATGCTTCCAGAAACAACCTATGCAAATGTGATTTCATATCTCCGAATGAAAAGCGTTGAAGAACTACCAAACGAAGCTTCACGAATCATGGCTTCAGCCCTTCTCAAATATAATTTGGGGAAATTTAAAGGAACAGTGAAAGACGATATGCTAACAGATGTTGAAGCCATAACCTCAATGTTGCAAAAAATCGGAGAAAAAACAACAGTAGATGAGAAAATAGATTACGCCAACAAAATATACGATGCCTTGTCAATTTACGGTCAAACCTTTGAGGTTCCATCCCTTTTATATACGGAAAGCCACGGAACAAACGACCTATTTTACGAAGAACAAATACCAAAAGAGGAAGAAATTCAAGGGCTTTTAACGGAAACGCTGAAAAGAATTGAACCAGAATTTAATGACGAACAAAAACTGAAAAACGCCTTGCAAAATTTAGAGGACGGCAACGCGCAAAGAGCTTTAACAGGATGGTTGGAACGCGAGAACTCCCAATTTAAAATTTTGAAGGAATATGCAGAAAGAGGAAAAAACACACAGTTTGAAGATTTCACATTTCCAGCAGAGGATTATGCTGAATTCCATAGGCGAAGAGAAGTTTTAGGCAGCCCTATTAGACGGATACTCCATCAGTTAAGGCTTTTAAAGAACATCAGCGGCGAGGATTTCAAACAAGAAAGCGGATTTGTCGATTTACAAGAGGCGATACAAGTTATCGCAAGTAAAAGCCAGCGAACAGACATATTTGTACGCGAAGAGCTACAGACGAGGGAGGACGCGTGGTCCATACTTATTGATGCCAGTCACAGCTTAAATATGTTTAAAGGTGAGGTTCGAAGCATAGCCTTATGCTTAGCAGAAGTTGCCAAACTGTTGATTCTTAACCAAAACTCTTGGGGGATGTACGCCTTCAACAATAAATTCTACATCATAAAAGACTTCACGGAAAAATATGACGCGCGGGTAAGAGCTAGGATAGGCGGATTAACCCATGGAGGATTCACCTACTTGCCAGACGCCATCTTGCTTGCAGCGCAAGCCCTTTTAAACCGCCTAGAAGAAGCCAGAGTGCTTGTTGTTGTCTCAGATTTCTTTCCAGCGGGATATGAGGACGTAGAGGAAAAGTTGAAGGAGAATATTAAGAAGGTTGAACGAATGGGCATAGGCATAATAGGTATAGGTGTAAACAGCAGAGCAGTGAAACATTACATTAAAACAAGCTGTGTTGTCGAAAACTCATACGACTTAATTAAGAAGTTCACTAAAGCCTTCATAGAGTACAGTGCAAGCTAAGCGAAAAACATGCCGCCTATAAAATGTTTAGATTTGCTTTATAACCGAGAAATCCGCTATAAACTTGAACTTTTCTTCGCCTTCCAACTCTTTCTTCGGCTTAACAGCTATTTTTTCTGGAACACTGTCATGGATGTATGCGACGTAAACCACATTTTTACCAAAACCGTAACGTTCCAACTCTGTTAAGGAGTTTTTAACCTTCTCCAGTTTATCGACTTTGTTTTTCAATTCTTCAACTGCCTCAAAAATTATTTCCACCTCTCCAAACTTGTCAGCACAGAGCATTAAATCCTTAAATTCAACCCAATCGGTTGAAAAACCGGGCTTTTCTTCCTTTTTACCGCCTTTTCTGCCGCCAGACCTTAAAATTTTCTGCAATTCTGAAGCCCTTTTAGCCCACTCCGGATTCTTAGCCGATTCAGGGTTCCTTAAAAGGGTTCCCAACCATTGGCTATAATCGTCCAACAACGCTTTGTTTTGATTTATTTCTGCCTCAACCATCTCCCTAATCTCTTTAAGCGAATAAAAAGTTCGGATTTCTGTTGAAGGCCCGTCCAATTTTCTACACCAGCAACCCTATTTTCCTTGACCCTCATTGTTTAATGTATCCTTGACCACATCGATAGATTCTTTTTCCTCTTCCGCGACGCTTGTGCTTCTAACTATAGCCTTTACAACGTTCCTCAACTCTTTTTTTATCCTTCCGAAAAAGCTTACCCTAGCACTTATCCTCTTTCTGTAAAGCATTATGGCTTTAGCCAACTCAGGCACTATAACCAAAAGGGCAGCCATAACAATCTCCGGCGGATATTCAGCCAAAAACGTAGAATGAACTTCACCCTTTTCGTAGACAAGAATCAGATGACATTCCTCGTTTAAAATGACTTTTTTCACCTTTGCCTTTATCGGAATTTCCCGCGGAGGAATGTAAAATGAAACGTTAAGCTTTTTCAAAACCTGTTTTAGAGACATGCAAAGCTCTTTAATCAGTTTGTCTTCTTCCATTAAATACTCGCTTAACTGCAGAGTTTCCTCGCTTATGCTTTTCAAAAGTTCTTGCAGTTTCTGTTCAAACTCAACCTTATGCTTTTCTATTTCCTCCTCATCCAGAACTTCTTCGCTGCTTTCAGAAAACTGTAAAGGATGGAAAAAGCGTGCCTCTTCCACAGCCTCTTCTTGAGATTTTTCCGTTGACTCCGGAGGAATAGCACTATCATCTGTTTTTGCGTCTTTATTTTCCATATTGAACCCTCAACATTAGCTAATAACACAGGCAACTAACAAAAGGTGCCTTAACAAAATAATAGAGTTAGTATGTGGCAACTTGTTACGCACTAGGCTACTTTTCACCATAACTTGGCCTATGAGGTTTTACAAAAATAAAGGCTATAATAAGATAGAGAACAGCGCCTAAAACATGCCTCACAACATCTGACGCAGACCAGAACCAACTTGTCCCTCCGCTGAAGTGCAAGCCAGCAATAAACCAAGCAAAAACAAGATCAGTTAAAGATTCCACGATTGCAGCCATTTTTGCTGGAAACCTAACAAGATGAGAATCCAAACAAGGTTACATAAATTGGAAAGTTGGCAACAAAAACAAACAAGGTTAACCCAGCTTGGACGCCGAAACTCTCCATAAAAAACCTTGCATAAACATTAGCCTCTTCCCATGGAAAATGACAAAAAGCCATAGTTGCGAAGTAATCGAAAAAAAATAAAGACGAAAACCAGAAGAATTCTTTTAAGCCAATGATTATTCTTTGGAAAAACAAAGCATTTCAGACGGAAAAATGCGCCTAATTCCTTTTCCATTTTCCTCCTCTCCCCACTGGTAGGCTTCCCCACAAGCCTTCACTATTTTCACGTTTTGGGCTATAAGCTTTGATGAGTCTGCATGTATTTCTAATCCATATTTTGAATTCAGAAATATAAAATATAGCGATAGCCGAATCGATTTCTGTCTCCGAATTGGAACAGGAGTAGGCTCTATAAGGGGTTTAAATGGAGTTATCCGTTGAAAAACCTGAAAGCATAGTAAAACTCTACGACGAAAATAGCGGACTGTGGCGTTTTGTAAAAACAGACAAAGGTCCAGCCAAGTCGATGGAAACCATTGAAAAGGCGCTCCGCGGACTTGGATTGTCAAAGAACGAAGTGAAAGTCTACGTTTACCTAGCAAGAACAGGCGAGCATAAGGCAAGCGAAATTTCTGAAGCTTTGTCCCTCCACAGAACAGAAACCTACAGAATTCTGCGAGACCTAGAAAAGAGAGGGCTTATATCATCTGTTTTTGAAAAACCCTTAAAGTTTATCGCGACACCCTTCGAGAAAGCCTTAGACATACTTATAGAAACAAAAAGAATGAAGCTGAACCTTCTTGAAAAGAAAAGGCAAAACTTAGTTGACATTTGGCTTTCACTGCCAAAACCAGAAGTTGAACTGGAAAGGAAAGAGGTTTTCCAAATACTAGAGGGAGAAGAGCAGATAAGTTTAAAGGCAGACGAAATACTTGGCAAGGCTGAAAAAGAAATCCTCGTCTTCATTTCAGAAAACGATATTGCAAACTTTTACCATTCAGGATTCTTAGACAGGTTGGAAAAAGCCTCAAAAAAGGGTGTAAACGTACAGCTTCTAACAAACTACTCTCCAAAATCATGCTTCTTTATAGAAAAAACAAAGTTGAAAAGAACAAAGTATTCGCGGTTAAACTCGGATGAATTGCCCACCTTTATAATGGCAGATAATGAACAGTTGCTCCTGTTAATAAGGAAGGAGAACGGCAAAAAGAAGGTGGCAGCTTTATGGACAAACTATGACGCCTTCATAAAAGCCCTCAAAACCCTCTTCACCCAACTGTGGAACAATTATGCTTAAACCATGCCTATCTTAACCTAAAGTTTTTCACTTCTTGCAAAACTGACTTTGCCAGCATTCTGGCATCCTCATCCATTGCCATGAGCAAAGCCAGATAAAGCAGCCCACCAATCGCTGTCAGACCCAAAATTTGATAAACCCTAGTTGGATGCCACACCTCACGTAAACCGTAGAGAGCGCATCCCATAATAACTGAAGCAAAAACGTATTTCATAATGTTCTTCCATGGAACCGTTATCTTAACCATTTTGCGAATTATAACATAAAGGAAAAGAAACACAGCAAACCGCACTGCTGAATTTATAATGGCTATCGAAAGCGCAGACTGAACAGAATCAAGCGAGTAAGTTGTTAATACATAAAAAGTTAAAGGAATAGTTATTGCCGAGTGAACATATGGTAAAGAAAAAACCAAGAAAAGCCTACTTTTAGCCAGCTCCTTAAAAGATATTTTCGCTTTTTCATCAACCCTTTCAAATCCATAAAGCACAAAAATAAAAAGCGTGGATACTGTCGCAACAAAAGCGTCGATAGTCAAAACAATCAATACCGGCCACGCAACAATATACTCATCTTTGAGAATTGCAAGATAGAGTTCAGGTATTGCCAGCACCCCCACGGTCATGGGAATTGCAAACATCAAAACTGTTTTAAGCGAGGTTGCAATGTCTTGGCTGTTTTTTTCTGCAAGAAGTTTCGGATACAGTGCAAATGCCAGAAAGGACGAGTATGAGACTATGTTTGCTATCTGAAAGGCGGCGCCATAATTTCCTCGAGCAACTTCCCCGCCATAAGTAAATAGCATAATGAAAATAAAGGAAGCTATCTGATTTCCTAAGGCATTGTAAAGGTTTGCAACAGAACCCTTAAGCCACTCTTTCAAATACGCCCATTTGACACTTTGTCTAAACTCTTCAGCAAGCAACACAATGTAGTAGACTATTTGTGCAGTCATAGCGACAATTATGCTAATTACTGCTCCTTCCAAACTTTTCTGCAAACGAATTATAAGCACATAACCCAAAACCACTTTGAGGGACTCCGCAACTAGCACTCCATAACCAAGGGCTTGTGGCTTTTTAGCCCTTAGACATGCCTCAAAGATGTTGAGAAGATAAACATCAATTATTTGCAATGAAACAAGCATATAGAGGTATTTATACTCTTGAACACCAAGAATCTCAGCCATCAGCGGAATAAGCGGCAAATAAACAAGAACCGCAGCTATGGATATCACAAAATTCGCCAGCACTCCAGTTTTCGTGGCACCCTTTTCACCCCTTGCCACAAAACGCATGGCCCAAAATGGAAGAATCCCTGCAAGCAACGTGAAGTACACCAATACATCGTTTACGTTAAACCATACCCCATACTCAACTTTCGTGGTAGAACGAGCTATCATATACTGGAAGGCTAAACCAGTGGCTACACTGAACATTTTAGCAGCAAAAATAACAAAACCCGAATACTGAAGCCTTATCGCGTTTTCCGTCAAGCATTGACACCAAATTATCTCATTTTTAGAGTCTAAAACGCTTAACCTTTTTAAAATACTTGCTGTTGACTAGTATGTGCAGAGAAAGACGATTGAAGAGATGATCTTAATTGACAACCAAAAATGTGCTGATTCTGGCGGGTGGAGGCGGCCACACTGCATATGGCTACGCCTTAGCCCAGAGACTCTATGGAAGGACTAACCTGCACATCCTCGTCCCCGAAGGAGACAAATTAAGCAAGGAAAGACTCAGCAAATTTGGCACGGTGGATTTCCTTTTAAAACCAAGGGAAGCTAAAACGCCAACCAGCGAGTTTATACCAAAACTTGCAAAGGCGTTTGTTGAAGCCTTCAGAAAAGTTCCCACAGAATTTGACGTTGTGGTAAGCACAGGCAGCAACTTCTGCATACCACCAAGCCTATTCGCTTGGATAAAAGGCATACCCATAGTAAACATAGAAAGCTCGGTTCGATTCACAAAAGCCTCAAAAACCGCGCTTTTGCTACAGCCTTTTTCAACTATCACAGCATTACATTGGGAAGAACAGAAAAAGCTACTGAAAAAAGGCACAGTCGTCGGACCTTTAATTCCAAAACCCGAAGTTAAACCATGGAATGGAGGCTACATCCTCGTAACAGGCGGCACACTAGGACATAAGCGCCTCTTCGACGTAATCGCTGAAAGCAAACTGGAAAATGTGGTTCTACAAACAGGCACCGTTAACCCAGAACCCTACAGAAGACGGCATCCCGAATGGAAAATCCTAGAACATTCCGCAAGATTTTATGAACTTGTAGCCGGCGCCGACGTGGTGGTTACACATTTTGGCGCAACAATTTTGGAAGCATTAGTTTACAGAAAACCAATAGTTGTTGTTCCCAATCCAGAATGGACCCGCACTGCAGGAGTTGAAGACGCGGAACATTATGCAAGAAAGATAAATGCGGTGATGGTTTCCGAAATCACGCTGGAAAACATTTTAAACGCTATTAAAGAGGCAAAAAGAAGAGAGTACCCAAAACTTCCAGATGGATCATCGAACCTTTCTGAATTAATATTAAGACTTAGCTAATTGCATAAAACATCATTAACTATCTCCACCATTTTTTGAGCAAGCTTTTTCCTATCAAATTGAATGGCTAGCAATCTCGCCTTTTTCATATATTTCTCATGCTCCGTCACAAGTTCCATAAGCTTATTTGACAATGCTTTAGGATCCGGTTGAGCCATATACGCCCCTACAGCATTTTTAATTATGAACTCTTCAAGAGCAGAACCCTTTGGACCATATCCTACTACTGGAAGTCCCGCCGCCAAATAATCGTAAGTCTTAACGGGTATAGCATATAGGTATCCTATGTTGCTCGTGAAGGGGCGGCCTACGACTCCAACCTTCACTCTGCATAGATAAATAGCCAAGTTCTCGTAAGGAACCCAGCCTGCAAAGGATATTCGGTTGGTTATTTCAAGAGATTGGGCGTACTCTTTCGTTGGTGCTAGGTATTTGCCGCCGCCTATAAGAACTAGCCTTAGACTATTATATTTCAGCGCGTCCAGCAGAAACTCTACGTTATGATATGGGTGATCTAAATCTGCCAGATAAACTAGATCAATGTCACGGTCAGTTTTCTTCTCTTCACATTTAATTACGTCAACATCGGTGCCATTAGTGATAACGACAACTTTTTCTTCGCCTAAGACTTTTTCATAATACTGTTTAATGGGCTCTGTAACAACAGAGATTTTCGATGCATACCGTAATGCTTCGTAATATTCAGCGACGATTCCTTTGATAGGTCCTAGATGATACATAAGAGGATGGGCTATTTTGGCGTATTCTTCCCAAACATCCCTCACATCAACAACGAGAGGCACTCCATTTTCTCTGGCAACTTTATGGCTTAATATGGCGTTTAGCAAGGTTGGCGTTGTCGTCATCACCAAATTCGCATTTCTAGAAGCATCAAGTAGGTCTTTGGGAGTGGACCTAAAAAAGTAGTTCAAGTATTTTCTAGGTCCTTTCAGGTTTATTTCAAAATTTGTCACTGTGTATCCATTTGCTTCAAGGGCTTTTTTAAAGTATTTCATTCTTACGCCGATTGCGGACAATTCCTTCTCCTTTGTTGAGATAAATATTATGTTTTTTTTCGCCATCTTCATACCTTCCTTAAAGCTTGTGTTAATGCCTTTATTCCTTCGGGAAAGATTTTATTACCTCTAATATTTTGGGGGATGCTTTTCCGTCTCCAAACGGGTTCGGCGTTTTCTTGAGTTTTTCTGTTATCGCTTCCCCTTTTTCTAGAATTCCGCTGACTGCCTTGATTATTTTTTGTTTGTTTGCTCCAGTGAGGTGATTTGCTCCAAGTTCAACTGTTTCTGGCCATTCTGTGTTTTCACGGAGTGTTATGCATGGGGTTTTTAGCCAGAAAGCCTCTTTTTGCATTCCGCCGGAGTCTGTTAGGAGTAATGCTGCATTTTTTATCAGTTTTAGTGTCTCATGATAGCCGAGGGGTTTGATAAGTCTAATGTGGTTTTGCTTTTGGACCGCGCTGTAGAGTTTGAATTTTTGGAGTTGTTTTTGGGTTCGTGGGTGGGTTGGGAAGATTATGGTTAATTGGTTAAGCTTTGTTATGGCTTCTATTATGTTTTTTAGGTTTTTGGGGTTGTCTACGTTTTCTGGTCTATGGGTTGTTAATAAAGCGTATTTTTTGGGTTCTAAGCCTAACTGTTCTAGGATAGGGGTTTTCTCCGCTTTCGGCAGTTGTTGGATTAGCACATCATACATGGTGTCGCCTGTTTGGTGGATTTTGTTTTTGGCGATTCCTTCTTTTAGTAGGTTTTTTGTGCAGTTTTCTGTGGGTGTGAACAAGAGTGCGGAGCAGTGGTCTGTTAGGCGTCTGTTTATTTCTTCCGGCATTTTTATGTCGTAGCTTCTGGCGCCAGCTTCTATGTGGGCTACGGGAATATGTAGTTTAACAGCGGTTAGGGCTCCGGCTAAAGTGGAGTTGGTGTCGCCTGGAACCACAACAAGGTCTGGCTTTCGTTTTTGCAAAAATCTTTCTAAGCGAAGCATTATTTTTGCTGTTTGCTGGGCGTGGGTTCCGCTTCCAACATTCAAGTTTGCTACTGGTTCTGGCAGTTGTAGTTCTTCGAAGAAGATTTTTGTCATTTCATAATCATAATGCTGACCAGTGTGAATTACACTTAAGCCGATTTGTTTGTCTTTACTAGCTAAGTGAATGAAAGGCGCAGACTTAACAATTTGGGGACGAGCACCTAGAATGAGGAAGACGTCCAAACGTTTTTCACCAATATTAAATTGGGATGCTTAATATAAATAAACAGTCAACTGCCAAAGATGAACCTTTTATTTACGTAAGGTTTTAGACATGGTTATTACAACCTAATATGCCCAAAATTTGCGTCAAAGGAAGCATGTGCCTCATTTCGCCCTTGGGGCTCTATACGAGGCTTTTTATTTTAAAGCATATGATCATTAATGTTTCTCGTTTTCAATATTTGAAGGCATTCTTCTCGAAGTGTTTTCATGCAGACGATGATCCTAAACTCTCAAACAGTAATGCGTCTTCCATTATTCTATTGAAGGCTGTCTAACTATGCATGCGCGAAATAAAATTCGCTAATGAAGAAAGATAAGATAAAAGAGGCAAGAAAAAGACGATGACGTTGCAAGTGTGTTGATAAATTAAATTAGAATTCAAATATGCTAGATTTTTATGATGAAAATCTTAAAATTCGTTACTTTAAAATATGAATTGCGCACATGCTTAACAGGAGCCCCATTAATGGTTAAAAGAATTTTAATAATATCTCCTGCTTATCCATCGAAAAAAAATAGACAACCCTTTGCCTTTGTGCATGCAAGAGCCAAAATTTATGGCAAAGTTGGGTTCAAAGTTAAGGTGTTTGTACCGTCTTCTAATACTTCTTACAAATACTTTTACGAGGGAATTGAAGTTTTTCAAACGTCATATAATTTATTGCCCATAATAGTTCATAACTTCGATCCTGATGTTTTAGCAGTACATTCACTATCACCTTATCTACTTATAAAATTGACGCGGCTTAGCCGACCCATTGCTATATGGGTTCATGGAGCAGAAGTTTTACTTAGAGCCTTTCATCATTACTTCTCTCCGTTTGGGATCAAGAATAATGTAAGCAAAGCAGTCAGCCTACTCATAGATGTTCGTAGAAATCTACTTTTAAGAAAAAGTATTCAGAAATTAGACTCTGTTGTATATGTTTCTAATTGGATGAAGAAAATGTCAGAGAAATATCTTTTAATAAAACATCCGCATAGCTTTGTCATTCCCAACCCTGTTGATGTAAAGCTATTTAGACCTTTCACTCCGATTCTTGAAAGAAATAGGGAGGGGATTTCAGTAAGAGCTCTTGAATGGAAATATGGAATAGATATAGCGGTTAAAGCATTTGAAAAACTTCCGATAAAGTTGACCGTAATTGGTAAAGGTTCTCTTGAGTCATATTTAAAATATCTTGCTTATACCATAAACGCAAATGTTGAATTTAACACGGATGGCGTTGAACATAACAAATTACCATTTATTTATAACAATTTTTCGTTCTTTGTGGCTCCTAGCAGAACCGAAGCGCAGGGAGTTGCTATGTGCGAGGCTATGGCAAGTGGTTTACCCATAATAGCAACTAACGTGGGTGGGATTCCAGAATTTGTAATAAATGGTTGGAATGGTTTGCTTGCACCAGCAAACGATTATATTAGCTTAAGGCGAGCTGTGTTAAAGATTGTATATGATGATTCATTACGTAGCACTTTATCAGAAAATGCGAGAAAATTCGCCCTAACTAACTTGTGCCATGAAGTAATTTGTAAAAAGGAAATGAAAGTTTTTAGGTTGGCAATAGAACATTTTAATTAATAACCGTTAAACATCACAGTCGAAATTTACTGGAAAGGCAAAAATTTATTGACCAGTTTTCAACTTATGAAGGCTTTCAGTGTGATTTTGGCTGAGGTTATGGCTTGTGGTTGCGTCTTAATTGTTACAAAAAGTATGCACTTCCAGAAGTTGTTGGAGACTCTGGCTTTTTACGTGCCATACAACGACCCAAAAGCAACAGCCGAAGCTATCCAAAAAGCATTAAAGTCAAACAAAGGGATTAATGCGCGGAAAAGAGTGCAAAAGTGCTTTTCCATAAAAGCCAGAGAAGAGAAGATACTTAAGGAAATTTCTTACTTACTTTCAAAAGCTCGATTGCAGGCAGCCATATAAGTTGTGAATTTTAATCGGCTTATTCTAAAACCTTTTTCCTTTAATAGATGAATTATCTTTTCCTTTTCTCTTGAAATTTCGAGTATAACGCATGCCGTGTTTGTTAAGCTTTTTCTTGCTCCTTCAAGGACTTGATATTCTGCTCCTTCTACGTCTATTTTAATTAGTTTAATTTTTGGGTATACTCCTAGAATATCATCAAGAGGAACCCCATCAACTACACTAATTTCATCATTGGCATCTTTTCTAAAAACAGAGGTAAGACCATACCATTTTGTTGGTGTGCATATTTTAAGTTCAGCGTGACTGTTCCAAGCTGCTTTAGGAATCACGATAACATTGTTTGCTCCGTTAATTAAAACATTTTTTTGTAGCATTTTAAATGTATTAGGAACTGGTTCGATGCTTATGACCACACCTTCAGAACCGACAAGCTTGGAAGCTAATAGCGTATAGTAGCCTACGTTTGCGCCCACGTCAACAAAAACATCGCTTCTTTCCAAATTTTGCATGATACTATCTTCAACGTCTCCCTCGCGTTTTGGCAAACAATAATACAAATCATCCGTCCCCCCTCTTATGTAAACGTAAAAATTATGCGGCTTAATAAAATACAACCCAGAAAATAACGTTTTAGGGTTATACGCCCAACCCGACACTGCATAAAGCAAAACATCCATAAGCGAAGACAAGAGAAGATTTACTGCAGATTTTAATGTAACCGGTTTGAAGCACCGAAAATACAATAGATATGACCTAGTCCTTCTCACGATACGTCTTAACAAGCCTCAAGACCCCTTATCAAAAGTCACTTTTCTGTTTAAATCATTGTAATGAATAAAGAAATATAACACTATTTGTTCTTTTTCTAATGTTTTAACGATTTTAATCTTTCTTTTAATTTTCCTTCATTTAACTGAAAAGTCAGCTGCTATAAACTTCGAATTTTGGTCTATGTCGTTTCTGCTTGTGATTTTGCCGTTTTCGTCGTATATTATTCTGTAGCGTGGGTTCGCCAATTCATCCCTTAAAACGTTTGGACAGTTCTTTAGGAGATAGTCGCATTTCACTAGGTTTTTTGCAAGTTCTGCAAAAGCCACTTTTACCCCTTCCTCTTCAGAATCAATGTTATAGTCGGTTTTGAGTCGATACTTTACGTAATCCTCCAGTTTGGGAAACCGTTGAAAATCCGCAACTTCCCGCCAATCGGTCCAATACTTCCTATAAAGCAAGTACTTTGCGTTTTTAACAGTCACCAGGTGAACCGCGTGAAGGTGAGGAACCAAAACCCGCCTATAATATAATGGAAAATTTATCGATTCAAACCTTCCCGCGTTATAAAATTTCACGTGGGGAGCCCATGTGAAGGCAAACACTTCCCGTCTTATTCGAAACCCCCAAGGTCCCATGTGGAAAAGATCCCCGTCCAGATATAAGAAGCCTATGTTAACGCGGTAGTAGATTTTAGGATCCAAATCTAACAAGAAATTTTTAAGCTTCATAATGTCGTTAGGTCCACCAGTATAGGCTATGTGATCAGCATCCCAAATCACTACCCACCTATATTTTGTGCACCGGAGTCCAACATTAGAATGGTAAACATATGTTTCTGTGTCTCCCATAAGCGAGTCTAAAGGAACATTCATATGAATGAAGTTTAAGTTCAAACCTTCTTTTCTGGCGACTTCCTTAATCTTTGCTGGAGTGTCGTCTGTTGACGCGTCAACAGCTATTATCTCATCAGCAAAATCTTTGATAGACTTCAAAGAGTGCTCCACCCATTCATCATTGCAACTCCTAAAAATCACACTTATACCGTTTGGCCTTTCCGGCGGAGGCTTAACAACCCCAATTTTTGGAAGAAAGCTAAAACAATAACGCGCAAAATCCACAGCCTTATGCACCACAACTTCATAAGATTTTAAAGGAAGCTTTAAATCAAAACTTTCAACGTTTTCTGACACCATGAACTCTCACCTAACCCCCGCTACTCTTTAACAACTCCCCTTCCAATTTTTCTACTCGCCTTCTAACTTTTTCGATTTCTCTTCTAACACCTTCATCCTTAACCTCCATTTCACGTTTTTCATTAGACTCTAAAATGAACTTCAAAAGTTCGGAGTCGTAATTCTTCAAAAGCAGTTCTGCATTAGGAATTAAACAGTGTCCGCCAATAACCCCTGGAAACATCAATGGTCTGTCAAGTCTCACGCGGTGGGTGTCCTCAATAAAATCCACTACATCGTCAAAGTCTGCTCTAAAATGTCTGCTAATCCTATGCATTTCCTGAAAACAAGCAATCATCCAAGCCCTGTAAGTGGTTTCAAAAAGTTTAGCCAACTCCGTTTCTAAGCAACTCTTCAAAACCTTCGTTTTCAAACCAGCATCTTCAAAATGCTTTTTGGCTGCCTCCGCCGATTTTGCATCAACGCCGCCAACATACTTCGTCCAACGCTTCAACTCCCACTTCATATGCTCTAAGCTTTTGTGCACGCCCCGCACAGGCGAGTGCGCCACAAGACACTTGCCTTTAATCCGCCTATAAACATCCAAACTTGTGCCAGGCGCAACAGTGCTGTTAATAATCACCAACTTAGGCTTAAAACGCTCCACATAACCCACAACACTTCTCACAAACTCCTCTTTATCGTGGCATGGAATACAAACATGCACAACGTCAATGTTATTAGGCAAGGCGGATGACTGCCCAATTTCCCGCATTTTATCTGCGTCTAAATCATAACCATAAACCTCAAACTTTCCACATTCCTTCAAAAGCTCGAAAAGGGGGCGGCCCACTTCCCCCAAACCTACAACTAAAACTTTCTCTTTAACCATTTTCAAACCAGCCTTCATTCCGATTGAAAACAACTAAAACTGTCAAACTATTTAAGCTTCACACAGCCATACTAAAGGAAGGAGAACATGTCAATGTCATCTCCTAGAATGGGAAAAGGCGTAATAATAGGCGAAAACGTCCAATTCGGCAAGGATGTAGTCATCTGGAATTATGTAGTCATAGGCGACAACACAAAGATAGGTAAGGGAACACGCATAGGAAGTTTCTGCGACATAGGCAAAAACGTTATGATAGGCAGAAACTGCATAATACAAGCCCACGTCACAATTTCAAATGAATGCCGAATAGGCGACAATGTCTTTATAGGCCCAAATAGCAGCTTATTAAACGATAAATTTCCCCACAGCCGATGCCTAACACCATCAATAATAAAAGACAACGTCATCATAGGCGGATGCGTAACAATACTACCAAACGTAACAGTCCATGAAAATTCAGTTGTAGCCGCGGGAAGCGTTGTAACAAAGGATGTCCCACCTAACAACGTGGTTAAGGGAGTACCAGCCAAACCAATGATGACAAGACAAGAATATGAAGCCAAAAGAAAGGAGTTTATTAAAGAAAAAAAGTCAGAGGTTAAAACTTAGTTTTTCCCAGTTCGTGCTAATTTTTCTACAATATTGGCAATTACATCTACAGGGTTCTCAAGCTTAGCCAACAAACCACTAACATCCCTTTTACCGCCTAAAACCTTTTTGGCAAGCTTAAAAACAGAGGAAGGCTCCGCTTTAAACAATGGAAAACCCTTCTCTGCCAAATAATCATTAACATATTGCCTTGAAAAAACATCAACCACTATGGCTGGTGTTCCTTGGAGCGCTGCCTCCCTTGTGATTGTCCCGCCAGCCCCAACAAAAAGGTCTGCTTGAGCCACCAAACTTGCGGAATCAATAAAACCTTCTGGAACAATTAAACCTTTAATGGCTTTTCGCCCAAATCTGGGGAGAAAAATAACTTTACCGAGTTCCGTCAGTTTTTTCGCCAAAGAAACAGAAGAAAACTTTTCTTTTGTGTAGACGGCTTTCTCCTCAATCTCTCTTACGACAATTAGTGGGCTTCCAAAATCATATTTCACCAAGGGTTGGAAGTCTCTAATCCATGCAACCTCATCAACACCATCGAAAAGAACTATTTCGCCCTTCACATTGTAAACTTGCAATTCCTCTCTAGGAATAGCCTTTGAAGCAACAATATAGTCAGCGAGAGGCAAAGTAAGCCTGTGTACGGCTTCAGCATAAGGAGTGTCCACGGTGGTTATTGTAGGGATTCCTAAGCCGAAAGCCACCCGCATCTGATCTACAGAACCGTGACAAATAGCAATATCGGGAACAGCCTTTCCAAAAAATTTACAAAACAGAAGTTGACGGTGAACCCCTTCTTTAAGCCTTGAGAGTAGGGATTTTGGGTTATATTTCCCTATAACAGTGAATTTTTCTCCGAGAAAATTTGCAAGAGGTGTGGTGTCTGGATGTTCACGGGTTGTTAGAACAACTTCGTGCCCCATCTCTTCAAGTCTTTTCGCTATGGCAACACCGTATCGCACGTGCTTTCCAGTGCAAGCGTCATACCATATTCTCATTACTCACACCAGCAGTACATTTCTCCGACAATTTTCCCATTTTTAACCAGTTTTGCTGGAGCGTCTATGTGGCGTATCCAGTAAACATTTTCTGGCAGAATGTTATATTTGGGGATTTCTGGGATAGTTTCTTTGAAGGCAAGCTTAACGTAGAGATATGGGATGTTAGCGTAATGGTTTTTGCGGAAAACTTTGCTTGCATAAGAGAAGAAGAAGGAGGTTGTAAACATTCTGGCGGCGTTGATTTCGGTAACACATGGAACACCATTTCTATTATCTTTAAGATCCACGCAGGCTATTCCGTTAAATTTTGGGTCTATCGCCAGCACGGCTTCTGTTGCGATTCTGTTCACAGTGTCATCGTGTAAGGTCTTCTGGACCGCTGGTGTGCCGGTTATTCCCGAAGGGGCGAGATGCGGGTATATGTATTCTAGGCGTTCTCTGGCCATAGAAGTCACAAGTTCCCCATCCTTCCAAAGGCTGTGGAAGCCTATGTTCCTTCCGGGTAAATGTTCTTGGGCGATAAACTCCCAGTTTACGCCACGTGCTTTCCAATAGTTAATCCATGAAAGCGCCATTTTTTTGTTGTAGGCTGGAGTGCTTCCTCTTCCACCGGCGCCGTGTCTCGCTCTAATCCAAATAGGATTTCCAAACTCTTCAAAGGCCTTTTCGATGTCCTTTTCGCTGTGCAGTTCCATGGTTCTGGCAACTGGCACATTCTTTTTTATCCAAATTTTCGCAGATTCAAACTTGTCTTGGCATACTTTTACAGTGTTCTTTGATGGCAAGAAAACGTTTGCCTCAAGCTTTTCACGGTTTTCCGAAACAATCGCCACTTCAACGTCTGTTTGCGCATGCAAAAAATCAACTTTCTCTTTTCTGATAATTTCATTAAGCTTATCAATGTAACCTTCTTCCTCAGCTTTTGGAACTAGGTACTTTATGTCGGTTGGCGCCAGATAAATGAAGTATTCGCTAGCCTCTGTACCAACAATGAAAATCCTCTCCGGAGCGATGCGAAGAGACATAACAAAGTTTATGCCAGCGGGCCCGCCAGCTCCGGTGGCAACAATCCTTTTCACGATATCACCTTAAGATTTGATGAATAATATTGGGGATCGGTTTAATATTTTACCCTTTTACTGTTAAGAGAAAATTCGCAACTCTCATATAAATCAACATCTAATTTATCTCTATCTATTAAAGGGCCGGTAGTCTAGCTGGTTAGGACGCAGCCCTTACGAGGCTGAGGTCGCCGGTTCAACTCCGGCCCGGCCCACTTTTTAGTTATAGGCTTAGAGGTTGATGTAGAGGTCTTCAAAGAACTCTAATAGGGTTTTTGGGTTGAGAGTTCTTAGGGTCGCGTTTGGCAGATGTTTGCCAATTTTTGGGATTAATCCCACAGCGTCTGTTCCAAGTTTGCATGCAATTGCATACTCGAAAAGTCCTAGGGATTCTATTTCCGCAATGTCGTTTTGGCATTTAGAGTTTTTTAGGGCTTTTCTTATTCCATGGTGAGATGTGCCTAAAATTATTAGTCGGTCAAGTAAGGATTTTATCCATCTTTTATACAGTTTTAGCTGGGCTTCTGCCATTGTGGCTTCTATATGGTTCTCCTTTGGCTCTATCACTTTTACTGTTATTGGTAGGCTCTCGCAAAAACCGTAAAGCTCAGCTAATTTTTGGAGGGCGATTTTTCTTCCATCTGCAAGTTGAGCTTGTAGGTGTTGCAGCGGAATTGTTGCGAATGCTGTTTTAGGCGATATTATCCCAATGTCTACGTGGATTTCGTCTTTATTTTTGTCTAAACTGGTTAAGTATCCCTTCGTTGTTGAAAACTTTTTTAGGTTTTCCATGTGGACTGGGCATATGCCTATCTTGTTTTCAAGGTAGCTTAAGGCTGCCTTTTCGTCTTCTCCTGAAAAGGTTATTTGAACCCAATTGTTTGTTGTTGCCTCGACGCTTTCCATCCGAACTTTTAAGCCTTTAAATGAAGAGTTAACATAGTCTTCAACAAGTTTCAGTTGATGGTTATTGTAAATTTTTGAAAGTAACGTTACTGTAGGCATTGGCAGTCTCCAATTAAGGTTAACATTTCTTCGTGAAGTCTTTGTATTCTAGCAATTGCGGATGGCGGCAGTTCCTTTGAAAGTTTCTCTATTGTTTTTTCTATGGGCACTTTTTTTGAGCCTTCTATGAGCTTGTCTGCGTAAGCGACAATTTTCTCCTCAAGCGTTTGCGGAATGTAAACGTCCTTCGGCCACCCAAGTTTTTTGGCTTCATCTGCGGTAATTCCGCCGCCTACATGCCTTTTTATTATCGCAATTATAGATTTCGGCAAATTTAGTGTCTTGGCAATTCGCACTCCAACAACAGCATGGTGGACGCTGTGGGTTTTTGCTCGTCCAATGTCGTGTAAAAGAGCCCCTATTTCCACGAGTTCTAGGTTAACGTTTAATCCTTTTTCAGCGCATGCCTTTGCAATTTCCACAGCAAGCTCTGTTACAGCTTCACAATGCCTTATCACGTTTTTTGAGCAGCCGCTTTCCCGCAAAAATTGTAGAGCTTGCTCGCGTGTTGGAAGCCGTTCACTCACCAAGCTCCTTCCTTAACTGTTCAACCTTTCGCGTTAAGATTTGAACTATTTTCTCGTTGTTGTAATGCATTAGGGGTTTGCCGCACGTTGGACATTTAAAGACCAGTTCAACAGCTTCCTCGAAGGGAACCCGCCGACAACCAGACGTATAACAATAGTAGAAATCGTGGTTTTTCTCGTATTCAAGTCGAATGTTTAATTTTTCGAAAACCCTTCGTTTCTGGCTTAATATGAAACCTTCAAGCTGATCTGGTTGCAGTTTCCAGTGGAATATGAACCAACCGGTTTTGGGGTCTCTGGTTCGCCTCAAACTTACGAGGGAATGATCATAAAGCTTGTAGAGGATTTTGCGCACGTTGTTAAGCCTAATACCCGTCTTATTTGCTATCTCGTCGTCTGTAATTTCATCTGAATTTTTTAATATTTCAATTAGCTTTACGGCTTCTTCTTCGCCTAAGGCTTCAGCAACTCTCAGCAATGTGGCGTCATCAATTGTTGACAACATAACGATCCTTTTCTGTTTAAGCATTGAAACGCTTTCTCTCTAAACATATTATTGTAAATTTTAATTTAAATCTCTTTTCCAGTTTCAGACTTGGAATTAATCTTTTTAATCACTTTTTTACCTCTTTTTTGAGGAACAATAACGAGCCTAGCGTTTTCAAAAGTCTTGGTGAGTTCTTTTCCTTCGAAAAATCTGTCTAGGAAAACTGC
Source organism: Bathyarchaeia archaeon (assembly GCA_038882475.1). Taxonomy (GTDB): domain Archaea; phylum Thermoproteota; class Bathyarchaeia; order Bathyarchaeales; family Bathycorpusculaceae; genus JABFQN01. The sequence goes on from JAVZOF010000005.1 coordinate 24,236, forward strand.
TAGGCTTGCGCATTCAGAGTGGGGTTGGTTTCCAATTGCCACATTAAAGTCTGAGACTGTTTCTGAAAAGAATTCTTTTGGGACTTTTTGGCTTCCAACGATAACTAGGACATCTTTGCCTAACGCTTTAATTCTTTGCACTACGTCGCTGGCTTCAATGTTTTCTCCATAGGCTGTTAGGTGAACAACTATTCCGCCTCTGGTTTTCCATTCCTTAATAGTCTTCTTCCATGGGTTTCCCATTTCAAAATAGAATTGCCCACCCCAGTTTTTTTCAACCTTTTCCACGGCTGCCTTAATTTTTGCATCTTCTATGTCGGAAAGAATAAAGCCTGAAGCCCCTAAAGCTCTAGCCGTTAACGCAACATGAGTTGTGAGGCGCAAGTCTCTTTTCGGACGGTGCCCCCATCTTAAAACAAAAATTTTTGGCGAATCTTTAATGTTTGAAGCTTTCAATTTTTCCACCAAGCGCTTCAACACGGCTTTTCACTTTTTCAGCAAACCATGGCACAGCTTCAAAAACCACATGCGCAACGTTATCCACATATTTTATTTCTTGCACGTCTGCACGGTTAAAAAGCCAAGAAAGAAAAGGCATAACCTCATCCGTCAACGGAATGGAGAAGGACGCTTGAACATAATTTCGCAATTTTTTAGCTATTTCCTCTTTCAGTTGGTCAATGTTAAGCTTATAAAGTGCTGATATTGGCACTGGGTTTGGCGCTTTTCCCTCAAGTTTTTCCTTTTTTTGCTGAACTTCCATTTCAGACAGCAAGTCGATTTTGTTTAGTGCTGTTATTATGGGGATGCTGGAGGCTTCTATGCGTTCTATTGTCTCCAAGCAGACTGAAAGCTTCTTTTCAACAGCGCTTAGTGGTTCGCTTACGTCTACCACAAGCAATATTAAATCTGAGTAGATTGTTTCTT
>JAVZOF010000006.1:0-24646 GCA_038882475.1 Bathyarchaeia archaeon
CCTACGTTTACAGAACCGGCGCAGTTCTAGAATTTAACGCCGAGAAGGTTGCTCAGGACTTTGACTTGAAAGCAAAGCTTGGATTGAGGGAAGATTACGAGATTCCGTCATTAACTCTTGTTCGCGCCGACGGGACAACCCTGTACACGACAAGGGATATAGCGTACACACTGTGGAAGTTTGAGAAGGCTGAAAAATGCATTAATGTTATAGGTATGGAGCAAAGCCTAGCGCAACTGCAACTAAAAATTGCGTTGTACGCTTTGGGTTATGGCAAACAAGCAGATAATCTCGTACACTTCGCCTACAATCTTGTTTCCCTTCCAGGGTATAAAATGGCAAGTCGTAGGGGGCGTTACATAACATTTGACGAGGTTATGGACGAGGCTGTTGAAAGGGCTTACGCAGAGGTTTCCAAGCGTTCACCTCAGCTCTCTGAAGTGGAGAAGAGGGAGATTGCCAATTCCGTTGGCATAGGCGCTGTTCGTTACGCATTAGCAAGTGTTGATCCTTCAAAGCCTGTGGTGTTCACGTGGGATAAGGTGCTGAATTTCGAGAGGAACAGCGCGCCTTATCTTCAGTACACGCACGCGAGGGCTTGCAGCATACTGCGCAAAGCCGCAAAAAAGCCAGAAAATCCATCATATGATTTGCTGAAGGAAAAGATTGAACGCGAGATAGTTTTGGATTTAGCAAGCTTCCCGGAAACATTCGCGGAAGCAGTAGACCTTCTTAAGCCCAGTATGATTGCAGATTTTGCGAATGCTTTAGCCGACAAGTTTAACACATTTTACAATGCTTTGCCAGTGATAAAGGCTGAACCTCAAGGGCTTAGCGATGCAAGACTGGCGCTGGTTGATGCCATTCGAATAGTCTTAAGAAACGCCTTAAACCTTATTGGAATAACAGCGCTTGAGCGCATGTAATTCAGTTCAATAAGCCTTTAAGTCTCTTATCATTAATTTAGAGCGGTATTGTGTTTAAAGTTAAATCCTTAATTATCTACGTACTTGATGACACCAGAGTTCCCCCACGCTTCTATGTGGTGCCCGTAACCTTTCCAACAACCGTAATACTTGCAAGATTGATAAAACGAAAGTCGGCATCATAAACTTGCTAAAACCTATGGCGCGCCTTTAATTATTGTGGTTGCAGTACTTGTTCCAATGCGGTTGGCTCCAGCCTCAATCATTGCAACAGCGTCAGCGTAGGTTCTAATGCCACCAGCTGCTTTAACGCCGATCTCTTTTCCAACAACTTGCCGCATTAACCTTACGTCTTCAACAGTTGCGCCTTTGCCAAACAACCCCGTAGAAGTTTTAACGAAGTTCGCTCCGGCTTCCTTAACGATTTTGCACGCAATAATCTTCTCCTCATCGGTCAAGCTTGGCGTTTCGATAATAGCCTTGACAACGACTTCTTTAGCGACACGCTTCACATCCACAACAGCCTTCACATCTTGCTTAACAAGCTCGTAGTCGCCAGATTTCAGCGCACCAAGGTTTATGACCATGTCCAGTTCTTGTGCGCCATCCTCAACAGCCTTAAGCGCCTCCAAAGCCTTTATTTCGGGCAACGAGGCGCCAAACGGAAAACCAACAGTTGAGCATACTTTCACGTTAGTGCCTTCAAGGATTTTCGCGGCAAACTTCACGTAGCACGGATTTACAACTACACATCCAAAACCATATTTGACAGCGTCCGCGCATAGCCGTTCAATTTCCTTTTTTGTGGCTGTAGCCTTAACATTTGTGGAATCAATAATCTTCGCCAATTCGCTTCTCGAAAACCGCAATTTTATACTCGCCTCGCTTACATTCCCTCAAAGTAGGCTTTTAGCCTTTCTGCAAAAATTTCGGGTTCCTCCACAGCTTCGCCGTCCCACAACAAGTACGGAAGCGCCCAAGCATCCGTGAAACACGTTTGCTGTATGCCAGTTCTGCTGATAATCCTCATGTTAACGTCGAAATAATCCAAATGCGCATTCACTGGTCCAGAGAGCAGTATAGCGTTGAAGCTGACGTATCCCTCTTTATGGTAAAAGCTTAACACTTTTGCCATTCCTTCGGCGATTCCACGCCAGTCCTCTTCTTCAAGTTCTAGGATGTGGGATTTGCCCCTAACAATTGCTTGAACTTCATTTAATCCTCTAAGAGGAGCGAAGGGGACAAGCCACTCCACGCTACGTGCTCTGAAAATATGCCTTTCGCTTTTCTCTTCTGTCGAAACAAGGTCTGCCCAAAAACTTGAATTATGCTTTTGGCGGTACTCCATACTTTTTTCTAGCATAAGCTGCACAAGATAGAATGGTCTGTCCCTTGCCAAGACTTGCATGTGTGGATGAAAAATCGATGAGCCGGCTGGTGGCAAATAGTTGAAGATTAATGTTGGAAAGATTATTGATGGCTCCTTTTCCTTAAGCCTTCTTAAGTACGCACATGCACCTTTAAAGCCATCAAAAAGCATTTTTGGCGTGAACTCGCTAAGCTGCAGGTAATGCTCCTTCGACAAGACAACGAGGATGCTTCTTTCCGCATGCCCAAGAAGATTTGGAATGGCAACTGAATTGCCAACGAAGATTCTTCCTTTTTTCAGAAAATCTGGAGGAAACATCGGCGTCTTTGACTTCACGTTTTCTGGGCAGAAGGGGCAGTTTGCCCTAGTCTTTTCTGCAAGAGCCTTGAGCTGTTCTTTGTCTGATATTAGAAATCTGCTAATGTAGTTTAGCATTCCCTTGATGACGGTGGTGTTTCGCCCAGTAAGCGGGTCAGCCCTATACTCAAATGTTAACGTGTCTTCTTCAAAATTTTTCAAAGGATTCAAAATTCTCGCATGCTTAACAGCCTTCTCAAACTTTAGCATGGCAACCCATCACACTCTAGTTTTAGACATACAAGTTAATTCTTTTCGCCTCAATGGCTATTTGAGGTATGTCAAATTTTGGAGGTTTTCAACCGCTAAATTCAGACCCCCTCCCTAGTTTTCAGTATTACCAAAACGCACTTTTATTCCAGAAATTTATTATACTGGCTCATTAACCCTAAAAAGAAGGCGATCAAAATGGCAAACGCGTACTTTAAAAGAAAAGTTGAAGCCATAGAGGTTAAGGAAAAGAGCATATCCCAACTCCTGGCTGAAATGGCAAAAACAGCCTATCAAGGTAGAAAACTTGGCGAGGCGGTTGAAGTTTGGGAAGCCATGCTGAAGGAGAAGGATTTAACAATAATTATGGGTTTTGCAGGTTCGATGAGTACGGCGGGACAATGGAAGATTGTGAGTTGGCTTATAGAAAACCGCTTCATCGATGTTCTCGTTTCAACAGGCGCAAACGTTTCAGAAGACATCGTCGACGCAATGGGTTTCGGCTATTGGCAAGGCTCACCATTCGTAAACGATGCGGAACTGCTTAAGGCGGACATAAACAGGTATTATGATGTCTATGGGCGAGAGGTAGACTATAGAAAAATGGAAGAGTTGATGACGGAGTTCTTACTAACGTTGAAAACGGACTTTACATATTCTTCCATGGAACTTCTGCACCTGTTCGGCAAGTGGCTCAGCAAAAAGGGAATAAGAAGCATAGCTGCCGTAGCAGCGGAAAACAACGTCCCAATATTTTGTCCAGCAATTTCGGACAGCGCCTACGGTGAAGCATTTTTGATGGCTAAAAACATGGGACATGCCATCCTCATAGACCAGGTTAAGGAGTTCGACCAATTTGTCGGGATAGGTGAAAAAGCAAAGGACATAGGCGTAGTTTACGTCGGCGGTGGAGTCCCAAAAGACTACACGCAGCTAATCGCAATTTCGGTTTCTCCAAAAACCATGGACAAGGGTGTGCCTGGAAGAGAAGGCTACATGCGAAAGTCCATAAAAGAGTATTACTATCCACACAAGTACGCCATACAGATAACTACTGATTCGCCGCAGTGGGGAGGCTTGTCAGGCTGTACGCTGGAAGAAGCCATAAGCTGGGGCAAGATTCACAGTGAAGGAAAACGCGTAACAGTTTACTGCGACGCAACAATTGCGTTGCCACTGATAACGCATGCACTGAACGAAAGGGTGAAAGTAAAACGGAAGGCACCAGACCTTTCATGGCTTTTTAGCGAAATCACTTAACCCTTCAATCTTGTTAGTAGTGCACTTACCATTATTGGCAATATTATAGAGGCATCGCCCTCAACCATTATGCGACTAGCCCACCTGTTTATTTTGCCCCACGAAACTGCCTCTCTTGGCTTTGCGCCAGAAAGGCTTCCATCCCATTCCACTGCCGTGCTAACATAAACAGCATAGTTCAGTCCTTCTCTGAACTGGTTCCACCACAGCGTGTGGTGCTTCGATATGCCCCCGCCAACTATTAGGGCGCCAGTTTTATTCGCCGTGAAAACAATGTCGCTTAACTCTCCAGAATCCTTTAATAGGTTAATTCTGAAGTCGCGGTGTTCCTGCGAGAAAAGCCACAGTTGGTAGCCCACAGCCCCATCGGTTATTCCAGGCACATAGACTGGTATGTTGTTTTTGGCTGCCCAGTAGAGAATTGACGTTTCATTGCATACACGCTTCCCAATTTCGCTGCACAACTGCCTCGTCGAAACTTCTTTTATGTCTTCCCGCCACAAAGCCTCAAGAAGCATCTGCATTTTCTCTTCGATTATGGCGCCGTAACTCTCATTCGGAACCAGAACGTTGCCTAAACGGTTTACCCCACCCTCGCGAAGTTTAGCGTCATCCATCAAAAATGAGCCTCTATAATAGTTTTTCCAGCACCTTGCAATGTCATGGTCAAGGGTTCCACAAGTCGTTATCACGACATCAACAAGTTTTCTCTGCACAAGCTCCTTCAAGACCCCGCGCGTTCCAGTTGCCACGATGTTTCCAGTAAAGGAGAGAAATTTTACGCAGTTTTTCTCCCGTACCATTTTCTCGAGGATTCGCACAGCCACTGCCAACTTACCTGCAGTAAAGCCCCATGCACGCTCCATCTGCGAAACAAGCTCGTCAACAGACATTTTCTCGGAAAGGCGGTAATCTTCAACAGTTTCTTTAAGCATGTTTTAATCCTCCAATGGTCGATGCGTAGAATTTGTTGTCAAAGGATAAATAAATTGGCTTTTCCGCGGCTCTAGTTGGTTAGGAAGGCGATTATTTTGCTGTAAATGTCCTTGTTTCGTAGGTCTTCGTAACCAGCGTAGATGCTTGGATTATCGTTTACTTCAACCACAACGAAGTTGCCGTTAAACTCTTTGATGTCAACTCCGTAAAGGCCATTGCCGATTGGGGCGCATGCCTTTAAAGCTGTTTCCTTAAGTTTTTCTGGCGCGTTTTCCCTCTTAAGGGAAACAGTTCTTCCCCAAACAAAGGTTGGCTTGCCCCTCCGCTTTACGCCGTGCTTCCACCTGCCCTTCGGAACCATGTACTTGCAAACATATAAGACCTCATTGTTTAGGACGCCCACACGCCAGTCAAAGGCTGTTGGCATGAACCTCTGAACAACCAAAATGTCTGAGCGCCTAAAGAAGCGTTTGGCTACTTCTCTAAAACTTGTTTCGCAAGCGACTTTTTCCACGTATCGCGAGAAGCTTGTGTATGGCGCTTTTAAAACGACTGGTCTTCCGAAGGTGTTGAAGATTTCTAGAATCTTTTTATGGTGAAATTCATCTTTGTTCAAGAAAATCGTTGGAATATGCGGAACATCATGTTTCTTGAAGAGTTCATACAAGTGAACTTTGTTTCCGCACACCTGTATCGATTTAGGGTCATCGACAACTCTTAGGCCGAGTTCCCAAGCTGTTTTTGAAACAACATAAGCCGTGTAAAGCGGGTCTGTTGTCGCCCTAATAAAAACGGCATCATACTTTGGAAGCTCCACAAGATTTTCCCTAAAAACAAAGTTAAACCTATGACCCATGCTCTCGGCTGTTATTTTAAAGTTTTGGAGAGCGCCAACTTCTCTTGGGTCGGTGAAGTTGTATTTTTCAACAAAGCAGGCTATATTACCCAACTAGGTGTTCACCAACTTCAAGAAGGCAAGAGACTTCGCTACGCAGAAGTTGCAAGTCCAACTGCGTAAGTTCATCCTTGCGTATTTGCTGAAGACCGCACAAGAAGGCTTTTTCTCCGACAAGTTGAACGTGAAGCTTACAAAGTGGAATCCGAAAGAGGTGGTACACTTCTTCTGCGATTTTCTGCGCTGGTTCTTTCACCTCACACTTTCCAAAAATGGACTTGAAAGAGGCTATTTCGCCAATAAGGGGTTGCGCGCAAACAGCAAATTTGTAGTTCATGCCCAAACTTCTAACAGCTTTATAGAGGGCATTCCTGTTCTTCGCAGTCCTAAAACCTTCAAAAGAGAACGGGTTCACTGCAAAAACGACCATTGGAAAGTTAAAGTTTGACATTATCTGCTTAACCGAGTCCGTGACCACAAATGGCATCGTCGGAATTCCAGCCTTTGAAGCACGCAACAGTAGTATAGGCGTCCTGTAAGCGTCAACTATGTTTTCTGTTGATGGTATCACTGGATTTCCTAGAACCTCAGCGTGCAAAGAAACGTAGTATCCGGTCTTCAAATAGCGATAGTCATTGTTAATGTTGAGAGTAAAATCTTTAATCGAAGATTCGAGAAAGGCTGATGGTTTCATTATCGGCGTTTCTAAAGCTAGGTCGATGTTTGAGACGACCAACACCCATGTAACACCAGATGATTAAAACCTCGGTATTGCATCAGTAATATTTAAAATTAACTACGCATTTAGCAGTTGCGCTTTTATATACGCACATTAAAACAAGAATATTAGGGCAGGAAGAGGGGCAACCACGTACAAAACCCTAGAGGTTTTAGGTCCGGAACACGAATACTCCATTGTTAACGAAACATTGAAAGCCATGCCAATCGTCGACAAGATTATAAAGGATTTCAAAGGGCGTATCGTAAACTTCGTTGAACAGTCCAGCTTCACTTTTGGGAAGGAAATGCAAATGCATGTTTTGGAGCTTAAGCCAAACCAGCCCTTCGAATCGCCGATAGAATTTGAAGAAACGATGCAGAATGCCGTTCTAACATTAACAGAATTTCTTGAAAACAAATACAAGGCAAACCTTCTAGGAACAGGGATGCATCCAACGCTTAGGCTTGATGAAACTGGAGTTTGGCCACACCGTCACAGAAAAATTTATCATTTTTACGGCAAAGTCTTCAACCTAAAACAGCACGGCTGGCTTAACATCCAAAGTTTCCAGCTTAATCTTCCATACACAAAGGAAAAAGACGCTATACAAGCGCATAATGCACTGGCGGAAATATGCGCTTACCTCCCAGCGGTTTCCGCCTCATCCCCAATATATGAAGGAAAGCTTGGAGAATTCATTGACAACCGCTTACACTTTTACATGCTCAACCAGAAAGAAGTGCCAACAGTCACAGGCGACGTCATCCCAGAATACGTTACATCATTTAAACAGTATAAAACGGAGATTATAGGACGCTATTCAAACGATCTGATTAGGGCTGGTGTGGTCGATTGCTTACCCTACAAGGACTGGGTCAACTCCAGAGGAGCGATTTTCCGATTTGACAGAAAAGCCATCGAAATTCGCGTCATGGACGAGCAGGAATGCATCAAATCCGACGTCGCCCTGAGCTGCTTCATAAGAGCTGCCCTCAAAGGAATAATTAGAGAGAATGGCACCCTCGTGCCGCGAGAAACCCTAGTGAAAGATTTTAACTCCATAGTGCGAGACGGCTTAAACGCGAAGGTCACACATCCCTTTGGACAGACAGCCCGCCAAGTTTGCAAACGTCTTCTAAAAATTGCTTGGGAAAACGCTTCGGAAGAAGAACGCGGGTATCTTCCAATATTGGAGAAAAGAACCGAACAAGGAAACCTATCCGAAATCATTAGGGACCATATTCTGCGAAGGGCACAGAAAACCAACTTAAAAGAAGCTATAGTAGGCGTTTACTCGAAACTCATAAAAAGCCTCATAAACAATGAACCATACTTCTAACGGAAAAGGAGCGCATAGAAGTGGCTGAAAAGCCGAGACAAAATGATTTCTTCAACGTTTGCGGCAAATGCAAAATCAGCTGCTGTCAAAACGCGAGACCACCAATAACAAATGAGCGAAGAGAAAGAATAGAGGAATTCTTAAAAAGGCAAGGGCTTTCCGCTGAAAACCTGTTTGAACAAAAAGTCTACACTTTCCCGAAGGAAGACGCTGAAGGTTACTGCATCTTCTATGACAAAAAAACAAGGCGATGCAAAATCCATCCAATAAAGCCAGAAACATGCGTTGCAGGACCAATAACATTTGACATAAACGCAAAAACTGGGATGGTGGAATGGTATTTGAAGATGGAGAAAATCTGCCCACTTGCTGGCGCCATGTACAAAAATAAGGAAGTCCTCGAAAAGCATCTGGAATCAGCAAAAAGAGAAATACGCCGGCTCCTGCGCGAATTGGACGCTGACGCCTTGAAGGCTATTTTGAAAATTGAGGAACCAGAAACATTCAAGATATGCGAAGAAAAAGCTGAAAAGGAAATTTTACATAAGCTGGCAAGCGTTTAACATCGTTGATGCTGTCACTCAACTTCAACTTTATTTCCCATATAGTTTTGTTTAAACACCCCATAGTACGTAATCATTTTTAATAGAGGCATGAGATAGTTTTGTATGGTGTAAAACTTTGGCAGAATACTTTGAAGAGTTATATGTGGGAACATGTTGTAAATGGGGACTCAAACCTGACTTTATCTTGGTGCACTTCCTTGAACTTTTTCCAAAAGGTCCGGTTTTGGATTTAGGGATGGGTGAAGGCAGGAACGCCCTTTTTCTTGCTGAAAAAGGATTCGAAGTGGAAGGCGTCGACGTGTCTAAAACCGCCATCGCCAGGGCCATTCGCCTTGCTAAGGAGAGAAAATTGGATATAAATGCACATGTCAGCGATTTAAGAGACTTCAAAATAGCCAAGCAAAAATACTCGCTAATAATAGCTGCCGGCGCATCCCTTAACTTTTTAAAAAAGAGTGAAATTGAAGACGTTGCAGAGAGAATTAAAGGCGGGCTCAAAAATGGTGGCTTTGTTTTTGTCTCTGTCATATCAACCAACGATTCAGCTTACAAGAGAGCAAGGAAACAACTGGTACCCGTCGAGGAGAATACCTTTTACTCTTCGCGTATAGGCGCCTACATTCACTACTTCACTTATAAAGAAGTCAAGAAATTGTTTTCAGACATGCAAACAATCATTCATTTAAAAGGTTTAGAACTTGATTTTCATGATACGCCCCACTATCACGATATCATCTATTACCTTGGCAAAGTTGAAAACTGAAACACCATTTCCATCTATAAATGATTACAACATAGATTTGTTAATGGCGGGCCCGAGGGGATTTGAACCCCTGTTCTCCGGCTCCGGAGGCTTGCGCACCTTTTGGCTTTTGGTTCGGCGCCTTAATCCATACTGGGCTACGGGCCCTGCTTTCTCAAAATAGAAGATGTGTGTTTGTTTGATTAATGTTGTTATGCCTCAATGAGTTCTTCGTTTATCCACCATGCCTTTTTCTTGCCCATTCTTTCTCCCGGATAATATTCGATTACGGGTTTTCCGATATACTTCTTCGATAGTTTTTCTATTCTTTTTAACCTGTTTAGGATGAGCCACCTGTTTGTTTTTAGATAGTCTGCCAGTTCAGGCGTTGTTGCACCTTTATAGTGCATTAAGTAATCTACGATTTTGTGGTCTGTTTCGTCCATGCAGAAGTTGTGTGGGTTTGTTTTCCCCTTTTCATAAGTTAAAAGCTCCAAATCAGCAAGGTATTTTCTTACTTCTGAGAATTCTTTTTCCATGTGGCTAATTCTTTCTTCAAGTTCTAAGATTTTGTCTGGTTTTGGTGTTTTTTGCAGCTTTTCCATTATCGCATCTCGGATAAAGTCGCTTCTTTCACCTTCTGGAACGCGGATGAGCAGTTCCTTGTAAACTTCTTCTGGAATTTTCACGGAAATTACCCTCAATTTTTCCATGCATGCCCGCCTATGTTAGCGTTTATAATCTTAAGTATTTCATGGTTTCCTCTTTAGGGTTTCTTTCGGAAATTTTTTAAAAGCCACGGCTTAACTCTAAACCGAGGTTGAAGTGATTAAAGAATGCCGAGAAAAACCACAATTTCGCTAATCAAATGTGACGTCGGCTCACTAGCTGGGCATCATGTTGCACCGAAACCCCTTCTGGCCATAGCTGAAAAAAACCTTAAAAGAGCAGCTGAAGAGGAATTAATTAACAGTTGCTACGTTTTCAACGTTGGAGACGACATCCAACTTTTAATGGTCCACGAAAAGGGCGAATCAAACCCCGAAGTTCACAAACTTGCCTTTGAAACCTTTAAAGAAGCAACAAAAAAGGCGTTAGAGCTTAAGCTTTACGGCGCTGGACAAGATCTACTAAAAAATGCTTTCAGCGGAAACATTCGCGGCATGGGACCAGGTGTCGCAGAAATGGAAATCGAGGAAAGAGGTTCAGACCCAATAGTTGTTTTTGCAGCAGACAAAACCTCTGCTGGCTCGTTTAACTATCCGCTTTTCAGGATTTTTGCGGATCCAATGAACACGGCTGGGCTTGTTATTGACCCAAACATGGCTGGAGGCTTTAGGTTTGAGGTTATAGACACGGCGGAAAACAAGAGAGTTGTTCTCAAATGTCCAGAGGAGATGTATGAGTTGTTGGCTTTGATTGGCACCGTCCAGCGCTACATGATCTCACGTGTTTGGAGGGCGAGAGACAACCTAATATGCGCTGTTGGCAGTGTAACCAAACTTTCACAGATTGCTGGAAAATATGTTGGAAAAGATGATCCAGTAATGATTGTACGCGCACAGCATGGACTTCCAGCCGTCGGAGAAATCCTAGCGCCTTTTTTGCACAGTTACCTTGTTGAAGGGTGGATGCGTGGAAGCCATTGGGGACCAATAATGCCAGTAAGCCTAAAAGATGCAAAATGCACGCTTTTTGATGGTCCTCCAAGGATAGTAGCGTTAGGATTTCAGGTTTCAAACGGCAAGATTGCATGCGATGATAACGGCAGACCGATGATTGCCGACTTGTTTGATGACCCAGCCTTTGCTCTGGCAAGGCGCGAGTCTTTGACGTATGCTGCTATGCTTAGGCGTATGGGCGAGTTTGAACCAGCACGTTTGGGACCAGAGGAGATGGAATACACCACTCTACGGCAGATCTTGGATAGGCTTAAGGAACGCTTTAAACCAACCTAGAGATAGGCATCTAAGCAGGTTTCGCCTTTGCTTCGTTTTTCCTTATCTTAGCCAACTCCTCGCACCTGTTCTTGACAATTTCACAAAGCCTCTTACACAAGTCTTCGCCAACGAGTTTCTGCTCCTTGAGCAAGAAAACTTTCCTCGCAAGTTCAATGTCACCCAGTCCCGCAAACCAAGCCTCAAAATCTCCACGGTTCATATGAAATTCAATTGACTCCAAATTAACCTTTAAGAGCTTGTCGCAAAAGTCGATTAGGCTTGCCGCATGAATGTTTAATGGCTTTCCAACGTCAACATAAAAGTGAAAAGACTTTTCAAGTGGTAGATAAACCAAAATTTCAGCAGCCTTCCCATAATCTATCTCTGGAAAGCCAAGGGCTTTACGTCCCTTCTCCGTTAAGAGGTAACTTCCATCATCCGTGGCTTCTAGATAACCCATTCGCGACAGTTGCATCATGTGCATTCGCACTGAACGAGGATCAAGTCCAACCTCTTTTGTTATTTCTGTTACTTTTACTGGTTTTTCTGAAACCCAAACAGTTTCAAGAATCAGTCTTTTAACTGGTGATATACTCATCGTAATCACTTACAGTTCTATTATTATTGTGCTTATAGCCTTTTTCAATTTTCGCATACTATTGGATGCCAGAAAAATGAACGCATTACGAAACAACAGTTCACACAGATGGTTTATTCAAAGATTCAATTTTCCTCGCTAAATCTTGGTCGCTAGTGCCATTTCAATTATCACAATTATAACTAATAGCAAAAGTAAAAACATTTGTCGAAATTCTGATATGGCACCTCTTCCTTGAATGATTATGTGATTCGCATAGTCATAGGTAAAGTATAAATACGTAGTTTTTTCGTCCGAAATTGTCATGTAATCTAACATTACATCATCAGCCAAAATCGTCCACTCATCCTCTCCAGCCCATAATAGACTTTTTGGAATGATCAACCTACAGAAGTTCGTTCCATTTTGGTCGGTTAAATTTAATTCTATGGAAGCATCAAATGGATTGAAATGGAAATCCGCGATGATTGAATTACTGATTATGGCAACATCGTATGCTGTTCCGTCCCAAACACCAGCTTCAAAAATAGTAATTGGTGCCATGAGAGGGTAACGATCCACATTATTCTCATCAACATGTTGTACAGTATCGCCTATTCCGTCGCTTCCCTGCTCATTCTGTTCCATGCCCCATTTCACATCCATGCCCGTATAATTGCTCCAATAGTTTCCGCCTGAAGGGTAGCCATTATCCCAGATGTTTATTGAACTTTCCAAAAAAGCTTGACAAGTTTCACTTATAAAATTGTTATGATACACTTTATTATTTGAAGATTCACGGAACCATATGTTATAGATGTAATTTGATATTATGTTATTTTCACTGATAACGTTGTTGCTTGATGACAGTTTAATCCAAATACCATAATTATTATTCACTATTGTATTTTTGTATATGTAATTGCTTGAAACACCAGATAATCCAATACCATTGCCAACAACGCACGTGTTATTTTTTATGACGTTTTCTCTTATCGTGTTATTGTTGGATTCACCTTTAAGCCAAATACCTGCTCCGTTGTTTGATATCACATTTTTTGATATATCATTATTACTGGACCAAATTGCAAAAATGGCATACCAACTACACAATGTAATGTTGATTTCAGTAATGTTGTTGTTTGATGAGTTACAAAGTCGAATTCCTTCATCAAAATTTTTGATTAACATGTTTCTTATTGTCACATTATCCCTATTAGTTAGGTTTATTCCGCTTCCGCTTCCGTAACCCTGCAACATGTGACCGAAACCATCGATAACTATGTTGTCTCTTTCTACGATTATCGAGCCATGAACATCGTCAATGAATGTGTAAGTTTTATTATCTTGTGTTGTGATGTTTGCATTTAAAGGTACCACACTTCCATCAGCCTTTATGTAGATAATTCCATTTACTTCTGTTTCTTGGGCTTTACATGAGGAAAATGGCACGGTTAGAATAAAAAATGCCATAATAACTAAGATAAACATTAATTTTTTATGCATGATTATCCAATAATTATTTTCCTGTCTTATTTATTATTCATTACGGAAGAGTTTTATGAATTGTAGCAATTAATTTATAGGTTGACGTGTTGGCGTAACACCAGGTGAATAGTGAGTGTTTGAAGCATACTGGTAGCAAGCGCGAGAAACGTAAATAAGGGATGTTTTATTAAGCAATAGCACCGTTTAGTGCTGGAGAAATGGTGAAGGCTATGAAGATGGCTGTGCTCGTCTATGAGTATCCACCAAAAATAGTTGGGGGTTTAGGCACTTACGCTGCGGAAATCACGCGTAAATTCGTCTTAATGGACCACGACGTGACAGTTTTCACAATGAATGATGACGAGGGAAGCCTCCCAACAAGAGAGATTTGGCGAGGAATCGAAATCCACCGTCCACTGCACATTGACATATCTGACTCGCTGCCGGATGTTGTTGCCGAGGACGTGAAAAAGTGGGGTAGAGGAATACAATTATTCTCGAAAATCCTCGTCTACAATTACCTTAGCGCTTCGAAGCTCGTTAATGAGCTAATTAGGAAGGAGAACTTCAAATACGATATCGTGATTGCGCATGACTGGCTTTCGGCGATAAGCGGCATAACAATCAAAAAGGAAGTTGGACTTCCATTCGTTTTTCACGTGCACTCAACAGAGAGGGGACGCACCCTCGGAAATGGGTCAGAAGTCGTAAGCAACATCGAACTGCACGGCGCAAAGGCGGCGGACATGATAATAACTGTTTCTTATGCAATGAAGGATGAGCTTATAAAACTTGGATTCCCACAAGAGAAAATTCAAGTCTGCTATAACGGCGTTGACCCACAGAAGTATAATCCAGAAGCGGTAAACCTTGAACAAGCAAAGAATGTTAGGGAGAAATATAGCATAAAGGAAGACGAGCAGATGATTCTTTTCCTCGGAAGACTTGTCGGAGTTAAGGGTGTTGATAGGCTTGTCATGGCTATGCCGCACGTGCTGCAGAAGATTCCAAAGGCGAAACTTGTCATTGTTGGCGTTGGAGACTTACAAGATTACCTTGTAAACCTCGTCAAAACAATGAGACTTCAAGACTTTGTCAAACTGAATTTTGAATTTATCCCCGAAGAGGAGCGAATCTTGCATTATGCGGCATGCGACGTCGCGGTTTTTCCAAGCCTCTACGAGCCTTTCGGGATAGTGGTGCTTGAAGCAATGAGCATGGAACGTCCAGTTGTTGTCGGGGCGGCGGGCGTAAGCGGAATGCGGGAAGTGGTTATATGCTGCGGCGAAGAGCAATGTGGCTTTCACATAAACCCAAACAGTCCAGCCGACATCGCATGGGGCATAACAAGCGCATTGGAAAGTCCAGAAAAGAAGAAGTGGCTTGGAAAAAACGGCAGGCGCAGGGTTCTTGAAGAATTTACGTGGGATAAGGTGGCTGAAAAAACCATTGCACTTTATGAGCAAGTGTTAAAGCGCTAAAAGCGGCACTCAAATTTTAGGTGAACAGTTGAAAACGAGCCGCACAGAAAAGCGCAAGAAAGTTGCGAGGGAGGCAGCCAGCCTAATCTATTTTGGCGTAGAAAAGGAGTTTAAGCAAGCCAAGGTTAGGGCTGCAGAAGCGTTTGGCGTGAAATTTCTTCCAACAAATATTGAGGTTGCAGTTGAACTGGACAGAATCGCCGATGAGTACGAGGGAAAAGCCAGACAAGAACGTCTAATCAAAATGCGAAGAGAAGCCCTCAGCATAATGAAGCTTTTAGCGAAGTATTATCCAATAGTTGTTGGAAGCGTTTGGCGCGGAACAATTCACCATCAAAGCGATATAGACATAATAGCGTTCCATGACAAACCAGAAGAAGTGCAAGAAACTTTGGAAAAAAGCGGCTTAAAAATTGTTCACGCACAACAAGTAACAGCAGTGGATAAGGAAGAAAAACGTGATTCACTTCACATATTCCTTGAGTCACCAACAAAAGAGGAAATTGAAGTTATTGTGCGTAGCCCCGAAGAACGATTAAGAAAGGAGAGATGTGACATTTACGGCGACATCATAACTGGTTTAGGCATAGAAGAGCTTGAAAAACTGTTAAAAGAGAACCCAATAAAACGTTTTGTTCCTTTTTAGCTAGTTTCAACTGCAGAGATTTAAATACGTGATTTCCCAAATTATGCTTTGAAGACTAGAAAGCTGAAGGTGCACGTTTGGAATTCGATAAAGAAACCTTCAAAAGAATGTTTCCAAACCTAGCAAAGGAAATAGAATCCGGCGAACACAGACTTTCAATAAACTCTGTACGGACGGACACCGAAGTTGGAGAAAAAAGGGCTTCTTCAAAGAAAAACTTCACAAACTACATGCCAGACGTCATCGACTTTATACGCAGATGCGACACCGAAGAACAAGCGGAAGAAATAATTGCTTACATGGAAAAGCGAGGCGAAATAGGAAAGGATTATGCCGCCCAGCTTAGAAGACAGTTAAAGGCGAAAGGCGTAAGAAGCTTTGGACCGAAGAAAGAGGAAAATTATTACCTTAAACATGGCGAGTTATAAACGCTCAAGCACATGCGTCTTAAACTTGTTCTGGCGGAACTTTGTCTGGCGTGTAGCCCGTAAAATGTTTTAAACCATACTTCTGCAAGCGTCTTGTCACGTGTGGGTAGAGGATAAGCTCCTCGATTTCTAGTTCTTCAACCAATTCTGGACTTATACGCATAAGCCTATGCGTTAAGGCTTGAAGATTTTCTTTGGTTGAGAAAGAAGACATAACAGAAGCATGGCAGCTAACGCCGCTTTCCATGAGCAATTGTAAGGCTTTAAGCTGTAGTGTGAAGCCTTCAGGCTTGGCGCCAGTCAACCTCGCAAACTCTTCTTCACAGCAACCTTTCAAAGAAACTCTCACGTGAACAAACTTGTGTTTTGCTAGGCTTTCAGCATAACCCTCGTCATGAGCTATTAGTATGCCGTTTGTTTCAAGAATAAAACGGTAGCCTTTTCCATCTAACGCTTCGAGAAGCCTTAGAAGGTGTGGTTTTCCAATTGTTGGTTCTCCACCGCTTACTCTCAAAAGCTTCAAGCCGCATTTTTTGGCTAAAGCAATCAAACCATCAGCAACTTCACGCGGCGTATAAAACTTTCCCACATCTGCTGGATGAAACATAACCGCGTCTGCAACCCAACAAAACCTACACACTAAACCGCATCCAACACAGTCAGCGGTTACAATTCCGCCATACCACCTTGCTGGTCTAATGCGATAATATTTTCGCTCCAGCCCGTTTGAGCCTAAACGTGTAACTAGCTTTTCGATGGCTAGATGTCTCTGAACCGCATCATAAAGCAAGACTAATTTCTCCGAAACGATTTTGGCGTAAACTCTTATTACCATTTTGCACTTTTCAATAGTCCGTGTGCGCCCCAAACATGAAGCTTAAAGAGGGACAAATTTTAAGTAACATAGAAATTTCAAGAAAATTCGACGTCTGTGCACATAGAGGAATAAGATACAAAGGAAGCATACGCAAAGGAATTCAATACGTGGTTTTGGTTGCAGCTTTTCAAAAGTCTCCCGAAGATTTTAGGTTGAACCCATACGATGATAAAATGACTGGCAACATAATCCTTTACACGGGCGAAGGGCGCTTTGGAAACCAGAAGATGGCTAGAGGAAACCTTGCGTTAAAAAGGCAGGTTGAAGAGAAATATCCGTTATACGTTTTTGAAAAGAAGTCTCCTGGAAGGTATGCTTTTCTCGGACGATACAACGTTTTAAATGTGAGAAAAGACGTTCAAGTGGATGCGAATGGTGAGGAAAGGGAAGTTTTCATTTTTGAACTTTCGAAAGTTCGTGAAAATAGGGTTACAAATGCTGTGGTGAGGGGTAAGTATATACGAAACCTTGGCATGTATTCTAAAAGTAAATAAATAAGCCAATCGAATAATAGGAAGTCAACGGTTAAAATTCGTGGAGGACAAGCTTTGAGAAAAGCCGCAATAGCATTCGCCATCGTGGTCATAATGGTTATTGCCTTACAATTTTCATTTCAAGTTAAAAAAGCGGATGCCCAAAGCAGCTTTAGTATAAGTAAAGTGTATCACACTGTGGGGATAATGCGTAACGGCTACGCTGTAATAAATGATACCATTGAATTTTCTGGGCAACCACCGAACAGTTTTCTCATAGGTTTTCCATATAAGTACGGTGCACACATCCAGAAATGCATAGCCTATAGCGAAACAACAGATTTTCCAGTTACACTCGCTGTGCCCCTAGGTGAACGCGCAGGATTCTACGCTGTTAAAGTGAACCTTTCTGACACGTCTCCACAAAAGTTTACAGTTTTGTTCATCCTTTCGAACATGCTTCTGAATCAATCTGGAACAAAATACGTGTTAGATTTTCCTGCATATCCAAGCTTGACAGAAGAGGTTGAAAACTGTACTGTTAAAATCAGTCTGCCATCTGGAGCGGGAGACATAATCGTCTCAAAAGACGGAGAAATAACCAGCAAAACTGAATTTTCCATAGAAAACTTGCCCGCCTACACATATTCAATAGCGACTGTTACCTTCTCGTTAACCGCATTAGCAAGCGACGAAATTCAACTTTTAGACGTAAAGGAGTTAAAGCGTGAAGTGGTCATAAGCGGGACGAATGAAATCCAATGTTCAGACAACTACTACATAACAAACAGAGCTCCTTCCGACATGAATTACATGATAATTGTTCTCCCGCCAAACGCCTCCAACCCAACAGCCTATGACCAGTTTGGAAGAAGCTTAAGCTCAAGCTGGATTAACCAAACAACTGGGTTATACAAAGTTAATTTTGACTTGCCACTTAGAAGTTACGAATCGGGCAGGTTCAGCGTGAGATATATTTTGCCAAGCCAGGTTTACTTTGCAGCACAAGGCACTTTTAACGCAACTCTGCTGCTGTTCCAGAACTTGAACTACCACGTTGAAAGCGCTTCTCTAACTTTAACATTGCCAGAGGGCGCTAGAATAACAAATCTCGAAAACACATTCATCACAAGTAGAAGTGAAATGTCAAAAAGTGTTTTCCAAGAAACGTTAACAATTAACTTGGACCATGCAAGCTACTTGGAAGGCACCATCCCACCAGTGAAAGTTTTGTATATTGGCTACGAGTATAATCCATTATGGTTGGCATTTCGTCCGACATTGTGGATCTGGGCTTTGGCCCTTGCTGGCTGCGCAGTAACTGTTGTTTGGAGGAGACCGAAAGCTGCTCCAGTTCAAGTCGCGGTAGCCGCGAAACTGCAGCCAGAATACGTTAAATCTTTCGTGCGACTGTATGAGGAAAAGCGTAAGATACGTTTTGAGTTAGACACTTTAGAAACTAGAGTTCGCAAGGGAAAAATTTCAAGGAGACGTTACAAGGTGCAGAAGAGAACGTTTGAGATGAGGCTTAACGCTTTGGATAGAAGCTTAGCGGAGTTTAAAGAGCGGATGCGCAGAGCTGGTGGCTTGTACGCGGATTTGATGCGGCAGCTTGAGATTGCAGAAACGGAAATTAACGAGGCTGAAGCCAACATAAGAAGCATTGAAGCGCGCCATAGCCAAGGAACATTATCGTTAGAAGCGTATAGAAAGCTTTTGGCTGATTACCAGCAGAGGAAAGAGAAAGCTCAAATGTCAATTAATGGAATTCTGCTAAGATTACGTGAAGAAACCCGCTAATTGAACCTAAAGGCTTTTATTCCACCAGTTTTCTCTCAATGAGAATCTAACTGTGAGGGATAAGGAAAATGGTGAAAATAGTTGTTGATAACGATAAGTGTACTGGATGCGGGACATGCGTTGACACATGTCCTGTAGGCGTCTATGAATTAAAAGATGGAAAGTCTGTTCCAGTGAAACCCGAAGAATGCCTTGTTTGCAGAGCATGCGAAGTCCAATGTCCAGAAAGCGCAATCCAAGTCATTGAATAAATCAGCAACTACCCTCTCCTTCATATTATTTTAGGCTGTCATTTTAAATTCCAAAAAGGCCCTTGTGCTTTCTTAACTTCCCTCAAAACTTTTTCACCAAGCCTTTTTGCGCATGCACTTGCAGCAATAGCCACGTCATTTACGGTATAATTTGAACCACTCATTTTTGCAATGGCAAAGGCTGCCAGTTTCCCAATAAACTTTAGGCTGTAACCCCCCTCCAAAACGAAAGAAAGTTTTCCGTGACACAGTTTGGACGATAGTCTAACAATTTCATCGTAAACTTTTCCGTAACAATGGGCGGATAGGGACAGGTTTGCAATTGGGTCTGTGTAATGTCCGTCAAGACCAGCTGAAACAAGAATAAATTGGGGTTTGTACTGGCTTATTATTGGAACAACTATTTCATTAAACGCCTTGAGGTATATTTGGTCATTCGCCCCAAAAGGCAATGGAACATTAACGGTAAAGCCTAATCCTTCGCCTTCCCCAATTTCATCCACAAAGCCAGTTCCCGGAAAACTTCTCGGATCTTCATGCAGACTAACATACAAAACCTCGCTGGTTCCGTAGAAAATTTCTTGTGTGCCATTTCCATGATGCGCATCAATATCCAGAATCAAAACGCGGTTTAAACCAAAATCTTTCAGCAAGTGCTCAGCGGCTACGGCAACGTTATTGAAAATGCAGAAGCCAGCGGCGCTAAATTTTCCAGCATGATGTCCGGGAGGCCTAACAAGCGCGAAGGCATTTTCAAATTTCTCTTTCATGACTAGATCAACAGCTTTAAGTGCACCACCAACAGCATAAGTGGCAACATCAAAGCTCTCTGTTGAAACCACCGTGTCTCCAGAATCCAGTATTCCACCGCCTGCCTTGCAAACGTTTTTAACAAATCGCGTGTAATCGGGGTTGTGAACGAGCTGAATCTTGTCTAGGCTTGCTCTTTCTGGTTCTACAAATTGCCAATCCCCACTCTTTGAGATTACGCTCGTCCTCAATTCCTTTATGATTGCGCCGATGCGTTTTGCAGATTCGGGATGCCCCCTACCAGTGTTATGCTTGTAATATTTGGGCGAAAAGATAACCGCTGTTCTAGCCATCTTTCACCACTCTCTCGAAAACGCTGCGAAAGTTTCGCGCTAAATACTCCTTTGTGGATAAATTTTCTTGTTTGGCAAGCTTCTTAATTGCCCTATCCACCCCAGTTGCGTATTGAATCGCCCTTTTAGGTCTTTCTATCACGGTCTTTGGTAAGCCAAGTTTTTTGGCTGCCGCCCTTAACACGAGCTTGCGCATGCCACCACGTGACAGTTTAAGTTTAAATTTTAAAGGCAAGCTGACGGCAAATTCTGCCATTTTGTGCGTTAAGTATGGAAGACGCAACTCAACATTGTAAAAGTTGCAGATTTTATAGTCCCTCTCGACGTTTGCTTCGGAAATGCCCAAAACATCGTTGAGCAACATCTCCTTAACTTTATTTTCTCCGTACCTTGCGTAGGCAGTTAAGTAGCGCTTATACCCACCAAAAAGCTCATCAGCCCCTTGCCCCGCTAATAAAACCTTTATACCCATTTCAGATGTTTTCTCCGCTGCCCAGTACATTGGCACGCCTATGCTAACCTTGACTGGCTCCGGCTCTTCAACAAGCCAAAGAACTTTTGGCAGCGCTTCTTCAACGTCATCAACCGTGTAAGTGTAGACATGAATTGGGAGTTTCAGCTCTTCAGCCACTTTTATTGCATGTGCTGTTTCTGGCTGATTTTTTAGGCTGACATGAACTAGGTGCGCATCCGCTCCAGCCCTTTTTGCCAGAAAAGCGATTAGGCTGC
This sequence comes from Bathyarchaeia archaeon, assembly GCA_038882475.1. Classification (GTDB taxonomy): domain Archaea; phylum Thermoproteota; class Bathyarchaeia; order Bathyarchaeales; family Bathycorpusculaceae; genus JABFQN01. The sequence continues at coordinate 21,115 of JAVZOF010000006.1, forward strand.
TGTCAAGTCCTCCTGAAAACGCAACAGCAACATCCTGCAGACCAACCAGCTTCTCCACTGAGCTTTGTAAGAGAGTTAAGAGCCCTTCACATGCATCCCGCATTGTCGCGCTACTTATTTTTTCACAAGATAACCTTCTCACATGCTTAACTTTGAAGCCTCCTCTACTCGCAACTAGAAGACTTCCAGGTGGGAAAGAACATGCATCTGCTATTCCAATTTTCCATAAGGCTTTCTTCCCAGAGGCAAGCGCAATTAACTGCTTATTCTCGCCGAAATATAATGGACAGACGCCGATTGCATCCCTGCCCGCAATAAGCTTTTTCCGTTCAGCAATAATAAACGCGAAGCTGCTTTCGGTTTTCATTACAAAACTTTTGGCGCTGCTGATACAGTCTTTCTGTATTTTTTCAGCGAAAATTTCCGCATCTGACCTCTCCATGGATGTTGGATATATTCTTCCTTCAAAGACGCATGCTGCATTTTCAAGTTTTACTGGTTGCGGCTTGTCCGTCGCTGTTATTCTTGAGAAGGCATATCCCAAGACAATCGACGAGTTAACATCAGAGCACAACAGTTTCTCGGCGGCATCCTCTATTTTTATGGCAGATGACGAGGCTAGCCCAAATCTTTCTATGCCGCCGTGTGACAGGACTTTTAGCATTTTCACTGCTTGTTCGGCAGCGTTTTCTCCCCTTTTGTTTATAACGGCGACTATTGTGCCCATGTGCTTGACTCCTTCAGTTAGGGGCTGTTACCATTTAATGCTTCGGTAAAACATTAATCCTTAATTGTCTTAACTCTCTGCGAGGGAAAAAGACTTGCCCATCTTACCAATAGATACGGGACGTTACGGCACTCCTGAGATGCGACGGATATTTGAAGAGGAAACGCGCATCCAAAAAATGCTTGACGTTGAGGCCGCATTGGCTTGGGCGCACGCCGAAGTTGGTAACATCCCACGAAAGGATGCAGAGAAAATAATCAGCATGGCTTCCACAAAATACGTTAAAATCAGTAGAATAAAGGAGATTGAACAAGAAATAAAGCATGACATTATGGCGATTGTTAGGGCTTTGGCCGAAGTTTGCGGAAAAAGCGGCGCATACGTGCATTTTGGCGCAACAAGCTATGACATTGTAGACACGGCGAACGCCCTCCAACTGAAAGAGGCTTTAGAGTTAATCGAAAAGAGGCTCAACAGCCTCGAAGAAGTTTTGATGGAAAAAGCCATGCAGTATAAGGAAACGCTCATGATCGGAAGAACACACGGACAACACGCCTTGCCAATAACTTTGGGATTCAAGTTTGCAGTTTGGATGCGGGAAATCTCAAGACACATCGAAAGGCTCAGACAATGCAAAGAACGCGCCTTAGTTGGCAAAATGAGCGGTGCCGTGGGAACACAGGCGGGTTTAGGCGCAAACGCCATGAAAGTTCAGGAGCTTGTCATGCAACGGTTGGGAATTAAGCCCGCAGATATTTCAACGCAGATTGTGCAGCGCGACCGCCACGCCGAAATCGTATGCATTCTTGCGCTTATCGCCTCTTCGCTTGAGAATTTCGCCACCGAGATTCGGGAGCTTCAGAGACCAGAAATTGGAGAGCTTTTCGAGCCGTTCGAGGTTGAAAGACAGGTTGGCAGCTCAACTATGCCGCATAAGCGTAATCCCGAAATATGCGAGAGAATCTGTGGCTTAGCTAGAATAGTGCGAAGCCTAGTTGTCCCAGTCTTGGAGAACATTACAACGTGGCATGAACGCGATTTGACGCAGTCTTCTGCGGAGCGTTTCATTTTTCCAGAAGCATGCATCCTAGTCGACTACATGCTCTTCTTAATGACGAACATAATTGCGAATTTGTATGTTGATGAGAAGCGCATGCTGGAAAATTTGGAACTAACCAAGGGACGTGCAATGTCAGAAGCAGTAATGATAGCGTTAACGAGGAAGGGCATAAGTCGCCAAGAGGCACATGAACTTCTCAGAAGACTTTCTGCGAAAAGTGAGGCGGAAGGGCGACATTTTAGAGAAGTTCTCCTTGAAGATAAGACTGTGCGTTCTAAGCTTAGTGCGGAAGAGATTGACGCTGCTTTGAACCCTAAAAATTACCTTGGCACAGCAATAGAACAAGTTAACCTTATGGTTGAGAAGACAAAGAAAGAACGAAAAGCCCGCGGCATTTAATATTCTGTCAGCGCCTTCTGTTTCCAAACATTTTCCTTTTCGAGTTTCTCCCACGTTTCCTTCTTAACGAAACCGCCGACCTGTTCCTTTATCTTCTTCGCTAGTCTTGGTCCTATAAGTGGAAGGTTCATGAGGTCTTCAATGGCTGCCAGTTTTATGTCTTCTATTGTTTTGTATCCAGCGTTGTAGAGTATTCGTCCGCGGACTCTGCCGACGCCCTCCAACTTCACGATGGGCAGCAGTTCCCTCTTAACGCCTTTTTCTACGCGTTCCATAAGCTCAAGGGCTAACGGTAAAATTTCTTTGTTGCCAAATAACACGCCCAACTCGTGTGTTGCGTAAAGGAGCCACTTGGCGTTCTCCACAGTTCTATACAGGTCGCCTGGCTGCGTCCTAAACCGCTCTATTATTTCGTCTTCGCTTTTCTCTTCTATCCAAGCGTTGAGAACCAATGCCGTTTTAACTTCTCCCAGAAACTGCTCGTAAGCGATGCGGTCTTCCCACTCGTCTGGCACGTCAACAAGAAATTCGTCTCTGTGCTGTTCCGTGAAAACCGCAATTTCGTCAAGTTCGCGGGAAAACGGTCTCAGTATCGGTCCCATGTCTGGAGTATGCGAGATTAGGTGAAGGAGGCTAAACTCTGTTAGGTATGCAGGTTTGCGTCTTAAAGCTTTACGTATGATGACGGCTGAAACTGGGTCTATGTAGAGTTCGCTTACGCGTCTTCCGAACTTTGTTGCGTAAATGTTTTCGCCAGCAACGTCAATCATTTCCTCGTCGTAAAGATACTTGAGAATCTTAGCGATTATGCCCTTCATTGCGCCAGTTTCGTACTGGTAGGCATAGAACGTTTTGCCGAAAAACTCGTAGATTCCACGTTCTGTGTGCGCGAAATCCGCAGCTATTGTAGCCAAAACATGAGATCTTAATATGCGTTCTACCGCCAGCCTAGACCATATCCGTTCTGGACTTGCCAAAATGTAGCTTTCCATGAGATAATCGGCTTCATCACTGGTTTTAGCGATTAGAATAGCCTCACCAACCTTGTCGTATTTTGGTCTGCCAGCCCTACCAGCCATCTGCTTGTACTCCAAAACGCTTATTGGGTAATAGCCATAACCAGGCTCATACCGCCTATAATCTTGGATAACCACTGTTCTTGCGGGCAAGTTTACACCGAAAGCCAACGTAGGCGTAGCAGTCAAAACCTTAATTTTTCCTTCACGAAACGCATCCTCAATTAGCTTACGGTGTGCTCCGCCCAAACCAGCATGGTGAAAAGCTGTTCCACGCTTAACAAGTTCCGCCAAAGTTTCGCTTACGCGCGTTTTTTCTCCAGCAGCTAA
>JAVZOF010000007.1:0-22494 GCA_038882475.1 Bathyarchaeia archaeon
CGCCTGCAGCTGCGTCACTTGTGTCAAAAGTTTTGATTTTCTAATGCCTACATGGCGCAGTGGAACAATTTTCTTCGCCTCATTGTAAACGTCGGAGGCTATTTTTCCAAGAACCATCTCTTGGACAAACTGGTCCATGGTTAATGCTTTGCTTTTCTCCTCAACTATTTTTGCCATAATCTTGCGTATGGCTTGCTCCTGTGAGGTCTTAATTCTTGAAAGGGTGAAGGCGCAAACAGCGACCCGAAGCCTATACCCGTCTTTTGTTGTGACATTAAATGTACCGTCAACCTTTGTTGTTCTCCTCCGCACAAGACTTCTCAAGTAGTCTCTTGAATATTCATGTCCCTTAAACATGGTGCGCGCCGTTTTCCCTTCTACATTTGTTATTTGGAAGTAAATTTTCAAGTATTGATGGGCGAAATCTCCAGTAATCTCATAAAGCGTTGCTTCAACAACCCTTCCGACAAGTTTTTCCTGCTCGTCTGCTGGAATCGCTCCAAGCTCTACGTTTCCAAAATATGGCGGAGCAACCACAGTATACCATGCCTTGCTGCGCCACTTATCCCGCACCTTTTTTGTAGACACTTGCACCCTCCATTTTAACAGCGAAGAAGAATCTCATTAAAGGGTATTAAGCTTTACCTTTTCGGTTCAATTTTCTCCATGCCGCCCATGTATTTTCTTAAAACCTCTGGGATTATCACTGAACAGTCTTCTTGCTGGTAGTTCTCCAATATAGCCACAATTGTTCTTCCAGTGGCTAAGGCTGTTGAGTTTAGGGTGTGCACGAAACCCTTCGGTGATTCGCCTTCTTTTTCTCGATAGCGAATATTAAGCCTCCTCGCTTGATAGTCTGTGCAGTTGCTGCAAGAGATTATTTCTCTATAGGCGTTTTGGGCAGGCATCCAAACCTCAATGTCATATTTTTTTGCGGCAACTTTCCCAATGTCGCCAGTGCAAACGTTTACAACGCGATAAGGCAAGCTAAGCTTTTGCACAAGCCCCTCTGCGTTTCTTATAAGCTCTTCATGAATCTTCCAAGAATCTTCGGGTTTGCAGAACACGAACTGTTCAACTTTGTTGAATTGGTGAGTGCGGAAAATTCCGCGAGTGTCTTTGCCATGCGCTCCGGCTTCTTTTCTAAAATTGGTGCTTACTCCGACGAGTCTTATTGGTAAATCATCAGCCTTTAAAACTTCGTCCATATACATGGCTGCCATTGGATGCTCTGAAGTGGCAATCAAGTATAGGTCTTCGCCCTCAATTTTGTATAGGTCGTTTTCAAAGTCGCTGAGGGCTATGACGCCTTCGTAGGGTTTGCGCCTCATAAGGAATGGCGGCTCTATAGGCGTATAACCCTTTTTAACCATTTCTTCTAAAGCAAAGTTCATCAAAGCCATATCCAAGAGGACGCCCTCCCGTTTCAGATAGTAGAATCTTGCCCCGGCAATTTTTCCAGCCCTTTCAATGTCCATTATGTCTAGGCTTAAACCCAAATCGATGTGGTCTCTAGGCGGAAAACTGAATTTTGGAATTTTCCCCCAAGTCCTCACAGTAACATTATCAAACTCGTCTTTGCCTATTGGAACCGACTCATGCAAGAGGTTGGGAAGCACCATAAGGTAATATCGCACTTTCTCCTCGTATTCGGCAACTTTCTTTTCCATCGCTGTTATTTCTTCGTCAACCGCTTTAGCTTTTGAAAGAATAACCGCAACGTCTTCGCCCCTCTTTTTTGCCGCTGCAATTTCGGTTGTTATGCGGTTTCTTTCACGACGCAAATCATTAAGCCTTGTCAAGTTTTGCCGCCAAAGCCTATCACATTCTATCAGTTCATCCAGCATTTTCAGGTTTTCAGGGTCGCCTCTCTTTTTTAGGTTCTCTCTGACGAGTTTGGTATTTTCTCTAATGAGCCTTATGTCCAACATTTTTCATCAACGAGCCATTAACGCTTCTAGCTTTATAGAAAAGAGCATACGTTCTTATTCAATTTTCCGTGCAGTTTTTAGGGCTTTCTCGGCTGCGGAGATGGAAAAGAGCAAATCGTCGATTGTGGCGATGAAGGTTTGAAGCCCTCTTTTACATCTTATGTGTGTCCAAACACTGTTGTTTTTCTTTTCAGTTCGGATGTATAAGCCCGAAGGTGCCTTGAAGTTGTCTGGTGAAACTGCTTCTGCAACGGCTTTCGCGCTTTTAGCATCATTGTAAAATATTGTGATTTCAGCTTCCACCTACTTCGCCAGCCAATTGCCTTCCAACCAACTCGTTAACAAGTTTTATGAAAGCGTCCACGTTTGATATTGGAATTTGTGCTCCAGCGGCTATGTTGTGTCCTCCGCCTTTCCCGAGACATTTTTCAGCTGCGGTTTGCATGATTTCTCCTAGATTTACGCCCTTGTAGGTTACAGCGTCTATGGTTCTGGCAGACACTTTTACAAGGCCTTCCTCTTTTACATCGGCATATGCAATGAGGGGCTTTTCTGGGTTTGGAAGGGATGTCGAAAGAATGGAGGAGATTGCTCCTATCACCTTGTCGTCTATGAAGTCTTCACCGTAAACAACGTAAATGTTTTCCATTTCCCTAATTCTTTCGGGTTTTTCCATGATCCAGCCCAGATACTTGTTAATGGTTCGCCTATAATCTTCAAGAATTTTGTTGGCTTCTTCAAGGGCTGAGCCTCTATCGCCCATGCAAACCGCCACGCCCACGCTTGGCTTGTCCATGCGTCCAGTTGCATTAAGCAGAACAGCGAATTCTCTGCCGTCCCTCAGCGGCGTCCAAGGCTCTTCAAGGTTCAACGTATAAACATGCCCTATAAGATTAGAAATCTCATAGCGCAGTCCTTTCGAAAGCAGATACTCTGCAAGGGCTGAACAAAGCCTTTTCTTCTCTTCTTCTGTTAAGTCTCTTAAAGCCCTCCACTTGTCGCCATGCTTTGGTTTTATGTCGAGGCTGACTAAGAAGGCTAGGCTTTTGTCTTCTTCACCGCTTATTCCAGGAATGAAGGGGTTTGTTGTAGATGCCAATGTTTTGTGGATTGGACGGGTTTCCCTTCCAAAGAACACCAAGTCTTTCTCAACGGTTAGCAATCCTTGACTTTTGGCGTCTTCAACTATTTTTTCGTTTAGGCCGCCAAGCATCCGCTGGTCATATTTGTCTTGGAGATCTCCAAGTGCGCCGACCACAGCTATGGGCGCCAAATCCATGTTCACTTTGTCAATTGTCTTAGCCAAAAAATAGGCTACGCCGGAACTGCTGATGTCCCGTGCTCCGTCAATGCCGTAAATATGTGGGTTAACGCATGTGAAATCTTTGGCTGGTTCGCCGCCCAGTTGATGATGGTCCAAAACAACAATTTCTATTTGTGAAGCTTTCTGCTGTAGCAAGTTTGCATAGTCGCTTCCCAAGTCTGTGAAAATCACCATTTGAGGCTTTTCCTCAAGGATTTCAGCCACAAACTTTTCGTCCACCCACTGGGTTATTCTGACGCGAAACCTTGCATCAAGCCTATACAAAGCTTTGCCGATAATCCCGGCGGCGGCAATGCCGTCAGCGTCCAAATGTGAAAAAACATGGATTAGGCTGTCTTCTCTAACTGCCTCCAAAACTGTCTCGGCAGCTTTGGAAACGCTCTCAAAGAAGCTTGCAGTTTGTTTTTCTTCTAACGCCATCACCATCACAATATGTTACAGAATTTTCACTTAAAACGGTTCAGCTTTTAAGGATTTGAAACGTTAAAGCATAAATTTTAGGTTATAGAGGCTATTTTTGGCTCATACTTCCAATTTGGGGGCAAAACCCCTTCACGTTTATAATACCTTGCAAGCTTGTGAATTTTCGCTTCAACAAGCTGTAACGCCCTCTTATTGTGTAAGTCCTTCCTATGTTTCTCAAAATGAGCTAAAAGCCGCGACGCCTCCTTAAGCAAATTTCCAAGGTCTTCAGGTATTGAAGGCGCAAGATCGGCCTCCCGGAGAATCTGCGTTATAGTTTTCCCAGTTAAAGGCTTAACAAGCGGAATAGCGTACTGATCCCTCAAAATAGTGCCTATCCGGCTTGGAGGATGCCCCTCCCTAGCCAATTTAATAACCAGTGCCTCTACTTCTTCGGGTTGGTATTTACACCAGCTTGGGGGACGTTTACTCACTGGTCTTGTTGAATGGGATTTCCCCTTTTCCTGTTTTGGCATCTTTTATCCCTTTTAGATTCTGTAAGAGCGAGGATAGACGGATATTTAAAGTTTCAGCCTAAACTATGAAAGTGGGTTAACTTAAATAATTCGCTCATAACTAAGCTGTTTATACCATTCTGCAAATTTCTGGAAAGCCTTCGCCCTATGCGAATACATGTTCTTTTCATTGATGTCCATTTCGGCAAAGGTTTTTTCGTTTTTTAGAGGCTTGAAAATGGGGTCGAACCCAAATCCTGAATAGCCTTTTCGAATTGTTTCTGTTATTTCTCCTAAAACTTCGCCATTGAAGCATACTGGAGATTCTAATTCTTGGGAGAAATAGGCAACCACTGATTGGAACTTCGCTTTTCTGTTGGTGGTTTCCTTCATAAGCTTCAAAAGACCCTCGTTTCCTATGGTCTTGTAAACATACGACGCGTATGGTCCAGGGAAACCGTTCAAGGCTTCTACGAATAAGCCAGCGTCCTCGACTATAATTGGAAGGCGGCACTGCTGAAAAGCGTGGATGGCGCTGGTTTTTGCTATTTCTTCTAGGCTTTCGCTTTGGATTTCCAGCGTTTTTACCCTTAACATGCCTACGGCTATTTTGTAGCGTCTTAAAACCCTGCGGGCTTCATTGAACTTGTTGATGTTGTTTGTGGCGAAGAATATGACTTTGCCTTTTAATTGGGAACTCATTTGTGCTCACGTTTTCTTTGTGCTCCTTTTGCGGACACATTAAAGTATTTTTCCCAATCGATTTGAACAATTTCTAGAATGTTGCCGTCAGGGTCTGTGAAGGTGGCTTGCCTTCCACCCCAAGGCTCATCATGTAACTCTTTAACAAATTTAACGTTCTTGCTTTTCAATTCGCTGTAAAACTTTTCAACATCATCGACTAGGAATTCAACTGAAGGCGAATTTGGTGCAACATGCTCGCCTTCCCTAAGTTTTGGGATTAATCCTATTTCAACTCCGCCGCATTCAAAACCCACATAGCTGGAATACTCATATTCCTTTTCCAAGCCGAGAGCTTCCCCATAGAATTTTGCCGCTTTTTCCAAGTCTGAAACGTAAAAGGTTATACACCAAACAGTCTTTATCAAATTTCGCTTCTCCTTTCAGCTATATATCGACCTCTCCTCTCTATTTCCCTTATTTTATCTAAAACATTTTTCACCGTTTCAGCATCTAAAACGCTTGAGTATCCCTCAATCACGTTTTTGAAACATTCCTCTGCAAATTTGAAGTGGGTGCTTTGCAATGCCCTTTTCATTAAGTGTAAATCTACGCCTCGAGCTTCAAGCTCTTTTGTTTTTTCGCCTAGTCCAAAGTCTACGAAGAAAATTTTTCCATCGGAGTTTTGAATCATGTTTGAGGTTGTTAGGTCGCCGTGAACTATTCCGTGTTTGTGGAGTTTGCCGATTAACTCGCCGACTTGGCGGCATAAGTGCAGTTTATCCTTTTCGGAAACCTCGTTCAGCAACTGCTTTAACTGTTTACCTTCAATGAATTCCATTATGATTGTGGAATTTTTCACGTCAACCAAAAATATTGTTGGCGTTGGCACTCCAGCTTTTTTTGCTTCGTGTATTAGCTGCGGCTCGTGGACGGTTCTGTAAATTCTGATTTGCACGTCCATTTCCGGAAGTCTATAACCCTTTGGTAAACGCTTCTTAATTACAACTTTTCTGCCATGCCATTCCGCCAAGTATAGGCAGGCTTCCGCTCCCTTTTTCATCAGCAACGGCGGGCTTATTTCACCCAAGGAACTTCAACCTCTTCAAGCCGCCACCTCAACTTCACAAAACTTTCATCGATGGATGTTGTAACACCATGAGTGAACGCTAAAACACCTGTCCATGCAATCATAGCTCCATTGTCAACCGCAAATTCCTTTGGCACAGTGCAGAATCTAGCATCATGCTCCTCAGCTATGGAGCAAACCATCTCTTGAAGCCTTTTGTTGGCGGCTACACCGCCCGTTAACAGAACCTCCTTCTTTTCTGTGTGGGCTAGGGCTCTTTCTGTGACTTCTGTTACCATGGAGAAGGCTGTTTCTTGGAGACTATAGCATAAATCCTCAAGCCTTTCACCCTTTTTTAGCAAGTTAACTGCCGCCGTTAGCAAACCGCTGAAGGACATGTCCATGCCCTTCACGGTGTAAGGCAGCGGAATAAGCCTCTTTCCATTTCTTGCAAACTTTTCAACAATAGCTCCAAAAGGTTCGCCGGGTTTCTGCCTCAGTACAGCCTCCCTTGCAAAAACATCCAAACAGTTCCCAAGGGCAATGTCCAATGTCTCGCCGAAAACCCTGTAACGTCCAGCGTCAAACGCTGTCACCATCGTGTTTCCGCCTGAAACATAAAGCGTAACAGGGTCTTCTGCATCATTTTTCAGCTTTCCTATTTCAATGTGGGCAACACAGTGGTTTACCCCCACCAACGGAACACCCAAATAGGAGGCTAAGGCTCTCGCCACCGTAGCACCAGTTCTGAGACAGGGACCAAGCCCTGGACCTTGGGAAAACGCTATTATAGACAAGTTTTTAGGCTTTATTCCAGCTTTTTGGAAAGCTTCTCCAAGGACTTTGCTGGCGTTTTCTGCGTGGTGCCTTGCGGCTTCTCTCGGGTGGATTCCTCCTTCAGGAGGCATGTAAGCACTTATGATGTTCGCCAGTATCTCCCCATTGAAGGTTGCTATTCCAACACTGAAATCGTCTGCTGTGCTTTCAATGCCTAAGCAGTAGCCTTCAACGGGTTTTCTCCATTTCATTTTAGCCTTTCAACCTAAATTATTTTATCTTTGGATAGACATATTTTATTTGAGAACACCTATATATTAGCGTGGAAGACTGGAAGGAGAAATGCCAAAACACAACGATTTAGAGCAAAAGGCATTGCAAATAATAATGAACTCTGGTAATGATGGGCTGCTCCAGTCTGAACTATGGAGGAAACTCGGAGCGAGCAGCAGAGAAGGTTCCCGCATAGCCCTAAAACTTGAAGACAAAGGGTTGATACGAAGAGAAAGGGAGCTTCGCAATGGAAGATGGACTTATAGGCTTTACCCGAAAAGGCTTCCAGCGTCCATAGACTCCATAGCAGACTGCCCATGCATGATGTGCCCCGACGGCCAAAGATGCAGTCCCTCGGGTGCCGTAACCCCGCAAAACTGTGAAAAACTAACAGAGTGGCTTTTCCACATAGCTGAAACAGACTATAAGATATTGGGTGACAGCTAGTTTTGCCCAAAGCCTGGATTCAAGAACGCAAAAGAGACTATTACTATAGAAAAGCGAAAGAGGAAAAATACCGTTCAAGAGCAGCCTACAAACTCTTTCAAGCTGTAGAAAAATACCATTTCATCAAAGAAGGCGATATTGTCATAGATTTGGGCGCAGCGCCTGGCGGTTGGACCCAAGCTGCAAGAAAAATCGTTGGAGCTGAAGGGTTTGTTTTAGGAGTGGACTTAAAACCCGTTGAACCCTTTCCAGAGCGAAACGTTAGAACAATCATAGGCGACATAGCAGAAGAGGGAACGGTTAGGCAAATATTAGAGATGATTCCCAGAAAAGCTGACGTAGTGATTTCAGACGCTTCGCCGAACATTTCTGGAATATGGGAGCTGGACCACGCCCGCCAAATAGACCTTGCCCAAAAAGCTTTGCAAATAGCCATTGAAACTCTTAAGCCACATGGAAACTTCTTTGTGAAGGTCTTTCAAGGAGACATGTTAGAAGAGTTTACAAGCAAGGTTAAACAACACTTCAAAGACGTGAAGGTTATAAAACCTAAGGCGAGTAGAGCGAAAAGCTCAGAAATGTTTGTTTTAGGAATGCATCTAAAAGTTAACGCGTTGCTTGATGAATAAGCGGTAGAGCTAAATTCTCTCAAAGCCTAATAAAAAGAGGTGGAACCTTTGAAGATAATTGCTGCGGATTCTTCATCAGCCATTTTAAACGAAAAGTTTGAACCCACGGTAATTGTGGCTACAGCCGCTGTCTTGGTTAAGCCGCCCTACAGAGAGCCAAACCAATGTTTAGCCAAGCCAATTTTTGCAGACGCTGTGAACAGCCATGAAGTTATAGTGTTGGAAGCGGAACTCTGCAAAGAACTGCTTACAAAGGCAAAAGCAGACGTCGTTCACCTCGACATGTCTTTAGGCGCGGTTCCATTGGAACAGCTTTCTCCAATACAATTTTCAAACATGAAAATCTCCAGCAAAGCTAGAAGCAACCTTATAAAAATTCTTCCAAGGTTGAGGAAAATTGCCGGCGAAATCTCACAAAAATATGGAGTGGAAGTCTTAGCAATAGGAAAGGAAAGCGTGCCTGTGAGGATTGCGGAGCTGACAGCGGGAGCCCATGCCATATTATACGCTTCAGAGAAAGCTTTGGAACAGAATGAACCGTTAATGCTTGGACTGCCATCAAAATGTCAGCCAAAAATCTTTGAAGACAAGGTTTACGTTTACTCCTTGATGGCGGCGGAACACGACGTTTTAGGCTATGCAGTAGACATCAACGGATTTTTAAAAAAAGTTAATATCATTGAAATGCTAAACCCATGCGCAAGAGGTTTTAGAGCACTAAAAATAAAGAGGAAATCTTAAAATGACAAGGGAAAATGTGAAAACCCAAACCATATCACCCAGTGAAGCTATACTGCTGGTTATCGCAAGTTTTTTCCTCTTGCTTTTCGGAGCAGCTTTTGTTGACTGGATTGGCTATGGCATCACGATGATGCTAGGAGAACTACTCTTAATAGTACTTCCATTAGGGTACATGCTTTTGAAAACAATAGATGTCAAAAGTTACATTGGACTTCAAGTAAACTCGAGAAGAATTTTGTTAGGTGTTATTATTGGAATTCTTCTTCTTTTCTTTGAAGTCATCGTCAACGGTGTTCTAGTTTCAGCTTTTGGAGAGAGCGAAGCCGTTAGGCAAAGCAATCAGATAATAGCGGAGATGAGCCGCTCAGCTGAGGGGTTAATCATGGTAATTGCCACTTTAGTTTTGGCGGGCATATGCGAAGAATTCACTTTTAGGGGTTTTCTCCAAACTGCAATGAACAGTAAGTATCCTGCGTGGGTGGCTTTAGTTACGTCTTCTCTAGTTTTTGGTCTTTTTCACTTTGATCCGCAAGCCGTTTACACCCTTTCTGCCTTTTCGTTAGGACTCGTGTTGGGTTATGTTTACCATCATTGGCATTCTTACACGGTCTCGGCAACAGCTCACGTAACACTGAACCTTATAGTCTTCGCTTTGATCACCCTCATGCCGCCATAGGGTTAAGCATAAACCTTGACGATCTCTAAGCTTATGTTTAGAGCTTTTACGCTGTGGGTTATTTCGCCTAAACTGACTATGTCTATTCCCTTCGAGGCAAAATCAAGAATGTTGTCGGCTGTTATTCCGCCGCTGGCTTCCAACAATACTTTTCCATAATATCCGGCTTTTTTCAAAATTTTAACAGTTTCTTCTACTTGCTTAGGCGAAAAGTTGTCCAACATGATTACGTCTGCCCCAGCTTTAGCTGCCTCTAAAACGTCGCCAATTTTAGCCACTTCAACCTCTATTTTCTTGCTGAAGGAGGCTTTCTCTTTAGCTTTTTTAACGGCTTTTTTAACACTTCCAGCTATGGCAATGTGGTTATCCTTTATTAGAATCATATCGTCCAAATGGAGCCTATGAGGGTCTCCTCCACCCGTGAAGACAGCTTTTTTATCAAAGTATAACAGTCCAGGCGCAGTTTTCCTTGTGCACGCAACCCTTGTTTTGTATTTGGCTTTTCTGATTTTTTCGACAAGTTTTCTTGTGGTCGTGGCTATGCCGCTCATTCTTGAAACAACGTTTAAAATCGTCCGTTCAGCAGACAATATTGTTCTGGCGTCTCCTGAAATCCTCATCAAAACTTGTTTTGGCTTTATTGCGTCTCCATCTTTAACGTAAGCCTCAAAATTTAAGCCTAGACTTTCGACAAGCAGTGAGGCTTCTTCTATTCCAGCAACCACGCCGGTTTCTTTTGCCACCATCTCTGCTTCTGCAATGCAGCCTTCTGGAACTATGAGGGTTGAGGTTAAGTCGCCTTGCCCCAAGTCTTCGGCTAAGATTCGCCTAAGCTTTTCTTCCAAAATTTTCTTCGGCAGGAACATATGCCTATCACTCCACCATCAATGAGGCTTCTTATTTAATAGTTTTGTAAGGACAACTGAAATAAATGTCAGCAGCGTTCTCTTGAATTATGCGATTAATGCTAAGCTGCACAGAACTGGGTTTGGGACACGTATCGAGACTGACGGTTTTAGGAAAGATGCTTAAAAAACGGGGAAACCAGCTATTCCTTTTCTCTGGAGGAAACGCCTATAAGCTTTTGAAAAAAGAATTTGAAAACGTTTACCACTGCACACCTGTGGCTTGGTACGAGAACGCTTGGGGAATAAGTGTTTCAGCTTCACTTTTGAACATCCTCTTCCCCCTTCCACACTTTAATCAAGAAGAGGGAAGACTTGGAATTAAATCTCCAAGTGGATTAGAAACTGTGCATCGCTATTATGACTTAAGAAGGAACATTCTAAAAATCAAGCCTAACCTAATTGTTTCAGATGGAGATTTACACGCACTGCGCTTAGCCCACAGATGGAAAATTCCGTCGGTATACGTAACAAATGTTATTCGGCCAAGCTATCGTTTTTCTCCGCTGCTTATTCCAGGCGAAAGGTTTACGGAGCGCTATGTGAGAAAATGTTCAAAAATAATTGTTCCGGATAATCCGCCGCCCTACTCTGTCTGCGAATATAATTTGGGCAACCTTGACGCTATCGGGGTTAGAGATAAAGTTGAATTTGTCGGTGCCTTTATTGACATGACGCCTACGAAGACTTCAGAAAACCACATTTTCGCGTCCATAAGCGGACCCTTAGGAACAAGGGCGAAACTGAAACAAATAGTGATTCCAGTTTTAAGTTTGCTTAAAACCAAAAGCATAGTAAGCCTAGGGGAACATGGCGAGAAAAATGCAAAGAAAATTGGAAACTGCACCATACACAGTTGGCTTTCACAGCAGGAAAGACGTGAATACATGGCAAAGGCTAAACTGGTAATCTTCAGTGGAGGACACACCACATGTTTCGAAACCATAAAACATATAAAACCAAGCATATGCATTCCCACACAGCCAGAACAGGTGGCAAACGCTAAAAAAATGCAGGATTTAGGCTGTTCAATTATTGTAGGAAATAAGGAGCAGTTGAGGCAAGCCATTAAGGAAGTGGAGGAGAAAAAAGACTTTTACAAAAGTAATGTGCAACGGTTAAACCAGTATTCTAACAAGTTTAAGGGCGTGGAAAAAGCAGTGGAAATCATCGAAGAAGCCGCGAAACTAAAATAATTGTTAAATGAGCCTATTTTCCGTTGAGGGTTTTCCTTCTAACTTCGCCCTTTGGTTTTTCTTCTTCAAAAATTATGGCTTGAAACTTGTAGATTTTTGTGCCTTTCATAAGCCAGTAGTCTGGAGGCAAACCAGCTTTTATACAGCATTGGCATAGAAACTCTTCCTCGTCCCAGCCCCACTCCACTGGCACTTGAGGAAGCAGCAGTCCCTTATATAAGCCTCTTTCTATAATTAGCCCATCAACACCAACCTTGATTTTGGAAGGGCATTCGCTGGGTTTTTCCACCTCCACCAATTGCGGAGGAGTAAGCACGCTCACTTCAAAGACTACGTTGTCTAGTTCGTTCAAGGTGAGTGGATAAAATCTTGGGTCTTGGGTTGCTGAGCTTATGGCAGACTCTATAACTGCCTCTGCCAGTGGAGTTGTTGGATAAGGCAGACCAATGCATCCCCGCAGTTCTTTTTCTCCGCCTTTAACACTGTTTATTGTCACAAAGACTCCGCATGGCTGCATAAGCTTTTGCGAAAGCCCTTCCGGAACACGAACACGCTTTCTATTTTTAAGGTATTCCTCCACTGCAGTGCGGGCTAGCTTAACAAGAAGTTCTCCTTCGCTTAGGGTTAAATCGAAGGACAAGGGGTTTCGACCCCGTTTAATAGACGAGTTTTAGAATTTTATGGATTCTTCTTTGACGCCATCTTTTGTTATGAATAGGAAGTCGATGCCGTCGCCGCTCATGATGTCTCGGCTTATGGCGGATTTTATAGCTCTGACCACTAGTTCTTTTCCATCTTCCATGCTTAAGCCCTCTTTATAGCTTTCTTCAAGCACTCCCATGGCGATTTCTGTTCCAGAACCAACCACAGCATATTTATCTGGTATTACGGAGCCTAAAACGTCCAACACGTAGAGGGATGCGCCCTCATCGTCTATGCCACCTACAATGGTCTGGGTTATTAAAGGTGCAAGCCTATTGGCGAAAAGCAGATTCGACATGAGTTTGGCAGCTGACCTAACGGATATTGGTCTACCAACATCCATGCCATACAAATTCGCATAAGCTTCCACTTCCCTAATGAGAATCTGCATGTCTGAAACAAGTCCAGCACACGCTGCACCAATGTGGTCTGTTATTTTGAAAACTTTTTTGCCGCCTCTGCTGACAACCAAATACCCGTAAGAAACACGTTTTTCAGAAGCTAGGATGACGCCATCTTTGCATACTATGCCAATTGTTGTTGCGCCTGGAATCCACAAATACTGGGGCATTTGCCCTTCCTTTTCCACGCCGTGTTCACCTTTCCCGTGATATACCAGCACAACCTATTAAACTTAATGTCTCCTTTACTCTATAAGGCTAAATAGTTGCTGGTTTTATAACGCCTCTAAAGGGATAAAAATGCTTATGCTTTATGCTAAAAAAGTTGATGATGTCTGGTTTGGTGTTGCATGGGAAAGTGAAAAGGTTTTCGCCACAGCGTTTGCGTTTAGCCAAACTCAAGTTCTGCAGAGTTTGTTGAGAAGCATCCCCTTTAACATCCCCTTTCAGCAGTCCATAAAAGGGAACAGTTTTGCCGAACAGGTTATCGTTTCGCTTGCAAAAATCTACAATGGCAGGGGGTATGCCCAAAAGTTTCCTCTCGCCATGGAACGCCTATCAAAATATGCGCGAAGGGTTCTTGACGCTGTTTCCTTGATTCCAGTTGGCTATGTGGCTTCTTATGGTTCCGTTACAAGGGCGGTGGGTGGAAGCCCTAGGGCTGTGGGACAAGTTATGGCTTCAAACCCTTTCCCATTGATTGTTCCATGCCACAGGATAGTAGCCTCAAACTTCTCTTTAGGCGGATATGGCGGAGGCTTACAAGTTAAGCTTGAAATCTTAAAGCGGGAAAAACGAGGCTATACAAAGGAACAAGAGATTCTTGTAAACAGGAGAAAGATGCAGATTTTTCCAGTTGAATTTGTGTTGGAAAAGCATTAAATGCCACTGTTTTTAACGCAAATAATAAAAGCTTGATGTTTAAACTTCAAAAAGAGATGGTTACATGGTCAAGCGCGGACTTTTTGTTGGAAGGTTTCAGCCTTTCCACATGGGACACCTTAACGTGGTGAAAGAGATTTTAAAAGAAGTCGATGAGCTTGTAATCGCCGTCGGCAGTGCCCAGTACAGCCACCGCATCGACAATCCCTTCACAACCGGCGAAAGGCTTGTGATGATTCGGAAAGCCTTAGAAGAGGCTGAGATAGATTTGGGGCGAATATGGATTGTGCCGGTGCCAGATGTGCATATACACATGGTTTGGGTTTCCGCTGTTGAGGGTTATACTCCACCTTTTGACGTAGTCTATTCCAATGAGCCTTTAACGCGGAGGCTTTTCATAGAGGCTGGCTACGAGGTTAAGGCTGTCCGCTTTTACAAGCGTAAAGAATATTCTGCAACTGAGATAAGGGAAAGGATGCTAAAAGGTGGAAACTGGGAGGAACTTGTTCCCGAAAGCGTGGCGAAATTCATAAAAGAGATAGGCGGTGTTGAAAGGCTTAAAGACCTTACTAAAAGCGATAAAGTTTAACCTTATCTCCAACCTTTACATTGAAGGTTTCCGCGGCGTTTCCCATGTTTATTGATATTTCCAGAAAATCATGGCTTCCTATTATGGCTAGGGGTTTTTGAGCCTCCACTTCTGCATAAGCCTTACAAAGCTTCACCGTTAACTCTGTGTTTTTAATTTCTATGCGGACAGCCGCTTTAATGTTTAAAGCTTCGAGATGTTTCGCTGTAAAGTTTGTTATTATGTTTCCAAAACCATCCACATGGATAACCTCTCCCACAAATGCGTCACCTTTTCTAACAGTTTTCGCAAACTTTGGCACAACAATTCTGCGAATTTCTGGCCCAAACTCTGTGGAGTGGATTCCTTTAGATAGAAATGCGGCAACTGGTGCAAAGACGTCTCTTCCGTGAAAAGTGGCAGATATTTTTGAAAGCATAAACTTAGGGTTTGCTATCTCGTAAACACGCCTTATGCCTTGGTTTTTTGCCGCTAAGGCTAATATGCCGTTGTCTGGACCTATGAAAAAGCTGTTTTTCGCTTCTATTAGTATGGGTTTGCGTTTTGTTCCAACGCCTGGGTCTATAACCGCCACATGCACTGTGCCTTTTGGAAAATAGGGCGATGCAGCAGCAAGGACATATGCGCCCATTCTTATGTTGAACTTTTCTATTTGGTGGCTTATGTCAACTATTCTAGCGTTTGGATTTATCTTTAGAATAACGGCTTTCATTTCAGCTACATAAGGGTCTGCTAATCCGAAGTCGGTGGTTAAGGTTATTATTGGATTTAACATGATGTTTCCATCTTCATATGCCTTGTGCGCGCAGCTTATCCACCATGGGAAACTGGAACGAAAACCACTTCGTCCCCGTTTGTTAACAGCGTTTCTAAACCGTTTAAGACGCTGATTTCTTTTCCATTCACGATTATGAGAGTGTTGGGTCTCGGGTCGCTGAGTTCTGGGTCAATTATGGCTTTTCCCATTTCGGGAAATTTTTCGGTTATCCTCTTTACAACTTCTCTAATGGATGTGTTCTTTTCAAATTTTAAGGTGATTTTGCTCTTTCCAGCCAAGTTGCGAAGGCTGCCGACAAACCTTACAGCCACGCTTATTTCCATCCCAGCTCACCACCCTTATAAAACTATGATTATGGAGATATCGTTAACGTTTGTGCCTGTTGGACCAGTCAATATTAAATCGCCAAGTTTTGAAAAGAAGTTATAAGAGTTGTTATCTGCCAAAAATTCTTCAGCTTTAAGTCTAGCGGCTTCAGCTTTTGCCATTGTTTTTCCATCAGCCACTGCTCCAGCAGCATCTGTAGGTCCATCCACACCATCAGTGCTTAAAGAGGCTATTACAACGCCTTCTAAACCACTAATTTTTAAGGCTGCTGCTAGGGCTATTTCCTGGTTTCTTCCACCTTTGCCCTTTCCAGTGACGGTTACAGTTGTTTCGCCGCCAACCACTATGCCTGCTGGTTTTTGAACAGGGTTTCCAGAAGCAACTATTTCCCGCGCCAACGACGCCAACACTGTTCCAACATGTTTGGCTTCCCCTTCAAGAAACGAAGTTAAAAGAACAGCGTTTAATCCTTCTGATTTCAGGGTTTCGCAGGCGGCGGTGCTTGCAGTCCTATTGTTTCCAATAACAATGTTGAAAACTTTCTTGAAAGCTTCGTCGGTGGCTTTTGGGGTTTCTGGGATAAGCCCTCTTTCGCCTTCTAACAAAACCTTTTTGATGGATTTGGGCGCTTTATTCCACAAGTCATATTTTTTTAGAACTTTTATGGCGTCGCTGAAGGTTGTTGAATCCGGCACGGTTGGTCCTGAAGCAATAAAGTCTAATGGGTCGCCTAAAACATCCGATAGGATAAGGTTTAGAACTGTGGCTGGATAAGCCTTTTTTGCAAGCCAGCCGCCTTTAAACTCTGAAATGTGCTTCCGAACAGTGTTTATCTCATTTATTGTGGCGCCGCATTTAAGAAGGTCTCCAGTGATTTTCTTCTTGTCGGCTATTGTAATTCCATCTCTTGGCAGTGGCATAAGGCTGGAACCGCCGCCAGAAATTAAGCATATTAACAAGTCGTTTTCTCCTGCTCTTTCCGCCATTTCCAGCATACGTTTGGCTCCTTCAACTCCGGATTTGTCTGGCATTGGATGGCTTGCTTCGTTAAGCCTAATTATGCTTGTTTGATGTTTGCTGCCTTTTGGCACATTAACAAGCCCATCTGTGATTTTTTTGCCCAACAATGCTTCTAAGGCTTCAGCCATTGAACCGCTTGCCTTTCCGCCTCCAACAACGTATATGTTTTCGAACCTTTTAAGGTCAAAAACGTAGCCGCCGACACGCAGCAAAGAACCCTCAAGCAAAACTTTTGACTTAATTATCAGTTTTGGATCGACAGCTTTTATGGCAGCTTCCAAGCTTTTTAGGGCTAATTCTCTAGCCCTCATATCTAATTTGGTTTCACCATTTTGGATAAGCTGTTCCCCATTCTTAATAATCATCATTTGCTTCCCATCATTAAATTGCATGGAATGGAATCGTAAATGTAATAAGTTGAGCGTTAATAAAGTGTTTTGCAACCGATGCCAGGTGAACTGAATGGCAAAACCAAAAGTTTACGTAACCCGCGAGCTCCCCGAAAGAGGCATGAAAATAATAATGGAGCGTTTTGAAGCGGAAGTTTGGCCGGAATATGGTCCGCCTCCGAAGGAAACGATAATAGAGAAGGCTAGAGATGTAGACGCTTTAGTCACCCTTTTATCTGATAAAATAGACGCTGAAGTTTTTGACGCCGCGCCAAAACTGAAAATTGTCGCCCAAACGGCTGTGGGATTTGACAATATAGATGTGGGTGAAGCTACGAAAAGAGGCATATACGTGACAAACACTCCAGGCGTTTTAACCGAAACCACAGCCGATTTTGCTTGGGCTTTGTTGATGGCTGTTGCAAGGCGTGTGGTTGAAGCAGACAGGTATGTGCGCACTGGACAGTGGAAGGTAGGTTGGCATCCCAGCATGCTTTTGGGCAGAGACATTTACGGCGCCACATTAGGCATTGTAGGTGCTGGCAGAATAGGAACAGCCGTTGCCAAAAGAGCCAAAGGCTTCAACATGAAAATCCTCTACTACGACGTTGTGCCCATGCCTCCTGAAATAGAAAAAGAACTCGACGCCAAACGCGTTGATTTAGATACACTTTTCAAAGAATCCGACTTCATAAGCATCCACGTTCCATTAATAAAAGAAACATACCACCTTGTGAACGAGGAAAAACTTAGGTTAATGAAGAAGACCGCATACTTAATCAACAATTCCAGAGGCCCGGTTGTGGACGAAAAAGCCCTCTACAAAGCATTGAAAGAGGGATGGATTGCCGGTGCAGCCTTAGACGTTTTTGAACAAGAGCCCACGCCAATGGATAATCCGCTGCTTAGACTTGACAATATTGTCGTCGCCCCCCACATATCAAGCGCAAGCCATGAAACCCGTTCAAGAATGGCTGAGATAGCTGCGGAAAACCTTGTAGCCTTCTTTGAAGGAAAGCAGCCGCCAAACCTCGTAAACCCCGACGTTCTTAAAGTGCGTCCATTAGCTAGGCTTTTTTAAACATAATTACTCAGCCAGCCGAAGTGTAATAGTTAAATACTCCATAACCTAACCTCTTCAATCCATAAGAACGGTGGTTTTATGCCATCCATATTTGCAGATAGAATGGCTGCTCTCGGAACAGAAACCGCTTTTGAAGTGCTTGCAAAGGCGAAAGCCCTTGAAAGACAAGGAAAAGACATTGTGCACTTGGAAATAGGCGAACCAGACTTTGACACCCCTAAAAACATTAAGGAGGCTGCAGTGAAAGCCCTTTACTCCGGCTACACCCACTACGTTCCAGCAGCGGGAATTCCCGAACTGCGGGAAACCATAGCAGAATACATTTCCAAAACCAGAAAAATTCCAGCAGACCCAGAAGAGGTTGTGGTTACTCCGGGTGCAAAGCCCATAATGTTCTTTGCAATATTGGCATGTGTAAACCGCGGCGAAGAGGTTTTATATCCAAATCCGGGATTCCCAATTTACGAGTCCATGATAAACTTTGTCGGAGCCAAACCCGTTCCCATACCCCTCAAAGAAGAGAACGATTTTAGGCTAGACCATGAATACGTAAAGAAGAAGATAACCAAGAAAACTAAAATGATTATTTTAAATTCACCTGAAAACCCCACGGGCGGAGTTTTGACAAAGGAGGATTTGAAAGTTATAGCCAACTGCATCGCCAACAGAGATGATGTCATAGTGCTTTCAGACGAAATTTACAGCAGAATAATTTATGAGGGAGAACACGAGAGCATTGCCTCGCTTCCCGGAATGAAGGAAAAAACGATATTGTTGGACGGTTTTTCGAAAACCTACGCCATGACAGGTTGGAGGCTCGGCTACGGCGTTATGCGAAAAGACCTAGCCCAAAAAATTGCACAGCTGATGGTTAACTCTAACTCTTGCACATGCTCCTTTATCCAAATGGCAGGGGTTGAAGCCCTAAAAGGTCCTCAAGACGCTGTAGACAAAATGGTTGCAGAATTTAGAAAACGCAGAGAAGTCATAGTCGACGGCTTAAACAAGATTGAAGGCATAACATGCAAAAAACCTAGAGGCGCCTTCTACGTTTTCCCCAACATAACTGGCACAGGAATGAAGTCCAAAGAGCTTTCAGATTATCTGCTCAACGAGGCTGGTGTGGCTGTTCTGCCAGGGACATCTTTTGGAAAATATGGTGAGGGATATCTGCGTATATCCTTCGCAAACTCCATTGAAAACATCAATAAAGCTTTGAATAGGATAAGGCAAGCTCTTAAAAACTTGTAAGCGCCGACCCTTTTAATCCTCCACTTTTTCTCCCGTCAATGTTTCAACAATTTCTGAGGCTATTTGTATTAGGCTGTTTGCTTGCTGGATGGCTTTTTCCTCGTTGACTTCTTCCAACTGCGCCAGCTGTTGCATTATTCCCTCAATTTCAATAAGGCATTTTAAGACTGGATCGTTTCCCATTTGGGGTTTTTCCATGGCTTCTCTTACAACGTTTTCTATGAAGGCTGGTTCGCCGAGGCTGTAGTATATGGCGTTTCTCGCTTTTCTTATCGCCTCCAAAATTAGGCTTGGAGCCATGTAAGGCATTTTTCTAGCTGCTTCTAACTCTGCTTTTGCCTCCCGCAGATATCGTAAAGCCCAACCCCGCCTGTAATGGTCTATCATAGGCTTATTCCTCTTCGCTTTTTAAAATATGGAAGACGCTAATAAAGTTACTCGCCTTCTTTGGAGCCTTCGCCGGAATTTAAGGGTTTCACGCCAGCGTAAACGTGGGTTATGTAGCCGGCAATTTGGTTGCGCACTCTGGTTGATGCTCCTTGCACCAACGCGGCGACAGCAAGTTTGTTTTCTTCAAAGTTGCTGGAGAACTTGTTGGGAAAACGTCTAATGAGCTCTTTTGCCACCCGTTTAATGTGTTCTGTCCGAACTTTTCCCAAGTTTCCGTCACCCAGCAAACTTTATTTTTGGCAAATCTTTAAACGGCAATGTAAACATTTCATAGACAACAAAACTAATTTAACTTTACCTTTTCTAATCCGAAAATGTAAATAGAAACCCTTATGCTACAGTAGCCTACAAATCTGTGGGAAAGGGGAAACTGGCATGAAGATGGCTGTGCTTGTCTACGAGTATCCACCGAAAATCGTCGGCGGTTTAGGAACCTACGCAGCGGAAATCACACGAAAATTCGTCTTGTTAGACCATGATGTTACAGTTTTCACTATGAACGATGACGAGGGAAGCCTCCCAACAAGGGAGATTTGGCGAGGTATAGAAATCCACCGTCCTCTCCACATCGACATTTCTGATTCACTCCCAGACGTGGTGGCTGAAGACGTTAAGAAGTGGGGTAGGGGAATTCAGCTTTTCTCAAAAATCCTTGTTTACAATTATTTGAGCGCTTCAAAGCTTGTCAACGAACTTATTGGGAAGGAAAACTTCAAGTATGACATAATAGTCGCCCATGACTGGCTTTCAGTTATCGCTGGAATAACCATCAAAAAGGAGACAAGCTTACCCCTAGTTTTCCACGTTCACTCCACGGAAAAAGGGAGAACCCTTGGAAACGGTTCAGAAGTTGTCAGCAACATCGAGCTCCGAGGGGCACAAGCTGCAGACCTTGTTGTTACAGTGTCATACGCCATGAAAGACGAGCTTATAAAACTTGGTTTTCCAAAAGACAAAATAGAAGTATGCTATAATGGAGTTGACCCCCAAAAATATAATCCGGAAACAGTAAGCCAAGATCAGATAATGCGGGTTAGGGAAGCTTATGGCATAAAACCTGGAGACTCCATGATTCTCTTCCTTGGAAGACTTGTCGGTGTGAAAGGCGTTGACAAGCTTATAATGGCGATGCCCCATGTACTGCAAAAAATCCCCAACGCGAAACTTGTAATAGTCGGCCTAGGCGACTTGCAGGATTATTTGGTTAACTTGGTTAGGATGATGAAGCTTCAAGACTTTGTGAAATTCAACTTTGAATTTATATCAGAAGAGGAGCGCATCCTCCATTACGCAGCGTGCGATGTGGCTGTTTTTCCAAGCCTGTATGAACCCTTTGGGATAGTTGCCTTAGAAGCCATGAGCATGGAGCGCCCAGTGGTTGTGGGTGCAGCAGGAGTAAGTGGAATGCGGGAGATAGTTATTCCATGTGGCGAGGAACAGTGCGGCTTTCATATAAACCCAAGCAATCCAGCAGACATCGCATGGGGAATTGTCAGTGCGTTGGAAAATCCGGAAAAGAAAAATTGGCTTGGGAAAAATGGGAGACGCCGAATTTTAAACGAGTTCACATGGGACAAGATAGCTGAAAAAACCATTGAATTATATGAACGCGTAACAAAACATTAAAAGACTGGTGACTTTGGGCTTTTCAAGCTCTGTGCAAATTAGAAGGAAAGTTGCAAGGGAAGCCGCCACCCTCCTCTATTTAGGAGTTGAAAAGGAGTATAAGCAGGCGAAATTGAGGGCTGCGGAAACGTTAGGCGTCCACTTTTTGCCAACAAACCTTGAAGTAGCGATGGAACTTGATAAGATAGCTGAAGAAAACGAGGGCGTCGCCCGACAGGAACGACTAATCCAAATGAGGTTGGAAGCCTTAAAACTGATGAAAATTCTCAAAAAATATAATCCAATCTTAATTGGCAGCGTTTGGCGTGGCACAATTTACCGCGAAAGCGACATAGACATAACCCTTTACCACAACGAGCCGAAAGACATTCTAAAACTGTTGAAACGGGAAAAACTCAAGATAATGGAAAAGGGATGGGTCACTATAACAAAGGAGGGAAAAATGGAAAAATCCTTCCGCATACTCTTGGAGCTACCCACAAAGGAAAAAGCCGAAATAACAATTCGAAGCATGAGAGAATATGGCACTAAAGAGCGATGTGAAATATACGGAGACGTAGTTTCAGGGCTTAACCTTCCAGAACTGGAAGAGGTGCTTTTAAAAAATCCCACACAGAGGTTTGTCCCCTTCTGAAATGTTCCAGTTTGCTAGAGATTTAAATATGCGATTTGCAATAAATGGAAACAGAAAATGTGTCGAAGGTACTCATGTGGAGTTCGACAAAGAGACGTTCAAAAAATTGTTTCCAAACTTAGCTAAGGAAATGGAGCTTGGCGAAAACAAGGTTGCAGTAAACTCTGTGCGAACAGACAGCAATTGCGGTGAAAGAGCTGCGGCAAGGCGTTTTGTCCACTACGACCCAGACATAATTGATTTTCTGCGCCGCTGCGACACACAAGAGCAAGCTGAGGAAATAATAGCCTACATGGAAAAGAGAGGCGAAATAAGCAAGGAATACGCGGAAAAATTGAGAAAACAGCTTAAAGAGAAGGGCATTAGAAGTTTCGGTCCAAAGAAAGAGGAAAACTACTATCTAAAGCGTGGGGGATTTCTAAAATAGCGTTAAACCTGCTCAGGCGGCACCCTTTCTGGTGTATATCCCGTGTAATATTTTAGTTTGTGGTTGCGCAGTCTTCGAACAACATGGGGGTATAATATCAGTTCTTCGATTTCGACCTCATCAATTAGTCTTGGGCTGATTTCCCTAATCCTCTGCAAAAGAGACTGCAAGTTTTTCTTCGTTGAGAAAGAAGCCATAACCGCTGGATGGCAACTTACCTTTGCATCCACCAGTTTTTGTAGGGCTTTAAGCTGCAGCGCGAACCCTTCGGGTTTTGCTCCCGTTAGCAGTGCAAACTCTTTTTCGTTGCAGCCTTTCAATGAAACCCTTACATGAACAAAATCGTATTTGGCGAGGCTTTCAACGTA
>JAVZOF010000008.1:0-21738 GCA_038882475.1 Bathyarchaeia archaeon
CCTTCGATGTATTTTAGTATCCCCTTGCGGAACTCCGCGGAAACCGTCAAGTAGATTTTTATGGCTAATTCCTTTCCTTCAGCATCTTTACCCCAGTAAACCCTAGATTCTTTTCCAGCTTTGACAACGCCGTAAATCTCATTTATTACGCCCTTGTTTAAGAAGTCATATATGACCATGAGCGTGGAGCGGTCAAAAACCTCTTCCAGAACCTCGTATTCTTCGCTGCGCTTTTCCTTCATCAACTGTTCAGTTTCATATTCCTTTTCTTTTTGACTCAACTTTTTTCGGATAATTTCCTTAAAAGACAAGCTGTCTTCTCCATCAAGAAATTGTCAAAAGACCCTTCTTGCGGAGCAAATCCGCCTGGGCTTTGGTGTAACGCCAAATTAAATCGCCACGCGTGTCAGACTGAAAATCCCAAGGAGAAACAAGAACAACATCGCCGACGCGTATCCAAACTCGCCTCTTCATTTTACCCCTAATGCGGCATAAACGTTCATGCCCGTCTTGGCATTTAACCAAAACACGGTCAAAACCCAAAAGTTTAACGGCTATGCCTAAAACATCGTTTGGAGACGGGTAAACCATCTCGCTTAATTCCTCTTCGCTTAATACCTTCTTTTTACCCAATCAGCCACCTCAAACGTTTATCGGCTTAACCTCCTTTAATGGTATGCCTAACTCCCTTAAAAGCATACTCACCACAAAAGGGGTTTTCAAATAAAATTGTCTTTCAACATTCTGGGCGCGGTTACCGCAAATGTTAAAAATGATCGAGCGCCCATCTACATAAGAAACTGGACATCAGGCGCCACAACATACATTTACTTCCAATACAAACGCTCAACACTTGCAAAAAGGCTGCATCCCAGAAGAAGTTAAGCACTCCCTTATTCTTCTTTAAAATTTGAACACTAACCCTATATTTTCACGATTTGCGCGTGTGGAACGCCTTCGATGTTTAATACTGCTTCTGGGTGCACGTAGCCCTTTTCTATGGCTTTTTGAACTATGTTCTTGCCAACCATGTTCACTATTGTGCAGTTGGCTATCATTTCAACAGCCTCTTCGGCGCTGACCCTTGCGCCCTTGTAGAACTCCTCCTTAACATTGAAGACTATTTTTCCTTCGCGCAACGTTTTTCCGAGGATTTCAGCGTCGCATATAGCCAAAAGCACGTTGTTCCCAATTTTCCTAAGTTTCATGTAAACTTCCAATTTAGACAACCATGCTAAAGTTGTTGCACAGAAGACTTTGCCCCACAAGCCTCACAGACGAGGAAGGATAGGCGCTTTTCCTTTATAATTCGCGTGTCTGGGCGCTTACAAACTGGGCAGACGACAAAGACCTCCATGTAACGTTGTATTAGCCTTTCAAAGGTGTCACGTGAGAAGTTCCCCTTAAAGATTGCTCTTGACTCTTGAAACATGGCTGCAGTGGCCATCTCCCGCGTCAAAAACTTCAAGAGGTGCTGCGGGTCGCGGTTCAAGGCGTCAGCAACCTCCTTAAAATTGTGGATTGTTGTGCGCATTCCAACTACTGAGTGGCGAAGCGGAGGCAACTCTAAACGTTCACGTTTTAGGGCTATTTCTGGAATTTGCGAACGCGCCCTCTTCAGCAACTCTTCATAGTCATACTTCATCCATGTTTTCTCCAAAAGAACATGACGCAACATACTATTTAAAACTTATAACGCAAGCAATCAGAATGAAATATCGCAGAAGATGATTTAATGGGCTACATATACCTCTACACGGGAACTGGCGCAGGAAAAACAACAAACGCACTTGGATTAGCTCTTCGTTCTATAGGGCACAAGCGCAAAGTCGTAATAATACAGTTTCTGAAATGGTGGAAAAAAACCGGCGAATACAAGATAAGGCGGATGCTCGCGCCATACTACGAAATTTACCAGTTTGGACGCAGAGGATGGCATGGACTAGGCAACCTTGACGACAGAGACAAAAAACTGGCTCAAAAAGCCCTAAGATTTGCCGAAAAAATCGTCAAGGAGAAAAAGCCGCACCTACTGGTTTTAGACGAAATAAATTTGGCGCTGCACTGCAAACTCTTGAATGTAAAAGATGTTCTGGATTTTCTGGACAAGCTCCCGAAGAGGACTGATGTCATTTTAACTGGAAGGTATGCGCCGAAAGAGTTGATTGACAGGGCAGAGTTTGTAAATGAGATAGTTGCCGTAAAAATGCCAAAAGAAACTATAACAACGAAAGGAATACAATACTAATTGATGAGGAATAAAATTTTGAACAAAGACGAAGTCCTTTTTACACCTTCAGACACCATACGATACGTAGCCGAAAACAGAAAAGTTCCAGTTGAAGCCTTAAAGGTTCCCGAAAGACTGCTGATAACTTATCATAGAAGCACATACGAAAGCGCGAAAAATCTGATTCGCGGCAAGTTCTTCGAATGGATTTACGGTGAAATCGTGCCATTCTGCGTCGGAAGGTACAACAATATAGAAGTGGCTGTTAGCCGCTTTCATATTGGGGCACCTGCAGCCGTCATGATACTTGAGGAGGCAATAGCATGCGGTGCAGCTAAAATTTTTGAGGTTGGATTGTCTGGAGGCTTACAAGAATTTCTAAAACCCGCAGACATAGTCATAGTAACAGAGGCAATTCGCGATGAAGGAACATCCCACCACTATTTTCCACCAGATGTGAAAGTTGAATCCTCTCCACAACTAAGAGAGCTATTAATTAAGTGCCTAAACGACATGAAAATCAGGCATTTTGTCGGTTCTGTATGGTCAACCGATGGCGCTTATAGGGAAACGGTTGGCAAGTACCGCAGATTTAGAGACAACGGAGTTCTAGCCGTTAACATGGAAACATCTGCAATCTTTGCTGTTGCAAAATACAGAAATGTAGAAGCCGCTTCAGCGCAAGTAATCTCGGACATTCTAGCGGAAGGAGGATGGCTCCAAGCTTTTTACGAAAAATCAGTTAGGGAAAGCATAGAAGTTTTGCTAAAAGCTGTCTTGGAAACTCTTTCGAAGAGCTGAAAAGCTTAAAGAGCAAAGCAATTTAGAGTGTTTAACTCTAAGCGGTGAAAACCTTTGAGGTATGGCCACCCTTACATTCCAAATTCTCAGCAGAAAATAAAGGAAGAAATGATGCGTGAAATTGGCATCAAAAGCATAGATGAGCTTTACACAGACATACCAGAAAGGTACAAGTTGAAAAATCCCTTAAACATTCCGCAACATGCACTGTCAGAGTTTGAAGTTAAAAGACATGTGGAAGCTTTACTTTCAAAAAACAAAACATGCAATGAAATGCCCATTTTTCTTGGAGCTGGATGCTGGCCGCACTACGTACCAGCAATCGTAAAGGAAATTGTGCAGCGCAGCGAGTTCCTAACTGCCTACACGCCATACCAACCTGAAATCTCGCAGGGAATGCTTCAAGCCCTTTTCGAGTATCAAAGCATGATTTGCGAGTTAACCGCCATGGACATTGCCAACTGCTCCATGTACGATTGGGCTTCAGCCCTAGGCGAAGCAGCAAGAATGGCAGCACGCGTAAACGGTCGCAGAGAAATTCTTGTTCCAAAAATTATTCATCCAGAAAGGTTGGCAACGCTGCAAGTCTATGCCGAACCAGCTGGAATAAAAATCGAAAAAGTTTCTTATGAAAGGGACACTGGCGAACTAGACCTTGAAGATTTAAAAGGCAAAATTTCTAAGCAGACAGCAGCCGTATACATAGAAAACCCATCATATCTCGGCTTTATCGAAACCCAAGTTGAAGAAATAGAAAAAGAAGCACACAAGCACGGCGCACTCTTCATAGTAGGCATAGACCCAACATCACTCGGAGTAATAAAACCTCCAGGCGAATACGGCGCAGACATTGTTATTGGCGAAGCGCAGCCCCTCGGAAACCCGATGAACTTCGGCGGTCCGTTGCTGGGAATATTTGCTTGCCGCGACGACAATAGTCTTATCCGGCAGATGCCAGGGCGCATAATTGGCTTAACAACAACTGTTGATAACGCTAGGCAAGGCTTTTGTATGGCGCTGCAAACACGCGAACAGCATATTAGACGCGAAAAAGCAACATCCAACATATGCTCAAACGAAGCTTTGTGCGCCGTAGCCTCTGCAGTTTATATGGCTCTGCTCGGACCGCAAGGGTTCAAAGGGCTCGGCGAAACAGTGATGTATAAGGCTAACTATGCTATAAGCCTAATTTCAAACATAGATGGCGTGAAAGCGCCAATCTTCAATTCGGCGCATTTCAAAGAGTTTACGGTTAACTTTGACGATGCTGGGCTAACTGTTAAAGAAGTACACAAGAAGCTTTTGCAACGTGGTATCCACGGCGGAAAAGACATTTCAGGGGAATTCCCAGAGTTAGGCGAAACCGCACTCTACTGTGTAACTGAGGTTCACTCCGCCAACGAAATTGAATGTTTGGCGGACGCTATAAACCAAATTTTGCGGAACAAGTGAAAAACCATGTTCAAGCAAGCATGTTGGAGCGAACCAGTAATATTCAATCTTGGAAGAAGCGAAAGAATAGGGCATGTGCTGCCAACGGCAGAAGAACACGTTAAAAACACTGTTGGAGACTTAAATGAGGTTATACCGCAGAAGATGAAGCGCACAAGCGCGCCGAGGCTTCCGGAACTTTCAGAGGTTGAAGTTGCCCGCCACTTCATACGTTTGTCGCAAATGAATTATGGAATTGACTGCGGACTTTACCCGCTTGGGAGCTGCACAATGAAGTACAACCCAAAAATAGCCGAGCAACTTGCAAGCTTGCCAAAACTTAACATGCTTCACCCATACCAGGACGAGCGCACAATACAGGGAATCCTAGAAATACTCTACAAACTTGAACGTTGGCTCGCAGAAATAACAGGCACATACGAAGTTTGCTTAAATCCAGCCGCTGGCGCACACGGCGAGTTTCTGGGCACCTTGCTTATTAGGGCTTACCACAAAATGAAGGGCGAACTCGAAAAGAGAAGAGAAATAATTGTTCCAGATTCGGCTCACGGCACAAATCCTGCAAGTGCAGCCATGGCTGGATTCAACGTAATCGTTGTGCCGTCAGATGATGATGGTTGCGTGAGCCTAGGAGCCTTAAAAGCAGCAGTTTCAGAACACACAGCTGGGTTAATGCTTACAAACCCAAACACTTTGGGAATATTTGAAAAGAACATTGATGAAATAGCTCGAATAATCCACGACGCTGGCGGGCTCCTGTACTACGACGGAGCAAACCTGAACCCGATACTCTGCAAGGTTAGACCAGGCGACATGGGCTTCGACATAGTGCACATAAACATTCACAAAACATTCGGCACACCACACGGCGGTGGGGGACCAGGCGCTGGACCAGTAGGCGTTTCAAAGGAGCTTGCGGAGTTTCTGCCAGTTCCACGAATAGTCTTTGATGGCACTTGGTACCGCCTAGACTATGATAGACCCAATAGTGTTGGGAAAATTAGGAGCTTTTACGGGAACGTTGCGGTATTGTTGAAGGCTTACGCTTATATTTTAAGCTTGGGCTTTGAGGGGCTAAAAGAGGTCGCTGAAGTTTCTGTTTTAAATGCAAATTACTTAATGAAAAAGCTTAAGGAAGTTAGGGGTTTGACGCTTCCATATAACAGCGAAAAGCCAAGAAAACATGAATGTGTTTTCAGCGCCAAACAGATGAAAAATGAGACTGGAGTTTCAGCCCTAAACATCGCAAAACGCCTGTTAGATTATGGAATTCACGCACCAACAATTTATTTCCCATTAATAGTTGATGAAGCCCTAATGATTGAACCAACAGAAACCTTCGAAAAAGAGGAGCTTGACCGCTTCGCCGAGGCTATGCGCAAGATAA
Source organism: Bathyarchaeia archaeon (assembly GCA_038882475.1). Lineage (GTDB taxonomy): Archaea > Thermoproteota > Bathyarchaeia > Bathyarchaeales > Bathycorpusculaceae > JABFQN01. Next base: position 5,871 of record JAVZOF010000008.1, read on the forward strand.
GTGAAGAAGCTTACACTAATCCAGAAAAAGTGTTAAGAGCGCCGCAAAACACTGCTGTTCCACGCCTAGACGAGGTGAAGGCTTCGCATCCAAGAACAATGGCTTTGAGCTGGCGCATGTACCAAAAAAGGATAGAACAGAAGGGGTGATTACAGGGAAACATTTTATATTGCCATTCAGCGCCTTATACGCTCGGAAGCGGATGTGAAAGGGTTTGACCGAATTAGAAGATAAGGTGCGAGAGGCTGTTGGAAAATTAATCGACCCAGAAACGGGCTTGAGCTTCGCGGAGATGCACATGATAACAAACGTCAAAGAGGAAGAGCCTGGCGTAGTTAAAGTCGACTTCATACCTTCAAGTCCATTCTGCCCCATAGCTTTCAAACTTGCTGCGGACGTGAAAAACGCAGCGAAGAGCGTTGCAGGCGTAAAGAAAGCGCTGGTTTATTGTCGCGGACACATGATGGAGCAACAAATAAACGAGATGGTTAACAAGGAAACATAATGTAACATGTGAGTCATTGCCAAAAATTTGCGAGAGTTCAACATGAAGGTCAAAGGCGAACATGAAATTTATTGCTGCGGAGCAAGAGTACAAATTTCTGAGAAGGGCATAAGGCTGTTGACTCAGCCGACAGTTGAATATTGCCCCTTGCACGAAGCACTTTACGGAACAAAGAAAATCAACTCGGAAGCCGTGCGCAAAACTATAGAAAAGAAGATTAGCGGCTACGGTTTCTGCTGTGAAAGCCGTCTCCTAAACGCTGAGCCGGTTGTGGCTTATGGCACCTCTGAAATGATGCAAGTTTGGCTTGAAAAAGCGCTTATAGACTGTGCGGTTGTTGTCTGTGAAGGCGCTGGAACAGTTATAACGTCAAACGGAAGGCTTGTGCAGGCAATAGGCGCAAGGTTAACTGGAATAGTACGCACTTCGCCAATAGAATCAACAATTAAACGTATTGAGGCAAAGGGCGGAAGAGTTCTAAACAAAAATTGTGCACAAATAGACCAAGTTGAAGGGGTGAAGCAAGCATTTAACATGGGTTTTAAGCGAATTGCGGTGACCATTGCTGGCTTTCAAGCTGAAGCAATAAGTAAGATAAGAAATTTTGAGAGGAAGACAAAGGCTGATGTTCTAGTGTTTTCCGTATGCAACACATGCGTGGACGATTCTGCTGTGCCACACATAGCCAAGGCGGACATTGCATGTGCAAGCGCTTCGAAAATACTTCGAGAAAAAATTGCCACAAAAGCACTAATGCAACTCGGCGTAACAATACCAGTCTACGTCCTAACAGACAAGGGAAAAAGACTTGTTTTGGCATACCTTTCAGAATTTGGAGAAAAGCTCATCATATTCAAGACAAGCAAACTACCCTACAACGTTGAGGGAAAAGGACCTAAGCTTAAGCCTTCAGACGATAACCAATAGATTTTTAAGTTTCAGTTTATCTCTGTGATGTTCTTTCAGCTGGTGCGTTTATGGTTGACCATAGAATTGAAAAACTTGCGAAGCTTTCTGTTCAATATAGTGTTGCAGTTAAACCAAAAGAAAAAGTGCTAATAATTGGAAGCGTGGAAGCAGCACCCCTAATAAACGAGTTATACAAAGAGTGCTTGTTAAGCGACGCCTACCCCATGATCATGCCACAGCTGGAAACAGACTACACATTCTACAAATACGCAAAAGAACATCAACTAACATACGTCTCGCCATTCGAAAAATTCCTAATCGAAAACATCGACGTGCAAATAGGCATTTTCTGCGAGCCAAACCCAAAGAGACTAACCAACATAAACCCTACAAAAATGAGGATACGCGCAGCCTCAAGAAAAGAACTAGCGGAAATAAGAATTAAAAGGGAGGCTGAAGGGAAACTCCGCTGGACACTCCTACCATACCCAATTCCTGCTCAAGCGCAAGAGGCTGCCATGGCTTTGGCTGAATACGAAGACTTTGTTTATGGCAGCTGTCTCGTCGATAAGGAAGACCCTGTTGCAGAGTGGAAACGCATACATGACGAGCAAGAGAGAATCTGCAGTTTCTTGAACTCAATAGAGGAAATTCGCTTTGTTGGAGAAGACACAGACCTAAAAATGAGCGTTAAGGGTAGGAAATGGATAAACTGTAGCGGAGAAAAGAACATGCCAGACGGAGAGGTCTTCACCGGACCTGTTGAAAATTCCGCGAACGGCACGATAAGGTTTACTTTTCCAGGAATATATGGTGGCAGAGAAATCGAGGACGTGAGGCTCACGTTTGAGGATGGAAAAGTTGTCAAGGCTTCAGCTTCTAAAGGCGAAGAATTCTTAAAAGAGATTCTAAAGGTTGAAGGTGCGGATCGTATAGGCGAAATCGCCATTGGAACAAACTACGCAATAACAAGGTTTACAAAGAACATGCTCTTCGACGAAAAAATGGGCGGAACAATTCACATGGCTCTTGGAATGTCAATCCCAGAATCAGGTGGCATAAATGTCTCGGCTGTTCATTGGGATATTCTTAAGGATATGAAGAGGGACGGCGAAATCTACGCGGACGGCAAACTCTTCTACAAAAACGGCAAATTCCTAATATAAAGCATGATTCAATTTTAAGCTATAATCTATAACCAACAGCAATGACCATCTCTACAGCAAAGGAGACTCTAAATGAGGAAAGAAAAAATCAAAGAATCAACGCTTACAGGTTTAGGGAAAGTCTTTTTTAATTTAAGCCTTTTCCAATTCTTAACCTTTGTCAGAAGAGGTGTATTCTACACTTTCATGATAAACTATCTCTACATGCTGATGGGAACCGTTACGTCAACGGCGGCCCTTGGAACGCTTAACATGTTTGCCTCTGGCTTGGGGCAGAACTTGTTGTGGGGAAAAATAAGTGACCGTTACAAATTGAGGTCTAAGCTTGTTATTACTGGCGAAACCATAGCGGCTTTCGCCTACATAGCAGTATTTCTGGTGCACAAGTCTTTTATCGACGTTGGAAATGGTGTTGCCGCTGGCTTAACAATAATCTTCGGATTATCCGTCCTCGAATTCTTCTGGTCCATGTCAGACGTTGGGTGGGCTGCGCTTTTAACTGATGTTACAACGCCCGAAGTTCGTGGAAAAGTTGTTGGGGTATTAAACTTTATTGCTTCGTTGGGTAGGATGGTCGGCATCTTTTTCGCTGGATACTTATACTTTGAGGGTGAGGGCTTCAAAAATGGGACAATATTCTTCGTAGTGACAACTCTGCTTTTTGTAGGCGCAGTGATAATGGCTTTGGTTTCAAGACGAGAAAAGGCAAAAACCGCTTCTATTCCGATTGCCCGAAAACATGAAAAACATGAAAGCGAGTTTTATGGTGAAAATGAGAGGACTTACAAGTGGTTTCTTGCATCCCTAATAATTATTGTTTTGGGTATGGCGTCAATAAATCAAATCTTCCTCCTATTCCTGGAGCTTCCAGAAGGCTTAGGCGCACAAAGCCAGGAAATGAGCATCATACTCTCTGCATGGACTGCCGGCGGGATGATTGCAAGCTTAACCTCTGGAAGCCTAGCAGATAAGGTTGGAAGAGCTAAAGCAATAGTTTTGGGGCTTTTTTTAGCCATTTTCACGCCATTATCTTATGGATATGCAAGAAGTGTGCCTTTAATGGCTCTTGTTTACGGCTTAAACGGTGTTGCATTCTGGACTGTCCAAACGGTTGGCTTTGCTCTTGCCGGCGATTTAATCCCAGAACATAGAAGAGGACGCTTGTTTGGGCGATATAACACGGTTATGGCGTTAAGCTGGGGACCAGCCGGACTTTTCGTTGGAGGACCGTTCGCAGATTTTCAGGTCAACTTTCTCGGAATGCCGAAAAGCATAGCGTACATTAACGCCTTTTATCTCTCTTCAATAATTGTTGCTTTGGGTACCGCGCTTTTCATTGCCAAAATAGTATTTAAATTCAAAACTGTGCAATATTAACAGCAAAAACTAGAGGGGGTAGCCAATATTGGAGTTTCGAACAGTTAAAATTGATGTTCCAGAGGGCTGCAACGTTATTTTGGGCATGGCGCACTTCATAAAAACCGTTGAAGATTTGTATGAGGCTATGGTAAACGCAGTTCCAAATGTAAAGTTTGGTATAGGGTTTTGCGAAAGTTCTGGTCCTTGCCTTGTCCGCCATGAAGGAAATGATGAGGAGCTTAGGCAGTTAGCAGCCAAAAAAGCCTACGAAATTGCTTGTGGACACAGTTTCATAATATTCATGAAAAACGCCTATCCAATAAACGTCCTAGACAAAATAAAAAGAGTGCCGGAAGTATGCACAATTTATGCTGCAACGGCGAACCCGTTAGAAGTTATAATTGCAGAGACAGAGCAGGGAAGGGGTATAATAGGCGTAATAGACGGCTTAAAAAGTAAGGGAATAGAAAACGAAAACGACATAAAAGCGCGGAAGGAGTTTCTGCGAAAAATAGGTTACAAACTTGATCCGTAAAAAGAGCGCCGCAGGGTGAAGTTGCCCCGCGAGGTTTGGCGGTATTAAATGTCCTATTCAGCTTTTGACTTGCGTTTATCTACGTACTATTAACTCGTGTTGAAATTCCATTGGAGGTTTTTCTCTCATCTTGACTGCTGCGTAGGCGACAAGCTTCTTAAACTGCCTTTCATTTAGAATGTTTCGCGCCCGTGACAAAATTTCTAGGCAAACTTCTTTAAAAACAAGGTCTGCACAGCCCATTTTTGCATCGTCAATAAGTTCTTTGCAAGCTTGAAGGATTTGCTCGTTCAAGGCAACTTCACCCTGCAGCAAATAACTTAACTCAGAAACATTAAAACACTTATGAATTCAAAAACAATATTACAAATCCAAATTTCAAAAGCAGTTCACGCAATTTTTTGTATGACCCGATACACAAGGAACAAACCAAGGGCAAACGACATGATGGATAAGACCGCAAGCGCTCGTTACGTGCTTTTTGTAACGTTAAGATTTTGTAAGCTTCATTGGTTTTCCACAGCAGACAAGTGTTCCCTTTCCAGCTTCGATGACTTTTACTTTGTTGCCGCATATTTCACAAAGGTAAATTTCTCCAACCTTCGTCATAGTTTCACCTCCGTTTGTGTGCTGACAGACCTAAAACTATTAGTGTGAGCTTTTGGCTTATTAATGGCGCTTGCGGTGCTGGTGTTTTGATGAGCACGACGGATGAGACGCGCTTAATTGAAGAGAGCAGAAGGCAGATAATTGCGCAGATGGAGAAGCTCAAGAGTAGAATGGAGAAGGTTAGGCATAAAATCGCTGTTATAAGCGGGAAAGGGGGCGTTGGAAAGAGCACCGTCACAGTGAATTTAGCCGTAGCCTTCGCCGTTCATGGACACGCCAACCGCGTCGGCATATTAGACGCAGACATCCACGGACCAAGTGTGCCAAAAATTCTGGGCTTAGCTGGACAAAGATTGCAAGCTGGTCCGCCTGGGGTTTTTCCAGTTTTGGGTTCCTTGGGCATAAAGGTTGTTTCTATGGATTTTTTGTTGCCAGACGAGAATGCGCCTGTCATTTGGCGTGGACCATTGAAAATGACGGCTATACGGCAATTTCTATCAGACATTGTTTGGGGTGAGCTTGACATACTGCTTATTGATTTGCCTCCTGGAACTGGTGATGAACCCTTGAGCATTGCGCAGTTGCTGCCAGAACTTGACGGCGTGATCATCGTTACCATTCCATCTGAAGTTTCACAGATGGTCGTTAAGAAGGCTGTTACTTTTTCGAGAAGGCTTGGAATGCCAATTATAGGCGTTATTGAAAACATGAGCGGGTTTGTTTGTCCAAACTGCGGCGCGAAGGTTGACATTTTCCAGTCTGGCGGAGGAATGAAAATAGCTGAAGAGTTGGCTATACCTTTTCTTGGGAGCATACCAATAGACCAGAAAATCAGCGAGGCTTCTGACAAGGGCACGCCTTTCATAGTTGAGCATGCCGATTCTCCAGCGTCAAAGGCTTTCATGGAAATAGTGAAAAAGGTTGAAGGATTCCTAAAAAATAGAGAAAAAGCGCAGGGATAGGCGCCAGATGAACGGGAAGGGCGAAGTGCGCTTCATAGGAGTTGTGGAAAAAGCTGGCGAGCAAGAAGCCATAATAACTGTTTTTCCAGAATTCTGCGCTGGATTAAAGGGAATAGAAGAGTTTTCACACTTAATCGTTCTGTACTGGATTCATTTGCGCGACGAGGAAAAGGAAAGACGGACATTGCTTGTTTTTCCAAGGAGGCATGCGGTTAACGTTGAAGTTGGGGTTTTCGCGTGTAGAAGTCCATCGCGTCCAAATCCTATAGGCCTGTGCGTTGTTGAATTGGTTAGGGTTGAGGACTGCAAACTAATTGTTAGTGGTCTCGACGCTTTTGAGGGTTCGCCAATAATTGACGTTAAGCCTTACATTCCACGGGCTGATGCCGTTCTAAACGCGCGTGCCCCAGAATGGACTTGGCATGGACCAAAAACATAATTGACGGTTAATACCTACTCTCACAGTCGAAGCACAAGTCCGTTTGCCTATTCGTCCAGAACGTTTTGCCACATCTTACGCATCTAACTTTGTGCAGCAACCCTTTCTCTTCGGTCTTCACAAAAGCCAATGCGGATTCTCTTCTTGGGAAACTTATGGCTTTATTATGGCATAGAGGTTCGCATGCAGTGCAGCCGTTAACGCACTTGTGTGGATTTGCAACTATGGCTTTTCCATCTTGGAAGGCGAAAACACCTTGTGGACAGAACTCCACGCACCGCGGCTTCCCGATTTTTACGCACCCATCACACTTTTCTGGGAAAATTGTTGGGTACCAGGCGCCACATGCCTTTGCCATTTATCTTTCGCCTTTAAGGCTTTTTCTGCAGTCAAGGCAATATTCTGTTTCAAAATTTGCCAGAAAAGTTTTGCCACGTCTCTTGCACGCAACTTCTTTAAGCATGGCACCCTTAATGGGCGAAACAGTCTTTAGGATGTCCGCTGCTGCTTGAGAACACGCACAAGGCGAACTTGTCTCGGCTTCTTTATTCCTTGACATTTTCTACAGCGACCCGGACAGCATGCCGTATAAAAGTCCAAAGATTACGCTGCCAGCCCACGCAATTAGCATGTATGTTAGAACTACCTTCCATTTTGCAATCTTTGAAACTGCAAGCGCGTTTGCAACATCGTATGGCTGTCCCATAAGCCAAGAAAGAAGTGCCCCCCTAGACATGCCAAGCTCAAGCATCCCTTTACCAAGTGCAATTTCCACAAGCGTCGGAGTGTAAAGCGGACCGCCTATAACAGACGCGATTAACACGCCCGTGAAACCAGTTAGATACGCGCCAACAATGTCTTCTGGAAGGTAAGCCTGAACATAGCTGACAGCAATCAGCCCCAAAATGAAGAATGGCAAAATTTGTTTCGCAAGATAAGCTGCAAATTTCAGCGAAGCAAGCAACCTCTCATCTAGTGGCGGCTTTACTATTTCCACCGCTGCCTGCACGTTTAAACTGCCAATTTGATGCTCTTTTTCTATGGCTTTCCCCCAAGGAGTTCGCGAAATGATTATTCCAGCAGCAAGCGCAACAACCATGGAAACTATTATGCGTACGCCAGCAACCTCCCAAGATATCATTTCTCCAGTAAGCAAAATGGAAAGTATGTTGGCGGCTGGAGCCATAAGCAAGAAGGTTATTGCTGGGCCTATTCCAGCGCCCGCGTATAGGACCCCAGCAAATAATGGAACCATGGTGCATGAACAGACCGTCAAGAAAGGCGCAATTCCAAGGGCAATTCCATAGCCAACAACTTTTCCGCTGCTCATGTATTTTGTTATTGCCTCTTTTGGCACAAACTCGTAGATTAGGCCAGCGGTTGTAAATGCGAATAGGAGACAAATCGTTCCGTGACTGAAGTAGTCGATGAGGTATATTATTGGGATTTGCCATACTGGCAATCCACGTAAGTCAACGGGTTTCGATTGGGGTGCAAACGAGTATGCCATTATGCGACTGTAAATTAAGAGTGCTACTACTATGGCGATGAATGTTAAAATTATGCTTGTCTTGATTTTTCTGATGATCTCTTCGTCCATACGTTTTAGCCTTCTCACTTTGCAGCTTCTCTCAAAAGCCTTTCCAACTCGTCCTCGCTTGGAACTCTGCCCATAATCTTGACAACACCGTTGATGGCTATTGCTGGAGAAACCAAAACACCATACTTTTGCGCCGTGTCCTTCGAGATTATGTTTACCTTTTCAACCGTGACTGGTACACCAGCAGCCTTTAGCTTTTCCGCTGTTTTTTCCACAACCTTCTTTGCCGCGTGACAACGCACACACGGCGGCTCAGGTCCAATAACTTCGACTTTTACTTCTTTCATTTCTGATTCACCAAGTAGGCATGGTAAGTTTATAGCAATATTTAAATATTGTTATAAGCTTTACCTTGAACACACATGAAACTGGTTGAGAACGCAATGACAAGTGCAAAAGGTGTTAAACCTTCTTGGCATGGGGTTCCACGCGAAGAAATTGGGTGGCATCCGACAGTTGAACGCGAACTCTGCGTTGGATGTGGCTTGTGCGTCTTGGGATGCGCAGCCAACGTTTATGCGTTTGATTATAACCAAAATAAGCCAGTGGTGGTTGCACCGTTAAACTGTAAGGTTGGATGCGTAACATGTGCAAACACATGTCCAACCCACGCCATAAGTTTTCCATCACTTTCCTATCTTCATAAAATCATCAAACAAAGGAAAGTTTTGGCAAGAAGCAGGGAAGAACTGAAAGAAAGTATGGACCACCTTGCCTATAAAGGTGAAAAGTAAGCGATGCTTGTAAGAAGTGTGGCTAATGGGCAACACTAAAAATGGCGTTATACGAATTAGAACATGGAAGGAATTCAGAGAAATAGGAGACAAGACGGGCGCTTCCGTTGTTGTCTATAACATTGAGCAAAATGCCTTTTCAGAAAACAAAGAACTTACATGTTTAAGGTTGATACTCCCATGTGAAGGCGTACAATACGTTTTCCTTGATTTTCCAAGAGGAGATAAATTAAGGGAAACTGGCATCGCACTTCGCAAGGATAAACGCGGAAACCGCTATCTACGCGATGAAGATGTAATTGTTTTCTTGAAAAGAGAATTTGGAAAAGAAAACCTTCAAATATGTTCTTATTGGACCGTCTAGTCAATAACAATATTTAAATATTGATATTAACCTTTTTCACATATGCAACAAACAAAAACAAAGTCAAAAGTAAATACGTTTAAAGCGAAAATTTTCAAGGCACTAGCAGACCCGGTAAGACTAGACATAATTAATCTGATGCGTGACGGCGAAAAATGTGTCTGCGAAATCGTCCCAAAAGTGGGGGCAATTCAACCAGTAGTTTCGCGCCACTTGAAAATCTTGAAAAGCTGCGGCATTCTTAAAGAGAGAAAATCCGGAAATAGAAGACTATATTCCATCACCGACCAGAGAATTTTTAGAGTTATTGACGCCTTAACAGCTGAACTTGTTGAATCCCTATCAGAAAGCATGTTAGAGCAAATAATTTGATTTTGGTGATTAGAATGGTTATTAAGGTTGAGGTTTTTACTGCTGAACCGCCGTGTGCAGGTTGCCTAAAACTCTTGGAATATGCGGATTTGATTAAAGCCAAGTACGGCGAGAAAGTTGATGTGATAAAGCATGTTGGTCCATGCGAGGAATTCAGCAAGTACGGTTTAACAGTGGTTCCGGCAGTGGTGTTTAATGAAGGCAAGATAAAGATTATGGGTGTGTGTCCAAGCATTCAGACGATTGAAGCGGCACTTAAAGAAATGGGGGTGTAAGCATGCCAGTGAAAGTTGAAGTTTTCACTTCTGAGCCGCCTTGTTCTGGCGGAAGACTTCTGCTAAAGCTTATCGAAAAAGTTAGACAGGAATATGCCGATAAAATTGAATTGGAAATCTATCGTGGAGTATGCCAAAAACTTGATGAGTATGGAATACGCGCAAGCCCAGCAATCGTAATTGACAAAGATATTCGCATAATTGGCGTCTGTCCAAGCGAAGAAACACTGAAAGAAGCCCTGAGAGAAGCTGGCGTATGAGCGGCTACGACATATTTGAAATGCTTCGACAAACAAAGAAAGCGGAAACACTTGTTAACAATTTCGAAATAAAACAAGTTTTGCCGTGTTTCACAACGCCAGGCTACATACGTTTTATAGCTCAAGCAGACCGTGAAATAGGCGACGTAATACCAATAATTTTCCTAAAATTTCCACCTGGAAAAAGCACGTACATAAGGGAAGAAAACACTCTAACGCTTAGGGCGTTCAACCGCATGATAACATTCCACCCGTCAGGCAAAGTAGCCGTAACAAACACGAGAGATGAGGAAGAAGCAAAGGAAATTCTAGAAGAAATCAGGAAAATAATAAACGACGCTTATAAAGACTACTTGAAAAATGGAAAGCCAAAAGAAAGCGACATCGAAGCCGCAGAAAAACTCTCATGGACTGATATTTACGCTTATCTGCCCAAAACAAACTGCGGAAAATGCGGCTACCAAGTATGCTCAGCATTTGCAGCAAGTCTCATACAAGGAGAAACCAAACTCTCAAAATGCACACCACTGAAAGAACCAGTCAACAGCAATAACTTAAAAACACTCAAACAAAAACTTGGCGCGTGCCTACTACAAGCGTTAGGATGGACAGAATAATTATTTGGTAGCCCGGGAGAGATTCGAACTCTCGTCTGCGGGTCCAAAGCCCGCTATGCTTGTCCACTACACCACCGGGCTTTTACTGTCATTAGCTTTTTAAGTGGTTCTTGATTAGTGTTTTCCTCTCTCTTCGTATTTCTGTTATTATGTTTCGTGCTTTTTCAGTTGTTTCAGTTGCCTTTTGCTTGTCAATTTTGTTTAAATTCAAAAAGTCGACAATGTTTTTGTAGTTTTTTGGGGTTTTTCCTTCTAGGCGTTCTAGTGTGCGCATCAAAGTTGTGTGGTCAGCCTTTGTTTTTTCGGCGGTTGACTTGAACCATGCGTAATTTTCTATCATGTCTAAGAATGTGTTTTTCAGATAGTTGTAGGCTTCGTTTGTCTTTTCCTGTTCAATTAATGCTGTTGTTCGCAGCAGTGCGCCTTGTAGAAACGCTGGGTTCAGATAGTAGCTCAGCTTCTTTCGCACTCTAAAGTGCATAGCCTCCAGGGCTTGTTGGTTATTTGCTATATTGGCTTTTGCTTCTTCCCATATAGTCTTAAAAAGTTTCAGTTTGCCATTAACGTCGGCGCTTTCTAGCCTTGTTAACCCAGCAGTTTCCAAGTATTCCTTAAAAGTTCTTTGCATTCCAAGTTTTGCCGTTGCTCTTTCAAGTCTTTCCAGAAATCTGCTGTTTGAGAACGGCTCTAAGGCTATTTCAAGCAGAACCTTCAAAATTGTTTGTATTGCTAACGTTGCGAAGAGGTATGCGCTTTGAGGGTCTTCTCTCGAAAGCGCGGATGTTGCTCGGCTCAGGTAAATGTCTGAATCTATTATGTGGGATTCCACTCTTATGTCGACTCTTTCTGGCGAACAGTAAACCTTAGCCATCAAAAGCTTCGTGTTTGTTAAACTCCAATCTCTATCGTACAAAATTTGCATCTCATACAGCTTCTGGTCTAGTTCTGGCGGAATAGGACCGTTCAACCAACTTTTTGGCACATGATCAAAATCTAGGAATAAGCCTCCCGCTTCCGCCCTCTCAACATACTCACAGTGAAAGCTGCCCTTTTCCACCACTAATAGGTCTACATCGCTTGATGAAGATGCTTCGTTTCTACCCCAACTTCCAAAAAGTCCAACACCATAAACGTTTTCCGCCGTACGCAGTTCACCAACTATCTTCTCTAGGGTTCTTCTGATTTTTTCCGGAAGTCTTATCATTGTTGACATTTCGCTCACAAATTATTATTATCTTTTATTATTCAAAATTTGTGGAGGCGATACTTCAAATAAAACCGCAAAATTTATATATCAAAACATTTCATCTAATTAGGCTCACCGGGGCCGGATGCGCTCTTTCTCCGATTAAAAGATGAGGGATATGGGAAGGTAACGGTTCTCGAAAACTATAGGGTGGATCAAAAGTTGAGCAACAAAGAAAGCGGGGCTCGTCAAAGGTTAATCGACAAATGTCCAGAATGTGGTAGTGTAAACCTTGTTCACGATTACGACACTGGAGAAACCATTTGCGGCAACTGTGGACTTGTCCTCTACGAGCAGATGATGGATAAGGGACCAGAATGGCGCGCCTTTACACAAGAGGAGAAAGCCTCAAGAAGCCGTGTTGGAGTGCCAACATCCTACTCCGTTCATGACAAGGGCTTGTCAACAGCCATAAGCCAGGTTGACAGAGACGCATTTGGAAGGAAACTTCCACTTTCAACAAGATTGCAGATGTGGCGGTTAAGGAAGTGGCAGATACGTTCAAGGGTGCATTCCTCAATAGATAGAAACCTCGCCCAAGCCATGGCTGAACTCGACCGATTGTCAGACAAGGTGTATATCCCACCGCCAATTAAAGAGAAGGCGGCAGTCATTTATCGCAAAGCCTTGGATAAGGGGCTTGTCCGTGGAAGGTCAATTGCCGCTATTGCAGCTGCGGCACTTTATGCCGCTTGCCGTGGAAGCGGAACACCGAGAACACTGCGTGAAATTGCCGAGGCCAGCCTCGTTGACAAGAAGGATGTTGCGCGTTGTTATAGGCTTTTGCTTAGGGAATTGTCAGTTCAAATGCCCATAGCCGACCCACTAACATATGTTTCAAAAATCGCCGAGAGAACTGGAATTTCTGGCAAGACGCAAGGAATCGCCATACAAATCCTAAGAGAAGCAAGGGAAAAACGTGCTGCTGCGGGCAAAGACCCTATGGGTTTGGCTGCGGCTGCGTTATATATTGCATGTTTGCAGAACAACGAGAAAAAGACGCAAAAGGACATCGCTGAGGCGGCTGGTGTCACGGAAGTTACGGTGCGAAACCGCTATAAGACATTGAAGAAACAATTGAACTTGGAACTTCCAGATTAGAATTTAGCTTTTAGCCTTCCTCTTTTTCCAGTTCCATTACTATAGGGCCGTTGTATCCACAATTTTCACAAACGTATTTTTTGGGTGTTAACCAGTAATCTAGGCTGCTTGACAAGCGTATGTTTGGGCTTCCGCATCTTGGACAATATATTTTTGCTGGTCCTCTGCGTTTCAGCGACCCAAATACTTCTTTCAGGTTTTGTATTAGTTTCATTTGGGCTTCGTCCTTTGTGGTTAATGTTACTGGACTTCTATGTTTTCTTCTGGGTATCCGAGCTTTATAAGGTATTGGCGGACCCTTTCGCGGTGATCTCCTTGGAGCATTATTTGACCGTTTTTCGCTGTTCCGCCGCATGCACAGAAGCTCTTTAGTTTCTGGGCTATGTCCGCTAATTTAGTGTTTTTGTTGTCATTTATGCCGTCAACTATTGTTGTTGGTTTGCCAAACTTTCTTGTTTCAAGTCTTATGCGGATTCTCTGTTGCTCCTTCTCTATTTCGCCGCAGACACACAAGTCCTTTGGAAGCCCACATGTCGGACAGATTTCAGCCATGACGCTCAAACTTACAATTAACATGGCAGTATATAAGATTTTCAAATTCACAATCCATAATTAAGTCTAAAACGCCTTACTATTCGGTAAAGCTTTAATGAAAACCGACGCTTAATTAGCGCTTATGAAAGTGTTAATTGTTGGTTGCGGAAACATAGGCGCTGTTGCAGCTGAAGACTTTGCCAAAAGCGTGCCAACCGCCAAGGTTGTTCTAGCCGACAAAGATGAAGGAAAAGCTAAAAGTGTTGCCAAAAAATTACGCGGAGAAAATGTTTCTTACATGCAGTTGGACGTGTCAAACAAGGACAAGCTTGTCCGCTTACTTGAAGGTTTCGATATAATTTTGGGTTTTTTACCTGGAAATCTGGGTTATAACCTAGTTGAGGCTTGCATCAAAGCGCGAAAAAACCTCGTTGACGTTTCTTACATGCCCCAAAATCCTCTAATGCTTAATGACGCGGCAGTTAAAGCCGATGTAACTGTTATTCCAGAGTGTGGGCTTGCCCCAGGCATAGGCAATATCCTTGTTGGGCATGCAGCCAAAAAACTTGACAAAGTGCAGAAGATTCACATATTGGTTGGAGGCATCCCAGAAAAGCCAGTGCCACCTTTAGGCTATGCTGTGACATGGTCTCCTGAAAACCTTATTGACGAATACAAGCGAAAAGCCAGAATAGTTGTTGACGGGAAAATTGTTGAAGTTGAAGCCTTAAGTGGAATTGAGGAAGTGGATTTTCCAGGGCTTGGTAGGCTTGAGGCGTTTTACACTGATGGTCTTCGAACTTTGCTCAGCACCTTTAGCGACGTTGAGGAGATGTGGGAGAAAACCCTTAGGTATAAAGGACACGCGGAAAAAGTGCGTTTGCTTAAGTATTTGGGATTTTTTGAAGATGAGGAGTTGGATATTGATGGAGTTAAGATATCGCCTAAACGTTTCACGGCTAGGCTTTTCCAGAAGAGACTTTGCATGCCAGAGGTTAAGGACGTTGTGGCGTTGAAGGTTGAAGTTTTTGGGTTAAAGGCTGGACGAAAGGTTGGATATGCATATCATCTACTGGACTTTTATGACGCGAAAAGCGGTACAACAGCCATGGCTAGAACAACCGCTTATCCAGCATCAATTGTCGCGCAAATGCTTATTAAGGGGACAGTAAAGGCGAAAGGCGTAGTTCCTCCAGAAAAGCTTGGTGTGGATAACGAGTTTTTCCGCAACTTTCTAGGCGAGTTGAAGCAGCGTGAGGTAAAAATTATTGCGGAAGAAGTAACAGTTTAAAGCATCTGATGTGAATTGCTTTATAAATGGGCATGATAAGCGCGGAGGAGAAAAGACACGGTTAAGCGTGAATTGGACTTTGTATACGAGTCTGACATGAGTATGCTTACAGACCTTTACGAGTTGACGATGTGTGCAAGCTATTTTGATAATAAAAGGAATGAACTTGCAACCTTTGACTTGTTTATAAGGCGATTACCACCAAACAGGTCCTACTTTGTCTTTGCTGGTTTGGAACAAGCGCTAATTTATCTCGAAAGGATGCGTTTTACGGATGAACATTTGGAATATCTACGCAAACACGGCTTTAAGGAGGAATTTCTCGATTATCTGAGAAATTTTAAGTTTGGTGGTGAGGTTTGGGCGATTCCAGAGGGCACAATAGTCTTTCCAAATGAACCACTGATTAGGGTTACAGCCCCAATAATTGAAGCACAAATCGTCGAATCCTTCCTTTTAAACACGGTTAACCTGCAAACAACAATTGCAACAAAAGCCTCTAGAGTTGTGTGCGCCGCAAAAGGGAGACCGGTAATCGAGTTTGGTTTGAGGCGGACACATGGCACGGATGCTGGGATGAAGGCGGCTAGGTGCAGCTACATAGCTGGATGCAATGGAACATCAAATGTGCTGGCTGGCTTGCGTTATGGCATACCAATTTTTGGAACTATGGCGCACTCCTTCATACTCTTTTTCGATCGCGAAATTGAGGCTTTTCGCGCATTCGCCAAAACTTTTCCCAAAACATCCACCTTCCTAATAGACACTTTCGATGATATTAAGGGCGCGGAAAAAGCGGCAATCGTCGCTAAAGAAATGGAGAAGCAAGGCTTTAGGTTGAACAGCGTAAGAATCGACAGCGGAGACCTTGTGGAGATAAGCAAAAAGGTTCGCGCAATATTAGACGAGAAGGGCTTGAACTATGTCAAAATTTTTGCTAGCGGAGACCTAGACGAATACAAAGTCGAGGAGTTGCTTCAGAAAGGCGCA
>JAVZOF010000009.1:0-19678 GCA_038882475.1 Bathyarchaeia archaeon
TTTAGGAATAAAAATGAGCTACGCAGTTATAATAATTGACATGCTTAATGATTTTGTTACCGGCGATTTGAAGTGTGAAAGAGCCAAACCTATAATTCCAAAACTTAAGAGGCTTGTGGAGGCTGCTCGCAAAAACGGCGTTCCAGTCATTTACAGCAATGATGCCCATTATCCCAACGACCCCGAGGTTGTCCATCGATGGGGAAAACATGCCATAAAAGGCACTAAAGGCGCCGAGGTTATACCAGAGCTTAAGCCCACGGAAAAAGACTTTGTTGTGGAAAAGCGAACTTACAGCGGCTTTTACGAAACGGGTTTAGACCCGCTGCTTCGAAGCCTATACAACGGCGAAGGCGTGAAAACTGTGATTTTGGGCGGCTTGCACACGCATATATGTGTAAGGCATACAGCTGCAGACGCCTTTTTCAGAGGCTATAAGATAATAGTTGCGAAGGATGGTGTGGAGTCCTTCACGCAGGAAGACCACGAGCAGGGTCTGCGATATTTGGAGTATGTTTATAACGCGAAGATAATGACGGTTGATGAAATCATAAGGGAAATAAGTAAACGCTGAAGGCTGAATATTGCAAGCCGACATAAGAATTGAAAACCTTTAAGGGCTCTAAAAGGCTCGGCGACCCAGTTCACCAGCGGGGCATTAAGCTTATACAGTTGTGGCTTTTTCATGGGAACTGAAAAGTTTAAGGTTGAAATACAAGAAAACGCAAGAAAGGATTTTCAAAATGTAAGGTTTAACCTTTAATAGAAGGAAAGGTTTAAAAGCAACTTTCATGATACGCATTGGAAGATGATGGGGAGAATGGTGGAGTATCTGTTTTTCTCCCTTCTCTCCTTTCTCCCCTCTAAAAAGGTTCCACCATTCTCCCCAGAAAATTAACTCGCTTTGGCTTCTTATAGCTTATGGAAGAATCTTCTATTCGCTATGTAAACCATTTAGAAGCATTTTAGATGGTAAAATTTAAAGCTGGAGCCTTTGCAAATGAACCTTGCTGTTGGGATGGTGCAATAAATGGCGAAGATTTTGATTGTTTATGACTCTAAAACTGGGAACACTGAGAAGATGGCTTTCGCGGTGGCTGAAGGCGTAAAACAAGTGGAAGGCGTCGATGTGATTGTCAAAAAGGTTGACAAAACAAGTTTGGACGATTTGCTGATGGCGGATGGCATCATAATGGGTTCGCCAACGTATTACGGGCAGATGTCCGCTAAGCTTAAGGCGTTAATAGACGAGTCTGTGAAAATCCATGGAAAGCTTGAAGGCAAGGTGGGCGCAGCCTTCACAAGCTCTGGCGGAACAGCCACAGGCGCAGAAACAACGCTGCTATCTATACTAAACGCTATGCTGATTCACGGAATGATAGTTCAGGGGAGAGCCGACGACAAGCACTACGGCGCAGCAGCGGTGGAAAAACCAGACAAAAAAGAGCTTGAATACTGCCGCGAACTGGGCAAAAGAACAGCAAGTTTGGTTGCGAAGTTAAAAACGCAGCTGAGCAAAAAAATTTAAGATTGCCTGTGCTATTTCTATTTGAGCTAATAATGCGGAAAATAGTTTTGGCTACGACGTTTCTAGCGTTGCTTTTTCTTATGAATACCAAGACAGAATTCTTTACATCACTAAAAATTGTAAATTGCGTAGAATCTGGCACTTTAGTGAGCGGAATAGTTAACACTAATACCACGTGGACTTTGGCAAACAGTCCCTATATTCTTAAGGGCCCGGTTCTTGTGAATCGCAGCGCTGTTTTAACCATTGAACCCGGGGTCATTGTTAACTTTACACGTTACTTTATCCAAGTGGACGGAGTGTTAAACGCGAGGGGAAATGAAACTCATCCAATAAGGTTTATAAGCGTTGAAGAAACTACAAGCGAGGAAGGCAGCATAATATTTACTGCTTCAAGTATTCCTTGGGATGAAGCAGCTAATTTTGGCAGCATAATCGACCACGCCATCGTAACCGCCCCGAGAAATGATCGATGGCAATATAGACACATAGTAGTCGCTATTAGAATCCAGGGGTCCTCCCCTCGGATAAGCAACTCCATCATAAGCAACAGCGAGGATAAAGGCATATGGATTGACTCGGGATCACCACTTATAGTCAATAATACAATAGTGAACAATCGAGCAGCGGGAATATTTGTATTGGGAGGGGCTCCCCTCATAATGGGTAATACCATCGCAAGTTGTGTTGAAGGCATTTACATATGGGGTAGTTCACCTAAAATATATCGGAACAAAATCGTGATGAACGGTGCCGAGTACGAAGAAGGTAGCGGCGGAATTAGTGTTGATTCCAATTCACAGGCTATAATAGCCAACAACACAATAAGTGGAAACCTTAATGGAGTGACACTGTCTTACTCGCCATCTTCAATTCTCCACAATAACATTATGGGTAACAAATACTATGATGCCCGCCTTTGGGGTTCCAGCGACGTAAATGTGACGTATAATTGGTGGGGAACCACAGACACCTCGCAAATTGATGAGCGCGTATGGGATTTCTATGACGATTTCCGACTTGGAAAAGTAATTTACATTCCGTTTCTAAACGCTCCCAGCCCCGGGGCACCCTCATGGGATGGCGCCCCGCCAACGGTGGACAGGATTCCCCCGACCATTAAATCAATTGTTCGCACACCCCAAGGCGCCATTCAGCCTAACCAGAAAGTGACCATTTCAGCAAAAGTAACGGACGCAGATAGCGGGGTGAAAGAAGTGGTTCTCCTATACAGCTTGGACGGAGGCGCTTCATGGATTAATGTCACAATGAACTTCAACATCACATCAGGTTTCTGGGAAGGCACTATTCCAGGACAACCAGCCGGAACACAAATACAATACCAGGTCATAGCATACGACAATGCTGGAAACTACGTAACCACACCAACGGCAACACTTCAAATACCGCCAAACCAAAATCCTCCACCATCAACACCCTTAACACCACTAACAATAATCCTTGTCATTCTATTTGTTATTTCAGTAATAGGCATAACCGTTTTAAAACTAAAAAAGAAAAACCAACCATCCACAACATAAAATTTGTACGCTTCGGGCAAATTTGAACATCAATCAACTTTCGCTCGAGAAAATGAATTTTGGCAAGGCTGTGAAAGAGGAAAAGTGTTAGATGCTATTTGAATGAAGAAGAAAAGTAACCAATCTTAGACGCGGCATTGATTTATTTTGGAACTAAACGACTCATTAACCATGGTAGAAGATGTCCGAATTCCTTCTTAAATGCTCTGCATATAATTTTATCAGCTCCCTCAATTTTAGAATTTTTACCTTGCTTTTTCCAATTTTTGCTGTCTTCATTATCCCATGTTTTCTGCATGGTTCTTCCATTTTGGCAAAGTCTGGGTATGGACCAAAGCCAATGTCCCATTTTGGCCACCCTAAATCCTTACCATATTTTACTATTAACTCTTGGGGAGGTTGAATCTTCGCTAGTAGGTGTTTTGGCAGTTGGGCTTCTTCTTCGGCTAAATGCATAGCTGAGCACACGTCTAATCCTACCCCTATTAGGAGAACGTAGCCGTTTAGTTCCGAGACTTTTTTGAAGCCATTGTCTGCGCTTTCCTTAGCGGCGTCAACAATTTCCTTTGCCTTCGCCCCAATAGCTGCAATAGAATGCGTAGGATTTAGGCTTCTCATGGCGTTGCTTCTTTTCCGAAAAGCTTCTGGGATAGCTCCAGTCCAGCACGGTGTCCTTTTAGGGTCATAAGGCGTAATCCTATATTTCCAAGTAACCCCTAAGACGACTTCTCTTTTGCTGCGCCTAACTTTTCTACGGTTTGTTGAGTACGTAGGCATCACAACAGTACCCGTCTCTCCAACCGTTTCGAGAAGAGCGTCAATCACAGCCTCAGCGCCACCGTCTACAAATCCAAAACTGCTTAAAGAACTGTGAACTATGACAACATCCCCTTTTCTCAGTCCCAGCTTTCGCAAGCCTTTCTTGATGTCCTCTTTTGTTACGTAAACGCTTTTCTTCACCAAGAAAATCTCCTAAGATGCATGTCAAAAGTGGGCCCGGGGCGATTTGAACGCCCGACCAACAGGTTTCTCAGCGCATGCGTTTATGAGCCTGTCGCTCTAACCTAGCTGAGCTACGGGCCCGCTGCCAAAGCCCATTTAATATTCGCTTTACTATTCGATTTAAGTGTTACTAGTTTGTTTTAGGGTGTTTCCAGTTTGTTTATTTGCGTTTTCTGAATAGCATTATGCCTTCTGGCGTTGTGCAGACGTATTCGAAGCCTGTTTCTATGAGTTTTGCCGCTTCTTCGGTTGTTTTGGCTGTGGCTGAGTGAAACTCATTTGTGTTGTCTGTTCCGTAGAGAGCTTTTTCAAGGGTTATATAGATTAAGGTGTTGTCTAAGCTTGTATGTCCAAGCATTTCTTTGACGTGTAGGATATCTCGCGTCTTGTGGTATTCCATTGTGGCTTTCCAATGGCGTAGGGTGTGAAAAGATATTTGTCTAAGCCTTGGGTTTTGGTATTCATAAGCTATTTTTTTGCGGTTTTTGAAAAAGTTTGATGAAAAACTGATTTTTAGGCTTGCCTCTGTTGTTTTTTCTGAGCTTTTGAATACATACTCCGTTTTTTTAGGCAGCATGTTTAATCTCTGAATGATTTCTTTTGCAACTTTTTTCATGGCGTCAGCCATCAATGAACACATTTTGGCATATTCGTAGGCGGAAAATGAGGGTTTTTCGCTTTCCATCTTCTCACGCTTTTTTATGCCTAATCAGTTGCCATGGGGCAATCATAGCCTTTCTCAGGCTCAGAGCTTGCCAACATCATCATTTTTCATGGCATTTATTATAGGATGTGAGGATGACATGAAGTTAAGGCGCTATAAAAAGGAAGATATTGAGAGAGACCTGATTAATGAAGAGGCTTTACTTTTCGCTAAATACCTACGCAACAAAAAACCCACATGGAAACCAAGACTCCCACCAACAAATTAAAACCCTCTCTTTCCCTATCCTTAACCCAAGGAAACAAACACAACTTGGTTTTTGGGGTTTTGGGATGTAAGTTTTATCCGTAAGTTTTAATGGGTTTAATTGATAATTTAAGAATTAGAAGGGGGGAGGGAGGTGAGTGTTGTGAATGTGAAAAGTTATTTGATAGCATTATTGCTCAGTGCTTTAGTGTTGACTTTTGCGTTTACTCCATTAAGTGGTAGTCAAGTTATAAGGCAGTATGACCCTTGGGCTGACATAAACGATGATGGGAAAATAGACGCACGTGATATAACTTACCTAGTCATAAACTTCGGAACATCAGGAACACCAATAAACAAAACACAACTACTTCTAGAAATACTGGCAAAAATAGAAGCTTTAGAAGCTAGAGTTAATGCATTAGAAGCAAACTATTCGGTAACAAATATCAAACTGGCTCCATATGCGATTCCATTTAATTCAACATATTCCCATTCATATGCTGAAGTCGGCTCAACATGGTATGATATGCCCGACATGAAAATTACCATCAACATAAGCAGACCAAGCTGTCTATTAATATTATTTAGTGCTCAGATATGGCACACAACTTGGGATATCAATATCCCAATGTATGTATATGTAAGGGCTCTTGTCGATAATATACCGGCGCTACCTTATTGGGTAGCTATTACACCCTACACCAGTCCAGAACTTGCATGGCCCGCAAATCACCGACACGCCCTTTTACTCGGAGCAAGATCCTTCAATTTCTATAGCCAATCTGTTTCTGAGGGCGTGCACACAGTCGCAATCCAATGGTGTACTTCAGATGGTTTAGGAGCAGTAGCTTACAGAACATTAATAGTGATAGCTCTCCCAGTGTAGTACATGCAATTCCCCTTTTTCTTAAGTCTTGAATTGAGATGCCATATGAAACCCAATGAAATACTAGACCACTTTATCTTATTCAGATAAAGTTTTTTACCTCGATATACACTTTTAATGGTAACTTTGGGTTTGGGATAAAAATTTTATGAACCCTTTAAACGTTGCACAATGAAAGAAAAATGGGGTTTTGCGGGAGAATTCACCATGTTTTTACAGTAATAAGTGTTTCCAGTTTTAAATTGGTTATGAAAACAATTTTAAGGATGTTGTGCTGCTAATTTAGGTTTATGGAAGGTTTCGGTGTTAAGGCTCCAGAGTTGAAGGTTTTCACTTTGCCAGCTTGTTCGGTTTGTCCTGCTGCTAAGCAAATCGCTTTTGAAGTTGCTTTGAAGTTTGGTTTAGCCTACAGAGAGGTTAACCTTAACACTAAGGAAGGCTTGGAGGAAGGCTTAACCTATCAGATTATGAGTGCGCCTAGTATAGCCTTAAACGACGAAGTTATAGTTAGGGGTCACCTAATCTCTAGGGAGAAACTTGAGGAAGAGATACAGAAAAGACTGGAAAAGTGGCGGGCAAGAGCCTCTTTAGAGAAGGGTTAAACGTTTGAGATGACCATTTTGTCAGAGGTTAAAAAGGCTGTAATGGTGTTTAACTACGCCGAGAAAATTAAAACCAGCTTAATTGTTGCCTCAAGTTTATTGGAGTTTTTGGGCGACATGAAAGAAGCTGCGGAAGCTGCAGGTGCTGAGAAGCTTTTAGTGGCATACTTTAGCGCCTTAATCTTGGAAACTAACATAGCTGCTAACGCTTCTCAAATAAAGCGGTTCAGAGACATCGCCTCAAAACTTGAAGAGGCTGCTGAGCAAATAAAACAGCACAATTACGGAAACGTTCAGAGACTTGTTTCGGAAGCCATATCCATGGCAACCACAAATGGCAACTGGGCGGCGCAAATGCTTAAGGAGAAAAACCTAATTTAAGGCTGATTCGCCACTGTCCTTTCAAAGTGAAAGAGATATTCTTGGGCGTAGCCCGCATAAACGCCAAAATAGTTTCGCCCAAAAAGGCTAAGCCTTTCATAATCTGCTTTTGTCAGCGACTTGTTAAGCGAAATTTTTCTAATGAATTCCTTTTCAAAATGGTTTGCGTAATGCTTTAGGATTGCGCGTTTTATCCAGACGTCCACTGGAAAAGCCTCAAGTTTTTCAAGGGCGAAGAGCGAAACACAGTCAGCTACTTTTAAGCCTACTCCGCGAAGTGTAAACAGCGTTTCTCTGGCTTTCTCATAACTTTTCTCTTTCAAACTTTCAATTTCAAGTTCGCCGCTGGCAACTTTTTTGGCTGTTTCTGAAATGTATTTGGCTCTATAGCCTAACCCGCATTCTGCCAGTTCTTTTAGGCTTGCCTTTGCCAGTTTTTCAGCTGTTGGAAAATTGTAAAACGTATAGCCATCTAAAACCGTTTTTTCTCCGAACTTTTTGGCTGTGTTGAAGAGCATTTGTTTTATGGCGGGGATGTTCTTGTAGGTGGCGCATATGTAAGCGATGAGGCATTCCCATGGGTCTTGGCGGAGGATGCGCAAACCTTTAAGGGTTTTAACAGCCTTTTCCATGTGCTTGTCCTTTGCAATTTGAGTTAGAATCGTTGGCAAATCATCTCCGAGTCTGAAATAGTTTTCTACAAATTCTTGGGTCGTGTTTTCAAATTTAAGCACATGACCCTTCTGCCTCACTTTTAAGGGCTTATCTTTAACGATGCCATACCACCAGTCGCCAATTTTTTCCCATCTAAAGGCTTGACCACAGCATAGCGTCAAATCCAGATTGAATGGTTGGGAAGGCTTCAGCATCAATTCCATACTTTCACATCTATAGCCTTTAAGCCTCATCTATAAACATGTCATATGTTGGTATTTCAGGCGGTAATCCTTTTCTTTCGCGGATTTGCCTAACCACTTCTGATGCAATGTTTTCTGGAACCTTCTCCCAGTGGTCAAAGGTGCACTGCCAAAAAGCATGTCCAGAAGTGGCTGAACGCATTTCAGCAGACAATCCGAAGGTTTCTGCCACTGGAACACACCCAGTTATCATGGTTAAAGCGCCTTTCTGCTCCGAAGACAATATTCTGCCCCGTTTTCTAGTTATTATGCTGGAGCATTCACCAACCCATTGGGCTGGAACAGACACGCCGATTTTGTAGACAGGCTCTAAAAGCACAGGCTTAGCCGTTAAAAATGAGCCCAATATGGCGCGACGTGTGGCTGGCATTATCTGAGCTGGTCCGCGGTGCACTGGGTCCTCGTGAAGTTGCGCATCCATAAGCTTGACTTTCACCCCCCGTAGGGGCTCTTCACATAGGGGTCCAGCTCTGCATGCCCATCTGAAACCCGCAATTATCGTTTCCCTAGCTTCGCGGAGGTATTGGATGCCCTTTGTCAAGTCTACAAGTATGTTTCTATGCTCGTCTATTGCCCAAACATTTCGAGCTTCTTCCGTTGGCCATTCCGCCTCTTTGAAAAGAAGGTTTCCTATCTGTCTTCTTCCCATTTCCTCGGCGATTTCGCCCTTCTCTATCATGTTTATAACTTTCTCTTCTAAGGGCTCAACTTGAACCCAAAATCTGTTGTGTTTGTTAGGGCTTTTAGCCATAGCTATTATGCCCTTTCCAGAGACGCTTTCCCTGTAAACCACTATGGGTTTTGAAGTTAAGATTTCCAGTCCGCCACCATAATCCCTTAGGAATTTCACGGCAATTTCCAGGTGGAGTTCTCCCATTCCGCTAAGCAAGTATTCACCTGTCTCCTTGTTTATTGTAGTTACAAGGTTTGGGTCTTCTATTGAAAGTCTATTCATGGCGTCTACCAGACGCGGCAAATCCTTCGGATGTTTTGGCTCAAGGGCTATGGTTATAACGGGTTCTGAAACGTATTTTATGCGTTCAAAGGGAACCATAACATCTTTGTGGGCTACGTCCACAAGGGTTTCACCAGCCCTAGCTAAATCCAAGCCTAAAATCGCCGCAATGTTACCAGCAGCTATGCGGTCAACAACTTCTCTGAAGGCACCCATATACATGGAAACCTGTTGAACGCGGTAATCTTTCCGTGCGCCCACAAGATAGACTTGGTCGCCTTCTTTCACAGAACCTGAAAAAAGTCTGCCAGTTGCCACCAGTCCAGCGTGGGGGTCCATTTGAGCCATTGTTATACACATTACTGTGGGACCGTTATCGTCGCAGTTCAGCATAGCCCGTCCAATTTCGGAGTCCATTTCGCCTTTCCATATTCTCGGCACTCTATATTTTTGGGCTTCAATGGGGTTTGGAACGTTTTTGACAACCATGTCGAGGATGGCGTTGTGAAGCGGAATCAAACGTGCAAGGTTTTGATATGTTCCTTTCTCATAAGCCTCTATGACGTCGCTGAATTTGACACTTTTTTCTTGAGCTGTTTTTAGGGTGAAACCCCATTGGTGCAGGGCAGAACCAAAAGCCACTGTTTCCTTTTGCGGGTCAACCTTCCAACAGTCTTTAAAATCCGGCTCGCCATAAATTTCGATTAAGTTGTTAAAGTCGCGGATTATGCGGATTAGCTTGTTCTGAATCTCGTTTGAAGTAAGCTTCAACTCTTTTATCAAACGGTCAACTTTGTTAATGAAGAGGACTGGTCTAACCCTTTCTTCTAGGGCTTGCCTTGTCACGGTTTCTGTTTGAACCATAACCTCTTCAACCGCGTCAACCACAACCACTGCGCCGTCAATAGCCCTCAAAGCCCTAGTAACTTTGCCCGTGAAATCCACATGCCCAGGCGTGTCAATAAGGTTTATAATGAAAGGGCGCCCATCAATCTCGTGTAAAAGTGAAATGTTCGCAGTTTTAATGGTGATTCCACGTTTTTGCTCCTCTTCCAAATAATCTAACGCTCGGGCTTCGCCAGCTATTTTAGGCGAAAGCAAACCAGCTTCAGCTAAAAGGGAATCCGTCATTGTTGTTTTGCCGTGGTCTATATGGGCTATTATGCCAATATTGCGAATATCCTCCTTTTTCCCCATCAATTTGAGGATTTCAGCAGTTTGCCTAAACTTGGGCAAGACTAGAACCCCTTTTGACACTAATCCTTTGTTTTGAGTATAAGTCAAGGGAACAGAATTTTTCTAAATCTTAAAAGTCTTGTGGACCCTATGCAAAAAGTTAATATGATTCATTTTTCACTTCCATGTAGCCTAATCCAGAAAGTGGAACCGTGATGATTTCGGAAAAATTACATAAGCCTTTATTGCTTCAAGCGTTTTTGTTAGTGTGGGGCATGTTTAGCTATGGGACGTTATAGGCAAGTTGAAGAAATAGTTAAATTGATGAACACTCCTGAAAGGATAAGGAACACCAGCATAATCGCCCATGTTGACCACGGCAAAACAACGCTTTCCGACAGCCTTTTAGCTGCGGCCGGCATCATAAGCGAGCAAGTAGCTGGACAAAAGCTTTTCCTAGACTCCTGGGAACTTGAGCAGAAGAGGCAGATGACCGTTTTCGCCTCTAACATAAGCTTAGCCCATGAGTTTAAAGGCGTAGAATACCTCATAAACCTCATCGACACGCCAGGTCACATAGACTTCAGTGGAGCCGTAACCAGAAGCCTCCGCGCTGTGGATGGCGCCTTAGTGGTGGTGGACGCTGTTGAAGGACCCATGACCCAGACAGAAACTGTTTTGATGCAGGCTCTCCGCGAAAGAGTAAAACCCATTCTCTACATCAACAAAGTTGACCGTCTAATAAAAGAGTTGAAACTCACTCCAGAGGAAATACAGCGGAAATTCGCAAAAATAATCGTGAGAATAAACAGCCTCATAGAAAAGTATGCACCTCCAGAACATAAAAAAGACTGGCAAGTAGCCGTTGAAGATGGGCGAGTAGCCTTCGGCTCGGCTCTCCACAAGTGGGGTTTAAATCTGCCCCACATGAAGGCGAAGGGCATAAGCTTCAAGGACATAATTGACGCATACACTGGAGCACCGGAAGATATCGGCCGAAAAGTTGAAGAGTTAAGCAAGAAAGCCCCATTATATGAGCCCATACTGGACATGTTCTGCGAGCATTTGCCAAATCCGCTACAAGCCCAGCCATATAGGCAAAGCCAGATCTGGCCTGGAGACCCCAACAGTCATGTAGGTCAAGCCATGGCTAAAGTTGACCCCAACGGCCCGCTTTTAATGTGTATAACCACCATAGAGGTTGACCCCCACAGTGGTGTGGTTGCCATCGGTAGGGTTTTCAGCGGTGCAGTTGAGCGGGGCAAAACAGTCCGCCTTGTAACCAGCCGCCAGAAAGGCACAATACAGCAGGTTTACATGAGCATGGCTGCTGACAGAGTGATCGTTGACCGAATTCCAGCTGGAAACATTGCGGCGCTTTCGGGGCTTCCTTCCCTTCATGTTGGCGAAACCTTAGCTGAAGAAGGTGTTGAAACTCAGCCTTTTGAAGGTTTGAAGTATGTTTCAGACCCCGTGGTTACGGTGGCTGTTGAACCCGAAGACGTTAAGGACTTGCCTCTTTTCGATAAAGTTATCCACAAACTCACCCTTGAAGACCCGAACCTTCACTTTAGAATAGACAAGGAAAGCGGACAATACTTGCTGAGCGGAATGGGAGAACTCCACCTTGAAGTCACGGCTTACCGAATGCAGGAAGCCGGCTTAAAAGTTAGGATTAGCAAGCCTATTGTGATTTATCGGGAAACCATAAACCGCGACTATAAGGGACCAGCCATAATGGGTAAAAGCCCCAACAAACACAACAGAATTTGGGTGACCGTTGAAAGGCTTTCAGAAGAAGTTATAGAAGCCATAAAAGCTGGAAAAATTTCTGAAATGCAAACTCGCGATGAAAGGCAGAAAATTTTAACAAAGGAGTTTGGTTGGACTACAGACGACGCCCGAAACCTAATAGCCATAGAAGGAACAAATGTCCTTGTCAACAGGATAAAGGGAAGACAATATGTTGAAGAAGTTTTAGACCATGTTAAGTCAGGGTTCCGCGACGCCGTCATAACAGGCGTTTTGGCTAAAGAACCCATGTACGGGCTTAAAGTTAACCTTGAAGACATAATGATTCACGAGGACCCAGTGCACCGCGGACCAGCCCAAATTTTGCCTATGACTTGGCGTCCCGTTTGGTGTGTCTTCCTTTTAAGCGAGCCTAAACTTCTCGAACCCATAATGAGTTTTGAATGCAAGGTTCCTAACGATTTCGTAAGCCCAGTGATTTCGCTTCTGCAGAAACGCCGTGGCAGAATCCTCGATATGGTGAACGAAGAGGACATGGTTATAGTGAAAGCTGAGCTTCCAGTGGCAGAATCATTCGGAATAGCCGACGAACTGCGCTCCTCAACGCAGGGAAGAGCCTTTTGGGCGACGCAGTTCAGCCGATGGGCACCAGTACCAGAATCCATGCAAGCAGACGTGATAAGGCAAATCCGCGAACGTAAAGGCTTACCGCCAACACCGCCAAAAGCAGAAGAATTCTACGAAGAAGAATAATCCTTTCTTGGATTCTCTTTCCTTTATTTAACAATTCAAACGCCGCAGAGTTTTATAGGGCTTTTATTAAACTTATATTAAGGTGGGGCGATGTTTTGGAGTTGATAATTCTTGGCTCTGGCGGTGCCACTACCATTCCGAGACCCGGGTGTCAGTGTAGAGTTTGTGTTGAGGCGAGAGCTAAAGGTGCGCCGTATGCCCGTTCTTCTACTTCAATGTATGTTTCAGAGGTTAACCTTTTGTTTGATACTCCGGAGGAAATTGGTTTTCAACTGAACCGTGAGGGAATCAATGATGTTGATTACATCTTCTATTCTCATTGGCATCCAGACCACACTTTGGGCTTGAGGATTGTGGAAAAAATGTATAAGTTTTGGCTCAGCAGGTTTGTAAGGGGAGATAAACAGGCTAAGAAAGTTAAGGTTTGTGCGCTAACGAAGGTTATGACAGATTTGGAAAACAAGTATGGTGATTTTCTCGATTATTACAAGAGACTGGGGCTTACCGAAACCGTTGATTTAGAAAATGCGTCGCCTTTCCGAATTGGAAATTACCGTATAACACCTTTCGAAGTCTCTGGAAGCTATGTGGTCTCAACTGTGTTTTTAATTGAACATGGGGAGAAAAAAGCCGTTTATGCACCATGTGATGTGAAACCATTCCCACAGAATCTGCGGTTGAAAAAACCAGACCTGCTTATTTTGGGCGAAGTATTCCCAGAAGGGCCTCTAAAAGATGGTATAACAATTCCAGAAGGCAATCCATTAAGGAAAGAGCTTTTTTCTATGGAAGAAGCTTTGGAACTTATAAAATGTTTAGAAGCAAGGAAAACCATTTTCACTCATATCGAGGAAGAGTGGGGTAAAAGCTATGATGACTATAAAGTTATAGAAAAACAGCACCAGCAAAGTAACATTATTTTTGCCTATGACGGAATGAGAGCCAATATTTAAAGGTTTAAATGTTGAGTAGGATATGTCAGTTTGAAAATGGGCACTGGAAGCTTGTTAATTTCTTTTGAAAGGCTTTGCGAAGAACCATACGCTTCTATAATATGTTATCCGAAGCCCAGCAAGGCTGAACTGCGGAAACGTTTGAAGGAATTGAAGAGGCTTGGCGTTTCCGCCCTAGAATTCGGCGGAGAGAAACAGGCTTTTAATGTGCTTGTTTTGGGGAAGGGCTGTGTGGGTGTTGTTGTAAAAGCCTACAGAAACAATGAAAAGTTAGCCTTAAAAATTCGAAGGGTTGACGCTGACCGCGTTGGGATGCAGCGGGAAGCTGAAATGCTTAAAGTGGCTAATTCAGTGGGTGTGGGACCGAAGCTTTTAGGTGTTAGCCACGATTTTCTTTTAATGCAGTTTATAGATGGCATTTTGCTTCCACAGTGGTTGGAAAAGTGCAGAAAAAAGACTCTTTTGAAGAGGGTTTTAAGGGATGTTATGGAGCAGTGTTGGCGTTTAGATAAGGTGGGTTTAGACCATGGCGAGTTAAGCCACGCTCCCAAACACGTTATAGTTGATGGCGAAGGCAAACCGTTCCTAGTGGATTTTGAAACTGCAAGTTTAAACCGTAAACCAGCTAACGTCACTTCTATTGCACAGTTTCTTTTTATAAGCGGCGTGGTGGCTGAAAAAGTAAGTCAGAAACTTGGTGAGAAAGACAAAAACGCCATCATAGAAATGTTGAGGCAGTATAAGGCTGACGGAAACCGTCAAAGCTTTGAAGAAATTCTAAAGGTTTGCGGTGTCTAAACCACATAGCTCATGTTAGCGTTATCGTCTTTTTCCTTTGTTCCACCGTTAGCCAGTTCAAGTTTTAACTCGTTTAAAAGCTGGGTTAAATCCAGCCAAGTTTCCACTTGAAGTTGCCTTGCAACTCTACGCTTTTCATAAAGCAATGGAATGAAATCGACAAAAAGCCAACCGTAAGCCTCAGCCAAATTAATTGTCTCCCTTCTCCCTCTCTCCCCGAAAGGAAAACCCATCCGCTCCTTATAATTATATATGGAAAAAACTTCTATTAACTATACAAGCTCTTGTCAAAAAGGTTTAAAACCCACTTTTTTGAATTTAGCCACGTGGTTTAAATGGTCATAAGCAGAGAGGAAATGCAGGAAATAGTCAAAAAATACAAAGAACCCATAGGGCTTAACCTTGGCTCCCATTCGGCTTTGGATGCTTGGCAAGGACAACGCAACTACGGGTTAAGAAGCATAATTTACACGACGCCAGGAAGAGCACGCATATATCTTCAAAACCCTATGGTGGGGAAGCCCGACGAGCTTATTGAAGATCTGCCGAGCATTGTTAGGCGAGACTTACGCGTTGTAGACGACTTGAAGGATGTAAAAAAAGATGACGACTGGAAAAGCGTGATTTTAATCCTAGACAAATATTCAGACATTGTCAAATACGTTGATGAGCTTGTCGAACTTGAGTGTTTACAGATTCCGAACAGGGCTTTCTCCGTTTATGTGGGCGGAGACGAACACTGCAGTGTAATCGAAAACCAATTTGCAGTGCCGATTGTCGGGTCCAGAACCCTTCTAAAAATCGAGAACCGTGGCGAAATTGAAAAGGACTACTACTGGTTTGCAGAGCAAGCTGGCATCCCCTATCCAAAATCCTACAAGTATGAAGTCCACAAGGACGGGATAAGGTTTAAAGAGTCCATTGAAGAGCCTATGCTTTTGAAGGCTGAACACGCCCACAGAGTGTTTGAAAGAGAGTTTATTTTCGCTGCAGACTCGCGGGATTTGGAGGAAAAAGTTGCAAGGGAAGTCAAAGCTGGAAACCTTAATGAGGAGTCGCTGAAGAACGCGAGGGTAGAACAGATTGTTTTAGGTCCCCACGCCAACTTTAACTTCTTCTTCTCGCCGTTAGATGCCAAAAGCGATTGGGGAGACGTGAACGACTGGTTTGCAAAATTGTATAATGTAAACCTTGAAGAAGCTAGAATTTGCTTGGCAAACCAATTTCTGTCTATAGACGAGCGGAGAGAAACCATCTTAGACGGATTGAAGAGGCTTCCGTCAGATGTCCAGCAGAAAATCAAAAAGATTCCCTCCTTCGAGGTTACAGCCCACGCCATTCTAAGCCTAAGAGAATCGTTGCTTAAAGACGTGCAACGCTACGCCGACCGCTTCCTACTGGCATGCAGAGAACATGCCTATCCAGGCATAATAGGCGCATGGTGCCTGCAGACTCTTATCACATGGGACCGTGTTAGCAAATATGAATTAAAACCAACAGTTAAGCTGGACTTCACAAGCGGTGTGGAAGCCAAAACCGCCGCAGACTACGGCCTATACGACGTGCCGGAAGCCCACGACCCATACATGCACATACCAGTAACGCAGGATGTAGCGCTACGCCACGGCGGAGGAACCAACGTCCACATGGGCATAGGCTCCCAGTACGCTAATGCTAAATACAAGAAGCCCATGAGCACAGGAGACCGCATAGCCCTGGAAATCAGACGCGCATGGAAAACAAAACAACTTCACGAAATAGTAACATAGACAACCCATAATCAGCTCGAATTATTTTAATTGTTTCACACAGTTTCTAATGGTTGTTGTCTTTTCTTCATTTCGTTATAGAGGTATTCAAACCACTCTGCATATTGTGGATAATTAAGCTGTCTTCTGGCTTCTTCAATATATGGTTTGCAGGCTTCCCAGTATCTTATTATCATGCCGCTGAAAAGGTCGTCAACCAAACCTATGTCAATAAGTTTTCTGTGCAAAAGAACGCCAAGCCCTTCAAAGAATAGACCTGACTCTGGTGCTAATGCACCGTATTTTTTGGTTAATTCGGAAAAAGGAGGCACCTGTTTGGAAGTCGTTCACGAGTTGCTGCATCTCTTGCTGAAATTCCTTTTTTGAGAATGTAGCGTACAACCTCATGACAAGGTCTATGTCTCTGCTTCTTCTTTGATGCCTAACCTGGAAAACATAGTAGACGGCAGCGAGCATGACACTTGTGGAAGCAACAACCACAGAAACCGTCTGAATGTCGACCACTTTAACACCAACATAGAATTAACAAAGACGGTTTTAAAGTTAACCATACTTGCCAGTTGCTTGAGCCCTACTTTCAAAAGTCGACGCCTTCAAATTCCTTAACTATGTCTGCAAGTTTTGGAACATCAAACATTTTTCTCCCACTCATCTCGTTTGCCACCGCCATATACATTTGAGTTATTATTGTTTTAAGTTTTGGTTCTAGTTTTGGCGGTTTCGCCTTAACCAGAATCCGCCAGTCTTCTAAGCCTTGTTCTTTTGCTTTTTGCTTAGCTTTTTCCACTTCTTTCGCCCACTTCGTTTGCCTATAGTATATGCGAGCTATTTCCTTGCTTACATGCAAGCCTTGATAGGTGAAGCGGCACTCGTCCAATGTGCCGACCACATCTGCCACCATAAGCCTTCTCTCATTGTCGAAGGCTA
This sequence comes from Bathyarchaeia archaeon, assembly GCA_038882475.1. Lineage (GTDB taxonomy): Archaea > Thermoproteota > Bathyarchaeia > Bathyarchaeales > Bathycorpusculaceae > JABFQN01. Next base: position 16,854 of record JAVZOF010000009.1, read on the forward strand.
ACTCAATTTTGCCGTCTTCATTCACTAAACTCGCCTTTGAAGCAATCTCCGTAATTGTTTCGTCAACTTTTAAAAGCACAGCTTTAACCTCTTCCAGTTCGCTGTCTGTCAAACCCGCCAGCTGCTGGGCTTCCCGCCATGTTATGTATCGGTCTCCTTCCTCAAACTTTGTGCTCACATCAAAAATTGGTTTGGCAAGTTTCTCGCCGACTTTTGGATAGTGGTCTAACCCTAAATCTTCAAGCGTCACTGAACCCTTTTCAAGCCTTTTGAAAACAGATGAGCCTTCTGGCAAGCCGTTTCTATAAATTATTTCCAGCGGAATTAGGAAGTTCTTAAGCGAAGGCGTGTAAACGCTGTAATCGTATTTCAGCACGCCTTTTTCCGTATAAGCCTTTGGTCTATAAACATTCACCATATGGAATTCCATAACGTTTGTTGGTTTTTCCAGCTCGTCAAAGCATACAACCCGTCCTTTGGCGTTCACCACGCCTCGGTAGTGGGTTCTTATGCCTTTTTCCTCCAACCTCTCGAAGCAGTATGCTCCCATCAAGCATAGGGCGGCGCCTTTCCCGTCTATGTGATCTGGCATTTCACCCCAGTCAAAAACTGAATAGCGGTCTGAAAAATGAAAACGCCCCACCCCCATCCTAGCTTTCGTGGGTTTTTTAATGATTTCTAAATCCTTCACACTTCCCATGGACATCACACTATTTCAATTTTCTAACAGACTCATCAGCCTTCTCAATTTCCCGCTTCTTCCGCTGCTGATAATCCTTCAAGCGCTTCGTCAACCCCTCGTCTTCTAAAGCGAAAATTTTTGCAGCTGCAATAGCTGCGCCTTCAGGCTCGATGGTCACCACACAGCCTATTCCGCTGGGGACTCTAAGGGAAGAGTATATGTCTGCGCCTCCAAACTTTTCCGAGTATGGCGGACAAGCGATAACCGGTTTCGCGGTGTGGGCGTCAACAAAGGCACTTAGGGCGTTAGATCTTCCGGCAACCGTAATATAAACAACATTTTCCTTTTCATACGCGCCTAAGATTTTTAACACTTTTTCTGGAGTTTTATGGGCTGAGGCAACGCGAAACTCGTAATCTAAGCCCAAAGCATTAATGTGCTTAGCTATTTCGCGACAAAAATCCAAATCACGCTCTGAACCCATTAGTATGACAACTTTACCGCTCATCCTTCCACCATTACAAATGCTAAAAGCCCAGCCGACTAATTAAATTTTTAAGCATGAAATTTTCTTTTCAAATTTGAAAGGTGAAAAGCCCATTGGTTTCGCAGAAAAAACGAAGAAAAAGCATAATAGATGAATTGTTCGGGCGATCCCTATTTGAAGATACTGCTAGATTCTTTGAGGAATTCCCAGAAGAATTAGAGGGCGGATATTCCATAAACGTGGTGCAAACGCCAGAAGGAACAAAGGTTCATGCAAAAGTTGGAAAAGGCGTAGATGCAGAAGCCCTCAAGAGGCAACTTCAAAGGGAATACCCAAATGCAAAAATAGAAATTGAAGGCGGCAAAAAAGAACCACTAATAAGGGAAATATCGACAAAAAACATTAAAGAAGAAAACCAAAAAACCTAGAGAGGCCTATCCGTATTAGCAGCACGACCATCCAAAATGATTAAAACCAGCAATTTAAGAAAAAGAAAAGAGGATGCTCAACCTAAAATTTCATTATCCCTTTATCAAAGTCTGTGGGGTCGTCGTCTAGCTTGGTCAAGGATACCAGCCTGGGGCGCTGGCGGTCCTGGGTTCAAATCCCAGCGACCCCACCATAACACCAGAGGCCCCATTTCTAATATTATGTTACTTGCGTTTTCTAAAGAACATCAAGTCATTCTTTTCACATACATATTCAAAGCCAGCTTCAAGAAGTTCCTTGATTTCTTCTGGAGTTTTTGCAGTTTTGACATAATATCCGCTGCTTTCAAAGTTCACTAGTTGGGTGTAGAGCAAAGTGCTGATGTTTTTATGTGTGAGCCGCTCTAGAAGATTTTTCCCGTAAACTTTAAAAACTATAGTGATGCAAACTCATTGCCGAGGAGGAAATTTAACCTTCAGATTCTGGTTTGTCTAGTTTGGCGTATATGTGCATGAAAACTGATAAGCCGGATTTTGAAGGTTAAAGTTCTAAAATGGAATAGGGCTGGAGAGGTGCTGTTGCAATTGAAGTTATTAAAACGTACCTTAATGACTTTTTCTTTAATTTTCCTAATTTCCTCTAATTTCGTAGGCTTTCAAGTTGTTTATGCCCTTGGTTTTTCTAGGGATGATCGTCTAAGGTTAAGGGGAGAAATTGGAATATTTTATGCCTCATGTGACAATGTTACTTCCCAGTTGGCTAACGACTTATGTTTAGCTCTTGACGTGGCAAATGTTTCCTCATCCCTTTACGATGTTTGTTCCACGTTGGAGCTAGATGGTTTGCTTAGGGAAAGTGGTGTCCGAATCGCAGTTTATTTCTTTCATACTAGCCTAAACGGGGTAAAATTAGAAGCGGGAAATGTTGCGTGGCGGGATTTCGCTCAAATCCTACTAAAACACAATAATGTTCATCATGTTCTTGGCTTGGGAAATACTCAAACGCTCGCTGATTTCGTTAAAGAAAACGCTGGAAACATTCATCTGGCTAATGTCGAAGTTATTGATGCAAAATTAGCCTTCTTATACTCTTTATGGGAAATCGCTGAAATCTTAGAGACGACAAGGGATGGGGAATATTACAGGGACGTGGAGCTTGACATAAAATGTGTTGGGATTAAGTTTTTTGCTGACGAATTTAATGATTTGTTCGAAAGAACTCTGGAGC
>JAVZOF010000010.1:0-19609 GCA_038882475.1 Bathyarchaeia archaeon
TCCTTTGTTGGAATTTTATCCAAATATTTAATGCCCTTTTTGAACGGAGGTTTTCCCTGAACTTCGACTCCGTGGAATTTTAGGAAGCTTTTAACCGCATTCCAAATGGTGTAAAGCCTTCCAGTACTTCTAGAACCCTTACGGACTTCCCTCAGAGCCCAATTCTTCAAAACGCTTAACGCTTCATTAGGAGTTAACTTTACCAGCTCCTCTGGAGATCTGCCACAGCTCTCAACAAAATCCGCCAACATGTCGACATAATCGCAAGCCGTCCTTCCACTCCTCACGGCTACCAGCTCATCAAACCAGTCCTTAACCTCTCCGCAACCCTCATATAATTTAAGAGCCCTCTTTGAAAGTGTATATCTATAACTAAACCTCTCCAAGATCCATCAAGAAAACAGGAGAGGAAGAGATATATAAATGTTCGGATAGGAAAAATTGGGCCCGTAGTCTAGTATGGATTAGGACGCTGGCCTGCGGAGCCGGAGATCCTGGGTTCAAATCCCAGCGGGCCCGCCATTAATGCTATTTCTTTAACATTTTTGCGTAAAATAAAGGGTGTATTGTTTTCTGAAAACGCATCTTTTGTAGCAATATTCGTGATTACGGAATATTTGTTAAAGAAGCCAGCATTGAATATAGGCTTGATAACGATGACTGAACGAAGAAGGCTAGCGGCAATTCCCATATTAATCATATTCTTCGCCGTGTTTCCACCAGCTGTTGTGGATTTGGGATTCTCGGTTAACGAGGGGGGAAGAATCGATTTATTTACGAATAAGGTGCCCTTTGATGGAAGGGGGTTAAACCAGGAAAGCGACGCTTTTCAACCTCAAGAGCTTGTGGAGTTGTATGCTCGTGTAACCTACAATGACGCGCCAATAGCGAATTGGTTTGTGGCTTTTCAGATTTTGGATCCATTAAATAGAACTGTAGCGGTTTGTACTAATTCAACAAATGATGATGGAATAGCCACTTTTAGTTTTAGGATACCCTGGCCTTCCGGAGACGCTGAGCTGGCAGTTTTTGGCAATTGGATGGCTGTGGCAACAGTTAATATAGCTGATAAGGTTTTTATGGACACTTTAACTTTTCAAGTAGGGTGGATCCTTCAAGTAATCAGCATAAAAATATTAAATATTGAACTCAATCCTCAAACAGACTTTCTGCCAGGGGAAACAATAGCCTTCAATTTGACCGTGAAAAATATTGCTTTGACAGATAAGGCTGCTGTGATAATAGTTGACGCTTTTGATTTTGCCAACTATCCAATAGCCCATATAATCTATAAAGATACGCCTATTGTTTTCCAGCCGGGCGAAAGTTTCATTAAAGTTGTTTCGCAAGTACCGAAAACAGCAATTGTCGGCAAGGCAACTGTTTCCGCGGTTGCATATACTGCTTTGCCAGAGTATGGTGGAGTTCCTTACAGCCCCCCATGTTCATCGCATTTCAACGTGGTTAGGCTGCATAAAAAGCAGTATTATTTAACCGTTAGAACAGAGCCCTTTGGCGTTGCCATCATTGCAGGTGAAAAATGGTACGATGAAGGCTCCAATGTAACTTTAACTGCTCCAGATGTTGTTCCAGTTTCGGCAGGTGTGCGTTATAAGTTTGAGTTTTGGGATGTTGATGGCGTAGCTTTGGCGGGTAATCCCATTACAGTGTTTATGGATAATAATCACACTGCAACCGCCCACTATTCCCGCCAGTATTATTTGACTGTGGTTTCACCTTTTGGTGTTGTTGGTGGTGTTGGTTGGTATGATGCTAATGATACGGCTTATGCTTTTTTGGATGTGGGCGTTTTTGATCATGATAATGGGACGCGGCGTGTCTTCAGTTTTTGGGGTGGTGATGCTTCTGGGACTGGTTATGCTCAAAGCAATCCTATATTTATGGATGGCCCTAAAACTGCTGTTGCCAATTGGAAAACTCAGCATCTTTTGGTTGTAGCCACTGATCCTCCTGGTTTGAGCCCGCAGCCAACAAGAAGCCCGGCTGGCGAGGTTGGTCCAGCTGGTGGTTGGTGGTATGACGCTTATGCCAATGTTTCTTTGTCAGCCCCGCCTATAAGCGGATACGACTTCAATCATTGGGATGTTGACGGAGCCGCCATGGAGGCTGGCGTTTATCAGTTATCCGTTTATATGGATAGCCCTCATGCGGCTACAGCTCATTATAGCGCGCGGGTGACTGGTTGGTTCCTTCCCGAATGGTTTTACTGGATTTTACTTCTCATACTGGCTTTAATAATTGCCTTGTTTGGTTTTTGGATTTACCGTAGAAGGAGAAAAGCGGAAGCTGGGGAAGCTTTCCGCAGAGGCTGGACTGCTTGGTATTATGGTTATAATCTGCCGGGAAAAACTCGCCGGGTTTAAAAGGCTTTTCTAAAAGTGGTGGATGATGGAAGCCTTCTCCTTTCACCCTTTTCCGGCTGAACCTTATTAGGTGTTTTCTTTATAAATGGCTTACTGTTAATGTTGCCATATATCTTTATCTAAAATATGCTTGTTTAAATGCTTATTACACCCTTGGAAACTTCGCTTTTAACTTTAAAAATAATGTATTAAGTGGAGAAGGGCGTCAGAATGTTTGAGGAGATGGCTTTAGAAGCTGTTAAAATGTTAATACTTTTCTTCTGGTCAACACTTGCATCCGCCATAATTTGGGGAGCGCTTTGGCTTAAAGCATGTAAAAAGGCAAAGTGAAAAAAAGGCTGAACTGCGAAACGGTTAAATCAGTTTTATCCACTTTAAAATTTAGCCACTCGGGCGGTAGCTCAGCTTGGTAGAGCTTCCGGCTGTAGACACCTGCCAATGGTGGGTGTACCCTTTCAGCCTACCAAGCGCACAGACGCGAAGCGGAAACCGGAGTGTCGCAGGTTCAAATCCTGCCCGCCCGACATTTTTAAGCAAATTCAAAGCAATCTTAAGACAGCGGCTTTGCCAAAAATAGACAAAAACTTTGCTTTTTTAATTCAGTCATCCAGCATAGAAATCTGGGAATAGCTTAACCGTTTAAATTTTACAGATAGTCGAATGAATGGATTTATCTTTTGCCTATCGCAGTAAGGAAAATTTTGCTTTCAAGGGGTAGCTGTGCTAACTAATTTTTCAATGTTAACGATTGCTTGAATGTTAGCAGAGTAGATGGGTTCACCAAAAACATTGTATTTATCATATTTAATAACCTTGGTGACTACTGGTTTAACAAGAACCTTAAAACCATCAGTAGTCATGTACGCTTGCCATTTCTCTTCTTGAGGCTCAAATTTCATTTCATGACCCACATCTCTAGCTGGATTCCACGGTTCTTTTGATGGCTCTCTCTTAAGATGTGGAGGGACTATTGCGGCTACAGCGTTGGTTGAATCAATACCAATTTCAGCAGGATATCCTTGTGCTGTTAGAAGAGGGGATCTGAAAATTTTTTTTACAACGATCTTCACTTTAAGAATTGTTCCATCTTGAACCAAGTATCGACTATAATCCTCCTCCATCACCGTGAAATCCATTTCTATTGTGCCTGAAGTTTGCATAGTCATTTACATCCCCATTCTTTTAGGAACTCTTCTTTACTAATGCCTGCTGCTTCTAGTATAGCTAAAAGTGTTCCCCTATCCAGTTCATCGTGTAAGGGTATAGTAACACGGCGGCCACCGGATGATTTGAGAACCACGTGACTACCTCTCTGGCGAGTAGGAATAAAACCTTTCTTGCGTAAATACTTTATCAAGTCTAATCCGGATATGACGGGAAGTCTCGACACTTACTTTTCTTCCCATGTAATGAAGAACTCCGGTGCTTCCTCGCCAAAACTATCCTCTAAAATAGCAGATATCGCCTCAACAATATTTCTAAGAGCTTCTTCCTTATTCTTACCTTGAGATATCGCGCCCTCAACATCTAAACACTTGGCAACTATCCAACCATTTTGACCTTTCTCAAGCACTACTTTATAGATTTTTCTCTGCTTAATCTCATAATCCTCTGAAAGAAACCTCGAATAATGTGGCGATGCTGTCGAAGCGCTCCACTCCATAACATATGTTTGAGACATAATGGGTACCTTTATTGTTCTCATAGGATTGTCATATTTAGACTTTATGCTCTTTAAAAAATAAGTTTAGATAAACAATTATTTGTTGGCATATTTTAATTTAGGTTGGTGCGATAGAGGATGGGTCTCTCCAGATTCTTTCAAAGTGTTCGATTAGTTTATTAGTGATGTTCGAGTCGTCGGTGTATATTGCTGATTCGAATCTTGTTTTGCTGGCTTCGGTGTAGTACATGGAACCAATTAGGCATTTATTATCACATATTAGAAATCTGTCATGACATCTTGAATTCAATTTTATATTACTTTTACCTATAACCACCAGAAGTCTTTTGAAATCTTCTTTTACAGTTTTATCAGATCCTTCTGGACTTTTAGTAATAATTCTAACTTCTGTGCCTCTTTTTCTTGCGTTTTCAAGGTCCCCGATAAATTCTCGATCAACCCATCCGGTTAACAGAACCCTTTTTGCTGTGCTCTCTATTAACTCATGCGCTTTTTTGTTGGCATTGTTTCCGGTTGGAGTGTTATATAGGAGGTCAAAGTGACTTGTAGGATATGTGCTAGACTCTGGTTCTGGTTCTCTTAAAACCTCTGCCCCTAAAATATGCATTGTACTTTTCATAAAATCGATACAAAGTCTCCTTGCATCGTCCACACTTGACCTTGGAAAAAGAAATTGAACACACTGTCCCATTTTCCTATGCATAACAGGAACACACATAGCTTCAACGTCCAACCAGTTCTCGTCCTTTGATTGTGAAAGGAATAATGTCAAATCTTCCGGAAAACCATCTCTAAAAAACTGTAGCTTTTCAAGCGATTTTTTCTTTTTCCGGGCTTCTTCGGGTTCTCTTGCGAGAACAAGCTTTACTACATTTGGGAATATTTCAAAAGCAAATCCATTAAGTAGCAGCCAGTTGTTTAGTTTGTTAACTATTTGCTCTGGAGTTTGTTTGGGAATTCGATATTTTCCGACGATTGTTATGTCTGGTATGTTTGGATAGATTAAAGTGGGATTCTTTACAGCTTCAGAAAAGCCCTTTTCTTTTCCATAGAAGTAACAAATGATTGCAACAATTACTCCCATAAGCAAAACAGTTATAACGTCGTTTATGGAGATTGCCATAGCCACCACGCTATGTAAATTTTATTCTCTCCGCATATTATAATGTAACGCCCCATTACTCGTTTAGAACAAGTGGGCAAATTTTACAACTCTTAGTTTGACAATGTCTATTTGTAAATTTTAAACGTAATTTTTTATCTATCCCGCCCGACCACTAACCACGTGAAAGTTAATTTGCGATTTTGACTTCTTTTAGGAGTATGCCTTCTTTGACTAACTTTTTGATGCTTTCTATGTCTTTGCTTATTGTTCTATCTTCTTTTAATGGTGGAACCACGTTCCTTATTGCTTTGTAGGCTTTTTTGGTTCCCTTTCCAAGTTTTTCTGATCCACGGAGGTCTATGGCTTGGGTTGCGCAGAGAAGCTCTATAGCTGTTATGTATTCTGTGTTTTCTAGTATTTGTGTGGCTTTTTGGGCTGCTGTTGTTCCCATGCTTACGAAATCTTCGAAGTTGGCTGATGTTGGTATTGAGTCTACGCAGGCTGGATGTGCAAGAATTTTGTTTTCTGATGCTAGTGCTGCAGCTGTATATTGGGCTGTCATCAGCCCGCTGTGTAAGCCTTTTTCCGCTTTGGGGGGTATTAGGAAAGCTGGTAAGCCGTTGTTTAGTTTTTCGTCTAGGAGGCGGGCTATGCGTCTTTCTGAAATGTTGCCCACCATTGCCAACGCTATTCCAAGCGTGTCCATGGCGAGGGATATGGGTTGTCCGTGGAAGTTTCCTCCGGAAAGGCACACGCCTTCGTCTGGAAACACTAGCGGGTTGTCTGTAGCCGAGTTTATTTCGGTTTCCACAACTTTTCTGGCATATGCCATGGCGTCTCTGGCGGCGCCTAAAACTTGCGGTGTGCATCTTAAGCTGTAGGCATCATGGGGGCGTCCAGTTTTATCCATGGCTTCTTTTCCGGTTTGGACGAGGTGGCTTCCGGCAATCAGCTCTCTTATGTTTTTGGCTGTTATCGCTTGTCCAGCGTGGGGTCTAGCTTTGTGGATTTTTTCGTCTAGGGCGTCTGAAACGCCGAGTAAGGCCTCCATGGTTAGGGCTGCGGCTATTTCCGCCGTTTGTATTAGGTTTTGTGCGCGGTGAACTGCGAGGGCGGCTATTGCCGTCATAAGCTGTGTGCCGTTGTTTAGGGCTATACCTTCTTTAAAATCCAGTTGGACGGTTTTTATTCCAGCTTTTTTCATAGCTTCCTTTCCGCTTATAATTTCGCCTTTGTATTCGGCTTCTCCTTCGCCAATAAGCACTAGAACCATATGGGATAGAGGCGCCAAATCTCCGCTGGCACCCACCGAACCTTTTTCGGGTATTATGGGGTGCACGCCTTTGTTCAGCATTTCCACTATGGTTTTGAGGATTTCAAGGCGCACGCCGGAAAACCCTTTTGCCAACGTGTTGGCGCGTAAAAGCATGGCGGCTCGGACAACTTCCTTGCTTAGGGGTTTTCCAACACCTACAGCGTGGCTTCGGATAAGGTTTGTTTGGAGCTGTTTGAGCTTTTCTTTTGATATTACATTATTGCTTAGGGCTCCGAAACCTGTGTTTACGCCATAGAGGGTTTCGCCCTTCTCCAGAAGCTTTTCCAGAACTTGACGGCTTCTTTTCACCTTGGCTTTCACGTTTTCAGATATGGAAACTTTCGCCCTTTCATAGGCGGTTTCCACAACATCTTCAATGGTTAATGTTTCTCCGTCTATTCGTACTTCATGCATAAGCTTCTCCATATAAAAGATAAGCATTTAGAATTTAATTCTTTAGAAACAAGAATTCTGTTTTCTATTGCAGCCTCTAAGTTTAAATTTTGAAAATTCTACTTTTGATTTTAATGATTAAAGTTTCGGACAACACAACAAATATGGAAAATAATAGTACCCCAAACTGCCAGTTTGCAAATCCGGCGACTGAGCTTAGCTGGATTATTTCTCCTAGTAATATGGCGAATACTAGGATTACTTGGTTTAGGATGTAGGGTAATGTTGCTGAGGCGAATATTAAGAGCGCTGCAACGCCTAGATAGTAGTAGCTTAATCTCCACGTGCACATTCTAAGGATGGAGAAGACTTTTAAATCGCCGACCCCCAGGCTGCCTTTTTTACTGATCGCGTTTGCAAATAGGTTGGAGGTCTTGTAGACATCAAAGGCGTCGTCCATGATGATTAAGTTTAAGCCTGCTAAGGTTGCGAAGATGCTGAGTCCAAAGCCCATCCCTAATAGCACGAAGGATGCTAATGAGGCGGCAAAGGAGGCAAAACCTGCGATAAGCGCCCAAAGAGGAAGGTAGCTGTGAATTATCTTTCTCTGCTCAGAGTAGGGGTCAAAAACCACAAAAGTTTTGTTATAGACGTTAGCTTTCAACTCAGTTTTGGATAGGTTTTCTAGTTTAGTAAATTTTGAGCGAAAAAGAACCGCTAGAATCATGGAAGCGCAGCCCATTGTAAATAGTGTTGTTGAAGCATATGTTATTGCCGACTGTAATTCCATGTTTGCTCCTTAAAATGTTAGATAACTACGAAAATAAATGGTTGACGGAGGGATAAACTTTTATATGTTGCGTTAATGTGGATTATGTTTAGGGTTAAAGGGTTTAAGGTGCTATAATGGAGCCTAGTAAGAAACCTTTGAATGTTCTTGTTAAGCAGTTAAACGCGAATATTGCTGTTGTTTTGAAGAATGGTTGTGAGTATAGGGGTAAAATGGTTAAATGTGATGGGCACATGAATATTCTCTTGGAAGGGGCAACTGAATGCCGTGAAGACCAGCCTGTAGCCAATTATGGGAACGTTTTATTGCGGGGCAATAATGTTCTCTACATAATTTTGGATGCTCTTAAAAGATAGTGGAAATTTTCCCCTTACCCGCCACGTATGCGATGACCTTGTCTGTTTTAGCTTCAAGCAAGTGTTTGCGTTTGAAATAGGCGATTATGTTTTCGACGTCACGCCTTAAGAGTTTTTGGGCGTTGGGGTGGTCTTTTGTGACGTATTGGGGCCAGTCGATTATGAGGATGTGCATGTTTGGTTTTAGGATGATGTTGTATTCGCTTAGGTCTGCGTGGATTATTCCGGCTTTCAAGTAGGCTTTTCGAACATTTCTTAAGATTTCCCTCAGCACCTTTTCCGGTCGGGGAATTTCTTTCCACTTGGCGAGTTCTGCGCCTTCTATGGCGCCCATGGCTATAGCGTGGCGGTTTTGGCTTATGGGTTTAGGCACTGCTACGCCTTTTGGGTAAACAAGCTTTAGAGCTTCGAACTCTTTTTCGGCGGCTTTTCTTGAGCGCAACAGCCAGTTCACGTCTTCTGCTGTCCAGCTTCGCTTTTTCCTTGTTTGGCGGAAGCTTATTCTGCCTAGGCGGTGGAATTTTATTGCTATGCGTTCGCCCTCCGGCGTTAATGCGTCATAGACGTCTGCCTCTTTGCCTACGCCTAGTGGTTTGCCGAAAGCTTCGACTATTTCGGCTTTTAGGAAGGCGTTTATGGCTAGGCAGTCGTAGCCTGCATAGTTTAGCGTATAGCCCAAATAGGGCTGTTTCGTTTGGCGTATAAGCCTAAACTTGTGGAGTTTTTCAAGGCGGAAGGTGGCTTCTTCCATGTTGAATTTGGAGTATTTTATGATTACTTCTTTTGGGACGAATTCGTGTTTTGTCATGGCGGCTTCGATGACCTGCAATATGCGGAGGTCTTGGTTTTCAAGGTTTTTGAAGGCTTGGATGGCTTCGGCTGACATCCCTAATGCCTAAAATACCCGCGATTGCTAATTAAACTATGCATTTGGGCGGAGGCTGGCTGTCGGCTTATGGAAGGTGGCAAGGTGAAGCTGCAGGTTTATGTGCGGGAAGCCCTTGAATCGGACCGCGAGGCGGTTTTCGAGTTTTGCCGCCACACTTGGAGTTGGGGCGACTATATTCCCCATGTCTGGGACAAGTGGCTTAAAGAGCCCAACGGTAAGGTTTTTGTGGCTACTTTGGATGGTGTGCCCATTGGCATACAACACATAACAATTGACAAACCTGACGAAGCGTGGCTTAGCGGCGCCAGAACAGCACCTCAGTACAGGCGTATGGGCGTAGCCAAAGCCATAACTGCTAAATGCCTAGAATACGTCAAAAGCAAAGGCGTTAAAGTGGCAAGGCTTGTCACTGAAGCGGTTAATACGGCGGCGGTTGCAGCAGTCCAAAGGATGGGGTTTAAGCCTGTTGCAGAGTTTATTGAAATGGAGTTGGAGAAGTCGTCCAGCGAGGAAAGTGCTGGTTCATTTTGGGCGAGCACAAGCCAGCTGGAGGATGTTTGGCGTTACTTGCAAACTTCGGAGGTTTACCGTCGGTCTGCTGGGTTGTATACGGTTCTTTATCATTGGTATTCTTTGGATAGGCTTGATTTAGAACGGTTTATTCAGCGGAGAAAAGCTATAGTGCATGTTGGCGGAAATGGTGCGGTTTGCGGTTTGATTTTGGTGGATGACGCTGTTGCCAGCGAGTGGCGTGAAAACGCGGTTCAAACATGCTATGTAGATGGAAGTTTTGAAGCTGTTTTGGATATGGCGACGTTTCTGAAGGCTTACTGCCACCAGCAAGGCGTTGAGAAAATCTACGGGTTTACATGCAACCATCCACCCATAATAGAGGCTTTGGAGAAGCTTGGCTTTAAGAAACCCGAAACCACAGCCATAGTCTTCCAAAAAAGCCTATAAAACGTCAATTTTGTTGACTGTGGCGAACTGCAAAATTGATAGCCCCTCTATAGATTTTTGGCAAAGCACGGGAAAATGGTTGCTGAAAACGGTGTAAGGTGCCTACTCCCTCCCTCTAGATTTTCCAACATTTTTTGGGCTTGTGAAAAGCCAATGGCAACTAGCCCGTCTAGAATTTTAAGCAGGCTGCATGCTATTTTATTCGTAATTGTTCCACTTCTTCAATGCTCGGTCTTTCCACAAAAACACTCTTCTCCAATTTTTCTCTGCCGTATTTCACGCGCACCTTGCCTGTTTTCTGGTCTGAATAGTAAGCGGTTAGCTGTGCGGCTTTTTCTATGGCTTGTTTTATCTTTGGTCCTTGCAGTAGCGTTATGGGGCTTCCGCAGCCTTGCGCCTCGAAAAAGTAGTCGCTTTGGGCTTTAAGCCTCAAAAGTTTCTCGTTTTCCTCCTTGTTTCTTCCAACGATTATCTTGTTTTTGCCAAAGCGAAAGTGGCGTCCAACCTTTAGCAGTTGCACATCCATTAATGAAATTAGCTTCTTATGCTTAAAGAGGTCACGAAGCTTAGCTGCAAACTCCTTGTAGGTTAGGAGGCAGCCTCCAGCTGGACATGGATAATCGGTTATACCAAACTCTTTTGCTAGGGCTATTTGCCTCTTACGGGATTTTCCCCGAATATCCAAAAGCTTGTTTCTATCCACAAGTCCTTTCTTTTCAGCTTGTGTTTTAGGCAGAAGCTTAGCTGAAAGCGGTCGTAAAATTTTTCCTTCCAAGCCAGCCTCCTCTTCGATTATTTTTAGGGCTTTTAGGTGTTGGGACATGGGGCGTTCATCTAAAACCTCGCCTGTGAAAATGAATGAGGCGCCTATTTCCCTCGCGTATTTCTTCGCCTCTTTCAGCATGAAAATGCGGCAGTCTATGCATGGATTCATGTTCCGTCCATAACCGTATTTTGGCTTCCTTATAACCCGTAAATATTCGTCGCCCAAGCTCACAATTTTTAGGGGAATGCCGAATTTTTTGGCAACCTCAGACGCGCCGCATCCGCCCTTTTTGCAGAGGCAGAAAGGCGTGACAAAGTTTATGGCTTCCACTTCTATGCCTTGGTCTAGAATTAGCTTAACGGCTAAGGTGCTGTCTAACCCACCTGACAAAAGCGCCAAAGCCTTAACCTTCGCCTTTGCCTTTTCCATTGCAACCGCTTCTCACCGATTTCACAATCACACTTTTATTTAAAGGCTATCGGCAAATAAAACCGCCAAACCGCTAGCATTCTCAATTTTAAAGCAATTTCCTCGCTTCCTTTTATGGCTTGTAGCCTCCGAAGCTTGTGGCTAGGAAAATGGCGTACATTATGAGCAGTATGGATCCTTCCCTCCAGCTTATCCTTTCGCTGGACAAGAAATACCATAACATGAGGTTTGTTATAAGCGAAAACATGACTAGGTGGGAGAAAGCCGCCATGTTAACGGCTAAGGGCGAGCCTATCAAAGCGACGCCTAAAATGCAGGTTATGTTGATGAAGCAGCTTCCGACAATGTTGCCCAACGCTAAGTCCATATGCCCCTTCTGAACGGCGTCAAAGCTTGTGGCGAGTTCTGGAAGACTTGTGCCGAAGGCGACTATGGTGGCTCCTATAACGACTTGTGGGACTCCAACGCTTTCAGCGATGTAGCTGGCGGAACCCACTATGAAGTAAGAGCTTACAACTACCAGTGCGATGCCTAAAAGTGCAAAAAACGTGTATACTGGTAGTTTCTGTCTTTCTTCGCCTAAAGAACCTTCTTCCCTTATTTTCCTAACCTTTGAAAGCTGATAAACATAAAACAAGAAAATTACAAGAAGAATAACCCCAATAACTCTACTAGCATATCCAATGTAGAGGAGGGTTAAGGGAACAACTGAAGCTACAAAAAGTCCGAAATAAAGGGTTCCAATCTCTTCTTTAGCCATGGCTGGCGCAATTTTAACGGTTTCCGAGTTTTTTAAAGCCACAAACAGAAAACACACGCCGAGGATTAGGCATATGTTCACAATGTTTGAGCCCAAAACGTTTCCGATAGCCACACCTATTTCTTTCTCCCCGCCTACTGCAGCAAAAATGGAAACAGAGAGTTCTGGAAGCGACGTGGAAAACGCGACTAGGATGAAACCTATCGTTGTTTTCCCAAAGCCTGTTATGTCCGCAATTTTAACAGAATTTGTTATCGCCCAGTCGCTTGCTCTGTCAAGAACCACAAGAGAAGCTAAAAGAGCCAATGCATTACCAAGCAGTCCCCACTCTGTAAACAAGATTCGTCCCTCGTCTGCCTAATCCAGATAAGCTGTGTATTAAAATATTTCCTTAATGGATTCTAAATAAAGAGGATAAATCATGACACAGTTTGAAATAGTCTTTCTAGGAACTGGCGGTGGAAGATTCGCAACCATCACACAGAAAAGGCGAACAGCCGGAATACGCATAATCGGCGAAAAACTAAACTTGCACCTTGACCCCGGACCTGGCGCGTTGGTTTACTCTATAAGCGAGGGCTTAGATCCGCAGAAGCTTAACGCCATATTTGTTTCGCATAGCCATCCAGACCATTACACGGATGCTGAAGTGCTTATTGAAGCCATGACAAGGGGCATGACGCGAAAGCGTGGCGTGCTTGCCGCATCGAAAAGCGTTTTGAAAGGCAACAGCGTCTGCGAACCATCTATTTCAAAATACCACCAACAAATAGTTGAACAAACATTCGAAGCAACTCCGAACACGCGTTTCCAAGTGGCAGACGTAGCCGTTTCCGCGACAGAGGCACAGCACACAGACCCAGACGCGATTGGCTTCCGCTTCGAAACAAAAGACCACGGCGACTTCGCCTACACAAGCGACACCCAATACTTCGAGGGAATAGGCAAATATTACCAAGGCGTAAGACTACTGATGCTCTGTGTTATGCGGCCAGCCGGCAAACCATGGGAAGGCCACATGACAACAGAAGACGCCATAAAAATTGTCGAAGAAGCCCGCCCAGAAATGGCTGTTTTAACACATCTTGGGATGCAAATGATATTCCAAGGACCAGCCCATGAGGCGAAACTAATAGAGGGAAAGACTGGAACACCCACAGTGGCAGCCACAGACGGCATGCGCATAACCTTCAGCGAAAAAATTGAAGCGCGAACATCAAAACCCAAGCAGGGACTGGACAAATTCTTTTAAGCATTAAATGCACCTCCCATATTTCAAAGGAAAGCTGAAAAATGCGAATAGTCATCCGAATTGGCGGTTCAGTTGTCGCCACACCAGTCAACACCCAATTGATAAGCGAGTACACAGAAATATTGAAAAGGCTGAAAGCGGAAGGCCACAAGTTAGCAGTTGTGGTTGGCGGTGGAGCCCTAGCAAGAGAATTCATAAAAATCGCCAAAGAATTGGGCTTGCCGGAAAAAGACCAGGATGAGTTGGCAATTAATGTTTCAAGGCTTTACGCCCAACTTTTCGCCAAAATGCTGGGCGGGATGGTGTGCGAAAAAATTCCAACAAGCGTGGAAGAGGCTGTCCAATGCCTAGAAAAAGGGAAGATTGCAGTTTTAGGCGGCTTAAAGCCGGGAATGACAACCGATACAGTCGCTGCTCTGGTGGCTGAAAGCATAAAGGCGGACATTCTCATAAAAGCTACAGACCAAGAAGGCATCTACACAAAAGATCCCCGGAAACACTCAGATGCAGTAAAACTGGATAGGCTAAGCTTTGAAGACCTGCCAAAAGTTTTAGCCGAAAACAAGCATAAGGCGGGCATCCATCAAATCCTAGACCCAGAAGCCATAAAAATCCTAAAGGCTAGGCAGATAAAAGTCCACGTCTTAAACGGGTTTAAGCCAGAAAACTTGAAACTGGCTATGGAAGGGAAAAAAGTCGGCACAGTAATAGAGTAATTCAATGTTCAATGGTTAGGTTAAATGTTTTGGATCTAACCGCCTCACCTAAGCAATTTTATCAAAGTCCTTATCTGCAGAGATAATTTTCGTAACACCTATCCTTTTCATAATTGCCACATGAACACAGTTGTAGAGGCTTATCCCATAATTGTCAAAAATGCGCACCGCCGTCACATCTAACGGGTCTACCTCAAAAATTTGTATGCCAAGGGAGAAAACGGCGTCAACAACATCCTTAACTTCCTTGCCTAATCCATATTTTCTTAAAGCATTTGCCAACTCAATTATGGCTAAAGTTGATGTGACCGTTTTAGCTTGCCCTTTTCTATTCCGTCCAAAACTTTGGCACACGCGTTACCATATTCCCTATCTAGAATTTTTGCATAAAGAAAATGTTGCTGTCGATGAAGTATGCTGCCAAAAATTTACCTCGCTTCAGCTTTTTCTTCAAGTTCCTCTATTAGGATGTGACTGTTTGAAACTTACTTTCCAACAAGCACTTTTAATAGTTCTTTTATCCCCGAAACCTTCGGATTATAATTTCCTCCTCGCTTAGGCTTCTACACTAACAATTTCTCCAGGCTTAATCTTGACTTTTTCACGAACCTCCTTGAGGATAGTGACTTGAAACTTACTTGTAACTTTCAAAGTATCCTTCTGCAAAAAGTTTATATGCAAGGATCGTATGTCTTATCGAATTTGATATCGATGGTGATATAGCATGTTTGACGATGAGAATTTTCCGCCTCCGCCTCTTCCGCCGTTTCGGCATTGGTTGAGGCATATGGCTGCTGTGCCGAAGGGTTTCTTGCGCTATCAAGTTTTGGAGCTTTTAAATGAGAAGCCCTTGTCTGGTTCAGAAATTATGAGCGAGATTGAAAAGCGCACTAACAGGTGTTGGAAGCCGAGTCCAGGTTCGGTTTATCCGCTTTTGGCTTGGCTTCAGGATAACGGCTACATCCGCGAAGTGCCATCCGAGGAAAGCGGAATAAGGCGATACACGCTTACGGATAAGGGCAAAAAGCTTCTTGAGGAACAACGCAAAGTGCGCATCCAATTCCGAACTGGCAGAAAACTTTTTGTTCCTCCGCTTTTCGGTTCCCTTTGGCTGCGTATACCTCCAGAAGAGGCTGACGAGGTTCGGGAAGCCTTTAGACGCCTTTTTAAGGCATTTTTCAGCCTCGGCATGAGTTTGGAAGAAAGGTTTTCCCAGCAAGTGTTAAAGGATACGTTGAAGGTTTTGAATGAAACCGCCCAGAAGCTTGAAGAAATAGACAAAAAACTGCGGGGCGAAAAGGCATGAATGAAGAAGTGATTAAGGCTGAAGGCTTGACAAAAGTTTTTAACAAAAGCCTAGTGGCTGTCGACCACGTGAATTTTAGCGTAAAAGACGGCGAAATCTTCGGCTTTCTTGGGCCGAATGGCGCTGGAAAAACAACCACAATAAACATGTTGATAACTGTGCTGAAACCCACGGAAGGCAAAGCCTCAGTGCTGGGCTACGACGTTGTCAAACAAGCCAACGAAGTTAGAAAAGGTATAGGCGTAGTGCCCCAAGAGTATACAGCAGACGAAGACTTAACTGGCTACGAAAACATAATGTTATGCGCAGACTTGTATGGGATTCCCCGCGAAACCGCCAAAAACCGCGCCATGGAACTTTTGGAGCTTGTCGAATTAACAGATTTTAAGGATAAGCGAGTTGAAACTTACTCGGGTGGAATGCGGCGAAGGCTTGAATTGGCATGCGGCTTAATTAACCGTCCCAAAGTGCTTTTCCTAGACGAGCCGACTTTGGGTTTAGATGTGCAGACCCGCGCCGCCACATGGAGTTATATTAGGCGTTTGAAGAAGGAGTATGGCATGACCCTTTTCATGACTACGCATTATTTGGAAGAGGCTGACGCCTTATGCGACCGCATAGCCATCATAGATCACGGCAAAATAGTTGTCACTGGCGCGCCCAGCGAACTTAAAGACAGCCTAGGCGGCGACATAATAACCATAAGCATAAAAGAGAACGTGGACGTAAACGACATTATCCGTAGCGTCGAACATGTTAAAGAAGTTAGAAACGAAAACGGTGTATATAGGATTAAGGCTGAAGCTGGCGAAATAACCGCTCCACTTATAATTGAAGCTTTGCGGAAGAAGGGCTACACGGTTACGAGGCTTTCGCTTACAGAGCCAACCCTAAACGAGGTTTATTTGGAATACACTGGGAGGTCGATGCGCGACATAGAAGAATCAAAAGAAACCTTCAGAACACAAAGGATAACCCTAAGGAGGGCAAGGGCAAGATGAACGCCGTAAACGAGTATCACCCAAGCCTAATTCGCGGTTTATTAGCTTTAACCCTTAGAGAACTGAAAAAATGGCTGAAGGAACCCATAATTCTCTTCATGGCTATACTGCAGCCAATAATCTGGATGGGGCTTTTCGGAAAAGCCATGAACCTAAACGCCATGTTCACTGCCGGCAACATAAATCTGCCTTCCACGCTTCCTATTCCAGGAGAAGCCCTTATTCCACCTCAAAACGGCGTGGTAATATATGTTTCTGGCGCGGCGCTTTCTCAGATGATTAGCAATTTCGGTTCAGGGATTATGCAGAATGTCTTCGGCGTAGCGGACTATTTTAGCTACATGTCTGTCGGCATGATTTCCATGATTGTCTTGTTCACGACAATGTTCAGCGGCATGTCCATAGTGTGGGATAGGCGTTTAGGGTTTTTGGACAAAGTGCTCAGCACTCCGGTTTCGCGGGCAGCAATAATATTGTCTAAAATGTTTAATGCGGCTTTGAGAGCTATGTTCCAAGCCACCATAATCCTCGCGTTGGCAGTGGCTTTCGGCTTAAAAGTAAGCGAAACATTTACTCCGCTTAACTTGTTGGGGGTTTATGCGGCTGTTTTTCTCCTTTCGATGGGGCTTTCGTCGCTTTTCTTGGCGTTGGCTTTGCGTTCCACAAGGCAGGAGACGCAGATGGCAATTGTGAATTTGATTAACATGCCTTTAATGTTTGCAAGCAACACTTTCTTTCCGATTTCTCTGATGCCTGAGTGGATACAAGCCATAGCTAGCGTTAACCCAGTAAGCTATTTAACAGACGCCATTAGACAGCTAACAGTTCTACCCTTAGACGCTTCAAAGCTCTTGGTAGACTTCACTTATCTAGGGGTTTTCGCAGCTGCACTTTCCATTATAGGCGTGGTTTTATCGTGGCGATATTTAACCCGGTAAAGGGCGAAGGCAATGGCAACAATTGTTGAGGCTGTTAACCTCAGAAAAACTTACATGCTTGGCAAGGTTCCAGTTGAAGCTCTTAGAGGAGTAAACCTAAAAATTGAAGAAGGCGAATTCTTGGCGGTTCTGGGGCCTTCTGGAAGCGGAAAATCCACCCTTCTAAATTTGGTTGGCGCCTTAGACAAGCCTACCGACGGGAAGCTTTTCATAGAAAACGTTGACGTTTCAATGCTTAATGATAATCAGCTTGCGGATTTAAGGCGTAAAGTCGGCTTTGTCTTCCAATTCTTTAATCTCATTCCAAGGTTTACAGCGATAGAAAATGTTGAGTTGCCCATGGTTATAGCTGGTTTAGGCAATGAGGAAAGGCGAAAACGCGCTGAAGAACTTTTGGAGCTGGTGGGTTTAAAACATCGTATGAATCATAAACCAACAGAGCTAAGCGGAGGCGAACAACAGCGAGTTGCAATTGCAAGGGCTTTGGCAAACAACCCTCGCTTCCTTTTGATGGATGAACCCACAGGGAATGTTGATTCTAAAAACGCGCTTGAGATAATGCGTCTTGTAAAGCAGTTAAACGAGGAGAAAGGCGTAACAGTAATAATGGTTACCCACGACCAGAGGCTTGCCGTTGAAACGAAGCGGATAGTGCAAATGCTTGACGGCGTCATAGTAGATGAGAAGGTGAACAGGAAATGAAGGTTGGCGACATATTCTCTTACGCTTTCAGCGCCATAAAACTGCGGAAACTCCGCGCTGGCTTAACCACCCTAGGCGTGGTTATAGGAATAGCCGCTATCGTGGCTTTGCTCTCGATAACTCAAGGCTTGCAGGTTGCTATAGCCTCCCAGCTTCAAAAGGGGTTTGCAACAGACACCCTAATAGTTTCTGCTGGCGGAGGCTTAGGTGTCGGAGCAGACTCCGGATTCAGCCTATTAGTTAATGACACCCAAACAATTAATGCTATAGAAAATGTAACAGTGTCATTGGCTATAATTCAGAGGGTTGGCTACTTAAAGTCTGGAGAGCAAACCCGCCGCATCACAATAGTTGGCGTTAACTTCGCGACATACAAGGAAATTTACAGCACCACGTTCCTAGCTCAAAATGGCGAAATTCCATCAAACCCAGAAAATGACACCGTCGTTGTTGGAAAACGGGTAAGCGACCCATGGAACAACGGAACACTGTTTTGCAAAGTCAACGACACTGTGGAAATAATTTGGACCAACACAACTGCGCGTCCCTTAGAAAACAAAACTTACACAGCTAAAGTTTCGGCGGTTCTCCAAGAGGTGGGCGGTTTCAGCATCGGCGGACCATCAGACACAAGCATATACATTCCAATAATGCAGGCTCAAAGCTTTTTTGGAACCGAAAAATGTGAAATGATAATCGTGAAGCTGAAAAGCGATGACAGGGCAACCATCGACAGCACTGCAAAAACCATAAGAGAAGCCTTCAGCAACCAAGTTGCGGTTACATCTTCAACCGCCGTTTTAAACATAATTTCCAATGTATTCTCCACCATTGAACTTTTCTTGGCTGGCATCGCGGCTATATCGCTTCTTGTGGCGGGGATAGGCATAATGAATATTATGATTGTCTCCTTAATGGAGCGCACAAGGGAAATAGGCATTTTAAAAGCTTTGGGAATGAAAAATCGGCAAGTGCTTTTAATCTTCCTAAGCGAAGCAGTTATAATAGGACTTTTAGGCGCAGCAATAGGCGTTGGAACAGGATGGGGTTTAGCCCAAGCAGTGGTGAGAATCTTCAGCATCGGAGGCGGCGCAGGCAACATGCGACAAGGAAGCCAAGCAGCACTAGCCAACGGAATAACCATAATTCCTGTTTTGACCCCGACGGTTTTGATGGGCGCCATAGCCTTCGGTCTTGCAGTCAGCGTTGTTTTTGGATTATACCCAGCATGGCGCGCTTCAAAACTTAAACCAGTGGAAGCCCTAAGATACGAATAACAAAGCTTTGATGCGTTGGCAAACCATTTAATACTGCGGTTGAAATTTTAAACGCGTAGAGGAATGACGAGTTGATCGATAATCCAAAAAGAAGCTTCGGGATGCCTGTTGGCGGTTTAGCCCGCTCTAAAAGAAGACCATTAACCACTTTGACTATAATATTGGTTAACATTGCAGTTTACGCCATAACATCCTATGAAAACCTTTTCCTTGAAGTGAGCAATTATTGGGTAAGCGCTGGCGGCTTTGTGCCCTCATTGATTGCCATGCCTTCCCAATGGTATAGAATATTTGCCTCCATGTTTCTCCACGCCGATTTCTTCCACATCCTCTTCAACATGTATTTCCTATACATTTTTGGAAGAGCTGTTGAAGATGCCCTAGGCAGATGGAGGTTTCTAATCCTATACTTGGTTTCAGGAGTTGCCGCATCCATATTCCACACAGCCTTCAGTTTCCTCGGCGGAGCCACAGCCTACGTGATTCCAGCCATCGGCGCTTCTGGAGCCATCAGCGGAGTCTTAGGAGCATATCTAATACTTTTTCCAGGCACATCCCTCGTCATGGGTTGGGGATTTCTATTCTT
>JAVZOF010000011.1:0-17850 GCA_038882475.1 Bathyarchaeia archaeon
AGAGCTACGCGCGTTTGTGCCTCCCTGTCGTATTCGTCAACAAGCATGTTTGTTCGCTCTATAACTTGTTTAACCCAGTTGAGTTTCTCTTCGAAATCGTCGATAGACGTTATCAATCTAAGCCTGTCACCTAAAACGAAGAGCTTTCTATCCCAAAGATGTCTACTAGATCTCCATTCCCGTTCAAATATGTCTTGCCAAACATGGTCCGGCGCCGCGTCGAGTGGTAAATCAATCATATAAGCGTCAACAAAGTACTTGTCTCTGGTTATGGCGATTTTATCAACTTCCAGTGGTTTTACAAGGTTAACTTTTCTGGCGTAGTTCACCATAACAAGCCCAAATATCATTATTCTTTACAGTGCTTAAAAGGCTATGCCTAAAAAAGAGTCTAGTGGCATTTGTGCGTGTTTATTCGCTTTCTTCTTCTGTCGATGCTTCTTGTACTACTTCTTCAACGGGTGCTCCTTTTGCAACACGCTTAGCAACCAACCCAAGTTTTGTCGTCGGAGTGTAAGCGCCGCCAGCAAAAACAAAACCGCATTTTCGACATTCCCAGACGCCGACACTGACTCTTTTTACACGTTGGAATCCGCATTGCGGGCACGCGTGTGGCTTCTTTAATTCTGCGACAACTTTGATGTAACGTTTTCTAACTGTTGCGCCGTAACGTGCTCCAAGTCCTCGTGTCGGTCCAACTTTCTTTGTCCTTCCCATAATTATCGCCAACCAAGCTTCTTCCCTATTTCTTCACTTTTCTCTCTAGCTATTTGCGCTGCCTCCAAAACTTGCTGTGGCGAGAAGTAGCCGCTTCCGCCCTTTTGGATTGCACATATGTTTGAGTTATCGTCAATGGTTATTGAAATCCGCGCGTCCATGACTTGTTCTTCATCCAATCCTGGGTCGACAACAAGTTTCTCGCCTATTTTCGCGAAAGTTACGGTTATTGGGCGTTTTCTAACTGGTAGTGGAACATAACCGGGCTTAATTTTCACTTGCCCCTCTTCAATTTCGTAGTTTGGCATTTTCGTGTTGAGTAGCGCTGCCACTGCGGCTATTGCCGAAGCATCTATTAGGTTTCCATCGTGATTTAGCACATAGACGTCGACGAAAACGACGAATACGTTTTTTCCTGGTTCTATGCATAGTTTTTCGAGGTCTATGGCTTTTGATTCGCGAATCCCCCTGTCAACGATCCTTGCAAGTTCTATGGAATTCTCGTCTGGTGGTCCAGGCTCGAATGTTGGAGATGCCAGTGGCACCAGCTCCGCGTTTACAGTTAGTACTCCCTCGTTCGGTGTGTCCGCGAATGGTTGTCCAGTTTCAATTTTCACTCCAACCATGACCTCTGTTTTTCCGAGAAGCACTTTTGCGGAGCCTTCTGCACGTTCGATTATTCCCTGTTCAACTTTCATTTCGCGGTAGTCTTTTAGACCTCTGCCGTCTAGGCGTTTTCCTTTTGCTATTAGCTGCGCAATTTCCCTCTGTTTTACGCGTGTAATCATTGCCATTACTCTTCTGCCTCCTTAAAGCTTACGTACTTGGCTTTTAAGGCTTCCTTCTGCAATGCGTAAATTTTTTTGCATCCGTCAAGTGCGAGGTTAACGGCTTTCTCAAACTCTTCAAGCGTCAACTGTCCATCCATCTGAAGTAAAGTTATAGCGTTCAGATTAGGCATCAAAGCCAACGGCACGTCCGCTTCTCCCATCTTGTCCTCGGCATCCATCAAATCCAAGACTATCGTGTTCTCAACTTTCCCAGCAGAGCATGCGGCAACCAAATCCCGCATTGGAATTCCAGCGTCAGCTAGAGCCAGCGAGGCTGCTGTTATGCTTGCGCACCGCGTGCTTCCGTCAGCCTGCAAAACCTCTATGAATATGTCTATTCCCGTTCTTGGGTAATATTCAAGGAATATGGATGGTTCAAGTGCTTCTCTAATGACTTTTGAGAGTTCAATTTCTCTTCTTGAGGGCGCTGGCGACTTGCGCTCTTGAACAGAGAATGGCGCCATGTGATAACGGCATCTTAAAACCATGCGGTCTGGAAGTGCCATGTGTTTTGGATGTAACTCTTTTGGACCGAAAACTGCTGCTAGAATTTTGTTTTTTCCTTGCTCAATATATGCAGATCCATCGGCATTTGATAAAATTCCGACATCAATTTTTATTGGTCTCAACTCGTCTGGTTTTCTACCATCCAACCTTAAACCTTTCTTGTCAATTAATTTTACACTTTTCTGGCTCATTCTAACTTACACCTCTCTTCACTTTCATTTCTCTCAGCATCTGTGTTATGCGGTCTGTTAAACCGCTTGTGTGGGACTCCTCTTCAATCTTGTTTATTGCCATAATTGCCAACTGCTCATCTTCTGGAGTTTTCCCCGTTACGAGTATAACGCCGTTCAAGCCTAGAATTATTTGGCATCCCGTTTCCTGCTTTATCATTGATATCATCGAGCCTTTCCTCCCAATAACGCGTGGGATTTTTGTTGGAGTAATTTTTATTATTTGACCGCGGGTTATTTTTCCAAGTCCTGGTTCCGCAACTGTCAGTTGTGGGTTGTGCGCTCTGTCGTATGCAGTTATTTTTGCGACTATTAGGTCTCCTATGTCTAGGACTTGTGATAAGTCATCTTTTTGTGGTCTGAATGGTCTGCTTAGGGCATCTGACGCTCTTAAAAGTGCTTGGTATGGAGCGTTTATGTCAACTGTCCAACCGTTAAATCCAATTTCAGTTACGGTTCCTATGACTATGTCTCCAACTTTTGGAATGTAAAACGCCCTTAACGCAACAACGTTAACTTTTTTGTTCTCGTAATCCACTAATCCTATCCTTGAAGCGTAAATCCTTTTTCCTTCTGCGTAAGTGTTTTCACCAGCTACATAATCGTCTTCTGCAATCAAGTCTCCGGGAACAACAAGCTGTTTTCTTTCAAAAAATGTTGGCATGCGTTACACCTAACTCTAATTTAAATTCGGATTTTAAGAAATTACTTTTGCCTCTCCACTTCCTTTTGTTATTTCACCAAGTCTTTCTAGGAAGGGCGCATATAAGCCTGCTGGCATCTCTAGTACGCCGTACCATGAGCCGTCTGGGCGCCACTCTTCCCTCTTTATTGTCCCAAACCCTTTTATTGTGCCGTACGCCCTTGCGGAATACTGTGCTGGTATGTGTACGCCTACTGATATTTGCTCCATCTTTAATGGCAAGATTGCCCTAAGCTGTTTTATAATTTCTTTTGCTTGTTCTTCCACTGGTTTGAATGGGTCTATTGGATAGTGTATTTGTTCCAGGGCGTTTTCTATTCGTAGCGGTGGATGCGGTAGGTTCGTTTTTGGGTCTACGCATTGTCTTGAAATGAAATCTATGATTTGTTTTCTTTTGTCCTCAATCATTTTTCTGCGTTGTTCTGTTGTGAGTTGAAGTGTCCCCTTTTTCAGTATTATGTCAGCAATTTTAAGAGGGTCTGTCGTCCCGAAGGCTTTGCGGAGGTTTTCTTCAGCTACCTTTGTGCCTTTGTTTGCGTCTGAAAATATTGTTTCGGTTACAAGTACTTCGCTTAGGGATGTTATTTTTCCAACTCTATAGTCTAAGGCTTTTTGGGGTTTAACGAGAACCTCAAAGTGTTCGTTGTCCTTTGTTATGCGTGCAACAGTATACTTTTCACTCATCAGCAATTCACTTGCCTACGCCCAACTCTTTCAAAACTTCCTCTACTTTTTCGTCGCTGAGCATTTCCATCTTCTTTGTTGCTGATGGAATCACCGCTATCTTTATTCTCGGGGGCAACTGCCTTGCTTCTAAGGCTTTTACGAGGCATTTTGCCGCAAGTTTCACGGCATCATCAAGCCTCATGTCCTCTTTATATTCTTCTTTAAGTATGGCGAAAACGGTTTCTCTTCCAGCGCCTTCCGCTCTGCACTTGTAGCTTCTGTATGTTCCGCTTGGATGTGTCCCAAGAACACGATTTCCGGTTTTGTCAACTCCGCCGAATATCATTGATACTCCAAATGGTCTTACGCCAGCATGTTGCGTGTACAACTGTTTTATGTCGCATATCCTTTTTGTCACAACTTCCACGTCTATAGGCTCGTCGTATGTTAACCTGTTGCTTTGGGCGTAAATTCGCGCTTGGTCTATTAATACGCGGGCGTCAGAGCTTAAACCAACTATTGCCACGCCAATATGCTCATCAATCTTGAAAATTTTCCATGAATTTCCAGTCTCTTCAAGCGGGTCAGCGGTTTCCTCCGCACCCAAAACAACACCTTCAACACATTTTATTCCCAGAATTGTTGCTCCACGATTAACAAGCTCCATTGCATACTCAACTTGGAAAAGCCTACCATCTGGTGAAAAAACCGTTATCGCACGATCATAAGCACCTGGTGCCGCAAACACAGACATATATGTCCTACCTCACACTAACACATTTGCAGACTTTCATACAGTAAATGGATTAATTAATGTTATGCTTAGCTAATATATGAGCTTTCCATTCTTTTAATTTTCATTTTCGGTAAAACTATGTTATCTTGAACTTTCGGATTTGCATGCGCTTCCTCTCTGCCTCCAAATCTCTTTGCATTTTTCGCAGCGTCTGTACCACAACTTCTCATAATCCTTATGAGGAATAACCCTATCTTTAAGGTCGGCTATCGTGTAGATACCCTCTTTTTCGCACCATTCAACGCAGATCTTATAGGCGTCCCAATCGAGTTCTTCTTTTTCCCAGCATACTGGGATTCTGGAAAAACCATGTAGGAAAGCGGCAAAAGCCCTTGTATGCCCGTCTACAAAGATAATCTTATTTTTAAGGCGTTTTATCGGAATTGGCTCCATTGAGGCTGGATTTGCTGCATCGAAAGTTTTCATCACTTCGGATAACTTTTCAGAACTGATGAACAGTTGGGTTGGTTGTATACGGTCAAGTTTCATCATGAAAGTTTTAGGCAAGGTCTGCACCAGTAATTATTAAGAGTTCAATGTTAAAAATATTAAAGCGTGGTGTGCATGTCATGTCAAAAATTGGGCTAGAAGGGGTTTTTGTTCCGCATGTAACTCCGTTTAAACGTGATGGTGAGATGGACACAAAGGCGTTGAGAAAGCTTGTGCGGTTTTGGATCGATAGCGAGCTTTCTGGACTTGTAACTTGCGGAAGCAATGGGGAAGCACCATACTTACTGAGGGAGGAGCGGAAAAAACTTCTTGAAACGGTTGTGGATGAAGCGAATGGCAAAGTGCCAGTTATTGCTGGAACTGGCGCCATAAGCACGAAAGAAACAATTCAGTTGACTATGGATGCAAGGGATGTGGGTGTTGACGCTGCGCTTGTTGTAACGCCATTTTACTTTAAATATTCAAATGAAGAGTTGTATGAGCATTATAGTGCCGTGCTTGAGGCTGTTGACTTGCCAATAGTAGTCTATAATGTTCCAAAATTCACGGGATTTTCGCTTGAACCAGCACTTGTCGAAAGGCTCTCTTCTGAATACAGCCATGTCGTTGGGGTAAAGGATAGCAGCGGAAGCTACAGCCAAATAACCGAACTTGTTAGGCTTTTAGGCAGAAAAATTTCAGTTTTAGCTGGAACAGCGGACTTAACTCTTCCAACGTTGGCGCTTGGCGGAAAAGGCGCTGTAATAGCTGTTGCGAACGTTGCTCCGAAGCTTTGCAGCGAACTTTACAGAGCCTTTAAAGACGGAGACTGCGCGAAAGCATGGGAACTCCAAAAAACAATTTCACGCATAAACGAAGTTCTTGTGATAAGGCATAACCAGCTTGCAGCAATAAAGGAAGCGTTAAACATTCTAGGCTTACCTGCTGGATATCCGCGCAGACCAACATTACCGTTGAATGATAAACAGAGGGAGGAGATTAGAAAGTTTATGGAGGAAGTTAAATTGAACTAGGCGTTTTGGACGTTAACCTTTTGATGTAATCCAAGACTTTTGACTTTATTAAATCTCTAATTTTTCGTGCCTCATCAAGCGGCATTTTCGCTGGGTCTGGAACATTCCACTCTTCAACATCCTTAACGTAAACAACTGGGCATTCTGCGCTTCCACAAACTATCACGGCGGCGTCAACTTTCGTCTGCATCTCAAATGTTAGAGCTTTTGGCTTCTTGTCACTTATGTCTATTCCTTCTTCGCGCATCAACAATACTGCGTTTGGATGAACCTTTTCCGCTGGTTTGCTGCCACCGCTTATGGCTTGCCAGCCTTCTGGGGCAAACTTGTTGAAGTAGGCTTCGGCGATTTGGCTTCTAAAGCTGTTTTCAACGCAGACAAACAGAACTGTTTTCATCAAGCGCTTACTTCATTCTCTCCAGTCTAAAAGCCTTTTCTCGCCTTCAATCTTCTTTATGTCGGTGATGTCTTGCGTAACTTCCATTGTCCCCAAATATTTTCCGTTCTTATCCCTGACCGCAAAATATCTTATGTGAATTAGACGGTTGTTTAGGTTAATCCAGAACTCGGCGACGTCCTTCTTTCCCCCCTTGAAGGCTTCGAGGATGCGGTTTACTATGTGTATGCTCTTTTGTGGGTGG
Organism: Bathyarchaeia archaeon; assembly: GCA_038882475.1. Lineage (GTDB taxonomy): Archaea > Thermoproteota > Bathyarchaeia > Bathyarchaeales > Bathycorpusculaceae > JABFQN01. The sequence continues at coordinate 6,554 of JAVZOF010000011.1, forward strand.
CAAAGTTGCACTTTTCTGCCTATGACCGCTTTTGTTCGGACAAAAATGCGTTTTTCAGCCTTGTTAAAATACCTTACAGTGTCATCCTTGTCCACAAACGTTATATCAACTGGTAAGGCGTTCAGCAGAGCTTCGATCTCATTCTTGGTTAATGTTCCAGTCTCAAACTGTAAGGCGAAAGATGTTTCCTTTGTTGTAGGCATGATTTTCTCCTCTTTTACTGCTTCTGCTATTTGCGGCGCACCAGTCAACTCTGGAGGCGTGAAACAACAGTATCCAATTTCATCAAATTCGCTTCTTATGGCTTTCCATTCATCATGAGTTATGACTCTTAACGCTGTTGGAAAGAGTATGTTGTTTTCCTTAAAAAAGTGGCTTGCCAACAGGCTGTTTATGGCTTCAGCCAATTCGCTTAACTGCGCTTTAAACTCTTTTAAACCTAATGCGCTGTAATTTTCAACAAGTTTGTTTAGCGCTTTCTTTTTCTCCCTTATCTGGTTGTGTTCCATCCACATTATCGCTGGTGGCTCTGTAATTCCATGCTTTTCCAAAATTGGAAAGAGCACATTCTCTTCACGTAAATAGTGCTTCTCAGAGTCCATGAAATCCCTTGCTAAATGCTGTAGAAAATGAATTTCCTCTTCAATGTAGCCGGCTTCGCTGAACTGTTGAATTTTGTTTGCTGTTTCCACGAGTTTTCCAGCAAGCTGCAGCATAATCTTGTGTTCTTCCATGAGTATGTTAATTGAGTGGCTTGCTGGCACATCAAGTTTCTGTTTTTCCAGTTGTTCTCTAAAAACAGCCATGTGCACATCGCAGAGCCTTTGAATCTCCTCTCTGGGCATTCCTTCCCTTATTAACTCCTGCTCTATTCTTGAAATTTCAAGCGGGCTTATGCCTTCCAGAAACTGCTTAAACCTTTCCTTAACCTCTTGTGGCGGTGCGCCAGCATGCAGCTGCCTAAGAATTTCCTTTAAAACGTTTTTCCTGTCTTCCGCCAAAGTGTTATTCCTCCTTAATCTTTTCCGCAAGTGTCTTTCCAATGTCAATTATCTGCCTTATATCATCGTCCGTGGGTGGACCGTTTACTTCCATGGCTCCGGCAACCTCAATTTTTGTTTGTCCAAGCAACTCTTGAACGTGTTTTATTGCGCCTCCGCCCCAACCGTATGAACTTAAAACAACGCCAAACTTTAATGGTGGGCGCAAAGCCTTGACAAGGTACATGGCGTAAACGCCAAGCGGATGCATTCCGCCGAGGACTGTTGGCACGCCTAAGACTATGGCTTTTGCGTCTACAAGATCTTTTGCTATATCGCCAATGTCAGATGAAGCCAAGTTGTAGACGACTATTTCTATGTCTTCGGATGCCAGCGTGTCCGCCATCACTTCAATCATTTTTTCTGTGCTGCGCCACATCGTCGCATAAACAATTATGGCTTTTCGCCTTGTCTCACCATTCACCCACTTTCTGTAAGCGTTTAAAATGCGTTCAACATTCTTGTGAATTGGACCGTGGCTCGGCGCAATCATCCTTATCTCTAAACCCTTTATCTTTTCAAGCGCCTTCTGCCCCATAGCCTTAAAAGGCATCATTATCTCACCGAAATACCGCTGAGCATGAACAAGCAAATCCTCAACATCATCGTCATAAACGCCTCCAGCAAGGTGCGCGCCGAAAAAGTCGCATGGAAACAAAATTCCGTTTTCCTGCAGATATGTGAACATTGTTTCTGGCCAGTGTAGCATTGGCGCTTCTATAAAGCGTAATGTTTTGCCGCCCAAATCTATTATTTCTTGATCTTTAATTGATATGATGCGGTTTTCTGGCACCTTGTAGAATGTTTGAGCCATTTTCGCGCCTTTGCTCGAAGTTACTAATTTGGCTTTGCTGTTAATCTGCATCATGTATGGAATTGCGCCCGCATGGTCTGGCTCTGCGTGGTTCATTATTATGTAGTCAATTTCTTTTGGGTCTGTTATTTTGCTTATTTTTTCTTCCAGTTCTTTTTCGAAGCCTGGGTTCACTGTGTCGATTAGTGCCTTTTTGTTTTTGCCGATTATTAGGTAGGCGTTGTAGCTTGTTCCTTTTGGCAGTGGAATTAACGCGTCGAAAAGTCTTCTGTTCCAGTCTCTCGCGCCGACCCAGTAGACGTTTTCTGCGAGTTTTGTTATGTTTTTCAAGGTGTTCACCCTTTTATTACAATTGTAATAAAGTATATTTATGCCTTTCTACAATTATACATTAGGAATGACCATAAATGTTAGTGCCATGCGAAATAGCAGTAAAATGCCTTCTACCAGCAATACGCGCTATACTTGCAAAAGAACTAACAACAACACACAAACTAAAACAAGCAGAAGCAGCAAAACTTTTGGGAGTCAGCCAACCAGCCGTAAGCCTATACTATAGGCGGATACGCGGAAAAGCCATAAACCTAGAAAAAGACCCTGAAATAACGAAACTAATCAAGGAATTTGCTGACGCGATGGCTAACAGTGGCAACGCAATGTCCCATAAGGAGTTTATCCAAAAATTCTGCGAAATATGCAAGGTGATAAGAGCAAGAGGCTTAATGTGTGAATTACACAAAATCTTTGACCCACAAATAGACATTGAGAAATGCGAGTTATGTTCAGCTGCTGGCGCCGTCAACTGTTTCAGATAACCCTTTATAGCATAAGCGCTAATCAAAATTTGGTAGTCCGCCATGGGATATCTGTCTGCGTGGAAAGTTCTGGAAGAAATGGCTGTTGAATTTCGAAAGAAAGGCATCCCCATTCCGCAAGAAGTGATGAGCGATTTAAAATCTGCTAAAACTTTAATTAACATTTTGAAGGTTGACCCTACATGCGTTGAAACAAGCCAAAAAATTGAAGAACTCCTAATGAAAGTTGAGTCCCGCCTCGTTTCTGAAGGACAGAAAAAATTCGGCTCAGAATACGTAGAAGATTGGCTTAGAAAAGTTGATGAGGCTATACAAAAACCGCATGAAGAGGAAGAAGAAGCGGAAATAAGGTTCATTCCTGGGCTTCCACGCGAACACAAGTGGATCCGCGTTAAGCCTTCGCCAGACATGCCAATTGAAAAACTTAAGCGTTTAGCTGAAGAATCAAGCCTTTCATACGAGGTGCAAAAGGATAGCTGCTTGCTCGTTTACGGCGAAGAGGCATGCCTAAAAGATTTTATTAAGAGGGTGGCTGCAAAGCGCGCGTAATTCGAAGCGTAATATCGCGTTTTTGCTAATTTTTGCTTAATGGTTAGCTGAAAATTGGACTTAAAGTGTGCATAACTGTTAAGGCTTTTTGATAGAATCTTTTTATAGAAAAATCTTACAGAAGAGTCTTATAACGATATGGTTGAATCCTTCGATGTGAGCGAGGGCGCAAACTGAATGCCCTATATCAAGAAAATTGAGCTTAAAGGTTTCAAATCCTTTGGTCCGCAAACCGTTAAAGTAATCCTAGATAAGGGTTTTACAGCTATAACTGGACCGAATGGAAGCGGGAAAACAAACATTGTTGACGCAGTTCTATTCGCCCTAGGCGAGTTAAGCACGAAAAGGCTTCGCGCGGAAAATGCTGCAAAACTGATTTTTCATGGTTCCGAAAAGGCTGGACTTGAAAGGGCGAAGATGGCTAAAGTCATAATACAATTCGATAATACGGATGGGCGGATACCCGTAGACACAGCAACAGTTACGGTTTCGCGTGAAGTTTATAGAAATGGTCAAAGCGTTTATAGGCTTAATGGCAGACGCATATCAAGAGCTCAAATCTTAGAGATTCTATCTATGGCTGGGTTAAGTTCAACAAGTCAAAACATAATATTGCAAGGCACAATAACGCGGCTGACAGACATTGCGCCGATGGAAAGGAGAAAAATAATTGAGGATTTGGTTGGAATAGCCCAGTACGACGCGGAAAAAGCTGAAGCTGAAGAAAAGCTTAGGGCAGCGGATATCTCCATACGAACAGCCATGGGAAGAATAGACGAAGTGCAACGAAGAGTTGACGACTTGGAAAGGGAACGTAACCAACTTTTGCGTTACAACTTCATTCAACGTGAAGTAGGAAAGTTTGAGGCAATCAAAATATCAAGCGACATGATGCAAATTCAAAGGAAGACGGAGGAGACGGCGTCTCAAGCGGAAAAAGTTAAAGAAAGAGTTGAAAAACTGCGGCAACTGCGCGAGGATTTACGTTCAAAGAGAAGAGGAATAGAGGGCGAATGGAGAAAACTAAGCTCGGAAATAGTTGAAGAAGGTGGTTCGCAAGTTTTAAAGGTTCAAATGCGCATAGGCGAATTAAAATCGAAATTGACAGAATTAACAACACGTATAACTTCTGGAAAGACAAGTCTTGAAGGGTTAAGGCGTGTTAGAGAAAACAACCTCGCACAGTACGAGTCTATTAGGAAAGAAATTCGCGAAAACCGTTTGAGAATAAAGGAGCTGCAAAGCGAATACGAGGCAATCTTAAACCAAATAAATGCAAAACAAGCCGAGCATGATGCGCTTGCAAGCGAGGCAGCTCAGCTTTGGGAAAACCTCGGCGAAAACAGCAAAAAAATCCGAGAAATGGAACAGCAAATGGAAAATTGCTACAAAAGACTTTCATATTTACGTTCTGAATACGCAAAGAGCCAGACAGCAATAAAAATTCGTATGAGAAGGCTTAACGACTTAAAAAACCGAAAAGAAAGATTCGCGTTAACACTCACTGAACTTGAAAAATCCTTTGCCGAACTTGAAAGAGTGCAGAAAGAACAAAAAACGCAACTAAAAAACATGCAAAAAATGCTCGAGCGAAAAATTGCCCAAAAAGAAGCCATAGAACGTGAAATAGCAGAAGCTGGAAAAATCGCTGACTCGGCGAAAGCCGCGGTAATAGAATTCGCGACGCAAAGGGAACTCGCAGAAACTGTAGCCTCTGAGGAAAAAGCCCTTCGAAGCATAGAAGAACTAGGCGAACTTGGAGTAATTCAAGGCGTTTACGGCCGGCTTCGCAACTTGATAAAGGTTGACAGCGCTTATAAGAGGGCTATTGAAGCTGCAGCAGCTGGATGGCTTGACGCTGTTGTTGTGAAAGATTTTGATGCTGCTTTCACGTGCGCGGAAACCTTAAGAAGAATGAAGCTTGGGCGCATAAAGATAATTCCACTTCAAGGAACTTCGAATCCGAGAGCCTTGAAAGTTCCGCAGATGGAAGGCGTAAACGGCGCCGCGTCGCTTTTCATAAAATGTGAGAAACATTATGAACCGGCTGTCAACTTCGTTTTTGGAGACACGCTAATAGTTTCAGATGAAAAGACCGCATTCACATTGTCAAACGAGGGTTATAGGGTGGTGACGGTTGACGGGGACCTGTACGAGGCTGGAGGTGCATTTGAAAGCGGTTATTATAGGGCGCCAATAGACTTTTCTGCCATTATACCAAGCGAGAAAGCCATAAAAAGCTTAGACGAAGCTGTCAACGCCCTTCAACAGCACCTTTCCAAGCGTGGCACAGACTTGTCGGCGTTTGAGGATGAGATCGACAGGACACGCGTTGAAATTGCACGCCTTTCAGAAGCTATAATAACGCTTGATAGGGAAATTGCGCGAGTAAAAAGGAATGTTAGAAGGACTAGGGCTAATGTTAAACGTGTTGATAAGAACATCGCCAAGCTCGAGAAGGAAGTAGAAAGTGAAAAGGCTCTGATGTGGAAGCACCGAGCTGAAAGCAGCCTAATTCAAAAGGAAGTACGTAAACTTCAAAATGCTTTGGTTACTCTTCGGCGAAAGGCAGATCCATCCTACATCCAAGAGTTAGAAGTTAAGAGGGAAAAACTCGCTGAGGAAATAATAACTTTGAGGCAGAAGCTTGGCACGGTTCAAACTGAAATTTCAACGCTTCAGTCAAAGTTTGATAACGTTTTGAGGGTTGGCTACCAAAACGCGAAAATTCAGCTTACAAAGGTTGAGCAGCAGCTTCGGAAAGTTGAGAAGGAAGTGGAAGAAGCCACAAAAGAACGTGAATCCCTCAAACTGGAGATCGCAGAGCTTGAAAAGAGCCGTGTTGAACTTTCAAAGACTGTTTTGTCAGCGCGTGAAGAAGCGAAAAAGTTCACTTCCCAAATAGATGACATCGACAAGGAACTGCGCAAACTTGACGCTGAATATGAGCAAGCTGACCGCCTCCTAAACCAGCTTCAACTTAACATCCAAACATCAATGCTCCAACTTGAACAGTACAAAAGCCAGCTTAGACGAATTGGATATGAACAACCTTTACACGTGACGCCCACGCAAGTCGAGGAGGCTGAAACAACCATCAAAATGATGCGCTTTGAACTTGAAAGGATAGGAGCCGTAAACCAGCTGGCGCTATCACATTATGCTGAGCAAATTTCGCGGTACAAGGAGCTCTCCTTGAGGCTTAATGAGTTGGAAAGGGAAAAACAAGCCATAGTCCAGTTCATGAACGAGATTGAAAGCAAAAAGCGCAAGGTCTTCATGGAAGCATTCGAAAAGATAAACACGAATTTATCAAGGTACTTTAACAAGCTCACTGGCGGCGGAAACGCCACTCTAGTGCTTGAGAACCCAGACGAACCGTTTCTTGGAGGAATAGACATGATTGTCCAATTCCCAAACAAGCCATCCATCATTGTAAGCGGAGCCAGCGGCGGAGAGCGCTCCGTTGCTGCGGTTGCCTTTATCTTTGCAATAAAGGAGTTCACCCCCGCATCCTTCTACATCCTAGACGAAATAGACGCGCATTTAGACGCTTATCACGTTTCGAAACTCGCTGAATTACTGTTAAAGGAATCAGAAAAAACCCAGTTCATAGTAATCACTTTAAAGCCTGAAATGGTAAACAAGGCGCAGAAAGTTTACGGCGTTTACGAGCGAAACGGAGTATCAAACGTCATATCAGCAAAGTTTCTTGAGGTGACCAACCAGTGAGCGAAATCACCATAATCAAAAAGCCCTTTTACATGAGACCGCCATGGAACATCCTCTTCGAGTTCCACAAGCTTGAGAAGCTTACTCCATGGAACATTAACATAGCATATTTACTGACAAGCTTTCTTGAAGAAATGGAAAAGGCTGGATACATTGATTTTAGGGCTTCAGGTGTAGCCCTCGACTCATCCGCCTTCATATACCTCATGAAATCAAAACTTCTGCTAAAGCTTGAAGAGCCTCCGCCACCGCCAAAACCACCACAAGATTTCTTGCCTCCGCCCTTGTTTTTGCCGCTTAGGCATGAGTTGACTTCAACGACAATAAAGCACCTACTGGAGGTCCTAGACGACGTCTTAAAAAGTGAGAAACTTGTTCCGCTAGAAAGAGGTGACGTTCAACCAATTCTTCCAACACCATCTGATATTCTTCCACAGTTTGAAGTTTATTTGATGGAAATTGAGTTTCAAATGGAAGAGCTTTACAACACGCTTTTGGAGATGGTTAGGGGCGGCGGGATAATCCAATTCTCCACGTTGATTAAGGGTGTTGGAAGACTCGAAGCAATTCGCAAATTCATCCTATTATTGTTTCTGGCACAAGATGGAAAGGTAAACCTCTGGCAAGATGAGGAAACTGAAGAAATATACATAACCGTTGGAGAGTTCAATAACATTGCAGGAAACGAAACAGCAAACGCTTAATTCAGACGAAGCTTTGCAGAAAACGCAGGCAGAAGAGAAACTGAAGCATGACCTAGCCTTGGTAGAGGCTGCCCTATACGTTTCTGGTCGCCCATTAGACTTGAACGAGTTATGTTCTGTTTTGAAGACTCGCTCTAAAAATAAGACACGCAAACTTGCGAGGATGCTTATGCAAGAGTACGCCAAAAGGAATACTGCACTTGAAATTTTGGAATTGAAAGACGAAAGGTTTGTTCTCCAACTAAAAGCGGAATACACGCCACACGTGCGGAAACTTGTAAACAGACCGCTGCTTTCCACTGGTCCCTTAAAGACGCTTTCATACATAGCCTACAAACAACCCATATCGCAAAAGAGGGTTATCGAGGTTCGTGGGCGCCACGTTTACAGCCACATAAAACTGCTTAAGGAGATGAACCTAATAAGCGCGGAGCGAAAAGGACGCGTAACGTTGCTTAGGACAACGGATTATTTTGCGGATTATTTTGGCTTAAGCCACGACATCCAAACAATGAAGAAGGAGCTAAAAAACGTTTTCGAAGACTTTCCAAAGCAAGAGAAGAGCGCAATTTCCAACGGATAGATTTATATTACAAGAAAACGGTGATAGAGAACACCAATCTGTTTAGAAGGCGAAAACAATGTCTGTCTGGCACGGCGACCTCCACAAGAAAAAACCCAGCGGAGGCAGAAAACGCGCTTACAGAGGAAAAAGAAAATTTGAGCAAGGACGCTTTCCAGCGGAAACGTTGCTAGGCGAACCTAAAAAGAAAATTGAAAGAGGAAGAGGAAGTACAGTCAAAATTAAGGTTTTAAGTGACAAATACGCTTGTGTAACAGACCCGAAAACTGGAAAAACCGAAAAAACCGAAATTTTACGCGTTGTCCGAAACCCATCAAACGTGGATTACGACAGAAGAGGCGTAATAACAAAAGGCGCAATAATAGAAACCACGCTGGGACTCGCACGCGTCAGCTCCCGTCCAGGACAAAACGGCATAATAAACGCCACACTAATAACAGAAGAAAAAAGCTAAAATAAATTTCTCCTTCAAACTATCCAAACGCGTCCGACTGCACGAAATAAAATACCGCTTCTATTAGTCATTGTTAAAAGGACATTGTGAAACTGGCACTCGTCATCAAGCTTCTTAGGACCCTAGTATAACATGTTGTCCAAAATTTTCTAGAGAGAGGTATCAATTTTGCAGTTTACCACTAGCAACAAAATTGACGTCCAGCGAAAATTCTAGAGAGTAGGGTAGGGAAAATAAACTGAAAGCTAGTCCTAAATTCACAACAAAAACTGCCAAATATGACTAGCACCAGAGGAAACAGCAACGTTTAATTTAGCAAATAGCGAAAGATTATTTTGGCAATGACCTCTTGAGCCTTCTCAATCCCACCGGCAAATCCATGCAGACGGACCCAACAGAGGCGAAAAGCCATTGAAGGCGGGTTTACCCAAGCATGGGACACGGTGGGCGCGGGCGCAAAAAATCCCACGCCAGAGAGAGCTTAACCAAGGGGAGCGAACTGCTCCACAATGAAGTTAAGTGATAGGTATCGTGGGAAACAAACGCCCGCGAAACAACTTTTAAGTTTGGCTTCTGCATTAGGGATGTAGAAGGCTTGATAAGGCTTGGATATAGAAACGAAGATTGATTTGGTTAAGAAGCCGCCGACAGAAGAAATCCTAGTTGAAGAAGAGTTAAGGGAACTTTTCGAGACCAATGAGCATCCTGGACACTACATAGGCTTTGAGATTTCGGGTTTACTGCATCTTGGAAACTTGGTGATTTCAGGCTTTAAAATAAATGATTTCATGAAGGCTGGGATAAGATGCCAAGCGTATTTGGCGGATTGGCACAGCTTCATAAACGACAAGTTTGGCGGAGACTGGGAAAAAATCCTAAAAGCAGCAAAATACTATGAGAAAGCCTTCAAATTCTTCTGTCCAGGAGTTAAAATTGTCACGGGCTCGGAATTGTACAGCAAAAATCTTGATTACTGGCGGAATGTCATCAAATTCTCCAAGCACATGACGATAGCGCGGAGCTTAAGATGCATGACGATAATGGGGAGAAGCGAACATGAAAAACTCGACTTAGCGCAGTATTTTTACCCGCCGATGCAGGCAGTGGATATAAAAGAAATAGGTGCAGACATTCCGCACGGCGGAATGGACCAGAGAAAAGCCCATGTTTTGGCAAGGGAAATCTTCCCAAAAATGGGATGGAAAAAGCCAGTTGCGGTTCACCACCACTTGTTAATGGGGATAGCTAAGCCGATAGAGCTTAAAACGAAGGACAAGCTTGAACAAGTTATCGCGAGCAAAATGAGCAAGTCGAAGCCTTGGACAGCCATATTCATTCACGACACAGAAGAGCAGATAAGAGAAAAACTACGCAAGGCATGGTGTCCAGAAAGGATTATGGAAATGAACCCTATCCTTGAAATAGTCAAATACGTCATATTCCATGAAAACAAAACATTCCGTATAGAGCGCCCAGCAAAATTCGGCGGCACAATCGAGTTTCAAAGCTATGAGGAATTGGAAAGGGCTTATGGAAAAGGCGAGGTTCACCCGCAAGATCTCAAAAATGCAGTAGCAAAGGAGTTAGCAAAAATTTTGGAACCAATCAGGAGATACTTTGAAACGGACAAGGAGGCAAAGGAATGCCTAGAAGTTGTGAAGAAAGCTGAAATAACAAGGTAAAAGCTTTGTTCACACGCCTAAAAGAGAAAGAGGAAAAAATCCTACAAATTTTGGAACAGATAAACGAGGAAGCGGCAAAGGGCAAACCAATAATTGTTGAGGGGAAAAGGGACGTAGAAGCCCTAAAAAAGCTGGCAGTTGAGGGAAAAATCATAACGGCAAAAGCGGGCAAAACTCTTCTTGAACTGGTTGCTGAACTTGAGGAGACAGGCGCAAAAGAGGTCATTTTGCTATTAGATTTTGATAGGCGAGGGAAAGAGTTAATGAAAAACTTGAAGCAGCATCTTGAGAAGGCAAGGATAAAACTTAACGTTACGTTTTGGCTTGCACTCTTTAACCTCATAGGCAGAGAAGTGAAGGATGTTGAGGGATTAGCCGCTTACATGGAAACATTAAAGAGCAAGATTTACAATTCATAAATGTAATATATAGCAGAGTTAACTAATCTGTGAGATGAGAGTTCAATTCTCTCATTACATGGTTAAAGCTTAACAAAAGCAGGACATAACCCGGTCGGAGGTGACGCTTACGGGTTCATCACAAACGTTTACCATAAAGTATGTCATACACGCAAAATTCGAAATAGAAGGAGTAGTTGAAAAACCAGACGTTATAGGTGCAGTTTTCGGGCAAACAGAAGGACTTTTCGGACCAGAACTAGACCTAAGGGAGTTGCAAAAGTCTGGAAGAATCGGAAGGATAGAAATCGACCTACACTCAAAAAACGATAGGACAACTGGCACCATAACAATTCCAACAAGCCTAGACAGGGTCTCAACAGCCCTACTCGCAGCAAGCATAGAAAGCATAAACCGCGTTGGACCATGCGCCGCGAAGGTAACTCTAGAAAAAATTGAGGACGTGAGAGAAGCGAGGAGGAAGATGATTATTGACAGGGCGAAGGAGATTCTGCACAAATGGACT
>JAVZOF010000012.1:0-15703 GCA_038882475.1 Bathyarchaeia archaeon
CCGTCCGCTCCGGTCTTAATATCTATTACCCTGTGGATTATAAATCTGCCAGAACTATTGTATACGATTATAGTGCCGTTACTGATGTCTTTTGGGTTTACTCCCTGAAGAATCACAAGGTCTCCATGGTGTAATGTGCGTTCAAACGGATGCGTCCAGCCATCGCATTCATAACTTTGATCCCACCGATGTAACATGCACATGCTTGATCCGTCTACGGCTACCATTGGATATGGCGTGCCAAGCGCGTATGCTATTCCGTTCCAGAACCCGAAGACTACGATTATGACAAGCGCAACCATTAGGGCTGTTTGGAAATACTCGTTTTTCCACAGTTTTTTGAGTTTTTCCATAGCCAAATTCTGTTGCCTTCCGTATTTTGCGGATTTTCTTGTTTAGTGTTTAGGTGAATTAAAACTTAGCGTTTTTGGCATAAGGGAAAAATAGGGGAAAGGTAAGTTAGCGTTAGCGTCAGGCTTCGATGCGTGGTTTTGTCTCGTTTAAACTTTCTTTTTACTTAGCACTTCTCTGAATGGTTTCTTGCATTTTGGACAGTCAAAAAGTCCTATTTCAAGTTGCATCCGCTTACCAGACTTGTCTGGTCGCCCAGCCATCGTCCACTTCTTCTTTGGAGTGTTTACAACTGTTCCGCATTTTGGACATTTAGCCATTTAATTTCCTCCAATATTCTCCGATATCCATGGTTTCGCATGATGATGGATAAAAAACTTTCCATTATTTTCGGATAGATAAGGCAAAATTGGACGCCAAACATAAACATTTTCTCTGCAAAAATAAGACGAAAATTCGAAAAATGCATGTTAAATCCTTCAAAAAGCATAGAAGGGAAGCGCTTTTCTCCAAAAGCCTTCAAGAAAACAATTAAAGCACGTTTAAAACATCACGAACAGGCTTTTATAAAGGGCTTACGAGAGGCTTCTGCTTGGAAATTGTAGGCTAAAGTTCCCTAAAATGTCCGCCAAACGTGAATGTTTACTGCTTCATGCTCCTTTAATGTTGCATGAAATGCTAAAAATTATTATGTAAAAATCATGATAATTGAGTGCGACATATCAAAAATGTCCAACACCGATGCATTATTCGCTTTTCGTTCTGGGAACATCAATTTTGCTGCGCAGCAGATTCAACAAAATTGGTAGCTCCCTCTAATTTTTGGTTTATGGTAGGCGGATGTTTTAGTTCTTGATTGTTAGGTGCGTTGTTTCTCTTTGGTGTTTTATTGTTATTGTTAGCGTAAACGTGTATTTGCTGGGCATCAGGTTTGGAGCTAATGTTATTTTTAGGGTTATTGTGTTGAATCTCTTGTCAATTGGGTTTTGGTTTGATTGGAATATTCCGCCGCTTGTTTCTGTGAATTTTAGGGTTTTGTATGTGTGCTCCTTTGGCGGGCTATCATAGCTTTCCAGCGTGCCTTCAACCGTGAACTCTTCGAATCCTATGCCATGCTCCTCTGCGATTTCCAGTGTGAGATTCATCAAGCCATTTTCGCTTTGCGGGTTTACAAAACTGACCATCCACTCGTATGTGGCGCCGGCAACCATGTCTGATGGCAAATTCTTAATTACATGTAAGCCCGGAATAGGCTTGTAGTTTCTGGAAAATATAGATGACTGGAAAAATGGAATTGTAATGATTAAGCCGAAGGCAAGCAACATTAACTGTCGATTCATGTCCTGTCCACTTTGAGTTCTGATGTCCAAAATAAAAGGGGGAAATAAGGGATATATGCCTTCTTAATCTAGGATGCAGTTTTCACTGTAGTGTAGATGTCGTATGTGTCAGCTTGAATAAGCAAGTCGAACTTGTAGCAGACGAAGAAGTCTAAGCGCTCATGAGGTTCGAGCGTGAATGAGGTCTCTTCTGGGAATAGTTCTAAATCCCAAGGCTCGTTGCCGATTGTTACGTCGTCAACATAGCCTTCAAAGTTTGCCCATGTCCCGCCGTATCCGGCTTGGAATTTTATGCCTACAACATATAGCGAGCCATACTCCCTGCTTGCAAACCCTTTAGTTACTGCTGTGCCATCTATGTATTCTTGCAGTGTTGGTCCATTATAGGGGTCGTCTGGGCTTTCGAGTCCCAACCATTTTAACGGATGAGCGCCTTCACTATCCCAATATTGCCACACGTTAAAATCGCCTGAATATCCATCTGTGTAGCAAGGTTCAGCCTGTATATAGAACACGTTGGGACTGCCACCATAGTAGTCTTCAAACCATTGTTCCAGAGTGACACCTGAATCTGTGTGCAGGTATATGCCAACCCACGGTCTGACCCATTGATTGTCTGCCTGTGTGACATAAGTCCAGAATGAAACTCTGCCTATTTGTGCAAGGGTTGTTGAGCCAAAGGGCACATAAGCTCTTGCAATATCTGAAGTTTCCACAGTATTCAATTTTACGGAGTATGCTCCTTTACGAACTTGCTCGGTCGACCATGATGCCACGCCAGTGCCGAATTGATGAAGAAGTGCTGTTGAATATGTCACGGTGATTCCTGCACCATCCGGAGAGAAGGTTGTATCAAACATTAGGTCTACTGGCACACTTGTTTGGCTCTGTAACCAGTGATATCTACAGAAGGATTCTCCACCAGCCACCGTTGCTGTTTCTTGTATTACGTAAGGATAACCGTGTCCGTCAAGGAGAACCGCTTGATTAACTGTTACAGTCATCTTAATCAGTCCGAACCATTCTATCAAAGCGGCGCTTACAACACCAACAAGCAACATTATAGCGAAAACTGCGAGGAGGAGTTTCCTACGTTGCATTTCTTCTTCACCTCTCCTTTCTCCTCTTTTTGGGGACCTATCATCGCTAGGCGCTTTAACGGGGGCTAATCCCCATTTTAGTCCCCCGGACGCCAGCATGTTTAACGTGCCCCAGCGTCAAGGCGCGGGTTAGGCCCGGGCCCAACCGCTTGCGTGCGCGTTTTTCTACTGTGAGCCTAACCATTGACGGAATTAGAAATGGAACTAAAATAAGCATTGCGAAAATTATTTCTAGACAAATCTTCTATGCAATCGGCTTGCTGTACCAAATGTATGTTTGGCTTTGCTTGAAACCGAGCTTTTCTATAAAGTGCATACCCGCCTGGTTATTGCTTTCCACGTCCACTATGGCTATGCGAGCGCCCTTATTCTTAAAGCGTTTCTCTAATTCGCGATAAAGTCTTTTTCCAACTCCATGCCTCTGCCTAATTTTCTTAACTCCAGCCCACACAAAATAGCCATAAGTCCATGGACTGTAGGGGCGTTTAAGAATTGTTCCTATTGCAAAGCCGACTATTTTCTTTGATTTTGCATCTTGCGCTACTAGGCAGAGTTCTGGGTCGCTGTAGAATAGTGATAAGAGCTCGTCTATGTTCCATGTCCTATAAGTGAACTGTAGCTTTGATGGTGTGAAGATTTTTTCGCCTAGGCTCCACACGTCTGAAAGGTCTTCTAGCGCCATTTGGCGGATTTCAATTTGCGGTTTAATTCTTTTCCTAGCGCGTTTGCGGGTCCTTTTTAACTGCTTGGTTTGGCGCATTCCAACCGTTTTTACATTTGGTTGATTGCTGTATAAATTAGTTATTTGATGATGGGCATTTCCAAAATGCTTTTACCATCGACTTAACGCTTTTTTATGCGTTGAGGCATAGGCTGATTGAAAGATTCCCCAAAAAATGCTTTTGAACTTCTCGTCAAGCCCGTTCGGAGGCTCATCGAACAGAGAGGATTCTCAAAACCGACCGAACCACAAGAAAAAGCCATCCCAAAAATCCTTGAGAGGAAAAACATTTTGCTTATTTCGCCGACCGCAACTGGAAAAACAGAAGCGGCATTCCTGCCTGTCCTAAGCATGATGCTGCAGGAACCGCGAAAAATCCCTGGAATAAAAGCGTTGTATATTACGCCTTTAAGGGCTCTAAACCGCGACATGCTTGAAAGGCTTGAGTGGTGGTGCAACAACCTTGACATCAAACTTGCGGTTAGACACGGCGATACAGAGACAAAAGAACGCACAAGGCAGGCTAGAAGCCCACCAGACATCTTAATTACAACACCAGAGACACTTCAGGCAATATTGCCAGGGTGGGTTATGAGGCAGCACCTGCAACAAGTGCGCTGGGTTATAATAGATGAAGTTCACGAGATGGCTGACAGCAAGAGGGGCAGCCAACTAGCCCTCGCCTTGGAAAGGCTTAGGAGCATGGTTGGAAGAGATTTTCAAGTTATAGGCTTGTCAGCCACTATCGGCAGTCCGGAGAAAGTTGCTCAATTTCTTGTTGGAAACGGCAGAAGCGTCGAAATTGTGCGCGTTCCAGTTGCAAGGCTTATGCGCCTAAAAATTCTTTTTCCACAGCCAGAACCAGAAGACTTCAAGCTTTCCTCGAAACTTTATACGCATCCAGAAGTTGCAGCGCGGCTGCGCATAATCCGCGATTACATAAGTAAGCATAAGTCTGTGCTTTTGTTCACCAACACTAGAGCCATATCAGAGGTTTTGGCGAGCAGATTCAAGGTTTGGGACATAGATTTTCCAGTTTCTATCCACCACGGCTCGCTTGCAAAGCCCTCGCGCATAGCAGCGGAAAGAGGACTAAAAAATGGCGAGTTGAAGGGGCTCGTCTGCACAAGCAGCCTCGAACTGGGCATAGACGTGGGCAGAATAGACCTCGTAATACAATACATGAGTCCAAGACAAGTTACGAGGCTAATACAACGCGTCGGAAGGAGTGGACACAGAATTGGACGCATAGCCGAAGGCATTATCGTCGCCATGGACTCAGATGATACGCTTGAAGCTTTAGCCATAGCTAGACGCGCCTTAAAAGAGGATTTAGAGCCCGTTGAAATTCCTCCAAAACCATATGATGCGCTTGCTCATCAAATTGCGGGTTTACTCCTCAAAAATCGCAGATTAGAGTTTAACGAGATACTAGAAATTTTCAGGAACGCGTATCCGTACAAGGACTTGACAATGGAGGATGTTGAAAAAATTTTGAGGTATATGCACCAGCGTTTTCCACGCTTAGCTTGGGTTTCATTTGAAGATAAGGTTGTTCTGAAACCTCGAAGAACAAAAGCCTTATTCGAGTATTACTTTGAAAACTTGTCCATGATACCAGAGGAGAAGCAGTTCCTAGTTGTTGACGAAACAAGCGACTCGGCAATAGGCGTTTTAGACGAAGCGTTCATGGCTGAATATGGCAAGCCTGGAATAAAATTCATAATCAGAGGAAGTCCATGGCGAATACTCCACATATCAGAAGAAAAGGTATACGTGAAACCAGTCGACGACCCAACCGGCGCAATACCAAGCTGGATAGGCGAGGAAATCCCCGTACCATTCGAAGTAGCGCAGGAAGTAGGCGCAATAAGAGCCTTTGTCGAAGAACAAATGCGCATGGGACTTTCCCCAGAAGAAGTTGCCGCCAAACTTAGTGAGCGGTATCCAGCTGACAAGGACACGATTTTACGGGCTTTAGCTGAAACCGTGGAGCACGTGGCATCTGGACTCCCTGTTCCAACGGATAAACGAATAATAGTCGAAGATTGGGAAGAATTCGTGATTATCCACGCCAACTTCGGTTCTCTTACGAACAGAGCCCTAGCCCAGTTCTTGGGGCAGCTGCTTTCAGAAAAAATTGGATACGGCGTCGTTGTTCAGCATGATCCCTACCGAATTTTTGTACAGACAATGGGCGTGGCGAACGCAGATAACATGGTTGAACTTTTTAACGAAATGCGTGCAATGCCCGAGCAGACTATAAGAGAGACTTTAACAAGAGCTACTGTTAAAACTGGGCTTTTTAAGCGGAGAATGATCCACGTTGCAAGGCGATTCGGAGCATTACAAAAATGGGCTGACTTCAGCAACGTAAGCCTACAGAGGCTCATAAAAAGTTTTGAAGACACACCAATATACGAGGAGGGCTTAAAGGAAGTTTTCACGAAAGACTTGGACTTGGAAAGGCTTGTTTATGTGCTTGCAAAAATTCGGGAAGGCGAAATCCAAATACAGAAGGTTGAAACTGGAGGAAAGGCAACACCCGTTGCCCGTGTTGGCATTGAAAGAGTCAGCATGAAAACTGATTTGATTCCACCAGAAAGAATGCGCGCAGTCCTAGTAGAGTCAATTAAGGCTAGACTACTTAACGAGACATGCAATTTCGTATGCACAAACTGTTGGAGCTACATGGAAATGGCACGCGCAAAGGATCTGCCAGAAAAACCAAAATGCCCAAGATGCGGTTCTGGAGCCATAGGACTTTTAAAAGTTGAGGAGGAAAGGCTAGTTCCAATAGTTGAGAAGAAGGGCGAAAAACTGACAAAAAGTGAGGAGAAGCTAAAAAAGCAAGCATTACAAACGGCGCAGTTAATAGAGAAATATGGAAAAGTGGCTGTGGTTGCCCTATGTGCCAGAAAAGTTAGTCCTTCAGAGGTTAGGGACGTCCTCCAGGAAGAGCCAAAGTTGAATGATAGGTTTTATGAGCTTGTTCTTGAGGCTGAACGCAAAGCCCTAAGCAAAAGATTCTGGTAGCTTCCAGAGACTTACAACAACTTTTAAATGGTGGGGTGTGCTAATGTGCGTAGACGCTACACATACCATATGGGAGAATGGGTTGTGGAAATAAGCAGAAAAAAACTAAGGGAAGAAGTTCTCGAAAGAATAAAGTACGTTAAAACATGTGTTCTCGCGAGGGAACTTTGCCTCCTAATACGCTCAAACAGAGCCGTTCTGGAACCAAAAGACGTTAATGACATATGCCTCTACATTTCAAATCTGTGCCGCGAGGAAGGATGCGCTGAACCAAGCGAACTCTGTAGAAAAGCAGCAGAAGCCGTTGGCACTGGAGACGAAGCAAAATATTTGGAGCTCTGCGCTCAGAGCTGCATGAAATGTGGAGAAGCCCGAAGACCCACACCTAAAAAGGCTACATATGTCACATAAGAGAACCGGAAAATCTTTAAAAGAAATAAAATGTTTGGATAAACAAGAAGCATTGAGGGCTAGTTAATGTATATTGCGCCGTACGTTCCAAGCCCGCCACAGGTAATCCGACAAATGCTCATTCTTGCAGAGCTGAAACCAAGAGAAGTTTTCTTTGACTTAGGCGCTGGAGACGGGAGAGCTGTCATAATGGCGGCTAAAGACTTTGGAGCGAGAGCTGTTGGCGTTGAACTGCGAGAAGACCTTGTTAAAAAGGCTTTAAGTATGGTTTATGAGCATGGGCTCCAGGATAGGGTCACCATTGTTAACGGCGACATGTTCAGTGTTGATTTAACATCAGCGGACGTCGTGTTCCTTTATCTAACAACAAGCGCTAACGAGAAGATAAAGCCCAAACTTGAGGCTGAACTTCGACCAGGAGTGCGTGTTGTCTCTCATGATTACGAGATTGTCGGGTGGAAACCCGTCAAGGTTGAGAACTTCTGTGAAAATCCAAGTTTAGGATATCCAACACATACGCTTTACCTGTACAAGAAAGTCTAGTTTTGCCTCGTGAAAAGGAACATGACACCAAAATCTTTTAAAACCTCTTTTAGGGTTGCGTGGGCGGATACTGACGCCGCCCAAGTTGTGCATTATTCTAACTATTTCAAGTTTTTCGAGAGGGCGGAAGAGGAATTTTACAGACACTTAGGATTTACATTTACGGACGCCCAAGAAAGAGGTTTATGGTTCCCAAGAGTTGAAGCCTTCTGCCAATTTAAAAAACCAGCAAGATTCAACGACTTGATAGAAGTGGAATTAACTATCGAAGAGTTGCAGGAAAAATCTATAAAATATAGCTTCAAAATCTTTAACAAAGAATCAAATGCATTGCTAGCAAACGGTTATGTCGTAATTGTAGCAGCAGACAAAAATAAGGGAAAAGCCGTTGCAATTCCAAGAGACATGGTCGAAAAGCTTCAGCCTTTCTGCAAGCAAGGTTTTTAAGAAAAACTTTCTGAGAAAATTTTAGGAAGGGAAATGCTGTTCGTTCCATGGCAGTACATCAGCGACTGGAAATGCAATGCATGCGGCTTGTGTTGCAAAGCTTATAGCGTCGTCCTAAACTTCCAAGAATGGCTCAGAATTGTCAAAAATTATGGCGCCGGATACACGGTTTCGGGTCTAAACAAACTTTTTATAAAGAGAAGAAGCGATGGCTCATGCGTTTTCTTGTGTGAGTTGCCGAACATGCGCCTATGTGGACTGCAACACATGAAACCAAAGGCATGCAAGCTCTGGCCATTTAAAATCCTAAGTAAGCCAAAGTTTGGCTATGCAAACGAGGCGGCTTACTATTACATGGGAAACAAGCTTTTCATATACGCTGATTCCACGTGTAACGGGATCAAGTATGGACCTCCAACATGGGAGTTCACAAATCAAACGTTGAAGGAATTTGTGGAAATAAGTTTAGATGTTCGCAGCCAACAGTATAAGACAACAGCCAACCTAAACCTTCTCCAAACTTACACCAATTATAAGATTCTAAATTTTAGGGTGTGACCAGCACAGCGACCACTTTTTTCCAGAATTCTTAATAAAAAGTCCATGACTCAATAGTTTCTGAAGGTTGAATTATGGAAGCAATAAAATCCGTTGAACTAGTGAAAATTTACGATGGAAAAAAGACCGTTGAAGCCCTAAGTGGAGTAAGCCTATCCGTTAACAAGGGTGAGCTTTTCACTTTACTTGGTCCGAACGGAGCGGGGAAAACAACGTTTTTGAGAATTATATCAACACAGCTTTTGCCAACAAAGGGCGAGGCATACGTTTTTGGATATAACGTGGTACATGAGGAAAAGGATGTTAGAAAACACATTGCAGTTGTTCCGCAAGACGTCCAAACTTATGGAAACTTCACTCCATGGGAATACTGCTACTATTTTCCACTTCTCAGAGGTGCCAAAAAAGAGCATGTAAAAGAAAAGGCGGAGAGCGCCTTAAAGGCTGTTGAACTTTGGGATTTAAGAAACAGACCTTGCGTTTCGCTTTCGGGTGGGGAGAAAAGACGCGCGATAATAGCCTCTGTTTTGGCTTCAGACGCCGATGTCTTGATGCTTGACGAACCGACAAGCGGTTTGGACGCTGTTGCCAGAAGAAAAGTTTGGGCTATTTTGAGGGAGCTGGTGGAGCAGGGAAAAACCATACTTTTGACAACGCACATAATGGAAGAGGCTGAAATGATTTCGGATAGGCTCGCAATAATTGACAGAGGGAAGGTTATAGCCCAAGGAAAAGTTGAGGAAATTAAGAGTTTGGCGAAGGAAAAGTACCGTGTGGTTGTGGAAGGGAACTCAAAGGACATAAAACTTCTGCAAAACGATAATCGCGTAGTGAGGTTTGGAGGTAAACAGATAATATATTTGCATGACGAAAATGAAGCGGTTGAACTTGTTAAATCCGCTTTAAAAATGGGTTTGAAAGCTGAGGTTGCACCGATAACACTTGAAGATGTCTTCGTAAAACTTGTTGGAGGTGAAGAAGCATGAACCTAAAGCCAATCAAAGATGCTTTAATAATTGCTACTCTGAAATCCATACCAGACCTCAAAAGGAACCCTCTGGTTTTAATTGTTATTGGATTAATAAGCACAATTCCACTTTTCTTCCTAATAATATTCGGTGGGAACATAAGTTACGGACTTGTTGGAGCCTTGGTTTCAACGGTGAGTTTCATAGGAATCGCCGCTGCAATCCAAGACGTAGCCTATGACAGGTACGTTAAGATTAGGGAGATGATTATCGCCATGCCGGTGCACCCAGTTTCATACTCCGTTGGGGTTGCCTTAGCACCCTTAATACTATCAGTTCCAAGCATAGCATTCTTCATGTCAATAGCGGTTTGGACTGGAATTTTACCGCTTTACAGTATTGGATGGCTGTTTGCTTCGCTTATACTCTGCTGGGCTGCATTAAGTGGCATAGGATTCATAGTTTCAACATACCTTCAAAAAGCAAGCGTGTACACGCTGAACAACATGTCAAACATTCTTGGGCTGGGCTTAATATTCATGCCCCCAGTCTATTATCCAGAAGAGTTCCTTGGTGGATTCCGCTGGGTTGCCATGATATTTCCAACGTCAAATACTGCTGGTTTGATTCGCGCTTACTCTGGGCTTCTAGAATTACCGCCAGAGATGATTTTGCTCCGATGGGCTTTACTTTTCATAACTACGGCAATTTCCATAATTATTGTCGCATTTAAGGCAAGGTGGAGGGAAACATAATTCGCTAGAGGGACTGAACTGGATAACGCTCGTACTGCAACTCGTAAAGCTTCTTCAGCTTTTCAACACTGTCTATTTCGCCTATGCTTTTGTCCATTCTAAACCTAACTATTTTGGGCACTCTTAAGGCGTAGCCGCTTGTGTACTCATCTGTTTCTTGAATTTCTTGATAAGTGACTTCGACAACCACAGATGGCTTGACAAAAACACCTTCATCATCCTCACTTGTCCTTGTCTTTTCAACAATATCGCTTAACTCGTCCATAGCCTCCTCTGGCAGATTTGAAACCTTTCCAACAGTGTACAGCTTCTTCTCAAGGGGGTCTCGCACCGCCAAGAGAAATGATGAGTATAGTCCGGCGCGTTTGCCCTTTCCGTATAGTGCTTTAACTATTGTGCAGTCAAGCGTGTCACGTTCTGGCTTCAATTTAAGCCACGTGTAGGTGCGCTGTCCAACCTCGTAGGGCGAGTTCAAGTTTTTCACAACTATTCCCTCATACTTTTTCCTTAGAGCTTCTTCGTAAAAACGCATCAACTCAACTTCGTTTTGGCAGTCCACCCCCTCAACGATGTGTTCGGCTGGAACAACCTCCAGCAAATATTTTCTCCTCGCAGAGAGTGGTAAGCCAACGAGCTCTTGTCCATTAAGAAATAGTATGTCAAAAGCCTTTATCGTAACCTTCACCTTCCCCCTCCTTTCAGCAAGCTCTTCTTGTGTAAGCTCTCTCGGCACCGTCCTTTCAAGCAACGTTTGAAATGGTAGCGGTTTTCCAGCATTATCTACAGCTATGACCTCGCTGTCAACGATGCAGCTTTGCGCATTAAACTTCTCTGCAACTTCAACAATTTCTGGAAGAGTTTTAGATTTTTCCACACCTCTCCTTGAAAAGAGCCATGTCTGGGTTCCCCATCTATGAATTTGAAGGCGACTCCCGTCAAGCTTGTATTCAGCCCTCACGGGGTAAACTACCTTGTCCGGTTCATATATGTGGGCGAGTTGAGGCTTGATGAACTGCCCTGGACGCATTTTTACCTCCGAAAGTTTCAGTGCGCCTTCAGAAGCAAGCGATATGCTTTCTGTTAGTCCAAGTATTGCCGCTGCCTTTTCCATGATTTCTGTTGGCACTCCATAGGCTTTTGATGCGGCTCTGATGACTGTTCTCGCGTGGTATCCGAGCTTTAAATCGCCGAGAAGGAGCCTAACAAGGTATTTTGCTTCTGTTGGAGTGCATTGCCGCAGTAGGCTTGAAATGTGCAGTTCGCGTTCCCTAACTCTCTTAAGTTTTGGGAGAAGCCTAACTGCCTCGCTGACTTCGCTTACTGAAAGTTTTGGTTCGCTTGGCTTTTTGAGGAGGTAAGCAACCTCGCCGTGTTCCCCATAGTCTATTAATAACCTCCTAACTTCGCTTATTGACGCGCCAGTTGCAAGGCTTATGCTTCTCTCGATTAGTCCTGGACCTACTTTAAGGTGCTCTTCGGTTATTGTTCCAAGTGCGAATCGCGCTTTGGTTTCAAGTGGCAGTTGTGGGTTTTGGAAGAAAAGTGTTAATTCTGTTTCTTTACCCTTTTTTCCTCTTAGAACGGCGAGGCGTTCGTAAACTTCCACTATTTTCGTGAACGGCAAGTCGGCTTTCGGTTCTTTGTCTTCCATGTATAAGCGAACGCGGTGGTATGGTATGCCCATTTTCCATTCTATCTGTTCAGGCGAAAACCCAATTTCGATTAAGTGTTGTATTGCTTTCTTCGCTGAACCATATATCTTGGTAAGTTCTTCAAATGATGGCGGTTTAACCAGCGACATCTAAACTTTCACTATGTCCCATTTCTCCAGTTTTAGGTATTGCCTCAACAGCCCTCAGGAAACCGTCTGGCGTTATATCCACTCTTATTCTACGCCTCTCAAAATTACACATTCTACAGTCCAGAACCCTTGAAATGCGGACGAATTCTCCTCTGTTAACGGCTAAGTCGACTTGCTGGTCTTGCCAGTAAACCCTTCCATAATCAACTATTATTGTACCATCTAGGTTGTGGGCTAAACCTATTCCGCCAGCCATGTCATAGCTGTCCCAAACTTCTGAACTTCTCTGGTTAACGTAAAGGGCTGTTATGCCGTGAACTTGGTTGTATCGGGCGAGTTCCATGACGCGGTATTTGAGTGCTCCACGGTACGCCTCGAGCACTGTTACAGAGTCTATTATTGCGAGGTCTATTTTCTCCCTTTCAGCAACATAGCGGTAAGTTTCAGCAAAAGTGTTCCAATCCCGCAGTTCCGGATAAGCCACCGTGTCAAGAACAAAAAGGTTTTCGCGGATTTTGCCCCAATCCAAACCCAAAATGTCCGCTTTCTGTTTTAGGCGAGATTGCAAATCAAAACGTGGAGTGGCACTTTTCCACGTATCCTCTGCGGTTGCAAAAAGCACCTTGCGCCCAGAAGCAGCAACTCTAACGGCTATTTCCTCCACAAGAATGGATTTTCCGGCACCGGGCAAACCAGTTATTGCGAATTGTCCACAAATTGGAATACCATTTAACGGTTTGCCCTCCGGAGTTAAAAATAGGTTGTCAATGAACGTTCCGGTTGGAAAACCCAGTAATGGCTTTTTAGCTTCCAAGGCTTCGTCTGGCTTCAAAACAAAGGCGCTGAGCTTATCCTCTTTTCTCTCAATTTTTGTTGTCATGGGTTTTGTGGCTAACTCCCACTCATCTGCTGGCGCTTCGGCTGTTTTCATCGCTTCAGCTATTGTTTTAGCCATAGCTCTCATAAGTCTCTCAACTTCTGGAATTACTGCTTCCTCTTTCTTCTCTGCCGCTTTAGGCTGCTCCTCCTCAGCCTTTTCAATAGGCCTAGCTTCTTCCATGCTTAGTGCCCAAAGTTCACCAACCCGCTCGATGACGCCTTTATTCTTCAAAGACTGCAGAAGTGCATAGGCGGATTTCGGCCCGTATTTTGGTATGCCCAGGCCCTCAGCTATGTCACTTAGCGAAGCCTTGCCGCCATGAGCCTTTAGAAAGTTTATCAGGTCTGATTCTTCAACCATTAGCTTTCCCATGTCTAAATTGCGCTAGGCACACTATAAAGTTCACGTTTTTAAAAGCGTTCAGTTTACTTGCTCTCAAGTCTGGCTTCCTTAATTAGCAGCTGCCCAGAATGGTTTTTCCAAAATTTTTCTACACTAACAATTTTTATTTGCTTCTTAAAGTATGGAGCGTCGAGAACAAAGGTTTCATATTCTCCCCCCTCGCCAACAACTGAAACGCCATAACGCTTATTTAGCGCAACCAAGGCTTTTATTGTTTCTTTGTCAATTTTTCTTCCAAGCCATTCTTGGCTGAAGCCGTAGGCGTAAACTCCAGTAATTATAGTCTCAAACCCAAAAGTGACGAGCTCACTCAAAATGTTTATGGGATTTTCGCCCCAAAGAGGGGTTAGGCATTTAATTCCCAATTCTTCGCATATTCTTTCAATTCTGGATTTTTGATAGTTTGATGCGATTGCGCCGGAAGCTAGGGCTTCCACGTCAAGTTTCGCTATTAGACGTTTAAGGTCTTCAACTTCCAACTCTTTAACTCCAGAAGTTTCAGCGCTTGCCAGTGGAATTTCAGTGGCTTCCGCGAAAAGCTTTACAAGGCGGATGTTTGGGTAATGGAACATCCAACTGT
Organism: Bathyarchaeia archaeon; assembly: GCA_038882475.1. Taxonomy (GTDB): domain Archaea; phylum Thermoproteota; class Bathyarchaeia; order Bathyarchaeales; family Bathycorpusculaceae; genus JABFQN01. Next base: position 13,894 of record JAVZOF010000012.1, read on the forward strand.
CCTCGCGTAGCGGCATCATGCTAACTAGACACTTCACCTCATAACCCTGTTTTAGGATTCTGTGCAAAGCTAAAGCGGAATCTTTTCCGCCAGTGGCCAAAACTGCAACTCGCATGGCAATACGCTTCAAATGTGTTTAGGGTGACTGAAACACTTAAGTGCGATGGTTAATCCATAAGCTTTGACCTTGCTTCCCTAAACAAATGTTCATTTTTGACGTGCCACTCATGGAACTGCTCTGGCGCTTTTGGATAATTCCTGTAGTGGGCTTTAACTTGTTCCATGAGTTTAACTGTAATCCTAAGCTTGTTAAGAAAGCTTAAACGCCTTAATCCCCTAAAAACACGCTTTGCAGTCTCACTTATTTTCAGGTGGAATTCCTCTCCCAAACCAGCTTTCAAAACATCCTCTTCGGTTAAGAGTTTATACCTCATTCCATAGCTTAAGTCTTCATCACGGCTTGTCAGCAACAAAAAGCGGAAAACGTCAAGTCCAGCCTGCTTAGCTCCGTACAGCTCCATATACCTGCAGTTATATTGCCACAGTGATTTTTGGCTAACATCGCCTTTCTCAAAAGCCTCAACTATTGTTTTGCCAGCAAGATAACCGCTGAGCATTGAAGGCCCTATACCGCCTCCATGAATTGGATTTACAAGACAAGCTGCATCACCAGTAATTATCACTCCATTTCCAACCATGTTATCTAATGGTCTCCGTGTAGGGTCATACCATGCGCCTCCATCCAGAAGCAGCGAACCCTCAAAAAGAGGCTTTGTCAAAACATGCCGATACAGCTGATTTTTGGGGTTTGGGAATTTTCCGCGCATACAAACGCCTAGTCCCACGTTAACTTTTGCCCCACCCTTTGGAAAAATCCACGTGTAGCCTCCAGGCGTTACCTTCTGGTTTAGGTAGATTTCGCAAAATTCTGTGTTCTTACCCTCTTGTTTAAGTTGTCTAATTTCCCTATAACATGCTTCGACGTCTCCGTTGGCGACTTCCCTCTCTATTCCCATATCCTCTGGAAGTTTTCGCCTAACAACAGCAAGAAAGCCGCTTGAATCCACAACAACCTTGCTCCTTAAAGTTATTTTTTCTCCAGTTCGCATGTTTCTTACAAGGACGCCGACAACAAAACCTCTCTCGATTATTGGTTCAAGGCACTGCGTGGCATCCAGAAGGACAGCACCCTTGTCAAGCGCCTTTTTGAGCAACCACTGCCCAAATAATCGCCTGTTTAAGAGATAACCAACAAAATCCTCATGTCTAACAGTGAAAACAGTTTCCATGTCAGGCGAATAAATTTTTATTCCTTCAATCCGCTTTTCCAACTCACCGCTTTGAGGCTTCTCTAATCCAACGTTCTTGAGGTGATGCTCACCCAAAGCGTCTCCGCAGACTTTTTCGCCTATTGCTTCTCTATTTTTCCTTTCAATTAGGCATACTTTTAACCCAGCTTCTGCCGTGGTTTTCGCAGCCAAGCACCCAGCTGTTCCAGCGCCAACAACAATCACGTCGAAACCTAAAGTTGACATTTTTCCTTTTCCCATCGCAGTGTAATTTTTATACCTTGTTGTATTAGTAAACCTTTATAAATTGTAAGGTATCCTTTTTCACACCTAGTGTGATTGGATGAGCGCAAAAATAACTTTAAGTGAAGAGTTTCGCCAGCTTGTGGAGACACGAATGAAGCAGACAATTGAGGGTATAGAAAATACTCTTCAGCATATTCTAAAAGGTCAAGAAATAGGCTTGGAAAAGCTTAAGGAGGAAATTCAGGGACTAGAGGAAAATTTTAATTTGCTGTCCC
>JAVZOF010000013.1:0-14447 GCA_038882475.1 Bathyarchaeia archaeon
GCCTACGCTCACGTAAGTTTAAGTTTATAAAACAGTGTGTTTTCTTTCTTTAGTGGAATTCTTAAGAGAAGAGGATATTGGTGATGAAAAGTAGAGTATCTTCGGGAATAATGTTAATGATGTTGGTGTTGTTTTTAATTTGCATGTTAAGCTTTTCTAGCGTTCAATTGTCCAAGGCCGGTCCTAGAGTAATAACTGTTGATAATGATAGAGGTGAATGTCGCGATGCGGATTTCGCGTCAATACAAGAAGCAATTAATGCTGCAAACTCCGGAGACACCATATGTGTGTACGCTGGCGTTTATTATGAAAATTTAGTTATCAACAAAACCTTGTCTTTGATTGGTCAAGGACCCAGATTGACCATCATCCGCAACAGGTTAAATGCAACAAGTCCAGCAATTTACGTAACAGCGAATAATACGGTCATTAGAGGTTTCTGCGTAGCAGAAGAGACATATGTGTCTGAGTTGAAGGAAGCTGCGCCCCCAAGGATGATTGGTATTTACATAAGCAATGCCCACTGTAATGAAATATCTTACAACATTTTTGTGAATAATCATATTGGAATTTGCCTAAATAGCTCTAACAATAATGTAATTCACCATAATAACTTCTTAGGCAACACTATTCAAGCATACACCTATAATTCTTTTGGAAACATGTGGGATGGTGGCTATCCATCGGGGGGTAATTATTGGAGCGACCACGTCGTTGTAGAGTTGATACCTGAACTGTTTGGCGGCGGCAAACGCTACGGTGGACCCGGCGGCATAGATCTGCATGGTGGTCCATACCAAAACGAGACTGGCAGTGATGGAATAAGCGACGTACCATACACGATTAATGCAGATAATAAAGACCGCTACCCACTCATGGATCTTGTCAACCTCTTTATTGACGGTTGGCTAGAGGTCCCTGGATGGATCAACATAGTCAGCAACTCCACGATCTCGGACTTTTGCCTCAACCTAAACGAAACATTCATAAGGTTCAAAGTTTCCGGTGAAGGGGGGACTACAGGCTATTGCAGAGTAGTCTTGCCAAAAAGGATTTTGCGGACTGAAAACAACCAATGGACTGTTCTAATAGACGGCGAACCCGTCGATCCTAGAGTAGCTGAAGACGTCAACAACACATGCCTATACTTCACCTACAACCACAGTGTAAGAACCGTCGAGATCCGAGCAGTCCGTGTCGTTCAAGAGCCGATTGATGAAGAGAACCCGCCGACTCCAACCCCGCCAACACAAACTCCAACACCAGAGCCTCTCCCAATAACATGGATTGCCGCAATAGTGATAATAGCAATAAGTATAGTCATCACGCTTGGCGTATTGATTTACAGAAAAAGGTTAATGTCCAATAAATCACCATGATTCCACGTCAGAATCTCTCAAGCCACACATTCTTCTCGGCAGCATCATCAACGTCTATCCTCATTTACCACGTGCGTGCTTAACGATATGTGCAGCTTCCGGCAATATAAGCTTTTCAAAACAAACCCTAACAGCGTCAGGCGAGCCGGGAATGCAGAAGAAAACTTTGCCTTTGGCTACACCAGCCATGGCGCGGGATAAAACTGCAGCTGAGCCTATTCGCTCGTAGCTTAAAAGCCTAAAAATTTCTCCAAAACCAGGCAAAATTTTCTCCATAAAAGGCGAAACTGTTTCTATGGTTAAGTCTGAAGGAGCTATGCCAGTGCCTCCGCAGAAAACAATAGCGTCTGCTTGAGCTGATTCCAAAGAATGTCTAACACTTTCTTCAATCAAACTCTTGTCGTCTGGAATAATTTTGCGAAACGCGACAAGATGTCCAGAACTCTTCACCAATTCTTCAATGAGGTCGCCGGACTCATCTCGGATTTTTTCGCCCTTCTTCGACTTATAGTAGCGGGATGTGCTGACAACAATAATTCCAAAGCTAAGCCTTTTAGGAGATTCAGCCCTATGCCTTTCTACGCTTTCACTCATCTTGAAGCCCTTCCTTAACCTTCTTTACAACACAAATATCTTCAATAACTGTAAAAGGGTATTGCCCATCAGCGTCTTTCTCATACTGCTTAACCATGTCCCAGATTGTTAGGAGGCTTATGGCTGTTGCCACTAGCGCTTCCATTTCAACACCCGTCTGCGCCTCTGTTTTAACGGTTGATGAAACTTTAACTGTGGAATTGTCTGGAATTTCTATGTCTACTTTCACGTTTGTAAGGGGCAGCGGGTGGCAGAAGGGGATTAAAATGCTTGTCTCCTTTGTAGCCAGTGTTCCCGCAATTTTCGCTGTATAAATGGGGTCTCCCTTCTCAATTTTCCCGCTTTTAATTAGTTTTATGGTTTCTGGTTTCAGCCTAATTTTTCCAGTTGCAGTTGCTTCACGGAAGACTTTGGGCTTTCCAGTTATGTCAACCATCGCCACTTTAATCCACAACTCCTTCCTTTTTCAGTTTAGGGTGTAGGCTGGTTATTTAACAGTTCTGAAAGATATTAGCGAAAGTTTTCTGCATTTTCCCAGGTTTCCAAAAGCGTTTGTATAGCTTTAGCCTTCACGGAGTTCTCGTTAAACCTGTATAGGCGGATTCTTCCAAACTTTTTGTGTTGAAGGATTCCTTCATCTTCAAGAATTTTCAAGTGTTTCATTGTGGTTTTGTGGTTTGCTCCAAGCCTTCTGGCAATCTCAGTGACGTTTGACTCTCTTATTTTGGATAGAATTTTCAAAATTTTTATGCGCAGCTTGTTTCCAAGCACTGTCTCTATTTGCATGTTTACCATAATTAGCCTAGTAAATATTTTAAGTTTGGTCTGGATACATGTTGTCTACAACTTTAATCCATCTTGTGGCGAGAATCTGGTCAAAGTCTTCGCTTTTAGGGTCAAGATCAGACGCGACTAGATGCCAATGGTCGTTTATGGTGGCGAAGGTGCTGTCTAAAATGACGAATTTTGGAGTGTATTTGAAGACTTCTCTGCCTATTTGGGAGATTATGCTCAAGGCGCGTTCATACGCTTTATAGGGTATTGTGTGTTGGTGTCGCTTGTAGATTATCATGATTCTTTCCCTATGTCCCTTAAGATTTTTAGTCCTCAAAACAATGAAGGAGTCGTCTTGATAGAAGATTTTCTCTTTCTGCAATTCTAAATCGCAGAGGGGGCAGTTTGCCACCATGGTGTTTGTCTCCATTAGCATGTAGATAAATGGAAGAAGAGAAATATCTATTTATTGCAACTGTTGCCCGCTTTCTTCCCTAAAAGCATAATCAATTCCCTTTCCAACTCGTGCGCTGGAATCCACGGAAGACAGATAAGAGTTGTTCTTCCACGTTGACCAGTTGAAGAAACACTTTTTTCAATTATGCCCAAGGCTGAGAGGATTTGAAGGTATTTCCATAGTTGTGTGTGGGTGTGGGGTTCTGCGCCAAATTCTTCGCAGACAACCGTATAAGCTTGTTCCACTTCGGTTAGAGAAGCGTAAGCCTTATCATTTTCTTTGAAGAATCTCGCCATGCCCAATAGGAAAAGTTTTTCATGTAGGCTTAACGAAGCCAAATCACTTTTACGTGTAATTGCAAATATGCTTGAAACAGCTTTTCTGACGCATTCTGGGGTTACTGTCCCTAAATCTTCAGCGTCTGCGTATTTTCCAGCCCTCCAAAGGAGTTCTATGGCGAAGCGGGCGTTTCCCCCTTCTGAATAGGCAAGCTCAGCGATTAAGCTTATTGTGTCCTCTGAAACCGTCAACGGTTTGAAGGCTAATTGAACTCTGTCGCTTATTATATCTACAAGCTGTTCTTTTGAATATCTTTCTAATCGTATTATGTTTGATTGCAGCGTGCTTCTTGTGCTTGGATCTAGGCTTTCAACAGTCTTTACATTTTTTAATATGCATATGAGTGAAATCCTCTGGGGCTTGTTTAGTCTTGTCTCTTGTAGGCGAGTAAGCTTGTAAACTGGTTCTGAGCCTTCCCTCTCGATTAGGCTTTCAAACTCGTCAAGGGTTAAAATCACATGGACGTTCTGTTCGTCCAAAATCTGCAAGAAAATGTTTAGGAGTTCTTCTGCTGAGAAGCCCCTTTTCGGAAAGTTTGGATGAAAAACTGAAACTGCATGATGCAGTATGAAGAATAGGCTTCCACGGTATTGACGGCAGTTCACATGAATGTAATAAAGGTTTAATCCCCGCTGTTTTGCTTGCTGAACGATGTCGGCTCCGAAGCGTTGGGAAAGCACCGTTTTTCCAGTGCCAACATCCCCAACTATGAGAACCCTTTGAGCCATTTTTTCTGGCGTTGACAACATAAAATTGAAAAACTCTCTCAGAAGGCGGATTTCTGCCTCTCTGTGGGGAAGCCTGCTGGGAACATAGGTTATGTCAAGCTTAGCCTCATCCTTAAATACGCTCCGATACGCTGACAACCTTAAACCTCAAGGAAAAATACGTTTAAACCTCTGTTATGTTTTTCCCTTAAAAACTTGGAGACTTTCTGGCAACGTAAAGCTTTTAAGCTTAACTTTGTAATTACATGGCAAAATGATTCCAAAATACTTCTTTCTAACAAAAGGCGTCGGCAAACACAAGGAGCAACTTCAATCCTTCGAGATAGCCTTAAGAAATGCTGGCATCCAACACTGCAACATAGTAAACGTTTCAAGTATAATACCGCCTGGCTGCAAACTTATTTCAAGAGAAAGGGGCTTAAAGATGCTTGAACCTGGCGAAATAACCTTTGTTGTGTTAGCTAGAAACCAAACAAATGAGCCGCATAGGCTTATTGCTGCGTCCATAGGTGTAGCTATTCCCTCTGGAAAAAATAATTACGGCTATCTGTCAGAACACCATTCTTTCGGGCAGACAGACGAAGTGGCTGGAGACTACGCAGAGGATTTGGCGGCGACGATGCTGGCTACAACTATGGGAATTCCCTTTAACCCTGAAACCGCTTGGGACGAGCGGAAACAACAGTTTAGAGCGAGCGGACTGATAATCAAAACCGCTAACATAACGCAGTCTGCCACTGGAGACAAGAACGGTTTATGGACGACTGTTATTGCAGCGGCAGTCTTTGTTCCGGGAAGCAAAGGATAAAGTTGCCAAACCCCTTTTATTCCAAAATAATATTAACGTTAAGACAAAAATTAGTTAGGTGAAACCTTTGCCAGTGAAATTGCAAACTCCATTAATAATTGTTAATTTCAAGACTTACTCTGAGGCTACTGGTAAGAAGGCTGTTGAACTTGCAAAAAAGGCTGAAAAAGTGAGCCGTGAAACGCAAATAGATATTTGCGTAGCACCCCAATTCACGGATATACCGGCAGTAGCTAAAGAAACAGAAATCCCTGTTTTCGCCCAACACATAGACCCTATAGTGCCTGGAAGCTATACGGGGCATGTGCTTGCAGACGCTGTGAAAGAGGCTGGAGCTACAGGCACTTTAATTAATCATTCTGAAAGACAACTTAGACTTTGGGAAATTGACGCTGCAATAAGAATAGCCAAAGAGGAAGGGCTTATTTCGGTTGTGTGCGCAAACAATCAGACCATAAGCGCGGCTGTTGCAGCCTTAAAACCAGACATAGTGGCTGTGGAGCCTCCGGAGCTTATAGGCACTGGCATACCGGTTTCAAAGGCTAAACCCGATGTGGTGACAGCCACCGTTAAGCTTGTTAGGGAGGTAAACCCGAAGGTCACCATTTTGTGTGGGGCTGGCATAAGCCATGGAGAAGACGTAGCAGCGGCTTTAAAGCTTGGCACCCAAGGGGTTTTGGTGGCAAGCGCTGTTGTGAAGGCGAAAGACCAATATAGGGTTTTGCGGGAATTTGCTGAAAAATGTAAAGTTTAGGAGAATAGCCCTTGAAGGTTGAAGCTGAATGTGCAGCATGCATCATCAACAGAGGTGCAGCTGAAGTTAAAGAAGCCACCACAAATCCAGCGTTGCGATTTAGAGCTATGATGGAGCTTCTACATTTGTTAAGTAAAGAGTTTAAACCGTCGGCTGTCCCTGCAGATTTAGGCACAAAAAGAGACCGCCTCATAAAAAGGGTTACTGGAAACAACGACCCATATAAGAGGAACAAGCGAATATGCAATGAAAATGCCTTGAAACTTTTGCCCTATGCAAAAAAGCTTGTGGAGGAAGGCTACACCCAGCAGGACAGGTTTAAAAGGGCTTGCCTATGCGCCATAGTTGGAAACATCATGGAATTTGACATTCCAGGGCATAAGTTCACGTTCAGCAGTTTGAGGAAAAGCCTAAAAGAAGCTGGAAAAGACCTTGCGATTGACGATATCGGCAAAATCTATGAAGTGGCTGAAAACTCACACGCTGTTCTTTATTTAACGGATAATGCTGGAGAAATAGTTTTTGACACGTTGCTTGTGGAACAGCTTAGAAACATGGGGTTAGCCGTCATAGTAGCTGTTAAGGGCGCTCCTGTCATAAACGATGCAACTTTAGAGGATGTTGAAATCTCCGGTATGGGCAAAATTGCAGATAAAGTGATAACTACGGGCACGGATGCTGTGGGATTGTCTCCAAAAGAGGTTTCAACCGAATTCCAGAATGTTTACAACTCTGTTGACATGGTTTTTGCAAAAGGCATGGGATATGCCGAAACCCTAACAGAGTATAAACTGCAAAAACCCCATGCACTGCTCTTTAGAACCAAATGTGACCCTGTGGCAAACTTTTTCGCTGTACCTAGAGAAAAGAATGTTGCGAAGTTGATGGCGTAAATGATGAAGTTTTTGTCGTCCATACGCCTGAGCGAAGAAAAACTTTCAAAGGTGGAAGATTCCCTTAGAAAAGAGTGGATTGTAACCAACGGTTTAGGCGGCTACGCTTCTTCAACAGTTTTAGGTGTAAACACGAGGAAATATCATGGAGTGCTTGTGGCTGCCTTTCATCCGCCGAGAAATCGCAAAGTTTGCATAACAAAACTGGACGAAGAGTTAAAGCTGGGAAACGCTTTTTATCCGCTTTTTGCCAACGAGTTTCAAAACGGCATATACCCCAAAGGATTCCAATTTCTCACAGATTTTTCGCTGTCCCCCTTTCCAAAATATGCTTACAACGTACAGAACATTAAAATTTCAAAAACCGTTTTTATGCCCCACAAGAAAAACGCCATTGTCGCCATGTACGAAGTTTTAAATTTTAGTGATTTGGACGCTGAAATACACGTTTTTCCCATAATAGCTTGTAGGCACTTCCACTTAGTGATAAATCGGTTACAGAACCCTCCAAGGTTTGTTCAGAAAACCCAAGGCAGGAGAATGAAAATAAACGTTGAGGCTCCACCGTCAACGTTGATTATGGAAGTTACGGGTGGCACTTACCACCCGTCGGAAAAGTGGATTGAAAACGTTTATTTCCGCGAGGAGCGCCTCCGCGGGGAAAGCTACCTTGAAGATTGGCACCAGCCCGGATTCTTCCAGTTTAATGTCGAGGGTGGAACTCGTGGAAAATTTGCATTAACAGCTGTTGCAGGCGAAAATGAAGCAATTGTGGAAAGGGAAGCTGACAAAATGCCAACCACAATTTATGATGTTGAGAACTTGTATGCTGCGGAAATTGAACGCCGCGAAGGATACATTAAAAGGTTTTACGAAGACCACAGCAGCATACAAGCCAAAGACTGGCTCAACTGGGTTATCCATGCTACGGACATGTTTATCGTGCGGGCTCTCGGAAAGGCTCGGAAATCCGTTATTGCAGGTTACCACTGGTTTGAAGATTGGGGCAGAGACGCTTTCATTTCCTTGCCTGGACTCATGCTTGTGACTGGAAGGTTTGAAGACGCTCGACAAACATTTTTGATGTTCAACGAATACTCTGCTGATGGTTTAATTCCAAATCTTATTTCAGACTGGGATGCGCATTCCTTCTATAATGCTGTGGATGCCACCTTATGGTATGTGAACGCTGTTTTACAATATTTGAAATATACTGGCGACTTCATGTTTGTTCTAAAAAACCTTTGGGAAAACCTGAAGGCGACCGTTGAAAACTTTGTTAAAGGTGTATATGACAAAATGCGTGTGGACGATGACGGGCTTCTTTTACATGGTTCACAGCTTACATGGATGGACACAGTTGTAGACGGTCAACCAGTAACCCCTAGGGCTGGTAAAGCTGTAGAAGTGCAAGCGTTATGGTATAACGCCCTAAAAACGCTGGAACTTTTAGCCAGAAAGTTTAAGGAAACAAGCCAAGCTGAAAAATTTGCGCATTTAGCTGAAAAAGCCAAGGAAAACTTCACTGCAAAGTTTTGGAACAATGATAAACCCTGTCTATTCGACGTTTTAGACGAAAACGGCTGCAGCGACCCTTCTTTAAGGCCTAACCAGATTATCGCTGTTTCCTTGGATTTCACAATGCTTGACAAGGAGAAAAGCGTCAAAGTAGTTGATTTTGTACGCCGTGAGCTTTTAACGCCATATGGCTTAAGAACCCTTGCCAAAAGCGACCAGAGATATGTGGGAGTGTACTATGGTGACAGGCGAAGCCGCGACTTGGCTTATCACAATGGAACCGTTTGGCCGTGGCTTCTGGGGCCTTTCATAACGGCTTATCTAAAAACTGAAGGTTATGGGGAATACACGCGGGAACACGCCTTCAAAAAATTCCTTCTTCCCCTCTTTACGCAGCAAGTCTTCGAGGCTGGACTTGGGGTGATAAGTGAAATTTTCGATGGAGACGCGCCTCACAGTCCGAGAGGATGCATAGCCCAAGCATGGAGCATTGCTGAACCTTTAAGGGCTTATGTGGAGGACATAATGCGTATAAGACCAAAACATGAATGGGAAGTTTTCCAAATTTTAAGGTGAAATCGCCTTTCTTAGGCTTTCGGCGGCTGTTTCTGGCGTGACCGTGTTTATGTATATGCCTGTGCTTTTTTCGAATCCAGCCCAGATGGCGAGTTTTGGGTAAACTTCTAAATGCCAATGATAGTGTTGGCTTACTGTCTTTCCCAGAGCTATGTGGAAGCCAAAATTGTAGGGCGGGTCGTTCAAAAGGTTTTTGAGGGCGTTGAAACACGTCTTTAATGTTTTTGCAAAATTTTCTTTCTCCCTTTCTGAAAGTTCAAGAGGCGAAGCCGTATGCCTTTTTGGGAAAATCCAAAACTCCATTGGGTTGACGCTTGCCCAAGGCGCAAAAACCATAAAGTCCATGTTTTCCATGATGAAGCGGGGGCTTTCCCGCTCACGTTTCATAATGTTGCAGAATATGCATTCACAGTGTTTTTGCCAAAATTTTCTGCTCGCCTTTAACTCTTCTTCTACAATTTTCGGGACAAAAGGGGTTGCGATTATTTGGCTGTGGGCATGGGAAAGGGATGCTCCTGCCTCTAGACCGTGGTTGCGGAATATTGAAACATATCTTACGTAAGGCTTCGATGAAAGTTCGAAAAGCCTATCCACGTAAGCGTTCACAACGTTGACGAGTTGCTGGACGCTGGCGTCAGATGGATGCTCGTCGTGGTTTGGCGACTCCACCAAAACCTCATGATGCCCAACCGCCAAAGCCAAATCACAACTTTTCATAAAAATTTTTCTGCTGGACGTTTCTTGTGGCACGTTGAAGGCTGGAAAAAGGTTTGAAAAACATCGGATAATCCAGTTTTTATGTCTAAAACCGTCTTCATCCTTTACCTTTTCAATTTTTCCGCCAGATTCAATGTATACAAGTACTGCAGGCGGAGTCATGTGCTCGTTTCCTGGACAGAAGGGGCAAACACTTGTTTTAGCTTGGGTTTTCTCTTTTCTGGCGAAGTCTGTAGGTCTGCGACTTCTTTCAGTAGCTATTATAACCCAACGGTCAAGCAGATAGTCCCTTCTAAGCTCGTTAAAGGGCAACTTCAATCCCAATAGCCTATTGCACATGCGAGATTTAGCATTTTCCAAACCTTGAGGAGGCATGCTGGTATGTCAATTTTGTGCTGGTTTGGCTTCTGCAAAATTGGTAGCCCCCTCTAGATTTTCCACCATTAGCCAAGTCTTCACGTTTCGCTGTTTTCTGCTGGTCTAGGTGTTTGCCTCTACAATTTTTTTATAGATTTTTGCGCTTTTTCGCATAGTGCGCTTTTTTGTTTGGATGTTTACCGCGAACAAACCGAACTTCATTTTAAAGCCTTTAGCCCACTCATAATTGTCGGTTAAAGCCCAATGAAAATAGCCCCTCACATCAATTTTCTCTTCGTTTAGAGCTTTTTCCAAAACTGCAACATGGTCTTCTATGAATTTTGCCCTAAGCGTGTCTTTCGCGTCAGCTAAGCCATTTTCAGTCACATAAAGGGGTTTGCCGAACTTCGCCATCGCCTTTAAAGCTTCCAGCAGTCCTTCGGGATAAATTTCCCACCCCATATCCGACGTAGGATTTCCAGCGGCAGACACGCTGTTAGGCTGACATCCAAACCCGTAGTTTGGCATTATTTCTGGAACTGCTGGGATTCCCGCAAAAAGCTTAGCCAAAAGGTTTCGCTTACCCCTAATCACAAACCGTGTGTAATAGTTTACGCCAAGCCAGTCGAGACGCTGCCCCAAATAATTTTTCACTTTGCTTTTCTCGCATACGCCATTAAGGTTTTTGTCTAACCAGCCGTCAGCAACTGCCCGTGGAAAAAACTGGTTATGTAGGTTGTCCATAAACTTTGCCGCTTCAACATGAAGCTTTTCCTCGTCATTTAGAGGTTGCGCTGGAATCACATTATGAATTAAACCCACATAGGCTGGGCTTTGACTATCTGAATCAGCCTTAACAGTGTCCAACTTCTTTATAGCGTCGTAGGCTCTGGCATACGCCACAGCCATGTTTTCAGCAGCCTTTATAACAGCCTTAAAACTGCTCACGCCCGGCGGGAAACCAGACTCGGGAATCATGTAGCCAGCCTCGCATACAGCCATAGGCTCGTTAAAAACCGCCCAATTGTCAACCATTTCGCCTAAACTCCAAGCCAAATAAGCCGCGTATTTCGTGAACTCGATTATGGAGGTTTCGTCCATCCAACCCCTTGGACCCTTCCTAAGCTTTGTAGCCCGCACCGTCAGCGGATTGTGAATCCACAAAGGAAGCGTGAAATGGTTTAGACATACGAAAACCTTGAAGCCTTTTTCTCTCAAATCCGCTATAATGTCTTTATAGTGGTTTAACGCGTCCTTATCCGCCAGCTTATCAAGCATTTCTAAGGCTTTGCAGTCAACATCTAATCTAGAAATGTTGCCGTCTGAAGCCCTTTCAACTCCAACTTCGACGGCTAATGTGCTTTTTGGAAAGATTCTGCTCCATTCTATGCCAATTCTATAAGCATTTAAACCAAGCTTTTTCGCATAGTTATGGTCTTCTGAATATAAGTGCCAATAGTCTATGCCATTTTCTGGCAAGTCGCCGCTAACAATGCCGCGCCTAATGTTTTCAACATCATGAACCCAAACAAACCAGTCAGTGTTAACATCCAAGCCTTTGCCAGCCGAATCACCCATCTCAAACTGGAAACCGCTGACAGAAACACCCCACAGAAAACCAGCTTTAAAACCCAAAGACATCATCCACAAAGTTATTCACGCCCGTCTACATATAAAGGCTATTTAAAAGAGCGGCGGTGGGCCCCTGAGGTTCGACATCCAGAATCCACCCACCCATCAAACCCTACACTCGCACCCGCACCCCCTTGAGCGCCAAACGTCCAAGCTTAGGTTGCTCCCTCCCGGGCCTGGCCGGGTTCGCCTGGTGAACGCTGGAGTCGGCTTCCCTACGGAAGCCGCCCAGCGACCGCTGGCCCCAAGGGACGGATGGTCACTGCTTCGGAAGTGAAGGGTTTAGGCGGCCACGGACGCCTCAGCCTCAGCTTTCGGCCCGTCCTATAGAGGGTTTACGGTACAGGGGACCCCTAGCCCCCCGCCTAAGACCCACCGCCAAAACATTCTGAAGCGCATTCAAAACTATAAAACTTTACTCTAAACTTTCATCGAGCCATTTCAAGTAGTTTTTCGAGCCTTTCGTGATTGGCAGTGCTATTATTTCTGGGGTTTGGTAGCTGTGGAGGGCTTTCACCTTCTCGGCGAGTTTGTTGAACAGGTCTTTTCTTGTTTTCATTAGGATTAGTTGTTCTTGGGCTTCGTCTATTTTGCCTTGCCACCAGAAAAGAGAATGAATTGGGCTGATGATGTTGGCACATGTTATGAGCTTCTCAACGAGCAGTGTCCGCGCGATTTTTTCAGCTTCTTCCCTATTCGAGGCTGTAACCAACACGATTATGAAGGTTTTTTCATTATGTTTCATTTAGCTAGCCTCTTAAATTGTGGAGGAAATAGAGGGGAATTCATTTATTTTATGTTGTGGATTTTGTTTTAAGGTTTGTTTAGGTTAAGGCTGGGATGTTATCTTGAAAACTGTTGGTGTAGTGACGAGTGGCGGAGACGCGCCGGGAATGAACGCTGCCATAAGGGCTGTGGTGCGTTTAGCTAGCGCCTTGGGCTTAAGGGTTTTGGGCTTTGAGAGGGGCTGGGAAGGCTTAATCAATAACCGTTTTAGGCTTTTAGACCCTCGCTCTGTGGGTGGAATAATCCAGACGGGTGGCACAATACTGTTGACTTCCCGTTGCCCTGAATTTAAAACACTGGAAGGCGTTAGAAAAGCTGCTGAAAACCTTGCCGCAAACAATGTGGACGGTTTGGTGGTTATTGGTGGCGACGGCTCTTTTAGAGGAGCTTTGGAGCTTAGCCGCGAAACAGACACGCTTATTGTTGGGGTGCCAGCCACCATAGACAACGACGTTTATGGGACAGACGAAACCATAGGTTTTGACACGGCTGTGAACACGGCGGTAGCCGAAATAGACAAAATCCGTGATACGGCTATATCCCATGAAAGAGTCTTCGTCGTAGAAGTCATGGGCCGAAAACGGGGCTTTCTGGCTTTGGCTGTAGGCTTAACCGTCGGAGCCGAAGTAATCCTCGTCCCAGAAGTGCCCCTAAACATGGAAGAAATCTACAAAACCGTGAAGGAAAACGCCGCTAAAGGGAAGCGGTCTGGCATAATAGTGGCGGCTGAAGGCGTAGGCGACACAAGAAAAATCGCACAAGAAATCGAAGAAAACACCGGTGCAGAAGTCCGCCTAAGCATAGTAGGCTACGCCCAAAGAGGCGGTTCGCCAACAGCCAGAAGCCGACTATTGGCAAGCCTATTCGCAGAAGAAGCCATACGCTTGATAACACAAGACGTTGGAAACCGCGTGGTCGGCTTGCAGAAAGGCACGATCACAACCATAGGCCTAGAAACATCATGCAAAAACCAAAAATCCCTAGACACAAGACTCTTAGAACTAGCGAAAACACTAGCAACATAACACACTTAAAAACTCAATCTTAAAAGTTTGTTGTCCTCTTTAGCTTTATGAAATTGCAGAAAGAATTTTATGAATCAGTGTACCTTGTAGGATGGAAGAACCCAGCCTTGGAGGCTGTTCAGCTAGAAATGGATGGTAGAGATAATGGCGATTCAAGATTTAGAAAAGTCGAGCGTTGGCGAAGATTTAGGCTGGGCTCTGCCGAGCGCTAAAGAAATTTTAACTTTGCCCATCGAAGAACTTTTTTCACGTTTAAAAACTTCATTGGATGGGCTTTCCTCTGAAGAAGTGGAAAGGCGTCTTGAAGTCTTTGGCTATAATGAGCTTGTTAGAAAAAAGAAGAGGGCGGCTGTTGTCGAGTTTCTTTTCCACTTCAGAAGCCCTTTAGTTATTATTCTTTTAGTGGCGGGGTTGATCTCCGGCTTTTTCGGCGAAGTTGCAAATGCCGTCATCATTTTTGCTATCGTGATTTTTAGCGTTACACTAGACTTTTATCAAGAATCTAAGGCTGAAAGAGCGGCTGAAATGCTGAGGCAAAAGGTAGCGACAACAGCCACCGTTTTAAGGGACGGGGTTAAAAGGGAGGTTAGGCTTGCGGAGATCGTTCCCGGAGACATCATATTTCTTTCGGCAGGCGATATTGTGCCTGCAGACGCCCGAGTTATAAATGCAAAAGACCTGTTCGTGAACCAGTCTGCATTGACTGGTGAATCTTTCCCCGTTGAGAAAATTGGCTTACCGCTGAAATCTTACGACCCTTCGATAACGGAGTGGAACAACTATCTTTTTATGGGCACCTCCGTTGTGAGCGGGACAGCAACCGCCGTTGTCGTTAAAACCGGCAGCCATACAGAGTATGGAAAAATCGCCAAGAGACTTGTGGAAAGGGAGCCTGAAACAGAGTTTCAAAGAGGCATTCGAAGTTTTGGCTACATGATAATGCAGGTAACCTTTCTGCTTGTTCTTTTTGTGTTTTTCATTAACGCCCTTTACATGCGAAGCGTGCTTGACTCACTTCTTTTCGCTGTGGCTTTGGCTGTGGGCTTAACGCCGGAGCTTTTGCCGATGATAATTTCAGTAAACCTATCTAAGGGAGCGGTGTCGATGGCT
>JAVZOF010000014.1:0-13299 GCA_038882475.1 Bathyarchaeia archaeon
CTCGCAGTAAGCATACAACAGCTTTGAGCCATGGCGTATTATGCCGCCGTGCTCCTGCTCCATGCCCGGCAAAAAGCCCGGCACATCCACGAAGGTTATTATTGGTATGTTGAAGCAGTCGCAGAAACGCACGAACCGTCCGGCTTTTGTGGATGAATTTATGTCTAGAGCTCCAGCGTAATAGGCGGGTTGGTTGGCGACTATGCCAATTGTATTTCCGTTCATTCTTGCAAATCCTATGACTATGTTTGGCGCCCATAAGGGCTGAATTTCAAAGAATTCACCATTGTCGACCACGCGGTGGATTACCTCTTTAACGTCGTAGGGTTTGTCTGGGTCATCGGGCATTATTCGCGCCAACTCATCATCAGTCCTATTCGGGTCGTCGCCGGTTTCCACATAAGGCGGGTCTTCAAGGTAGTTGCTGGGCAAATAGCTCAAAAGCCTCTTAATTATTTGGATGCAGTGCTCCTCGTCTTTGGCTATAAAGTGGGCTACGCCGCTGGTTTGGCTGTGAACCATGGCTCCGCCAAGCTCTTCAAAGGTTACCTCTTGCCCCAAAACAGTCTTGACAACGTCTGGCCCCGTTATGAACATGTGGCTCGTCTTGTCGACCATTATGATAAAGTCTGTTAGCGCTGGCGAGTAGACGGCTCCGCCTGCGCAGGGGCCCATGATGGCCGATATCTGTGGTATGACGCCTGAAGCCATAACGTTGCGGAAGAATATGTCGCCATAACCAGCTAAGCTTGCAACGCCTTCTTGTATGCGCGCTCCGCCTGAATCGTTTAAGCCTATGACTGGCGCGCCTGTTTTCATGGCTATGTCCATGAGTTTGCAGACTTTTCGCGCGAACATTTCACCCAGCGACCCACCGAAAACGGTGAAGTCTTGCGAGAAAACGTAAACAAGTTTTCCGTCTATTGTGCCATAGCCTGTTACAACGCCGTCGCCTAGGTATTTGCGTTCAGCTATGCCGAAATCCGTGCACTGGTGGACGATAAACTGGTCAAGCTCGTTGAAGCTTCCGGGGTCTAGGAGGAGCTCTATGCGTTCTCTGGCTGTTAGCTTGCCTTTAGCGTGCTGCTCCTCAATTCTTTTAAGCCCACCGCCGAGTTTAGCTTGCTCCCGCATTTCGCGTAAACGCCTAATCTTCTCTTCGACCGTTGGCTCCCTAATCTCAACCATAACTAAACACCTTCCAGTCTGCTGGAATATGTAGGGGCAATCAGTATTTAGGATATATGCAGCCACCGCTTAGAAAATTATATTTCACTTTAGTAGCCTTTAGTCTAGAGTCGGAAGAGCGTGCATATATGATAGAGCAAAACATGGTTATTCAGACGCTGCTAAGCCACAAATCCATCCGAAAATATAAGGCGGATATGCCGCCCGAAAATGTTATACGCACAATTGTTCTGTGGCTGAGAGGCAAAACCGTAGAAGCTAAAAGGCTAATAGACTGTTTAATCATAAAACTAAATGGGGAAAATTGAAGCGTAAAACAAAGTTTTGGATTTACATGACCATTGGAACTTGCATATTCATACCTTTCTTTACCGCTTCTGTTATGGTTAGAATATTCGTTTTAGCCGCCGCGCAAATGGCATGGTTCCTCGTTTTTTGCTATCTCAATTACCGTTTCGTCTACAAAAAGGAGAAAGCAAAATACCCTCTTGCGCCGCCAGAAGGGCGTATGGATGTCTATTTCCCGAGAACAAACATTCCTAGACCCATATATGAAGATGTGCGGAAATATCCAGAGGCTTTTGGAAAAAGGAAAAAACCTGTTGAAAAAACGCGGAAGATGCGGAAAAACAAGAAACAGAAGCCTTAATCTTATTTACGTTTTATTTTTAGGGAGAGGTCTCCGACAAAAACGCGTTCTAAAGAGCCATCTTTAAGCTTTAGAACTAGCGCTCCGTTGTTGTCAACGTCTACGGCTAAGCCCTCTATTCTTTCGCTTTCAGTTAAAACTTCAACTTCACGGCTTAAGAAGGAGGCGAAGCCTTTCCACTTTTCCAATATTTGGTTGAATCCATCCTTAAGAAAGAGTTCATAAAGGCTGTCCATTTTCTCCAGCAAAATCCTAAAAAGCTCCTCTAAAACAACTTTTCTGCCTAACAGGGTTTCAAGTGAAGTTGCAGTTTCCCTAAGCTCTTCTGGAAACACTTTATACGCATCAAAATTTGCGTTGACTCCGACGCCTACTATTGCATAAATCACTTTTTCGCCGACGGTTTTCATTTCAGAAAGTATGCCGCAAACTTTCCGCTCATCAACCGAAACATCGTTGGGCCATTTGGTTTCAACCTTTAAGCCGTATAATTCGCGTAGCGTCTCCGCCACAGCTAAACCAGCCAAAAACACTAGTTTAACTGTTTCCATGGGCTTAAGTTTGGGTTTGAGGATTATTGAAAACCATAAGCCGCCTTTCGGCGAGACCCATTTTCTGCCAAGTCTTCCGCGTCCAGCGGTTTGGGTTTCTGCTATGGCGACGGTTCCTTCTGGTGTGCCGAGTTCCGCTAGTTCCTTAGCCCAGTCGTTGGTTGAGCCAGCTTCGCGGCTAAAGAAAAGGTATCTGCCTAAGAGTTTGGTTTTTAGCCCTTCTTGAAGTTTTTCCACGCTTATTTTTGTGGACACTTTATTTCTCTCCGTAGAGCATGAAGGCGCCAAAGTAGAAAACCGCGTAGATTGCCGCTGCCAAAACAAAAGAGATGGCGAAACCCCAGTTGGCGATTAGTATGCCGCTTAAGGCTAGGCTTGCAGATTCGCCTATGTGAAGTCCCATCATGAGCAAACCAATATCCGTTCCGTAGGATTCTTTTCCACATATCTTTGAAAGAATTCCTTCTTGTCCAATGCTGTTCATCCCTTCAGTAAAGCCCACCGCAATCACAAGGGCTCCAGCGAGAGTTGGGAAGGAAAACCCTAAAGAAACTAGGAGAATTGAGTAGAGGACTCCGCTTAGCAGTATAAGCTCCTTTATGCGAGAACATCTGGAGAAAAGATACGAAGACAACCCTGCCAGCAAGATCATAGCGCCAAAAATCAGTCCAACCTCTTCAGGGTTGAAGCCAACACTGCTTAGGAAATATGGGATGACGTATCCGGAGCGGAAGCCGAAAGCCAAACCTATTGTGAAGAAGAGAACTAGGAAAATTTTGAACCTTCGGTTTTTCTTTCTAAAATCGAGAAGACGTAGAGCTTGTTCCACACTGAATTCTCCTTTCCTCGCTTCTGCAAGCGTGAAGGCAAACAAAATTGTTAAAATGCCCAGCAAAGCGCAGAAAAGCATCGTTCCTTCGTATAGGAGCAAAGCTGTCATGAACCCAGCTAAGAGACTGCCAACGGCATAGGCAATGTAAACGACTGTTCTTAGGTAAACCAGAATTCTCCATTTGCCTTGGCTTCGCTCTAGAAGAAATGCTCTATTCACAGCCCATATGGCGCCCTCCTTTGTTCCCTCAGCGATTTTTCCGAAGAGAAACTCCATTGGTGTGTGGGCGAAATAGTAGACTAGGCTTGAAATTGTGCCTAAAACTCCGTTGGTTATGAAGAAGGGTTTTCTTCCGAAAAAGTCTGAAAGGGTTGCGAAGAAGATTCTTCCAAACTGCATGATTAGGGGCATGGATGCAAAAACAAAACCTATTAAGACCACGTCTATGCGTCTTTCCTTCATTATTAAAGGTATGACAACTCCGAGAACGCCACTTGCGAAAGAATGGAAAACTTGAATTAGTAAGACGGTTTTTACCGAACGCAAACAGCATCAACCCATGTAAAGGACAAGCTGAAAATGGCTTTTCACTCCATCACAAGTTCAAGAAGCACGCCCTTAGTGCTTTTAGGATGCACAAAGGCAATTTTCTTTCCTTCAACGCCTGTTCTAGGTTTTTCGTCAACCAGCATAACGCCCTTCTTTTTGAGCGCTTCTAAAGTGTTTTCAATGTTGTCCACTTTAACGGCAACATGGTGTATGCCTTCACCGCGATTTTCAAGAAATTTTGCAACTGGGCTGTCGCTGCCAATGGGCTCTAAAAGTTCAATTTGGGTTTCTCCGCCCGTAGAAAGAAAAGCCACCTTAACCTTCCGCTCCGTTAAGACGTGAACTCCGACAAGTTTAAAGCCGAGTATGTCGCGGTAAACGCTAATGGCTTCGTCTAGATTTTTGACGGCTACGCCAACATGGTCAACACCCATAAACATTTGCATACGCTCCTCAGCTTGGAATGTAGAAGCAATTAGTATTTGTTATAAAAATTTTCCTCTACTGCGCAGTTTACAACTCTACAAGTTAATTACCTTTATCCATTGAGCGTTTAAAGTTCAGATTTCAGAAAATAGGTGTTGGAAAAACTTGAAATGTCCAATATGGCTTTAATAAACGTGAATAGTGAACGGAGGGGCTCGACATTTTCAGAGGGTAAAAGGGATGTGACAATAGATATTCTGCGGGGTTTAGCTGTTTTCATGATGATAGGTGGTAATCTACCAACAGTGTTGTCAATTGAGTATTATCCTTTTTGGCTTGTTCTTTGTAATGCGTGGGCTGCCCCATTATTCATTGTGATATCTGGAATGATGGTTACTTTTACAACTCAAACAAAGGGTCATAGGTTAAAGTATTTCTTAGCTCGGGGAACTTTATTAATAATTGTTGGGTTACTTATTGAAGTGTTTATCCTCGGCGGTTACCCCTTCATGTTTTTCCAAATACTCTACCTAATTGGAGTCTCCTTGCCCATAGCATATCTTTTCTCACGTTTAAACACCATGGCCCGGTGGCTCACCGTCATCATCTTTTTTCTTTCGCACCCTTTACTCCAAGAAATTCTTAAATACGCAGATCACACGGTTCACCGTTTTATAGTCGACGGTTGGTTTCCCATATTTCCATGGCTAGGATTTTCTTTACTTGGAGTAAATCTGGCTTATCTGCGTTGGAAACTCCGTTCGTATGCTTTGATGGGGAAAAACTTTGTTTTAGCAGGGATAGCTACCTTAGCTTTTGGAGGCTTTATCTGGTGGCTCACCTTTCACTATTACAGTTGGCCATCAATTGGATATGTGATGAGCGCGATTGGAGTGATTTTGGTGCTGTTTCCCGTAGTGGATTATAAGCCTTCCCTTATCCTTTATAAGCCGCTGCAAGCCTTGGGAGAATCATCACTTTTTATGTATATACTGCACCTTTCTTTAATCTATTATATTGTCGCTCCAAAATGGTCGGAAGTGAACCTTGAAACATTCTTTCTCATCTATATTGCCATCTCATCCTTCATGGTGCTAGTAGCCTATGGATTAAAAGGCTTAAAGAGCAAATGGAAAAACCGCCCATTTATTGTTCGCTTTTTCCTTGGAGGTTAGAGTCGAAATCTAAAAGGGGCTAAACTAAGGAAAAATAGCCATTTGTATGGACAAAGAAATATAAGCGTTGAAATGAATCTAGGTTATTCTTTAAAATTGGCTGGGAAATGCCAATGGAAAAATATACCCATGACATCGTCATTGTTGGCGCTGGATTAGCTGGTTTGAGGGCTGCTGTTGCTGCGGCTGAATTTAGCGAAAAACTTGACATAGCAGTGATCTCAAAACTTCATCCCATACGCTCACATTCTGTCTGTGCACAAGGCGGAACAGCCGCGGTGATGCGGGAAAAGGACTCTTTTGATTTACATGCTTGGGACACTGTGAAAGGTGCAGACTTCTTGGCAGACCAAGACGTTGTGGAGTTCTTTGTTAGACAGGCTCCGAAAGAAATAGTTAAAATGGAGCATTGGGGATGCCCATGGAGCCGCACACCTGATGGCAAAATAGACCAACGTCCTTTTGGCGGACACACTTATCCGAGGGCTTGTTTTGCAGCGGACATGACGGGTTTCCATGAAATGCATACGCTTTATGGGAAAGCCACCACCTACGACAATGTAGGGTTCTATGACGAGTGGTTCGCTACAGCACTTATCGTCGAAGACAACACCGTGGTAGGCTTAACAGCCATAGAGCTTAAAACAGGCAAAATGCACGTTTTCCAAACCAAATCAGTGATAATGGCTACGGGGGGGCATGAACGCATCTACGAATTCACAACCTTTTCGCACACTACAACCGGAGATGGAATGGCTATGGCTTACCGTGCAGGCGCACCATTAGAGGACATGGAATTCGTCCAGTTCCACCCAACAGGGCTAGTGCCTTCAGGCGTCCTAATAACAGAAGGCGCCCGTGGAGAAGGAGGCTACTTGATTAATGCCCTTGGAGAACGTTTCATGAAACGTTATGCGCCTGAAAAGATGGAGTTAGCTCCCCGCGACGTGGTTTCAAGGGCTGAACAAACCGAAATCCTTGAGGGAAGAGCCTTCACCGGCCCGTATGGACCATACATTGCCTTAGACCTTAGACATTTGGGTGAGGAGAAGATTAACGAGAGACTGCCACTTATAAGGGATGTTGCCATAAAACTTGGCGGAGTTGACCCTGTTAAAGAGACTATACCCATACGACCAGCAGCCCACTATTCCATGGGAGGAATCAAAGCCAACATAAAAACTGAAACACCTATTAGGGGGTTGTATGCTGCTGGCGAATGCTCATGCATCAGTGTTCACGGCGCCAACAGGCTCGGCACAAACTCAACGGCTGAATGTCTAGTTTTTGGCGCTGTCGCTGGAGGGGAAGCCGCAAAACATGCCATGTCAACGAGCTTCCACGAAATTCCCTATGAAAAGGTTTTAGCCGAAGAGAAAAGGGTTTTCGACGGAATTCTTGGAAGCGAGGGAAGCGAAAGAGTGCCCCAATTGAGGGATGAGATGAGGCGCTTAATGAACACGAAAGTTTGGATTTTCCGAAAAGGCGACGATTTGGAAAGTGCCTTAAAAGAGGTTAAAAAACTCAAAAAGAGGTTTAAGAACATAAAGGTGGAGGATAAGGGCAAAGCCTACAACACTGGGTTTACGGCTGCCCTTCAACTTGACTTTATGCTGGACCTAGCTGAAGTCACCATTCTATGTGCACTTGCAAGAACGGAATCCAGAGGCGCCCATTCAAGACTGGATTATCCGAAACGCGACGACGAAAAGTGGCTTGTTCACACATTGGTGTATTGTACGACTGAAGGACCGAGGCTTGAATATGTTCCAGTCACGATTACGAAGTGGCAACCCACAGCGAGGAAATATTAATGGAGGTTAAGCACGTGGATGGTGAAGTTTTAAAAGTTGTTGAGTTTAGGATTCGCCGCTACGACCCAAACACTGGAAAACAGTATATTGCCACTTACAAAGTGCCAATATTGAAAGGGACAACCATACTTGACGCCCTCAACTACATTAAGGATAATTTGGATGAAACCCTTTCATTTAGGCACTCATGTAGAATGGGTATCTGCGGAAGTTGCGGAGTAAACGTCAACGGAAAACCAATGTTAGCCTGTTACACGCAGGTTCTAGACCTTAATGCCGACACGTTAACCATTGAACCGCTTTCAAACATGCCAGTCGTGAAAGACTTGGTGGTGGACATTCAACCCTTTTTCCAAACAATCAAGAAAATTAAAACCGTGTTAATTAAGCCTGCAGAAGCTTTAAAGACTGATGTAGAGTTTATCCAGTCTCCCGAAGACCTTAAAAAGTTCTGGGATTTGTCGCTTTGCACTAAATGCTCTATATGCTATTCAGCTTGTCCATCTGCCATAGATGAAAAATTCTTAGGACCTTCGGCTTTAACGGCGAACTACAGGTTTATTGCAGACTCTAGGGATGAAGGTTTAGATGAAAGGCTTAAACCCATGGCTGACAACGTTTGGCTTTGCACTTCATGCAATTCATGCACGTTGTTCTGTCCAAAACTTGTCAACTGTTCAGACTCCATAGTTGAAGACCGCAGCTTGCTCGTTGAAACAGGCGCCATTCCAAGAACTGTTAAGGATGTTCTTGAAAGCGTTATGAAATATCACAATCCCATGGGAACCCACCAGAGCAAACGAATGGGATGGGCTGAAGGATTAAACATCAAAACTTTTCCAAAGGTTACAGAAGCCGAAACTCTCTATTTCGTTTGTTGCTCAACTGCTTATGACATAAGAAACCGTGAAGTCGCTAGAGCAATGGTTTCGCTGTTTGATAGACTTGGCGTTGACTATGCAACTTTAGGCGAAGAAGAATGGTGCTGCGGAGACCACATCCTAAGAATGGGCGAGAAGGGCCTATTTGAAATGTTGGCGGAACACAACGTTTCAGTCTTCCAAAAGTTTAAGGTAGAACGCATTGTAACCCTTTCGCCCCACTGCTACAACACCTTCAAAAACGACAAACCTTACAAAGACTTGGCGCTAAACGTTCAACATTACACGCAGTTTTTGGCTGAAGCCATAGAAAAAGGCAAGATTAAGCCCTCAAAACTCTTCAAAAGGCGGGTTGCCTACCACGACCCATGCTTCCTAGGAAAACGCAACCAAATCTACGACGCGCCGAGACAAATTCTTCAATCCATAAACGGTTTAGAACTCGTAGAAATGAAGCGCACAAGGGAAAGCAGCTTCTGCTGCGGCGGCGGAGCGGGCAGAGTTTGGACAGAAGAGGCTGAACCGGAGAAAAGACCTTGTGTGAACCGCATTAAAGAAGCCTTGGAGCTTGAGGTTGACACTGTTGCTGTGGCTTGTCCCTTCTGTGTAACCACATTGGAAGACGCAGTTAAAGTTTTAGATGTAGAAAACAAAATAGCCGTTAAGGACCTTCTTGAAATCCTAAAAGAGGCTTTATAACCTTTCCCTTTTTGTTTCACTTTAACATTTAAACTCTTTAAATGAGACATCATTCGCAATGTTTCGTTAATGATGAACGATATGATTTGACGTTTGTAGCATGGTTTAATCGTTTGAGGAAAGTTGCCCATGAAGATTGCGTGTAAAATTGTTTAAAAAATATCTAAAAATCTAACATTTGTTTGATAAAAAAAAGAAAATCTTTATAAGTTTAGAGTTTAACTGTGTTAAATAGAAACTTTGTTTGGAGATGATTAGATGGGTAAGAAATGCGTGGCTATAAAGTGCCCATATTTGGCTGTAGATGGAACATGTTTGCTTCCAGAAAACGAGTTGGAAGAGAAATGTCCAGCTAGAGAACGGAGTGGACATGAAGAGGGAGATGAATGGATGACCCTTGAACGCCTAAAAGCCATAGGCGTTATACAGTAAATCTAGAAAGTGTTTTTAAAAAGCAAACAATAACTCGTGCCTAAACTAATTGAACATTTAAGGTTATTCTTTGGAGAGGAGCACTAAGCCGCAGATGATGTTAGCTATTCCTATAAAGCCTATGGCGATTATGAAGGCAAGTTTCAGTAGCGGTATAGAAGACATGTTGACTCCCATGAAACATTGAAGGAACAGGAAGGTGGAGACGGCGGCGGTTGCCATAAGCAAGCTGGCTATGTATTTGGAAAGGCTGGCGCACACTTCAAAGATGTGGAAACGTTCTTCGCCAGTGGTGTCTGAAATAAGGTCGTCGGGATTGCGAAAAATGTGTATGTGCGAACTGTTGGAAGGCTTTCTATGTTTGCGGGGCATAAGGTTCATCACCATAGTTTATGCAGGTTTTATTAAGCCTTACTGGTTTTCACGATTTTAATCTGTAGAAGGAGCGGCTACATTCAAGATTCCAGCTAAAATTTGCACAACACCTACAAAAATCAAGAAATAGAACACCGCCGTTACCAGTTCTGAAGACAAGCCAACCAGCCTAATTTGACCAGTCTGTAACAGATAAGCTAAAAGGGAAACAAATCCTCCTAAACCTAGGCTCATCCCTCCTAAGGCAATGCGCAAACGGTCAACCCCCACCATTCTGATATAATAAACCAGCAAGGCTATGACGCTAAGTTCCAAACCTAAAATTAACACTGAAGGCTCAATAAAGGCAACTAGGAAAAATGAGGCTGCTAACCCAGCAATGGGAGTGAGGGGATACAAAGGAGCCTTGAACGGTCTTTCAAGGTAGGGCTTTTCCCTTCGCAGTTTCATCACCGACAAGTTGACAAGGGAGAAGCCGATAATGAAGCCGAAGTTAACTGCATAAACAATGAAATTTACAAATCCAGTAGCTGTGAAAATCAAGGTGAACACAGCGCTTAAAATTATTGCAATGTATGGTGTGCCGCAGCGTCTGTGAATCTTTGACAACCTTTTAGGAAGGTAACCGTCTCTGCTCATTGCGTAAAGAACCCTTGATTGGGCTATGATGGCTTCATTTGTCGCAGCCAACCCAGCAATCGCTAAGCCAATGGTAACCAAAACCCCTCCAATTGGCCCCATCACTTGTTCTGCTACAAAAGCAATGGGGGAAAATTGCTGGCTCAGAACCTCTGGAGAAACAACACTAACGGCAACGTAAACCACACTTGTATAAAGCATCATCAACACAATCGCCGATAATATTATGGCACGGGGAATGTTTTTCCCAGGATTTTTTATTTCAGCTTGGGCTGCGGCAACAGCTTCGGCTCCAAGGTAGAGTTCAAAAAGGTAAGCAGTAGCCGCAAATATCCCTATAAGACCAGTGGAGGGAAGAGTAATGAAAGTTTGCACTCGTTGGGTATGTGGCCAACCCATTAAAATGTAAATTCCCAATATGGCAAGCACTATGGCGGTTATTATGGTTTCAGCCATCCCAGTTTCTTTTACACCTCTTATGTTGATGATGGTGAAAAGGATAACGATGATGACTGCAGTTAATGGTATGTTAATTTGAGGAAAAATGTAGGAGATTACATACGCAAATCCTAGAGAAGACAAAGCAGCATAGAACATGTTGCTTATCCACTCAAACCATCCCGTGAGAAAGCTGATAAAGCCTCCATAGGCTGCTTTTACAAAAGTGTATTCGCCTCCGGCCTTCGGAAGAAGTGTTCCCAGTTCACAGTAACTGAACATTGTTAATAGGCTTATGATTCCGCAAGCGAAAACTATGGGGACAATGGAATAGCCAGCTAAACTTGCAGCATGACCGATTATAACAAAGTTTCCCGCGCTTAAAGTGCCGCCAATTCCCAACATCGTAGCATGTAGAAGCCCCAACTCCCGTTTTAAGTGAGATTCACCCATAACAGCTACCTCTCCCTTTTATTACTCACAGAAGAGAACCAAACCGCTTATAACCGATATTAAACCGAAAGTGATAAAGGCTAAAACGTAAAGTTCAATGTTTTCCCCTTGAAAACCCAAAAAAGCTTGGAGATTGAACACGTTGTAGAATAGAAAGAAAGCGAAAATGAGAGATGCGCTTCCAATGGCGGTTTGGATTAAACCAGTTGCCCTTGCAACAAATCTTCTAATACCCATGGGGCATTTACCTCCGCAAGAGGATCACTCCCGCTATAAAATCCAATATCCCGATTAGGAAGAAGGTTAGCATCAGCAGAAATATGTGAGTTTCATATTCAAATATGGCTGTATCCACAAGCTGGAATACAACTAGCAATGTTATCCCCACCAAAATTATGCCAGTCATTAAGAGGAAGCCGCCTATCGCCACACATAATCGGGCACACTTTCGCATATCATTTCAACCCTCTAAAGCTTAAACGGCAAGTGTTCGCTTATCTTCGCCAAACAGAAGACACGTTTCACTTAATCTCTAGCATTTACAGCGACCCATCATAGAACATTGGCATTTCATCTCTTCCACTGCAAAAGTCAAGTCTACAAGAATATCTTCAAGTTCTTTAGCGACATTGCAATCGCTTTTCTTCTTCGCCTCTGCCAAAAGTCTCTCAGCTTCCGCCTTCAGTGCTAACGGGTCTTCACCGCCACTTTTCAGAAACTTTTCATATCGAGCCTTGAAACTTTCAAGTTTATCTTTCATATCCATCAACCACACCATTAATTCACTGCCTTTAAAATAACTTTTCTCAAAATCTTTGCAAAAATTTCTTGGAAAATCCATATAGGGGGATACGCGTATTAGAGAATTTTCAATCCAATAAATGTAGGTTACCTTTTAGAAAGAGCAAATGCCATGGCAACCGTGGAAAATTGACAGATACCTTAATATATCAATCACATAGAGTTATTTAATTCTCGTTGAAATAATCAACGTATGGAGGAAAACGTGTTGTATGGATATGCTGGCAGGATTCTCCACATAGACCTAACAACCGGAAAAACATACACAGAACCATTGAATGAAGAGTACGCCAAAAAATACATTGGCGGAATAGGCTTAGGCATGCGCCTATGGCTTGACCATTCAAAGGCTGGCGTTGATCCCTTCAGCCCAGAAAACCCGCTAGTTTTGGCTACAGGACCAACATCAGGCACTATTTGGCCCACTGGCGGAAACGGCCACGCTTTTGTGGCTAAGTCTCCACAGAGTTACGGCATAGGCGAGTCCAAATCCCACGGCAGTTTCGGAACAGAACTGAAAAGAGCGGGGTACGACGTTGTTATTTTTCATGGAAAGGCTGAAAAGCCGGTTTACGTTTGGATTGACGACGATTCCGTGCAGATTCTTGACGCTTCGCATTTGTGGGGTAAGTCACCAGCAGAAACAGAAGACATAATTAAGGAGGAGTTGGGCGACTATTACATTCGCGTTGCAGCCATAGGACCAGCTGGAGAAAAATTGGTGCGAATAGCATGCATAATCAACGAGAAGACAAGGGCTGCGGGCAGATGCGGAATGGGCGCCGTTATGGGTTCAAAGAATCTGAAGGCAATCGCCGTCCGCGGAACAAAAGACGTAACCGTTGCAAAACCAGACGAGTTCCTAGAGTTTGTAAAAGAATTTCATGAAAGAATGAAAGGCCCTGCAACAAAGAAATATCGCACATTAGGCACCCCGGAAAACGTTCTAGTGCACAATGCTTTGCACTGCATGCCAACAAGAAACTACAATAATGCCTATTTTGAAGGCGCTGAAAAAGTAAGCGGCGAATTGCTGAACGAGAGATACGTAGCAAAAATTATCGGTTGCAGCTCATGCGCCATGAGATGCGAACACATCTGTGTTGTCAACGAAGGACCCTACAAAGGCGCCATGGCACGGGTTGAATATGAACCGCTGTGGGCTTTGGGACCCTATTGTGGAGTAGACCGTCTTGACGCCATAATTAAGGGGTCTGAGCTTTGCAATTATTATGGCATGGATTCCATAAGTGCCGGTGTAATTGTCGGTTTTGCTATGGACTGTTATGAAAATGGCATACTGACAAAAGAAGATATGGATGGAATGGAAGCGCGGTTCGGAAGCCATGAAGCCCTCGTGAAACTTATTGAGAAAATGGGAAAACGCGAGGGAATAG
>JAVZOF010000015.1:0-11782 GCA_038882475.1 Bathyarchaeia archaeon
CGATACTACGAAATCTGCCGGAACACTATTACGTCCAATTATGGAAGTGGCATATACATCGACGGCACAGTTTGCTATGGCCTCATTACGGACAACTTAATAATGTATAACGCTGAAGCGGGACTTAAACTTCGACCACTGAACAATGAACACTTAGTTGCCATGAACAATTACATAGCAAAAAACGGCATTGGCGTTAAATTCATCGAATTTGCCCAACAGTTGAGATGCGACATAGTCCACAACGATATTCAATCTAATGCTGTTTATGCCATGGTTTCAGCACCCGGCGGGGATGGAGTGATCATCAACGCCACCTACAATTACTGGGGAACCGCCAGTCAAAATGAAATTGAAAACCGCATATACCATTTCTTCGACAACTTCGCGTATAGAGAAGTATACTACAGACCGTTTCTCAATGCATCTACAAGGGCGCAGCTTTTCGGCTACTTGGTTGACTTTTCAACTGGTAATCCAATAGACAACGCCACAATATCCGCAATAGGAATGACTTTCATCCAAGTGAACAGCAACGCAACCGGATACTTCTCGCTTGAGGGACTATTGCCAGGAGAATATTTAATCAGCATAACAAAAGATGGCTATGAATCCGTAACATGGTTTGAAAGCGTCGGAGCAGCCCAGGCCTTTGAATCCAGCATTAGTATGCGCAGCATCTCCAACGTCGGCGGCGGTCCCGTAAAGCTGACATTCAAAGTGCCTTGGGAAGGAGAAGAATATCCCGTTGAAGTCGTCAGCAACTCAACTGTGACAAACTTCAACTTTAGCCAACAGCAAATGAAGATAAG
The DNA here is from genome assembly GCA_038882475.1 of Bathyarchaeia archaeon. GTDB lineage: Archaea > Thermoproteota > Bathyarchaeia > Bathyarchaeales > Bathycorpusculaceae > JABFQN01. The sequence goes on from JAVZOF010000015.1 coordinate 813, forward strand.
TTTCATAGTTGCAGGCGACGAAGGGACAGCGGGCTTCTGTAACGTAACAATTCCAAACGTTCTTCTCGGTGGACCATACACAGTTTTGGTGAACGGCACGCCAATAACAGCGGTATGGACGTGGAACAGCACCCACTCCTTCATCTACTTCACTTATACCCATAGCGAACACAACATCGAAATTGTCGGATCAACAGCGATTCCAGAATTTCCATTGGAAATATTTCTACTACTGCTTACAATGCTGTCATCAGTTGCAGCTATAATAAGCAAAAAATATCATTAAACCCCCAATCTCTCCATTTCTTTACTATAAAGGCTGCCAGTTGGCTTTATTGAGTTTGATTAGGCTTCAGTTGTTTTTATCAAATATGGATTTGTAATCCAGTTTTTGAATTCATAAGGGTTTTAATGTTTTAGAGTTAACTATTTTGACTGCAGGGTGGAATTGCCTTGAACAACCAAATCCTTCAAGCTTGCAAAGAATTAATTGACGATGCAAAAATGGGCTGCACAGACCTTGTTTTTAAAGAAATTTGCCTAGAAATTTTGGCAAAAGCTCGTCAAGTGTTGACGGAAAAACAGTTTAAACATTTAGTTGACTATGCTGCTGAAAGAATGAAGGAAAAAGTTCCTTTTGAACTGCGGCATGAATTAGTAGCTTCCAGATAACATGGAAAGCCGCCTAAATTCAGTGAAACTTTCAACATACAGTTCCACCCTGCGACGTTTTTGCCGCAGTCTTAACCCAGCTTATAGCCTATTTCCCGCAGAAACTCCTTTCTGGCTTTTTTGTCGCTTTCGTTTTCTATTCCCTTGCTCTTAAAACCGTCAATAACGCTTACTATTCCTCTACCCTGCTCTGTTTCGGCTATGATGACTTCCAGCGGATTCGCCGTAGCCGCATAGATTGTGCAAACCTCAGGCACTTTTTTAATTTTGTCTAAAACGTTTATTGGATAAGCGTTTTTAATGAAAATTATGAAGCTGTGGCCGCAGGCGATTTCAAAGGCTTTTTCAGCGGCAAGCTGTCTCAGCTCCTCGTCGTTTCCCTCGTGTCTCACTAGGCATGGGCCGGAGCTTTCGCAGAAGCCTATGCCGAATTTTATGTTTGGAACAGCGTTAACCAAAGCTTCATACAAATCTTCAATGGTTTTGATAAAGTGTGCCATGCCCAAAATCACATTGCAATCTTTTGGCGCTTCAACCTTGACGATTTCAAACTTAACCATTCATTCTCCTCCACAGTTTATTCTTAAAAACTCTGCTTTTTAAAAAATTGCGTGTTCTAGCATGGGTTTATGGCGTTTTCTTTTTTATCAAGAGCCAGTTTTTGTCGCCTTTAAACCTTATTAGGGCGTAGTCTCCTCGCATTTTTGCACCGTTTAAAGTGAACTCTATTTTGTCGCTGCTTCTATGTTTAAGGGTATATGTGCCCTTATCCCAGATTTCTACCCTTCCAGCACCATACATGCCTTCTGGTATTATGCCCTCAAATTCCGCATAGTCCAGTTGATGGTCTTCAACTTCAACTGCTAGCCTTTTAACACCAGACTCTAAAGGCGGCTCTTTCGGAACAGCCCAGCTTTTTAGGACTCCGTCCATTTCAAGCCTAAAATCGTAATGCAAATGCCTCGCGTGATGCTGCTGAACCACAAATTTCCCAGAAAACTGTTCAGCCAAACCAGTTCTCCACCAACAATTAATCTCAAAATCCAGTGTAAAATACTTTCCACTGAGCCGACGAAACATGGAGAGGAACGGTGTCATCAGGAGAGAAGGGAGAAAAATAAAACTCCACCATCCCCCTCTTTAACATTATAACTACACTTGACGATTTAACCTTTAGCATAACCGAAACCTCTAAATTTCATTTTACTAGTTTTCCCTACAAGAAGCTTGCGGGCCGGTAGTTCAGCGTGGTATGAACGCCCGACTTGCACTCGGGAGGTCGCGGGTTCAAATCCCGCCCGGTCCATTTCGCTTATTGTTCTTGCAGTTTGAAACGTAGGAGGGCGGCTATTCCTCCGAAGGAATTTTTGAGCATCTGCCCCTCTTCAGTTTCATCTGATATTATTTCGACTTCCGTGTTTGTGTATTCTGCAAGCTGGGCAAAGTTTTCTATAAGCTCCTGTTTTTCAATTAGGCTTAACGATGGAGCCTTGCATTTTGGACAAGGCTTTCCAACTAGGCTTTGTTCAAAACTTGTCAGCATGGGCCCTTTAACGGTCTGCTGCTCTTCATAGCCGCAGGCGCTGCATTTGACTTTTACTCGCGCAATGTCTATGCCTTCTGATAAAAGCAGTGTTTTAACGGCGCCTGCCTCTAAGGCTTTTCTTACGGCTTCTTCGCCGTAGGTGGCTAAGCCCGTGTCGTGGCCTATTTCGTATAGAAACTGTTGCATTATTTGGCGTTCTTCTATGTAGCGAATTTTCCTCATTATTTCAGGAGCCTTGTCAACAATTTCCTTCAAGCCTTGCTCATCTACATAAGCCGTGTCAACAGTGTCTATAATTTTCTCTTTCAACTGATAATTTAAATAATCGCCTTTTTCAAAGTCGTATTTTGTTGGACCCGGACCGCCGATTATTAAACCTTTCAAGTTTTCTATTGGCAAGAATATTTCATTGGCATGATCGCCTACACGCCTAAAATATTCTTGGAGGCGCATCTCCCTAAGTCTTTCAAACCTTCTGGCTGATTGGCCACCAGCACGGGTTTTTCCTGGAACACCAGATGTTACCTCTCTGATTATTTCAAGTCTTCTGCCTTGGAGGGTTGCAAGGGCTGCCGCTGTGGCGTCTATGAGAAGAATGCCGTAAGCCTCTTTTTCGCGGAGTAACTCTTGCAAGTGCTCCGTGTGGAAACGGGAGTCACACCTGTAAAGGTATATGTTTATAGGCTCTGGTGGAATAATAACGTAGGTTTCTATTTTCTCGCTTCCAGCACCGTTTTGTGGAACCGCTCCACAGAAGATTACAAGTCCGTTTTCAGGAGTTTCCTTAAACAGCTTTAGACGTTGTTGAACTTTAACTATAGCGTCCTGGACGTTTTTGCGGGTTGTTGTGGATTTTATGTTTGAAGCGGTGCCGTATTCTTCCCTAAGCATATTCATAACTTCGCTTATCTGCTTCCCAGGCGGAACATAAAGCGAAATAAGCTCTGTTCCCCGTCCCTCTTTACTAGCCAGCGTGTTCAGTATCTTTTTCAGCCTGAAGAGTTCAAGGGACGTTCTTTTTTTATGAAAGCTCAAAGTTTTTCACTTGAAGTTTATCAGTTATAAAGCTACATGGCGGAGAGCCAAATAAGAATTTGGATTAATAAGGTTTTAGGATAATCCCAAAACCTCTTTCAGAAACGCCTGGTATGGACCTAATTTTCCGCCATAATTGCCAGCGGAAACCCTTAAAACGCCTGGAACGTTTATGGATGCCTTTATGCCTTCACCCATGGCTTTTTTAACTGTTTCAACTGTCAAGCCGTTAATGACTATTTCGTAAACGGAGTTAACATCTTCTGGCAATTGAGAATCTGTTATAATCTTCTTTAATGTTGGACAGAAGGGATGGTTGGTTGAAGCCCTAAGCTTGTATTTTAGGGAACCCGCCTTTGAGCCTGAACGGCAGATTCCGCCTGGAAAGGGCATTATAACCTCACATGCGCTGTTTTTTATTGCTTTTACGGCTTCTTCGGCTGCTTGCAGTCCAGAGGTCTTGTCCTTTGCGAATATGAGAAAGTTTCCTCCGGCAACAGCTTCAGCTACTCCAAAAGAGTCTTCAACTGTGAATTCGCCTTCCATAACTGGTATTCGCCAAACTTTTCTGTTGCCAACTAAGCCTTTCTTTTGGAAGCCGTCGCCGAAATAGCGTAGGCTTCTTCCTATCTTAAGCCTTCTTTTCGCGTTTGGAAAGGCGTCAAAAGCCGCTGTTGTGGGGCAAGTCATTATGCATTGGCCTATGCGGAGCATCATCTGTGTTTTTAAGTCGAATCGGCTGCGGTTATAAATCTGGATTAGGGCGCCTACTCGTCCATCTGGAGTTTTCTCTTTCGGAACAACACCTTCTATGCCGGCTTCTGCAGGCGCCATAATAACGCTTGTAGCGAAGCCTGTTGCCACTTCTGCAGCTGTCAAAGCCCATTTTTCGCTGTCAGCTGTTATGAGCACTCTTCCAGCCCATAAGGGGAACATTTCAGCGAAGGTGTCTGAAACCTTTACAGTATGCCCCCTTGGAGATTTCACTATAAAGCATGGTCCAAACTTGTCTTTTTCATCATAACCGATTACTTCTGGTTTAGTTTCGCTCTGCAACATATTCAAACCTAGCCGTTGATAATGGCGCATTCTCCTTTAAGATTTTTCGCTGCATAAACTTGAAATGCAATGTTAACAACATATGCATGCACACGTCATCAACTAAAGCGTCGAAGAGTGTGGCGTTCACGTGTTTATCCACGCAAAACCTAAATCCTAAACTGTCTATTCTTTGAGTTCATAAGGTGCTAGCAATGAAAACCGTTAAGGTCAGCTTCGAAGATTCTATAGCAAAAGAAGTTGTCGAAACTGGGAAATGTGTAGGCTGCGGCGCATGTGTGCTTGTGTGTCCCTTCGGCTGCCTTGAGTACATCAGCGAGAAACCTACTTTAATAAAGGAGTGCAAAGTTTGCGGTATATGCGCCCAAGCATGTCCACAATACGAGTTTCCGTTGCCAGAAATTGAGAACTTTGTTTTTGGCAGGGAACGGAAAACTGAGGAAGCCTTTGGTGTTCATCGAAGACTCGCATCGGCACGAGCGACGGGAAACCAAATTCTTAAAGTTTGCCAAGACGGAGGGGCAGTGACAGCTCTACTGCTGTCTGCCTTAAAAAATGGCTTTATAGACGGCGCAATAGTTGCAAAAAGCGAACAGGAAAAGCCTTTATATCCACATCCCACACTCGCCACTACAGCTGATGAAATTCTACAGTCAGCTGGAACAAAATACTTTTACTCACCTAACATCCTCGCCATAGCAGAGGCAATCAAACAAAAGAAAAGCAGCGTTGCGTTTGTTGGAACGCCATGTCAGATCCGCGCAATTCGAAAAATGCAGTTGGCAGGACTTAAAAAATACGTTGCGCCGCTAAAGTTTTTAATCGGGCTTGCATGTTCAGAATGCTTCGTTTATGAAGGACTTATGGAAAACCACATCCGTGGAAAAATGGGCATAGACCCAAAACGCGTTAACAAAATAAACATTAAGGGCAAAATGCTAATTACACTGGATTCTGAAACAGTAGCTATACCCCTCGCAGAAGCAAAACAATATGCAAGAAAAAACTGCCACTATTGTAACGACTTCAGTTCAGAATTGGCAGACATTTCCGTGGGTGGACTGGGACTGGAAGGCTGGACTTTTATTATCATACGCACAGAAAAAGGCGAGGAACCGTTTTCAATAGCGGAAAAAGCCGGAGCCATTACAATTAGGGGTGTCAGCGAAGAGCCCAACGCCTTAAATTTGCTGGTTAAACTTTCAAAGAAGAAGCAAGCTGTGGGCAAGGAGCAAACTTAATGAAAATTGATACGAAAACTTTGGCAGGCATAATTGTCCTCGCAGCCCTAGTTGTTGTCTTTGACTATGCCATGCGATATTCTGGTTTAAAAATTCCTTTTCCATGGTTTCCAACATTGAAATTTGATTTCACCGGAATCCCCATAGTTCTATCCTTACTGTTGTATGGTTTGGTTCCAGGAGCCTTCACCTCAGCCATTGCCGTTCTTGCCATACTTGCCCGCAGCGGAAACATCATAAGCTCTTTTATGAAGGGACTCGCAGAATTCTCAACGGTGATTGGAATGTTTTTCGGACTTAGAATGGCTGGAAGGTTTAGGCTGCCTGCCGCGTATTTCCTCGGCATCTTAACAAGGGTTGTGGTAATGACCATCGCAAACTTGGCGTTAATATACACAGGACTGATGATTTACACTGATGCTCTATTGATTTTTGTCTTGTTATCTGGAATTTTCAACGTTATTCAGGGAACCATAAGCATTGTTTGCGGCTATTTGATTTATGCAGCTGTTAAAAGGCGTGTTCCAGCGCTTACACAAGAAGCAACAGTAAAAATTGAGAATAGCTGAACGTTTTGTTCTGAAATACTTATAAACGTTGTTTTCTTAATATGGCTTCTAGCTTGGCATTCAAGGTGCTTCCCTTGAAAAAGGTTAAGATTGGCATCTTTAAATGCGGTAATATCGGGACTGCCCCTCTGCTTGAACTGCTTTTCGACGAGTTGGCTGACAGGGAAGACATAAGCGTCAGAACTGTAACAACTGGGGCTAAAATGCTCGCTGAAGAAGTGGAAGAAGCCCTACCGAAAATTTTCGAGTTTAACCCAGACTTCGTAATATTTATTTCGCCAAACCCGGCGGTTCAGGGGCCGAAAAGGGCTAGGGAAATTTTTCTGGAAAGGAAAATTCCAAGCATATTTATTTCTGATGCTCCGGGCAAGCGCCTTAAAGAGGAGTTTGAAACGCAAGGTTTCGGCTACATTATTGTTATGGGTGACCCCCTCATAGGGGCGAGAAAGGAGTTTTTAGACCCATCTGAAATGGCGATTTTTAACTCAAATATAATAAAGGTGCTGGCAATTACAGGCGTTTACAAGATGATTTACCAGGAAATTGACAAGATTATCCACTGTTTTAAGGAAGATTTAACCTTTGAGTTGCCTAGGCTAATCATAGACACCGAGAGCGTTAGGGACAATTCTGATTTTAGGAACCCCTACGCTTTGGCGAAGGCTATGGCCGCCTACGAGTTAACAAAAAAGATCGCTGAAATAAACACGCGGGCATGTTTCATGGAAAAGGATAAGGAGAAGTATATTCCGCTGGTGGCGTGTGCACATGAAATTGCGCAGGCTGCAGCCAACCTTGCCGAAGAAGCAAGGGAAATCGAAAAGTATGCAGACACTCTTGTTAGGAGACCACATTCAAAAGAGGGAAAATTGAAATTTAAGGAGAAGTTAATGCTGCCTCCTATTTTTGATGAAGAAATCTATAGAAAATGGTTGAAATCTTTGGATCTAAGTGGGCTTAAGTAGTTTTGTATATACGTTATTAATGCATATATATGGTATTTCGAATAAGTATATATTTTCCGCTTCCTTATGCACTATCAGGTGAAATAGAAATGAAAGCGCTTGAAATAACACCATTGGAAGGAAAAACATTAAAGGTTATAATGGTTGAGAAAGAATACAGTGAACCTTTCTGGATAATAGAGCCTACAAACAATCACACACCTAAAAGCATCTTAACATCAAGGTTTAAGCCTTCCATCGCCTTCTGCAACTTCTTTGAGAAGTTGGTCGACGAAGTTAAGCCGGACTTTATCACAGAGGAGGTAGGAAACCGTTCAGCAAAAGAGTTCAATGAAGATAATGTTCTCGCTCAAATAAGCAGCAAAAGGAAAATTCCATTCTTCGCCGCAGACATTGATGAAAATGCAAAAGGTTATGTGGCATCGTTGCTTGAAGAGAAAAAACAGCTAAGAGACCGCATAGTGAAAGCCTTAGAGGAAATGCACGACGACAGTCCAGAAAAAGAGTACTTGATAGCTTATGGTCAATGTTTGCAGCAGGAAATCGAGGAGATAGAGCGCGAAGCTAAGTTTTCAGTTAGAGAAAGCTGGATTGCCATGGGCATTCTTGAAAACGCTAGAAAGCTGGAAAAGGCTGAAGTGACATGCCTACACATTTCCAGTCCAGAGCATGTTAGCGGAGTTAAAAAGCTTCTAGAATCCGTGGACGTTGACGTTGAAACAGTTCATCCTACAAAAAAGTTGGTGTTCACAAAGGAAAAGGCTCCTATGGCAGAGCTTGAGGACTTGCTTAACTCTATGCAAATTCAAGTTAAACCAGTCGTTAGAACGTCATCTGAGGAAGCCCCTTACATTCTCTTCTTCCTAGACACAGAGAAAAGAGCCAGCCCCTTCGACATTTGCATGGCCTACGACGCCGGATTCAGCGTGGTGGTTCCCTACGAGAATGTCACCCCAGAGGAAGCCAAAAAAATAGTGCAAGACGCCATTTTCTCCAGAGACCCTAAGGGAATTAAACGCACATGCTTCTTCATCGGCGGAAAAGACATGGAAAAAGCCGAAGAAGTCTTAAAGGTTGTAAGGGAAACCATGTTTCCACCGTTCCAAGCCAACACCATAATCGATCCAGCTGGCGCGTACACAACGGCTACTGCTATGGTGGCAAAAGTTGAGGATGCGTTAGCCAAGTCTAAACTTGGAAATCTGAAGGATAAGCGAGTGGCGGTTTTCGGCACAGGCGCTGTTGGCAGGGTTGCTGCAATCCTTTTAGCCAAACTTGGATGCAATGTTGCGATTGTGAGCCCAAATCCTGACAGGAAGGATGGAGATGAATACATTTCGAAGCTTTCCGCGCTGCTTCGGGAGAATTATGGAGTGGACGTTGAAGGTGTTTTTGCTCCCACTCCAGAAAAGAAGATGGAAGTCATGAACAATGCTGATGTTATTCTCTGCGCGTCCGTTGCTGGTGTGCGGTTAATTACTAAGGACATGCTAAGCGAGGTTAAACTTGTCAAGGTTATAGCCGACGTTAACGCTGTCCCGCCGCTTGGAGTGGAGGGAATGAAGCTTGACGACGACATGAGGGAATTCCTTCCAGGAATTTTCGGCATAGGTCCGTTGACTATCGGCAGACTCAAGTATAAACTTGAACGTGAAATCCTAAGGGAAGCAAGAAGAAACGGCAAAGGCACAGTTTACAATTACCACCATGCAATGGAGTTGGCAAGGAAAATACTTAAGGGCGAAATATCAGCTGCTAAACTGGCTGTAACGGTGGGCTATCCTCCAAAGGAACGGAAAAACCCTTAACAAGCTAGGAAGAGGACTTGAAAGATTGGTTAATAGTGATTTCTGCGATGTCCGCGGCATACTCTGCTATGCGTTGAATGCTGTCTCTTATAGAGCAACAGGCACAAATGACTTCAGTGTCTTTCTCCCTCAAAAAAGCTAGGGACGCTATCTCCCGGTCTAATTTCTCTATTTTAGCTTGATTTTCAATAACTTCATTTGAGCTTTTCACGTCTTTTGCAAATAGAGCGTTTACTGCGCTGTCGTAGAGAGCCAAAGCATCGCATCCGGCAGAATACATTTTCTCTAATAGAGGCTTTGAAACTTTCTTTTTCCCCCCTTCCACCATAATTATGTGTTTAGCCACATTCGCAGCTTGATCGGAAACTTGTTCTATGCAGTGGATGAGGGTTTGATAGTCTAGACAGTCAATAGGTTCCACGGCAAGCTGATTAGCCAATGATGGGTCAACGGATGCCCTTCGCACAAGTCTCAGCAGAAAGAAAGAGAAATGGTCCACTTCATCGTCAATCATGTAAACGGATTTTGCAAGGGCTGCATCTTGGTTTTTTAAAGCCGTAAAGGCGTCTCGGCACATGGAGCTTGATATCTTATACATTCTGTTGATTCCAGTTTCAATGGAGGCTTTGGACTCATCTATGAGGGTTGCGATGTGCATTTCTTTGGTGTCTGCCTCCATTATTCGCATGTAAAGCATCTGCACTATGCGACGGATGGCCTTCTGCTGTGGCACGGTAAAAAATTTATCTGAAACTAATCTGATGTGGGAGTAACCGTTCAAGTAGCACGCAATTATGCTGCGAATGATAAAGGCGATATCTTTTTCCGATTCAACGTGAAGAGTTATTTTAGCAGCTTCCCTTTCCTTTCTTGCACCTGGAAAAACTACCAGAGAACGGTCTCGGTTCATGGCTATGGAGACAACATCCCCCTGTTTAAGCTCATTCAGCTCTGTCCAATATTTTGGAAGAGAAATAACCAGCGAGGAACGCCCAAGAGACATTATTTTACGCTGTTCCATAATTGTTGCACCATTAAAACATTAATGAAGCAGTCGAAATATATATTTTTATAGACCATATAGATAATGCTGCTCGAACAGCTTATATATCGAAAAAATGAATGGTCTATCAATGAAATTCAAGTTGGAGAGTGAGGTAGGTTTGACAGAGGTTGTTGAGAAGGGTTTGAAGAAAATCGGTGTAACAGTATCAAAACCAGTGTTAGCCATTTTATGCATTATCTTCGGCATCCTAGTAATAGCCATACCCGACCTTGTCGGAATTATATTGGGCATATTCCTTATAATAGAGGGTGTTCTACTGTTAACTGAATATTTGGAACTCAGAAAGCAACAGGCACCACCTCAACAGTCATCAGCATAAAAACTTATTCGAAAACTTTTCAATCTGTTTCCATTTTTTATGACAGAGGTTTAGTGAAATTTAGTATCCTCTTTAAACTCAAGAGTAGCGGAACACCGGCAAAAAAGGTTACAATGCTTACAAGACAGTCCTCAATATAGGACCCCGCCGCTCCGAAAATAAACAATTCAGCTAAGGCGTCATATGATAAGCCAAAATACTCATATAGGTGGCAGGGAACCAGCAGAAAGACACGCGTCATAGAGTCGGCAACGGTACTTACAAAAGCTATTAGCAACAGAGCCACCGCAAACTTTTCGGCTTTTTCCATCCAAACCCACTTACCAGTTTTTGAAACTGGATAAACTATGATAAAAGCCACCAGCAAATCTAAAACAGTCCACAGTGGAAGCATTCTACCATAGGGATGAAGAAAGTATGCACTGAGCATTACGCCGTAAACAAGCTGTATTTCCTTCCATCTTCCCTTAGCTAAAAGTCCAGCAGCCGCAACCCCTATTGGTTCAGCAATTAAGCCAAACATCCACCAAATGCTTGGCTTAATTAGTCTTGCAATTCCACTGCCAATCAATGCTGCAACAAACCCTATAGATGGTCCGAGCACTATACCTTCAATAGGCATTAAGTATATAACGAAGCTTCTCCAAGGCCCTTCTGGTAAATATAGAACGGCGTGTAATGCCGCAAAAA
>JAVZOF010000016.1:0-9463 GCA_038882475.1 Bathyarchaeia archaeon
AAGGTTTCGCGAATTATAAGTAAGGCTTCGGAGCTTGGATATAAGTTTATAGCTATACCATTACCACATAATTTTAGACACGAAGAAACCAAAAAACTGAAAGAATTATGCGAAGAAAACGGAATTGACTTTGTTTCTCGTGTGGATTTAAAACCACGAAGCCCAAAAGAGCTAATCAGAGACTTAAGAAAGCTACGGAGAAAATTCGAGTTAATAGCCGTGCTGTGCGAGTCTAAGAGCGTCGCCAGACAAGCGGCAAAGGATAGGCGCGTAGACCTCCTAAACTTCCCATCAACGGACTTTCGCAAAAGATTCTTTGATAAGGCTGAGGCGGAGTTGGCTTCAAATGCTTTGGCATCACTGGAAATAGACATAAGGCTTCTGCTCACGCTTGAAGGACTCGCAAGAGTGAGGCTCATTCACAGCCTAAGAAGAGAAGCAATAATCGCCATTAAATATGGCGTCCCAATCGTGGTTTCAAGCGGCGTGGCGGACGAGAGGCTTATGCGAAAACCAATGGAGCAAGCTTCTTTGGCTTATCTCTTCGACTTAGATGAGGCAACAGCCTTAAAGGCAGTTTCAAAAAACCCGATAGCTATAGTAAAAAGAAATAGGGAAAAGCTCAGTCCAAAGTTTGTTGCGCCTGGAATAAGGGTGATTCGGAGAGGGAAGGATTGCTGAAGAAGGTGAAGAGACGCTATTTGGCGCTTAAAATAGATTCCACAGAAAAAATAGGCTCAAAAGAGCTTATTGACAGCGTATGGAACGCGGTACTGAAGCTTTATGGAGAGTATGGCGCAAGCCAAACAGGATTGACGCTGATTAGCTATGATGATGAGCGCCAATTAGCGGTTATACGCGTAGCGCATACTGCCCTAAAAACGGTTAGGGCATCAATAGCAACAATAACCAGAATAGGAGAAAAACCAGCAACAATCCACATACTAACAGTTTCTGGAACAATAAAAACACTAAACAAAAGAATGGAAAAGGCAAGTTGATAGCAATTCATTTAAGGGCGTATAACATTGTAAACTTTGGGGGATGATGTTGCCGTCCCAGTCTGATTTATGCGGATGAGGAACTCATGACGGACAGACCCCGAAACAAACGCCCTTTTATAAACTGCAAGCTACAAGCGGAAACGTTCTTGCAGTCTCTTTTTCCGTTTAAGTCCAAAAGCCAAAGCTAAAATCAAGCCTGCAATGAAGCCGCCTATGTGCGCAAAGTAGGCTACTCTACCAGAAGGGTCGAAGCGCACATAAACCCATTGCAGGAGGAACCATATGCCTAGGAAAATGAATGCTGGTACTGGCAATATCGCATAGACAAACAGCGTTAAAACTATGGCTTTTGGGTAGAGTATGAAGTATGCACCTAAAACGCCTGATATGGCTCCAGAAGCCCCTACGACGCCTTCAGCTAAACTTGAAGTTACGGGCAAACCCATAAGTTTATGCAGCAGAGGCGCATACAACGTTACAAATATATGTGTGAAACTTGCTGCTAGCCCGCAGATGAGATAGAAGATTAGGTATCCAGCATGTCCAAAAACGTCTTCGACATTATCGCCGAAAACGAAGAGAAAGAGCATGTTCCCAAAAAGATGAAACCAGTTGGCATGCATAAACATCGAAGTAAACAATGTGAACAAGCGTTCACCACGAAGAATTTCCTCTGGTACCATCACAAAAGCGCCATGTCCGCCGTTCTCCGTTCCCATCATGTAAACTGCTATTCGCTCGTCCAAAACTCCTACGCTTGAAAACCAAAAGACAACAAAAATTATTATGTTCAAAATTATTAGTAGGCGGTTCACATGTGGTGTTGTCTTAGCCCTATTAACATCTCTGATGGGAAGCAAGCGAAACTCACTGACTGAAAGGTAAACGCCAGAAAGCTATTTAATCCTTTAACCAGTCAAGGCTCAGTACGCTAAACATTCAATCATTCTTTCGCATGTTAAACACTCGTCTGGAATAGGCGTGTTCTTTGGGCGCTTTCGCAAGTACCCAAGAAAATGCTTACAACCAACACTCGCCTGCTCACCAATAACTTTTTTAGCTTTTTCTGCAATTGCTCGGCTTTCTTCTCGCTCCTCGCTGCGCCCACGCTCCTTCACATCAACCTTTGAAAGACAACGTGGACAAGCATAATAAACGTGAACACGTCCACCAGAAGAGTCCGTTGCCAAAAGAGGTCTCTGAAAGGTTTCATGACACCCATCGCAATGATAGCCCAAACCCAAATCTTCATAGCCCATGCGAACCGCACTTAAATTTTTTTCCATGAATTGCACCCCTTCGCAATAAATATCGAAAATATTGATATTTAATAAACTTTTTTGCGTACATGTACAACAAAAAGACACATAACAAAACGCGCGAAATGGGCCCGGCCGGATTTGAACCGGCGACCAACAGGTTTCTCAATGCGCTGTTTATGAGCCTGTCGCTCTAACCTAGCTGAGCTACGGGCCCATGGTTCGCTTGCTGCGCATTCTGCGCCATTTAATATGCTGTTTGGAATTTAATTTAAACGTTTTCCGTGTTTAAGGGTCTGGTGGAAAATTTAAAAGGCTGTTACGTAAAGAGTTTATGCTTTGGAGAAAGGCGTATGGAGTTGAAGGTTTTCACTCTGCCCACTTGTCCAGTTTGCTCAGTTGCTAAAACTATTGTTGCGGAGGTTGCGCAGAAGTTTGGTATAGCCTTTAAAGAAGTGGACATGGCAACAGAGGAAGGCCTAAAAGAAGGGTTAGCCTACCAGATTATGAGCACGCCAAGCATAATAATAGGCGACGAAGTTATAGTTAAGGGGCGCCTCATTTCCAAGGAGAAACTTGAGGAGGAAGTCAAAAAGCGAATAGAAAAGTGGAAAGAAAGAACTGCCCAAAGTGGCGGGTTATACCTTTAAGTGGAGAAGACTCTTGGAAGTTAAAAGAGCATTAACAGTTTTCCACTATGCTGAAAAGATAAAATCAAATTTGATTCTGGTAGCGAAGCTTTTGGAAGCTTTGGAGAACATGAAGCAAGAAGAGGTTGCTGGTGCAGAGAAAATCTTCGTTGCCTATTTGAGCGCATTCATTTCTGAGGTTAATATTGCCGCTAACGCTTCTGGAGTTAAGCAATTCACGGACGTAGGCGCAAAGCTTGACGAGGCTGTTGAACAAACTTTAAGGCATAACTATTCTGCAGCAATGAAACAAGTTTCAGAGGCTATGTCCATAACAACCACAAGTGGCAGTGCCGCCGCGGAAATCTTGAAAGAGAAGAATCTAATCTAGCTTTGCGTTTTTACGTAGTGATAAAGGTATTCTTGCGCGTAACCCGCATAATCGCCAAAGTATTTTCTTCCAAAAAGGCTAAGCGTGTTATACATGGAAGACGTTAGGGCAGTTTTGCTGGACAATTTTGCCACAAAATCCTCTGGAAAGTGATGCGCATAAAATTTTAAGATGGCACGTTTTATCCAAACGTCCACTGGAAACGCCTCAAACTTTTCTAAGGCGAACAGCAATATGCAATCAGCAACTTTGTGACCTACACCTGGAAAGCGCAGCAATTCACTTTTAGCCTTTTCATAACTGGTCTCCTTTAACTGTTTGAAATTGAAGTCGGCTTTGTACATGGCTTTAGCTGTTTCATGCACGTATTTTGCTCTATACCCAAGACCACATTCCTCTAACTCTTTAACTGTTGCACTTGCAATTTCTTCCTTTGTTGGAAAAGTGTAAAACTCCATTCCATCGAAGCGGATTTTTTCTCCAAACCTTCTGGACAACGCTTCAATCATTTTCTGTATCGCTGGAATATTCTTATATGTTGCGCAGATGTAGGAGATTAGGCACTCCCATGGCTCTTGGCGAATGATGCGCAGGCCTTTTGAGGCTTCTATGGCGTCTTTAATGTGTTTGTCCTTGCAGATTTTTCTATAAATGCATTGTAAATCGTCATTCAGCCCAAAATAGTTTATCACGAACTTTTCGTTAACATTCTCAAACTCAAGCCTCTCACAGCATTGACGTATTTTAAACACTTTCTCTCCAACAATGCCGTACCACCATTTGCCATGCTTAGTCCACCTAAAGGCTTGACCGCAGCAAAGCGTAACATCCAAATTGAATGGTGTTGCTGGCTTTAGCGTTATCTCCATTACTATTTGGGCTCCCGCCGTATGTTTTTGCGCATAAATTTCCAATTATGTGCAACTTGGAAGCCGAGTTTTCGCAGGAGAGCTACCGATGGAATGTTTTGTTCAGCAGTATATAATGCAACGGAATCATGTCCAAACATGTAGAGAAAGTTCATTGCACGGCAAGTCAATGCAGATGCAAGTCCTTTCCCGCGGTATTGTGGGATGGTTGCCGCTGGACCCATGTAGCCCCTCTTTCCCCCATAATATTCGTTGTATTCCGTGTCTGGACGCGAAACAACCACGGAAACAATCTTGCCACCATCATCAGCAACATGTATCCACTCCTCGCTGAAGGGTGGATGCTCATCTTTCCAACGCTGGATTGCGCCCACACTGATCCTTTCCCAACCGAAACCCGCATTAACAGCCTCGACAAACGCGTTTTCTTCTTCTGGTTTTAGGCTTCGAAGGATGATGCCCTCTGGAACCTTTGGAATTGGCTTTAACCCATCAAGCTTGGCAATCATATGGTATAATCCGCCTTCAGCCTTATATCCCCGTTCAATCCATTCGGCGATTTTTGGGCTTTCAGCATCAACCGCGGTAAAAACGGCAGAGTCTTTAACCTGCTTTTCAATTGCTTTCACTAACGCATCTTCAATAGCCCTTTTATTCTCAATGTCCCTTGCAGCGAGCCACTCAATCTCTTCGCCCCAATGTCCCTCTCTATATGAGGCAACACCCAAAATTTCGCCTTCTACCTCTGCGACAAAAATTTTGACATTTCCACGCCGAAGCCAAGAGCAAACGTCGTTTTCGCTGTAAGGAGTGAACTCATAAGCTCCTTGATAGGCATGATTAAGCAAATCAACGACTGTTGGTAAATCTTTCTCTTCAAAGTTTCTGACTTTGATTCTTTTCATTTTCTCTATTGCACAAGGCTGGAATGTGTAATAAACCTTTACTTTAAATGGAAAATTTTAAGCTTCAACTGATTTTCTTGAAATTGAACGCTTTTTCCAAAAAAGCTTGTTTTCGGGTTTTTTGTTTTATGTGATTATGTATACAAACATGTTGGTTCTCAGAATGTTCTGTACAGTCATTTCAAAGTTGTTGTGGAAAGAGTTTAAATAACAAAACCCTACATTTAGCGTCTACTTTGGTTATAAAAGCACTAAATTTGTAGGTGAAAAAATGAAATGCCCATACTGCGGCTCCGAGAACCTCAAAACCCTTGAGACAAGGGACTCGCCAGACAACACTGTCAGAAGACGCAAGGAATGTGCAGACTGCGGAAAACGCTTCACAACCTACGAATATGTGGAGACAATCGAGCTTATGGTTAAGAAGAAGGATGGAAGACTCGAAAGGTTCGACCTAAATAAGATTGTCCGCGGTCTCCAGAAAGCATGCGAAAAAAGACCAGTAACGATTGAGCAGATTCACGAGTTAGCAGAACGTGTAAGGCAAGATTTGGCGAGACTTGGAAAGGAAGAAGTTAGCTCGCAAGAGATTGGCGACTTGGTCATGAAGTACTTGAAGAATCTTGACCGTGTCGCGTACATCAGGTTCGCCTCGGTTTATAGGCGATTTGAAGAGCCGGAAGATTTTCACAAGGTGCTTTTAGAGGTGAAAAAATGAAGTTTGTTAGGAAGCGTGATGGTAAGTTAGAGGCGTTTGACCAAGAGCGGATAACAAACGCCATTTGGAAAGCCGCCAAGGCTGTTGGCGGAAAAGACCGTGAACTAGCCAAGAAATTAAGCGACAAGGTTGTTGAAATACTTAAGCAGCGGTTCGGGGAGGAAGGAGTTCCAACAGTTGAGGAAATCCAAGACATAGTCGAGAAAGTGCTGATTGAAAATGGACATGCACGCACAGCCAAAGCCTACATACTCTACCGCAAACAACACCAAGACATAAGGGAGTTAGCAGCTCTCCTAAGCTCAGCAGACCTCGTAGACCAATATCTGGAAATCGAGGACTGGCGGGTAAAAGAAAACTCAAACATGAGTTACTCGCTGCAGGGTTTAAATAATTATCTCTCATCCACAGTTATAGCAAAATACTGGATTACAAGAATTTACCCGCCAGAAATCGCGAATGCACACTTTTCTGGAGACATGCATATCCACGACTTAGGCGTTTTAGGACCATACTGTGTGGGATGGGACATCAAGGATTTGCTTCTTTCAGGCTTCGGAGGAGTTACTGGAAAAATTGAAAGCAAACCGGCAAAGCATTTCAGAACAGCACTAGGACAAATAGTAAACTTCTTCTACACGCTTCAAGGCGAAGCAGCGGGAGCACAAGCCTTTAGCAACTTTGACACGTACTTGGCTCCATTCATACATTATGATAAGCTAAGTCAGAGAGAAGTTGAACAGGCGCTTCAAGAATTCTTCTTCAACATGAACGTGCCGACGCGAGTTGGTTTCCAGACACCCTTCACAAATGTTACTTTGGATTTGAGTGTTCCAGAGTTTATGAAGGATGAGCCCGTGATTGTCGGCGGACAAGTTATTGAGAAAACCTACGGCGAAATGGAAGAAGAAATGCAAATTTTCAACGAAGCTTTTGCGGAAGTTATGAGTCAAGGCGACGCGAAGGGCAGAGTTTTCACATTTCCAATACCAACATACAACATAACCAAGGATTTTGATTGGGAATCGCCTATATCACAGAAAATCTTTGAGGTAACCGCAAAATACGGCGTGCCATACTTCTCAAACTTCATAAACACTGACATGAAACCAGAAGACGTCAGAAGCATGTGCTGCCGCCTAAGAATAGACAACCGCGAACTCCGCAAGAGAGGCGGCGGGTTCTTCGGTGCAAACCCGTTAACAGGTTCGATAGGTGTTGTTACGCTTAACATGCCCCGGATTGGTTATCTGGCGAAGAATGAGGATGAGTTCTTTGAGCGTTTGGAAGCGCTTATGGAAATAGCAAAGAACAGCCTAGAAATAAAGCGGAAAGCCTTAGAAAACTTCACGGAAAACGGCTTATACCCATATTCTAGGCGTTATCTGCGCAATGTTAAAGAAACTTTCGGCAAATACTGGAAAAACCACTTCTCGACAATTGGGCTTGTAGGCATGAACGAGGCGATAATGAACCTTTTCGGTTTCAGCATAGCATCCTCAGAAGGCTTGGAATTCGCAGTTAAGGTGCTCAACTTTATGCGAGAAAAGCTTGCAGATTTCCAAGAAGAAACGGGAAACATTTACAATTTGGAGGCAACACCGGCAGAAGGCACGAGCTACAGGCTTGCACGTATAGATAAGAGGAAATATCCAGACATAATTGTGGCGAATGAGCGGTATCTCTCTAAGGGCGCTGAGCCATTTTATACGAACTCTTCGCAGTTGCCGGTAGACTTTGAAGGTGACCTGTTTGAGGCTTTGGAACATCAAGAAAGGTTGCAGACGCTTTATACTGGTGGAACGGTTTTCCACATATACTTGGGCGAGAGGCTTTATTCATGGAGGTCCGCTGCTGAATTAATCCGCAGGGTGACATGGAACACGCGTCTACCATACTTCACTTTGACGCCGACTTTCAGCATATGCCCGACACACGGCTACACAAGTGGTGAACATAAGCAATGCCCAATCTGTGGAGCAAAGTGTGAAGTTTACTCGCGTGTGGTCGGTTATTTGCGCCCAGTAGACCAGTGGAACGATGGAAAACAGGCGGAGTTCACCATACGCAGAACTTTTGACAAATCTGTTGTCGTGGCTGCCCCAGCGATTCCAGCGTAAAAGGGAAAAGCCAGATGAAGTTCAGCGGAATCCAAAAGACAAGCCTCATAGACTTCCCAGAAAAAGTTGCAACAGTGCTTTTTACGCCGGGCTGCAACTTGCGCTGTCCGTACTGCCACAACTGGCGCATAGTCGTAGATCCAAAACCACCATTTCTGCAAGAAGAAGCTGCGCTTCAAATTCTGGAAAGCCGCAAGAAATTTGTTGACGCTGTTGTTGTGACTGGTGGAGAGCCAACAATGCACAAGGAGATGCCGCGATTCCTGAAGAAACTCAAGGATAGAGGCTTCATGGTCAAGCTTGACACTAACGGGTTTTATCCACAAGTGCTTGAACAGTGCCTCGCCTATGCAGATTATGTTGCCCTAGACGTGAAAACATCACTGGAAAAGTATCCGAAGCTGGGAGCAAAAAGCGTGGAGAACCTACTCCGCACGATAGAGATTTTGAAAGCTGGAAAAGTTGAATACGAGTTTAGGGCAACCGTTGTTCCAGGATTTGTTGACGCTGAAGATGTACAGAAAATAGGCGAAATTATTAAAGGTGCAAGAACATTTGCCTTCCAACAGTTTATTCCAGACAACGCTTTTGACGAAAACTTTAGGGTGGTCAAGCCCTACGCACCAACAACAATCGCCGAGTTTGCGGAGATCATGAAAAAGTATGTTGATAATGTTGTGCTGCGCATTTGAAGCGCAAAGTTTAAAGGTTTAATGGCTTGTTAAGGTTTCGATTGCCCTCATAAAAGGGGTTTTAGGTTTGAGTTTGGAAGAAGAAAGTTTAGAGGAAAGAAAGGCAAAGATGCTCATAAAACTTAGGGGTTACAAGCTCATTAAAAGGGAAAAATATGAGGATGCTGTTGGCTTTCTCGTTGAAATTCCAAAGGAGAAGGAAAAAGCCCTAGTATGGTGCATACCAGAAGACAGCGCTGTTGGAATAACATCAATAAACCGCATGCAGAAAGTGATGAAGGAAGAAGGCATTGAAAAAGGAATAGTAATCACTGGCGGAAGGTACACGCATGCCGTCAAACAAGGCGCAAAAAAGAAGAAAATTGAACTCTTGCCAAAAACTTTCCCAGCATTCGACATTTTCGAGCACAAACTTGTTCCAAAACACGAAATCCTAACAGAAGAGGAAAGGGAACAGCTTCTTGCGCAGTACAAGGTTAAGCCTTACCAACTTCCACAAATAAAGGCTTCAGACCCAGCCGTAAAAGCCATAGGCGCCAAACCAGGCGACATATTGCGCATAATAAGAAAAAGCCCGACAGCAGGAGAACACATAGCCTACAGATACGTAGTGGAATAGATTATTTCAGTTGCCTAATAAGTGCTTGAAATACGTCAATCTCCATTGTCACGTTGTCCACTTTTGGAACCCTACGCAAAACTTCATTTATGAGAGACCCGAAAACGTTCTCGTATCCTTTCACTGCATAAAGCTCCTCTATTTCAAGAGCATTTTCATGATGATGCGAAATTATGAAGCCTACAATCATGTTTTTCTCTTCAGCAACTAAACAAAACTCTGGAAAACCCTTAAGATGCCATTCTGTATGTTCTTTT
>JAVZOF010000017.1:0-6912 GCA_038882475.1 Bathyarchaeia archaeon
TTTTCTTTGAGTGAAGTGTGTTTTTGCACTTTGTTAAGCACTAAACGTCTCCAAGTCTCAAAGTTTTCAGGTTTATTCTTTGCTAGCACAATGGCATATGTCAACATAGAAACGTCGAAGCCCATTAGTTTAAGAAGGAGACTGTAGATTCTAGCTTGAACGTGGCTCGAGTCGGGTGGAATCCGCATGTTGGTAAATTTAAATTCAAAAAGCCATAAGGGCATACCGTTGCTGAAAAATAGAAGATCTGCTCTACCGATAATAGGAACTTCTTTCCATTTAGCTGCCAGAGGCATATTTGAAACATAAACACTACGGCCTGAAAGAATATCGTCCCAAATTTTCTCCAAGTCTGCCTTTTCCATTCCAGCAGATATACCCTCATGAAAATCTTTTCCAAATTTTGTCCGTTCAATCTTGACCTCCTCGCCTCTCATGTAAAGCTCAACTTGCTTTTCGCAGAAAAACTGGTCGGCAATCCAGTAAACCCCTACATAAGGCACGTTAAATCTCAAATCAGACTTGCCAGATGTATATTTTATGCTACTCAGGAATGCCAAAAATTTGCGCAATCTATGCGAATCACTTTTCACAACTTACCACCGTTCTAGTTTAATCAAGAAAGGTTTCGTTGTGAAAGAGAGCCTAAAACCTTCATTACTTCATTATGATGTAATTCTTCAATTTCCTTAATTCTTGCTATTAGAAAACTCTTCCATTTTCTGGGATGTTTATAAATATGTAGAAAAACCACGTAATAGCTATTTTTCTGGTAGATTTCTGCGCGGTATTCGTAGTCGAAATCCTCTGAGCCACATACCTCTATATATACGCCTAGCTTTGGGATATAGAAATCGGGCGTCCAAACTCTGGGTCTTTCCTTTTCATCATACACAAATACGGGGAACTCGTAGACCCATCTAAGGGCCAATTCTTTCAGAAAACTTGCAACTTGCATCTCAGCGTCTGTCATATCGTCATAGATTGAACTCGTTAATGTTCACCTTCTGTAGATAATTAGAAACTTGTTGCTTTAGCTTTTGTCGTTTTGGTCACCGCTTTTAAAGTCCAAGTAAGCCTAGGATTATTCCAATAAATGGCCCAAGTATTGCCATGATAACCATGAAATACGTGTAACTTATTGTGTAGTCTGTTATGGTTTCTGCGATATTTTCTGTTGCGTTCGTATAGTCTCCTTTAAAGGCTGGTTGCACGTCTTGTATCAGCTTTATGTTTAGAGAGATATAGTCCGCGGCTTCGATTACTGCAAATAACAAAATCACAAGGGAAACTATTGATGCGATGAAGGCTTTCATTTTTGTTTTTAAGGTATTGCAAGGATACGGGTTGCTTAAAAATGTTTTGTCGTTTGGATTTTGCAGATTTTAAACGGAACGTTCTCTGAATGCAATTCTAAAAGCGGGGTATATAATCACTAGATGTAAAGTTTTCACGTTAATGATATTTGTATGTAAAAGAGAAAGGCTATGCTTTTATGTAGCCTTTTCCTTTTTGAAGTTTCAATGTGAAGCTGTGTTTTCCGTCTTTGTCAAGGTATTCGCGGTATTGGGTTTTGCAGTTGTTGCATGTGTAGGCTTGGACTGTAAATCTTCCATATTTCCATGTTTTGGCTGGTTTTGGATTTTCCTGTTTGCAGTTTGGACATTTAGCCATGCGGATCACGTTTTCTTGTTTTGTTTGTTTGAGTTTAAAAATGTTTTATGTTTCTAGGGTTAGTTCTTTGAAGTCTGGTCGGCTTAGGAACATGTATGCGACTACTTCGAGGTCTTGTGGTTCTAGTGCTTTTGGTCTTCGTTTTTCTCTTAGGTCGATTCGGTATTTTTGGAACAGTTGTTCTATTGCTGTGAGTAGGGTGTCGATGTTTTGGTGTCGGCGGTATTCGTCGAGGTATTCGGCGAAGTCGTCTTCCCATGCGACGAGGTTTTCTTGGTTTAGGATGCGGTAGATGGGGAGGGCTTTTTCTTTTGAGACTTTGCCTGCGTTGAAGGCTGTGAGTATTTCTTGGGTTAGTTCTCTTTGGTGTTTGGGTTTTATTTTTTGGGCAAGTTTTGCGTCGAGCGGGGCGTTGACTGCTGTTAGGATTTCTTGTCTTGCTTTTGCGTCGATTAGGTTGAATTGTCTGAAGCTTTCGTATCCTTTTATGGGGAGTACGAGTGGTTCGTCTTCTTCGCATTCTATTTTGTGGAATAGCCATGTTATGTCGTTGTAGTGGTCGAATTTTTGGGTTTTGAAGTCGTAGTATATGATGTGCATGCTTTCTGGATTGTTCCTTTCGCGGTAGAATATGACTAGTCCGTTCTGGTCTGAGCGTTTTCCGCTTCTTCTGCCTAGAGGTATGGCTTCTAGGCTTTTTCTTCCTGCCTTTTTTAGATATGCTAATATGGATTGGAATGGAGTTTCGACTGGTAGTAGTTCGGCGCTTCTTTCAAGTTCATCCATTAGTGTTTGGTCTTCTTTTGCTATGCGGGCTGCTGCGTTGAAGTTTTTGGGGTTTTCTCTTTCGCCGAGTATGGTTGTTTCGATGCCTATTGTGTCTGCTATTTTTTGGATTTTTGTTTCGAGTTTTTCGAGAAGTCCTAAGAGGTCTTCGAGTTCTTTTTCTGGGATGAAGACTGCGGATGTTACTATATCGTGTTTGCTGCCGAGTCTGTCGACTCTGCCTGCTCTTTGTACGATTTTCATGGGGTTCCATGGTAGGTCATAGTTTACGACGTAGTTTGCGTCTTGGAGGTTTTGTCCTTCGCTTAGGATGTCTGTGCTGACGAGTACGTCGATTTCTTTTTCGACATATGGGGCTTTATTTGCTATTGGAGCGAAGTCTCTGATGAGGCGTTCTCTTGTGTCTGGTTTTGTTTCGCCTGTTAGTAATTCTACTCTTTTGTCTTTGAGGGATTCTTTGAGGTCGTTGTATATGTAGCGGGCTGTGTCTACGTATTGGGTGAATATAACGACTTTTTTGCCACCTGTTTCGAATACTTGATCTTTGACGAGTTGTTCTTTTAGGGCGATTAGTTTTCTGTCTGCGTATGGTTTTATTCGGTTGAGGCTGATTTTTAGGGGTTCGAGTAGCTTGAGGTCTTCTTGTATGTCTTTTTTCATTTCTTGTTTCTTGTATTCCTCGGTAAGCGGGACTAAAGGAGCTTTTTCTAGGGCTTCGAAGAATTTTTCGTCATTTTCTTCACCTTCTTCGCGTATTTCCATGAGGATTTTGTGGAAGGTTTTGCTGTCTAGGATTTTGTTTTGGTCTAGGGCCTTGGCAAAGTAGTTGTAGAATTTTTCTAGTCTTTCTATGCTTTTGCGGATGGCTTCTACACTGCTTTCGAATCTTTTGAGTAGGCCTATCTTTTGTAGTGTGGCTCTGTGTTCTATTTCGAATTTTTGTTTTTCTTCTACTGTTATGAGGTAGGAGTCGGCTCTGTATGGGACTAGATTGAGTTGGTCTATTGTGTCTAGTACTTGTTTGTATATGGCTCCGCCGAAGAGTTGGGTTAGGCTGTATTCGACTTTTCTCAGGGTTCTTTTTGGAAATCTTACGGGTTCGCCGTTTAGGAGGGCGTCGGTGTAGTTTTCGATTATGAATTGTCTGGTTCTGCGTATCATTATTTCGTCTAGTAGGCGGATTATGTCTTCTATTCCTGCTGCGAGTTGTTTTCTGTCTGCTGCGATGAAGTATCTTCTGAGGTCTGTGATTCCTAGGTCTGCGAAGTGTGTGTCGTCGCCGGCTGTTATTAGTGATAGTTGGTGGTAGAGGTCCATGAGTGTGTTGTGTATGGGTGTTGCTGTGAGGAGTATGAGTTGTTTTTTCTTGCCTGCTGAGAGGAGTTTCATGAGGTTGGCGTGGCGGTTTGTTGAGGGGCTTCGGTAGTTGTGGCTTTCGTCTATGAGGACGACATCGTAGTTTAGGTGGTCTTCTGGGTGGAAGTTTTCTGTTCCTGTGCTTTCTAGGGTGACGTTTTTGGTTTTGATGCTTTCGTCGAGGAGTTTGGGTTCCCATACTGTGTTGAGGACTTGTGAAGGAGCGATTAGCAGGGCTTTTTTGCGTTTTACGGCTACGAATTCTCTTAGGAGTTCTAGTCCGATGTGTGTTTTGCCAAGCCCAGTGGAGTCTGCTACGAGGACGCCGTTGTATTTTTTGATTATTCTCATGGCTGTGTTGACGGCGTCTTCTTGGAAGGTTGTGAGTTCTACGACTCTGCCGCGTTCTCTTTCGAGTTCTTCTAGGCGTGGTTTGTAGTATTCGTAGAGGAATTTCATGTACATTTTGTAGGGTTCGAGTGGTAGTCCGAATTTGCTGTTTTCTAGGAGGTCGATGAGTTCTTGTTTTGCGTCTTGGGCTTCTTGCCATCTTCTTTCGAACCATTCTTGGACTTTTTGTTGTGCTGATGGTTGGTAGAGTATGGCGTTTAGTTCTATGTTTGTGGATAGTCCTGCGCCTGTGAAGTTGCTTGAGCCTACTGCTGTGGCTTCGTCGAATATGTAGCATTTTGCGTGGTTGAAACGTCTTGGGTTTTTGCGGATTTGGACTGTTGGCTGTTTTAGGAAGGCGATTAGGTTGTCGATGAGTTTGGCTGTTTCTTCTGTTATGGCGAGTTTGGCTAGTTCTTCGTTTAGTGTGGTGTCTATGTCGATGCAGTTGGCTAGGTCGGGGTTTTCGGTTATTGGTGTTTCTTTTCCGAAGAGGAGGCGCATGGTGAAGTTTGGTTGTTTTGCTGTTTGCCAGAGTTCTTCTTTGATTTTTGCGAAGCCTGAGACGTTGAAGAAGCCTGAGGCGATGTCTACTTTTCTGGTTCGCTGCAGAGCTTCTTTTATGAAGTCTGCCATGGTGTAGCTGTCTGTCTCGTTGTCAACTATTTCCTTCTTCATGCGGTTTTCCCTTCACTTTGTTCAGAATTTAGCTGGTCGAAATAGGAGAGGACACGTTTACGGACTTCACCGTTAAACTTTCGGATTAAAGTGTCATCCCATTTAACCTCTTTCATGTTTACTAACTCCTTATCTTCCTCAAAACCCTCAAAAGACTGAAGAATAACTTCAAGCTGTTCCCGACTTAAGCCATAATGCTTAGCCACAAGAGCATTAAGCTTGGCGGTTAACTCGACACGCTCCTTCATACTTAACGGACCACATTTAACACCCAAGGAAGAGGCAAAATCCTTGAATCTATCGTCTATAGAACTTAGCCGAGTTGAAGTTTCAATGATCTGTTTTGCTATTTCACTATTTAACGACACAGGTATTGGTGTTTGATAAATATAGAAGAAATTGAGATTCATGGTTATTCTAGTTCGAATAAGAAAATCGAAAACCATAGAGTTAACGAGGCCTGCAAGATAAGCTTGCATACCTAAGTATTCCCTGCCAGTTATAATAGCTTCATTTTTCTTAGGCAAGATTATGCAGGCTGAGTTTGAGCAAAAGCATTTTGGCGGGAGTATGCACGCCACAAAACTCCTCACATTAGTACTGCTGGCTACGTTTCTAAATGCTAGCCTTACACTTTCATGAACGTCCTTATTAATTCCATGATACTCTTTGCGTTTAGATGTTCGCTTCAGCCCTACTTCAGGAATTATTGTAAATATTGACTTTTCGAAATCTGGTATGAATTGATGGAAGTGTTTTCCTTCCATAAAGGGCCAGCCTTTACCATCGCTTCGGAGAATATCACTATCATTAGTGCGGTGTAGTTCGCTAATGAGAGCCACGCTCCATCCTTTTTTCTCATCACTCATAAGAGGATGATTTTTGTATAGCCAAGAGAATACTTCTAGCTGTTTTTTGTTTCTGACTTCTGGTATTGATAGACTTTCTGGTGCTGAGATTTTGACAAGTTCTGTTGGAACCTCGACAAACTTTTCCTGTTCCACTTTTCCTTCTAAGGCTTCAATATCGTGAAGGTAGAAGGCTGCTGGAAAACTGCCTGTGGGTTCTGCTTTGTCGGCTACAAGAAGCACAAACTTGTATCTACAGTCAATGTCAGGAAATATCCCTTTTCGATTTTCAAATTCATATATAGTCCTTATTCTACCTTCAAACAACGCCTCTCTAAGCTGTTTTCCACCTTCATCCGTCACAATGCCAGAAGGAATAACCAAGGCAAAGCTTCCACCATCACCAGCCAAACTCAAAGCCCTCTCCAGAAACAACTTCCAACAGTTAGTATCGCCACTCCCACGGCGCACATACTCGCCAGACTCCTTAAAGAACCGAACCTTATCCTCAATACTCTTCCGATACTCATTATAAGCCTTAGAAACAGCCTTATCTCTCAAAAGCTCCTTCATAATTTTCCTCTTCTCAGGCTTGCTCCGAATACGCCTAAATCTTGGATAATAAACTGAAAAGAAATCATCATCCTCAGGCTTAACAACATCCCACGGCGGATTCATAACAATCAAATCAAACCCACGCCTATCCTTCGAAAAAGCATCAGGAAACTCCAACTCCCAATGGAAAAACCTATACTTCTTAGCCAACTCTAACGCTTTCTCCACATCAGCCCACCACTTAGGCTTCTCCCTCTTCCTATAAGTCTCCTCAATAAGCCTCAAATTCTTAGGCAACTTCGCCCCCAACTCAGGATCAATAACACTCGCACATAAAATGTCCAACAAAATACGCAAAGACTCTGTTTTCGCTCTAGCAGCCTCATAAGCCTCACGACTTTGAGCCACCTGCTCCACAGTCAAATCAGCAGGCATAACCACAGCCTCAACCAAACTCACTCCAACAGCTGAAACCTCACCCGTCCACTTTTCCAAAGTAGTATCGAAAACCTTAGGCGCAATATTCTCCATCCACAACCCGATAAGGCTATCTCCACAGCGAATATGATGATCCAGAAAAGTCAAAGGCGTCCCAATAGTAAACGAGTCAAGCCACAAAGAAACC
>JAVZOF010000018.1:0-6158 GCA_038882475.1 Bathyarchaeia archaeon
TCGTTTGAAAACGTTCCTTGCCTGGACGCTGCAGAAATCTTGATCTTTAAAATGGGCTGGCGTGTTAGCGGTAACCCGCCTTCTGTTTTGGTGGCATTCGACTAATCGGGCTACCCGCGCTTTGGGTAGATTCCTCATCAGCGGCTGTTTGCCCTTTACACTTGCAGGGCGGCCGTTTCACCGTTTCCACCCGGCATTCTCGGCAACTTAGCATGCCCCATTGGCACTTGCTGGGTGGGCGTTTCGTTTCTGCTCCGTTGCCAAGGCTCTCGCCTTACGCCCTTGCGGGAGTTGCAATTCTACTTGTGGGCGGAGTTTCCTCAAGCCCTTTTAGTAGGGGCTCGAAAGCCACCTCGCCAACTCGCCAGCCCCGAGATAATATTTTGCGAAGTTAGCGATAAAGTTTGTTTTGCGTCAAGCATTTATTTTGCTTGGTCTTTTATTTTATGTTAGGTGTGTGCACATTGGATTTGTCCATTTTGTTTGCTTCATTAATCTTGTTTGCAATGGGTTGTCTAGCCTTGGTCCTATCAATAGTTTTTCGCTTAAAGTTTAAGGAGTTGAATAGTTTACCGAAAAATTTGTCCGCTAAAATTTTTAATAAAACCTTTGTTGTTTTTAATCCTTATGTGCGCCATGGGAAAATAATTCATAGCTATTTGCTTACTTCGGCGTTTATAGCGGGTCTTACGGCGTTCTTTGTTTCGCTATTTTTGTTTTTCATGATTGCTGAAGGTCTTGCTTTAAGCATTTTCATTATTCTTACAGCGTTGAATCTGATTGTTTTGGATGACGCCTTTGACGTTTATGAAAACTCTAAACTTTTCCTAAATGCCATCCGTAATGGTGATAGCCTAGGGGTTGGCGATCTAACGTTTTTTTCCCATCTTAAACTCTTTACGCGGAAACTGAGCAATTATTATCTTGGCGTAACAATTTTTTTGCTTTCACTTTCTACGCTGTTGCCATATGTCTTTTATCCAGCGTTACTTGCTTTTTGCCAATTTATAGGGCTGATAATTCAAGCGAGTTCAATTGCAGGTGCTGTTAGTTGGCAGTTTGCTGTATTTTTGTTCGCTTTTGTTCTCGTACTTTTTGAAGTTTTCGCCATAAAGGTTAAAGTCAAAATTTTCAATGTTTAAAAGGTTAGGATGTTGTAGAATTGTTTGTTAAGCCTTTGAAGGATGGTAAGCGTGTTGTTCTTATTACGGGGACACCTTGTGTTGGTAAAACTTCTGTTGCTCGTCTTCTGGCTTCGAAGATTGATGCTTTTTACGTTAATTTGACTGAACTGGCGTTAAATGAAAATCTTGTTTCTAGCATTGATAAAGAGCGGGATTCCATTATCGTTGATGAAGTTCGTATGCAGCGAAAAATCTCTGACATTATTAGGGGAGTTGGTAAAGATGTTGTTGTTGATGGACATTACGTTGTTCACGTTGTTCCTAAACGATTTGTGTCGCATGTTTTTGTTTTGAGGAGGGACCCCGTGGAGTTGCGTGCTTTTATGGACAAGGCGGGCTTTTCTGGACGCAAGTTGTGGGAGAATTTGGCGGCTGAGATTTTGGATGTTTGCCTTTTTGAAGCTGTAAAAGCTTATGGTGTGGATAAAGTTTGTGAGTTGAATGTTACTGGGAAAAGTGTGGAAGATGTTGTTCAGGAAATTTTGGATGTTGTTAGTGGACGCGTTAGGTGTCGTGTTGGTGTTGTTGACTGGCTTGGCAAGTTGGAGAGCGAGGGATTATTAGAGGAGTATCTGAGGATTTAGCGTTTTTACCTTAGGCTTGTGAGTATCTGCCTCTTCGTTATGAGCGTAATTTTCCTTCTGTTTGCGTAGGCTTTTGCGTGGTCGCTGAACTTTTCTCCAATCAATATTGGGTTTGAAAGTCCAGCGTCTTCAGACGCCTTGTCAAGGTTTATGACCATGTTTATTCCTATTGTTCTGTTCCAGTCCCTTATCCAAACACCTTGCGTGACACGTCCCCTTTGCACTATTAGGTCGAATTTTCTTAGGACGCCCGTTCTTCCTTCTAAAACTGTTTTTTCTTGTTCTATTTTGTAACCTTCCTTTTTCAAATACTTCACTGCCAAATTAAATAGTTCGCTTGAAGGTTTTGCTTCTTTTTGTTCTTCTGTTCCCATTTGCTGTCACGAGTATTAAACGTTATTTAGCTGATTGTGGAAAAGGTTTTCGATTGGTGAAAAAGCGCATGTCTTTCCTAGTTGTTGTTTGCGGCAAATGCGGTGGGCTTTTGTTGGCTAGAGCTGAACAGAAAATGAGGACTTGTCCCTACTGCGGCTTTAAAATGGAATTGTGCAAGGCGAAGAAAGTTGCTTCAGCCAAAACGGCCTTTGAAGCTTCAGTTTTGCTGCAGAATTTGAAGAAAAACTTTTCTTTGAAGCGTGATTCTGCTAGCCGCTGATGACTCTAATGTAAGCCATGAGCGCTATTCCCAACAGTATTGTTATTAGCTGGATCAGAGATGCTGGTGCTTGAGATTTTTTGTGCAGTTCTGGCATTAGGTCTGTTGCTGCAATGTAGATGAAGCCGCCTGCCGCGAATGGAACAAGCAGCATCTGCAAGCCTTGAATTGCCGTTAGAAAGTATGTCACTAACGCGCCTATGATTGCCGTCACTGCAGAGGCAAAGTTGTATGTTAACGCTTTCCTTTTGCTTAGTCCCCCGTAGATTAGTATTCCGAAGTCCCCTATTTCTTGCGGAATTTCGTGAAAGACTACCGCGAGGGCCGTGGCTAATCCAAGTTCAAAATTCACCATGAATGTGGCGGCGATTATCATTCCATCAATGAAATTATGGATTCCGTCTCCGAGAAGGTTTAGGTAGACAAACATGTGCGCGGGACAAGTCTCTTCGTGGCAGTGGCGCCAGTAGAGGAACTTTTCTAAGGCGAAGAATGCAACTATGCCGAGTATTACATAGTAGAAGGGCATAATCGCCTCGTTGGGGTTTGACGTTGATTCTGGAATGGCTTCTGGTATTAAATGTAGGAAGGCGTCGCCTAATAATGTTCCAGAAGCGAAGCCCACGAGAGCTGTTAAAACGCGTTTTAACGCTTTCTCGTTCAGTCCTATGAATATTATTCCTATGAAGGCTATTAGACTTACAATTGTTACTGATGATAGAATTGGTATTATTGGGTCCATTATTTTCCTTTTTCAACAATCCTTGTTAATTAGAATATCGGTTCAATTCGGGCTTGCGGTTAACCAAGTTTCTTAAGCATTTGGCATGTCATGCATAGCTTTTCTGTTGCTGGTTCTCCGCATTCAACGCATTCCCTTAACCCTTCTCTTTCGGAAACTTTCTCCAGCACCGGGCGGATTTTCTCTATTGCCTTAAATATCGTGAATTTTGTTCCCGCATGTTTCTCTTCTATCCTGTTTAGCATGACGCGTATGTCGTTTCGTAGCGCTTCTTGGGCGTATGGGCATGGGTTGCTCTGGAAGCGTATGTTCTTGACGTAAGCATATAGCGCAGTTTCCTTTTCCGGAATCTCGCAGAACGGCTTAACTTTCTGAACAAGTTTTGGATGCCTTTCATCTGTTACTGGCTTTTCGCGCGCTATTCGCAGCACATCGCCGTGAAAAATGTTTAACAAAATTGTTTGCGTTTCATCGTCAAGAGTGTGGGCTGTAGCGATTTTGTCCGCTTTCAGGTTTCTAGCAGCGGTATTTAATGCTCTTCTCCTTAGGACTCCACAGTAAGCGCATGGCGTTAGCTCGCTCTTTCCTTTAACCGCTTTTTCGACAATTTCGTCAAGCGTGTAACCATAAAGCTCTTTGAACGAAACTGTATAATGTTCTACGCCAAGTTTCTTGCAGTTTTCGGCGGCTATTTTTAGGGCTTCGTCTCTATAGCCCTTTATTCCCTCGTCAACTGTTATGGCGACAAGCGAAGTTTTTGGATAGTCCCGCTCTATTTTTGCCAAGATGTGGAGTAGGCTTACGCTGTCTTTTCCACCAGAAACAGCCACAGCTATCCTATCATCAAAATCAAACATTTTGTATTTTGCTATTGTTGCTCTAACCTTTTCCTCGATTGATTCTGCAAAGCATTTTCTGCAAAGTTTTTCTCCAGAATACCGCCTAGAAAAGAATGCTTCTCTGCGCTTGCATACGCTGCATGTTATCGCCTTTTCCATTCTCGCCACTTTCTGGAATTACCTAAATAATTCTCTCATACCTATAGTTTTTGAACGGGTAAGCACATGGCTAAAAAACCTTCAAGGCGCCTAGAACAGCGCGAAGCGATCTATGATTCACGACGGTGGCTTCTGCTTGGGGCGTTTAGAGTTAAGGCTATGCAGATAATGGAAGCTTTGGAAAATTTTCATTTAAACGCCATTGTGCATGGCAGCATCGCGAGGGGCGACGTGAATGAAGGAAGCGACATAGACGTTTTCATACCATATCAGGTGTCCTCTTTCATGGTGGAAACAGCAATTGAAAATGCTGGCATTAGTGTCAATAGACGCTTAGTTGCGCAAGCCACACCAGCCTACGCCATGAAAGCATACATCGAAATAGACGAGAAAACAGCGGTTTCTTTCCCGCTTATGAAGATGCGCAAAGTCGAGCGGGAATTTTACAAGTTCGGCGGCGAGGCTACGCTAGAAGATTTGAGAGCGAATCTTCGCGTATGTGGCGTTGATAAGCGGCTAATGCTTATCGAACCGACGGAGAAGGGGCACGTTGAAAGTTCTGTTATAGGACGCGAGAATCACGTTGCAAAGCTTTTGGGAATATCCGTTGAAACTGTTTTAGATCGTGTTCACGCGCTTCTCAGGAGAGATGATGTTGGAAGAACTGGGGTTTTCATTCAAAAGGAGCTTTTAAGTGGAGAAACGTTTGAGATGGCGTTGAAGAGGCTTGCTGAACAGAATCCAGCAGTTCGTAGGCGCTTGGCTCTTGGCTAATTTGGCATTGGAAAGCGTAGGAGCGCTGCTATTCCGCCTAGAGCCAAAAGCTTCGCTCCAGCCTCATGTTCTGTGCTTATGACGATTATGCTTCCACCAGCATTTTCAACATTCTTCATCAAATCTTCAACGTGTAAACGTTTTTCGTCTGAAGCTTCTCGTAGCATGGTGTCTGCCAAAACAAGTTTTTCAACTGCGCCTAGTACAACAGCCTTTTCCACGTTAGCGGTTCCATAAGTTACTGTTCGTTCGTCCTTCCCAAGCCGTTTTAGAATTTCTTCAACAATCTCTGTTTCTTCAATTATTCGCTGTTGCATCACAGTTTTTTGTAGCACTCCAGAGCGTAAAGCCTCGTAGATCCCAGCCACACCGCCGTTGTTTACACTTTTCACGTCTATTATGTGCTTAGCTATTTCAGCATCTTCTGCTTCCAAGAATTTTGCAAAGTTATTTTTCACAAAACCTACGCCTATAACCGCTATTGGCGCGCGTGTCGGCATCCAAACTTGTCGTAAGCTTTCAAGCGCCTTTTTGAAGTATTCGCGTGTGGCTGCAGCTCTTTTTTCGGCTTCAAGTTTTCCTGGAAGCTTGACATTTTCTTCGGTTTTTATGTCTATACTGTATTGGGTTGTTGTGGCTATGGCATAGCCCTCGTCGTCTATGGCGATTATCACTATTGGCCTTTCTGATGTTTTACTCGCCCTTTCAAGCCTCTCAATCTGGTGTTTAGCCCACTTCCTCTTGACTATTGTTATCGGCGTGTTTAGGGTTACGTTCAGCGTGTGGTGTGCACCAGTTGGCACGATTTCCGGTGCTTCGCATATTGTTCCGTGAACGCGCAGTCTTCCCAAAAGCTTGTCCCAAGAGACATCTTCAACTTTTACTCCTAGGAAAACCGAGACGCGTTCTCCACGTTTTGGTCTTGCATACTTTTCTTCGGGTTTTATCTCTCTAGACGTGTAAGCGTAAACCTCATCGCCCTTGTAAATTATGTTGTACAAGTGCCAAAAATCATCGAGAGTTTCTGGAATAACCTTCACAAAGCCCTTTTTGAGGTTCACCTCTAGAATTTTCAAAACTTTTAGCCTCTTTGCGTGCAGTTATGAAGCAAGTTTTTAATCATTTAAAGTGTTAAATAATTTTGGCGTCTAATAGTGTTTTTGGATTAATCCATGATTGTTGAAGTTAGAAAGGCTGTTTTGCTTTTCTTAACACTCTTTG